>JBBDWQ010000019.1:0-131792 GCA_040902805.1 Acidimicrobiales bacterium
CCGCGCCCGCGATGCCACAGGGCGTTACTGAGGCTGTCAGGCGGGGTCTTTCGGATGATTCTGGGTTGCGGCACGAACTCCAGTTCGATACACTGATCGAAGGCGTTCGGCCTCCTCTTGGGATCGTGGGATCCCCGTTCCGCTGTCATTTCGCGTGCGAGGAGGTGCCTGATGTCCGAGTCGACCGAGTGCTCCGCTCGGGTCCTCGCCTATCGATCCTGCACGCCAGCCGAGCGGCAGATCGCGATCGAGCAGCTGACCGCGTTGGAGTGCGCGACGCGGGCTGAGCTACTCGATGTGGTGATGGCTGCGGACCTCGAGGAGGACTGGCGAGCCGATGGTGCCACTGCCATGTCGGCGTCCGTCGAGGCGACCGCGCGTGTGGCGTCGGCCACGGCAAAGGCGATCGTGCGGGTCGGGGCCAAGCTCGATGCTCTGCCGCATCTTCGCGAGGCGTTCGCTTCGGGGTTGCTATCGTGGGATCAGGTGGTGCCGGCATCGACGTTCGTCACGCCGGACACCGATGAGGACATGGCCCAACGGTTGCAGGGCCTCTCGGCAGCGCAGATCGAGCTGCTTGCTCGTCAGCACCGGTTGCGCACCAAGCGCGAGGCCCGCCAGGCGCACGCCCGGCGGAGCTTCCGGTCCCGGCCCGATCACGAGATGGGTGGGCGTCGGTACAGCGGCTTCCTCCCCGATGCTGAAGCTGCCCACGTCGATGCCGTCCTCGACCGCATCGCCGACTCCTACGGTCCCAACCCCGAGACCGGCATGTGGGATCCGCTCGACATGCGCCGGGCCGACGCCCTTGGCGAGCTCGCCACCCAACGGTTGGCAGACGATGCTGATCCCGAGATCTGCATGGTCGTGGTTCACGCCGATGCCGCGGTCGTTGACGGGCTGCGCGACGGGAACGGCTCCATCGATGGGATGCAGATCCCCACCGAATCCGTGCTCCGCCACCTCTGTGACGCCCGGATCGAGTACTCGGTCGACGCTCCCGATGGCACCACCGTGGGCATCGGTCGCACCAGTCGCGTCCCACCCCGTTGGCTGCGTCGGAGGATTCGTCAACGAGACGGTTGCCTGTGCCGGTTCCCCGGCTGCAATCGGCGGAGCCAACAGATCCACCACATCCGCCACTGGACTCGAGACAGCGGACCGACCGATGCCCAGAATCTGGCCGGGTTGTGTTGGCACCACCACCGGCTCGTCCATGAAGGCGGTTGGGAGATCACCGGCAACGCCGACGACGAGCTCACCTTCACGAGCCCCTACGGCCGCGAGCTTCGCTCCAAACCGGAGCCACTCCGAGACGCCATCCGCGTCCGCGCCGAACAGGCCATCGCGCTCCCGCTTCGCGGGGCGTAGCTACTCGGCGATGCCGACGGGGCGTTCGTCGATGATCTGGTCGAGGTACTCGGAGAGTCCGTAGCCCGTCCGCCCGTCGTCGAGCGTCCACTCCGTCATGCCCTCGCTGATGCGGGTGACGAGCATGTCGCCGGTGTTCGGGTCGGGGCGGCGGTTGCGCAAGGGGATGAGGTTGAGCACCTTGCCGGTGACCTTCCACTCCTTGTCGCCGGAGCGCAGCGTGGCCGTGATGCCCTGGTGGTACGTGTCCTCGCCCTGCCAGTCGGTGGCAATCTCGAACTCGCGGCACAGGTGGAGCTCGCCGTTCTCCCACACGAAGCCGCCCCGAGTGCCGTCGCCATCGCGGCGGGCGACGCGTGAGCCCATGAAGCCGAAGTCGGCGCCGAAGTTGGCGGTGAGCCAGCGGTAGTAGAAGGGCGCCTGCCAGTAGCGCGGGCCCCATGAGTGATCGCGCAGACCGAAGCCGTCGACCTCCCACTCTTCGTCGCCGACGCGGATGCTGCCCTTGCCCGCGATGAGCTGCTCGTAGTGGCCCTTGGCGAACTCCTCACCCGGCTTCTCGTGCGGTTCGTCGGGCTCGCCGCCGAACATGGCCGAGACGCCCGAGTATTCGATGCGTACCTGGCACTCGGCGTAGGGGTTGTTCGTGAACGCCGTCTTCGGGTCGGCCATCTGCAGCGGCTCGTCGAGGATCACGACCTTGCCCGAGTACGTCACGTCGAGACGCTTGAAGGGCTCGATCACATCGAAGCGGATTCCGCCCGCGTCGAAGGCGTCGTTGTTGTCGATCTCGGGGCGCTTGTACATGAAGGCGACTCGGCCGCCTGGCAGGTACAGGCACACCGTCATCTCGGCGTAGCCCTCATTGGCGCGATTGCCGCACCGGAACCAACCGCCCACTCCTTGCTTGGGGTCATAGAGGTTGAAGTACATGGATTCGTTGAAGTTCGACTCGGGGCCGAGCTCGTGCATGTACTCGTCGATCGGTTCTAGGCGTACTCCCATGCGCGGGACCTTACTTGACCGGTCGGTCAAGTGTGGAGGCCGTGCGGAGGTGCTCGGCCAGGGTGTCGAGGCTCGTCGCGGCGTTCAGGCCGCTGGTGCTCGGCATGACGTACACGGGCCGATCGCCGAGGCGCTGCGGTTGCCAGCCTGCCGTCGCCCGGCGGTCGGCCGCGGCGCGCCAACCGGCCAGACCCACCATGCAGACCGCACCCGGCTGCAGCCAAGCGCAGAGCCGGTCGAGACGGGCCAGGCCGTCGCGGTACTCGGCTCGCGTGATGGCGTCAGCCCGAGGGGTCGCGCGCTTCACGAGGTCGGTCATGCCGATGTCATGGCCGAGGAGCGCGTGGCGGGTGTCCCGATCTCGAGACACGAGTCCAGCCGCGAGGACAGCAGGCCAGAAGCGGTTGCCTGGGGTGACGAAACCGACCCCTGCATCAGCTGCTCGCAGGCTGGGGTTCAGACCGCAGACCAGCAACCGCATGCCAGCGCGAACCGTGTCCGGGAGGGTTCGGAGGCGACAGACTCGCAGGTCCGGCTCGTCGGCCTCGCGGGCGAACCCGGCACCGACCACGATGTCGGCGATGCGTGCACGGTCGCCCTGAGTGCGGAGCTCGAGTGACGCGTCGACGGGCAAGGTCCTATGGAGGTCGGCCAGCGCGATCGGTAGATCGGTCGCTGCGACCTGTGTGAAGTCGTGGTGCTCCTCCACGGCGGCTACAAGAGGCCGAGCTGCTCGTCGCGATTGGCCCGCTCGCTTACTGGCTCCCAGATGGCGCCGCCGCGCTTGCCGATGCCCCGGACCTGCAGACGATCGATCGTGATGGCGCGAGCGGCGCCGCGCTGGTCGCGCACGCCGATCGAACCGTCTCGTTCACGCCGCTCCACGGTGCCCTCCTTCCACGAACCGCCGTCGCGCTGGCGGAACCGCACCCGGTCTCCAGGTCGGAGTCCGACCTCGACCAGAGCGGACTCTGCGAGTGCGGCGGGGGCCGGCTTCTCCGGTATCACGCCAGGCTGTCTCGAACGCGGCGCTGGAGCTTGCGCATCCCGCTGAGCCAGCGGTCGGGGTCGGCTGCCTTGCGCTGCACGAACTCGTGCACCTCAGGGTGGGGGAGGATCAGGAACTGCTCGGCGGTCAGACCAGCGATGACGGCCTCGGCCACCGCTTCGGGCTCGATGAGGCCCTGAGCGATCACCACACCACCCGAAGCGCCTGAGGCGGCCTGGCGCACCATGTTGGTGTTCACGCCCTGTGGGCACAGGCACGACACCTTGATGCCATCGTCGCCGTAGGTGATCGCGAGCCACTCTGCGAAGGCAAGTGCCGCAGCCTTGGTGACGCTGTAGGGCGCATCGCCGATCTGCGCGAGGAGGCCAGCCGCTGAGGCGGTGTTGAGGATGTAGCCCTGGCCCCGCGCGACCATCCCGGGGATCACGGCCCGCGCCGCGAACACGTGGGCCATCACGTTGACGTCCCAGATCTGCTGCCACGCCTCCGTCGGTGCGTCGATACCTTGCATCGTCCCGATACCGGCGTTGCTCACCATCAGGTCGATTGGCCCGATGCGCGATTCGATCGTTCGCACTGCCGCGATGAGCGCCGCCTCGTTGCCGACGTCGGCGCCAAGTCCGATCGCGATGGGACCGAGCTCGCCTGCCACCTCGATCGCTGCGCTGGCATCGAGGTCGATCACCGCCACGCCGCGGGCACCCTCGGCAATGAACCGCTCGCACAGCGCCCGCCCGATGCCACCGGCTCCGCCAGTGACAAACGCAACCTTGTCCGTCAGTTCCATGTCAGGCTTTGCCGACCGCGGCTCGGATGGCGAGGTCGGCGGACGCCCAGCGGTCGGCTCCCCACGGCAGCGGCATGAGGACAGGCACGTCGACGCCGGCGTCGACATACGCCTGCATCGTGGCGTGCACGGTGTCGGCATCGCCCATCACATCGATCGCGTCGACCATGCGGTCCGACACCGCTGCCAGCGCTGCCGCTCGATCGCCCGCTGCATGGGCCTCACGAACCGCAGTCACCTCCTCGGTGAACCCCGCCCGCTCGAAGTTGCGGGCGTACGAGTCGACCACCGCGTACGAGAACAGGTCGCGTCGGGCGAGCTCGATGCCCTCCTCGCGCTCGCAGATCCCAGCGTGCACGTAGGCATAGATCGCCGCATCGCCCCCCGTGCGCACCTGCTCCACCGACCATGGCACGTGGGAGGCCGGGAGGTAGTTGAGGAGCACGCCGTCAGCCAGCTCGCCGGCCATGGCGAGCATCTTCGGGTTGAGCGCACCGACGACGATCTTCGGCGTGCGCTCGCCCTGCTTGATACCGAGGCGGAATCCCTTCACCTCGTAGTGATCACCCAAGAAGTCGACCTTCTCGCCCGACAGGCAGGCCCGCAGCAACGTGACGTACTCGCGGGTCTGACCGAGCGGCCGATCGCTATAGGGCATCCCGTGCCAGCGCGTGGCGACAACCGGCGACGAGATGCCCACGCCCAAGAAGATCTCGCGGTCAGGGTGCAGCGCCTGGAGTGTCGCCCCCGCCATCGCGACGACCATCGGCGACCGGAGCTGAAGCGCCAGCACTCCAGTTCCCAGAGCGAGCGACGGCGCGGCCGCGCCAGCCGCGGCGAGCAAGGAGAACGCCTCTGGCCCGGTGGTCTCAGCCGTCCAGTACGAGGTGTAGCCGACGTCTTCTGCCAACCGAGCCGTCTGCACGGCGACCTGGGGTCCAAGGCCCATGAGGCTGGCGAAGGTCACCCCCGCTCGTTCCATTCCCATCGCGGCGACCCTACCCGGCGCTCAGAAGCTGCCGGATCGCTCCAAGCGGTACGGCGCCGCGGCGCGGTCGGAGCCGATCGGTGATACCTGGGCGGTGAGTTCTCGCGCGTCGGAGCCGAGGCATTCCCGCTCGCGCAAGCGCACAGAGGCGGGCACCCCATCGGCGCTCGTCGTCTGCCCCAATACCTCCTCGCCGTCGAGCACTTCGAGCCGCAGCGTCATCCCGGCCGGCGCGGTCAAGGTGACGGTGAACTGACCGTCGCAAAGCAGCTGGTAGCCGTCGCCGACCGCCATGGCGAACGTGTCGACGTCATCACGAGGGACGATCGTGCCCCGTATCGGCTCGGCGCCCTCCGGGAACGGGGTGTTGTCTGCGAGCCCGTCTCCGGTCGCCTCGCACCCGTTGGTCGCGTCCTCGTCGTAGTCAGCGAAGTCAGGCAGGCAGTGGGTGCCGTCGGTGCCCGCGGCGGGCTGGGATGCGCCGCAGGGCTGGTATGGCAGCGCCGCACAGGCGGTGGTGGCGGGCCGGTCGGTGGTGGTCGTGAGCGCCACCGGATCGGCAGTCTCCTGCGACGCAACGAGGACCCCAGCGAGCATGGCCACCGTGCTGAGGATGGCAACACCCACCCACACAGGCCAGCGGCGCCGGAGCTGTCGTGCCACCGCACTGAGCACTGCCGTCCCGTCGGTGCCGCCAGCGAGGGCCGCCGCCGACGGGCGTCGGTCTGGTCGCGGGTCGAGCATCGAGTCGAGCGACCTGCGCAGCCCGGCGGGCAAGGACCGAGGGACCGGTTCGACCTTGCCCTGGGCTGCTCGGACCATGAGCAGGTCTGGTGCACCGCGGCCATACGGCCCGTTCCCCGTGGCCGCGAACAGCAACGTGGCGCCCAGGGCAAAGACGTCGGCTGCCTGGCCGGCTTCGTCACCTCGAGCTTGCTCGGGAGCCATGAACCCGGGCGTCCCGACCACCGTGCCCAGCGCGGTCAACCCAACGGTGTGGTCCCGGGAGCTGGCGACCCCGAAGTCGGCCAGGTGCGGGGCCTCGTCGCCGTCGTACAGGACGTTGGCGGGCTTCACATCGCGGTGGACGATTTCAGCCCGATGCGCGGCCGCCAGCGCGCCGCTGAGCGCAGCGGCCAGGGCCTCGACCTGATCGGGTGGGAGAGGTCCGCCGCGAGCGACGCGATCGGCGAGCGTGCCGCCGGTGAGGTAAGGCATGACGAGGGTGACTTCGTCGTCTTCCTCGAGGACCGCTAGCAGGGGCACGATGTTGGGATGCTCGAGGTTGCTGAGAACCTCGACCTCCCTCTCGATCCGCTGCCGGGCCCGAGCGATGTCATCTGCTGACCCATGGAGGGTGAGCCGCTTGAGGGCGACCTCGGTCCCGTCAGGGGCCAACGCGAGGTCGACGACGCCCATCCCGCCGCGTCCGAGCCGCGAGACCCGCTGGTACCCCATGGCTTCAGGCTAGAGGCGGCGACCGCAGGTCCCGAATCCGGCCATGTCGTCTCCTTGTCACACCGGAGGGGTATCGTGCAGGCAATGACTGAGACTGAGGACGTCATCACGCAGGCGGGCCACGCGGACAGCAAGGTGATCGATGAGGCCGTGATCGACGAGGCACTTCGCCTCATCGACGGTGGGCTCGCCGACCTGCTGCACCGGGAACTTGTGTCGACGGACGAGATCTCCGATCTGCTCCTCGATGTGCGCATGCTGCTCACGGCCGCCGAGATGGCCGCTGCAGTGCCCCCGCTCGTCGAGGCCTAGGCCAGAGCCAGAAGAGCGGCGAACTCCGCCTCCACGGCGGCGCGGAGACCTGCCGGGTCGATGACCGCGCCCAGGTCCGCATTGAGCCCCATGTCGAGTGACCCGTTGTAGGACATCAGGGTCAGGTTCCAGGCCGTACCGCCGGTGGGTCCGATCGGGTAGTTGGCTTCAATGAGCGCGCCGGAGATGAACAGCGGAAACGGTGCACCTCGCACGTTGGAGATGGCGAAGTCCACGGTCTCGACCTGCTGGCGTGCCATCCGCACGGATAGAGATGTTGGCAACAGGTTGGCGAAGCCGGCCACTGCGCCGACTGCGCCGAGCGCCTTTTCGGCCTTCACGGGCGCGAGCCGGCTCTGAATGGCGGCAAATCGCTCGCCCGGGTCCACGATGCCCGCAGGGATGAGGACCCGGGTGGGGGTGAACGAGTTGCCGCCGGCTGACCCGTCGTGACGGGTGCTGACTGGCATCGAGATGCGGAGCTCGTCGATCGATAGGCCGGCGGCACGGTGCACGGTGGCTGCTCCACCGGCTGCCGCAGTGACGAACAGGTCGTTGAGGCTGCCGCCGAGCGCCTTGGCCGCGGCTCGAGCATCCTCGAACGGAACTCGGAAGACCTCGAGGTGCCGTCGAAGTGATCGGTCGGTCCACATGGGTGAGCGGGCCGGGTCGGTCACCATGAGCTGACGGACCGCTGATTGGGCGAGCTCCACGCCCTCGCTGCCCAGGCCGATCATCCGGGAGGGGTGCTGGAGGATCTCGACGGCGCCCTCCACTCCGCGCCGGGCGACACCCAGGCCGCGCCGGAGGTTGTGGGTGAGCGTTTCCACGGTGGTTTCGAGAAGGTTGGCGTCGACGCTGGCGGGCGGAGGCCGTGGAGCGGCGATCGGTTGGGTGGCGTCGCGCGACAAGTCGATGAACTGCTCGGACATGCGGATGCCGCCCTCGCCGTCGGTGATGGCGTGGTGGAGCTTCTGGATCATCGCTGCCCGACCCCCCACGAGCCCTTCGACGATGACGAATTCCCACAGCGGCCTCGTGCGATCGAACGGGCGGTTGATGATCGACGCCGCCACGTCGAGGAGCTGACGCATCGAACCCGGGCCGGGGAGCGCGATCGTCTGCAGGTGGTAGTCGAGGTCGAACTCGGGGTCGTCGCGCCACTCCGGTGGGGCGAGGCGTCCGAGTGCCGGGACCACTCGCTGGTGCAGTCGGGGGATCATGACGATGGCGTGATCGAGACGGGATCGAAGGCGCGCCATGTCCGGGAACGTGTCCAGCACGGTGATGTTCGCGATCGACGCGCTGAGATGCGGATCCTTCTCGAGGTTCCACATGAGCGCCTCGACGTCGGTCATTCGACGATCAGCACGAATCTCGCGGGCGCCGCTCATGGTCGAACGCTAGTGCCGACTTAGCGTCGTGTCCTCAGCGGGGCACTGACGTGTGCTTGAACTCGTTCAGCTCGGTCCACGACAGAAGCTCGACGACGCGCTCGATCGAACCGATGGCATGGGCAGTATCACCCTGTGGGCGATCCATCAGCCGCACGAAGGCGGCTCGATCACCGACCATGAAGGTGGGAACGCCCCAGACGCGGTGATCCTTGACCGCTTGTTCGTGCTCCTGCTGCACGGTGATGATCGCGTCGTTGGCATCGATCGCAGCGAAGACGGCGTTGGCATCGACGCCCTGCACGTCGAGCACTCCCCGGACAGCAGCCTCGTCCCGGAGGTGGCCCGCGTGATCGTGGCGCAGAGCGAACAGGGCCTCGTGGACATCGAGGAACTGATCGGGGTACCGGTCGCGGACGACAGTGCCTGCCTGCAGAGCGAGGAGCCCTGTGTCATCACGCCAGTGATCCCAGATGTCGGGTTCGCCTTCGGGGACGTGGACCTGACCAAGCGAGAACGGCACAAAGGTGACATGCCAGTCAGCGCCGCCGCGCAGCCCGGCCACGAGGTGCTCATGGGTGTTGCGTGCAAACGGGCAGCGGTAGTCCCAGGTCACGGCGAACGACAGCGGCGAGTCAGTCACATCTTGGCCCAACGGTGCCACGGCGTGAGGTATTCCTTCCGTCATGGCTTGGGCCAGAGCCGACGGGCCGACGCTCCGAGGGCTACGCCGACCAGCGCTCCTGCGGCCACGTCGGATGCATGATGGATCTTCACGTACACCCGGCTCGACGCGACGACGACAGCCACGCCGTAGTAGAGCGGCCAGAGCGGATCGCCCTGGGCCAACACTCCTGCTGCCGTGAAAGCGGCACTGGCGTGGCCCGACGGGAAGCTGCTCGACAGCGGCGTACGGAGGTGGTGCGGGCGCGGGGGCGCATCGTCGTCCCCCCAGATCGGTCGGTTGCGTCGGAAGAGGCTCTTGATGACGCCGTTCACTAGCAGCGACTCGGCGCCCAGGATGGCCGAGAGTCGGACGGCCGTCATCGGATCCCGGCCGGGGAGCAGCGCTTGGCTGGCGCCGATCAGGTGCCAGATGAGCGACCAGTCGCCCAGCTCCGATGCGCTGTACATCATCCGATCGAGCGCCCTGTTGCCCCGCAATCGATCGAAGCGTCGGTCTACCGCATCGTCGAAGGCTTTGACGGCCTCCTTGGCGCGGGCGAGGGGCATGGGCACAGCGCGGAGGGTAGTGGGCGAAGTGCCCAGGGCTCAGACCAGGGCGAGCTGGGTGCGGTGCGCGTCGGCCAGGGCGATCTCTCCGCCGAAGGACGGGCAGTAGGCCTTGAACGCGCACCAGTCGCACAACCGGGACGGGTTGGGTCGGAAGTCCTCGCGCTCGCATGCCCGTTCGACCGCGGTCCACACGGCGGCAAGCTTGCGCTCGACCCCTCGCGTGGAGCGATCCGTGGGGATGGAGATGATGGCGACGGGATCGGCGAGGTAGAGGAGCTGGACCTTGGCGGGTCGACGCCCGAACAGGCGCTCACAGAGCAGTGAGTAGAACGCCACGCCGGCGAGACGTTGTTGCTCCTGCTTCTCCCCGGGTGCGCGGCCCGACTTGTAATCAGTGACCACCAGCTCGCCATCGGCGTCGAGCTCGAGGCGATCGATGATCCCTCGGAGGCGGATTCCGCCGAGGTCGACTTCGAGCTTCAGCTCGATGCCGATCGGGGTGATGGTGGTTGGGTCCTCGAGGCGGAAGTACTTGTCGACGAGCCCAGCGGCGTCGCTGAGGAAGGTTGCCTCGGCTGCTTCGTCGAGCTCGAGGCCGGTGAGGTCCGGATCGTCGCGCATGGCCGCGCTGGCTGCAGCGAGGCAGTCGTGCGCGGCAGCCACCGTGCGCTCCGCTGGCTCCAGCATGAAGAGCCGCTCGAGCGCTGCGTGCACCAGGGTGCCTCGGGTGGCGGCGACGGACGGTGGTTCGGGCAAACGGTCGATCGCAGAGAACCTGAACGCCAGGGCGCACTCGGTGAAGGACGACACCTTGGACGGGGACAGGCTCACGGGCAAGGGCAACGGCATGGGTTCAGGGTATGCCCAGCCTGTGACAGCGATCAGGGACGGGCAGGGAGGGAGGCCGCAAACTCCCGGATCGCTGCCGCACAGAGGGTCGGAGCCTCGAGGGGACCGAAGTGCCCGAGCGTTTCGATGCGATCAAGGCGGCCGCGGGGGAGCGCCTCGGCGGCGGCCGGGGCGAACAGCGCGGGGCCAGGCTCGGTGCGCCCGCAGCACACCACGACGGGGCAGGCCACCTCGTCGAGTCGGGCAAAGGCATGGTGGGCCCCGGCCGAGCGGTAGATGCGCGCCTCGTCCTCGGGCCGGCAGGCGATGTGCACCTCGTTGTCGTCGCGCAGGACGAATCCATGGCGGACATACGCGTGCAATGCGTCGGCCCGAAGCACGTTGAACGGTGGCTTCGAGGCGAAGTTGGCGAGAGCGGCAGCGTGTGAAGCAAATGACGCTCGCCGCCGTTCGGCGCCATCGGCCATCGGGTTCGTTCCGTCGGTCGAGGGCATCGGGTTCGGGGGCGGCGTGATCGGCTCGTACAGCCACAACCCGGCGAAGGTCCCCGGACGTACCTGCTCGGCGATGAGCAGCGCGGCACCGCCCATCGAGTGACCCACGCCGAGGATCTCCCCCGGGGGCAGGGCCAGGGCATCGATGGCAGCCAAGACATCCGCGCCGAACTCATCCCACCCGAGGGGAAAGCCAGCGGGGATCTCGGAGGTGCCATGAGCTCGGAAGTCCACGGCCCAGCGGGCGAACCCACTCCCGAGCGCGGCGGCCAGGGGCTCCCACACGGCTCCATGGAACCCGTTGGCGTGGCAGAGCAGCGTGGGGCGCTCGCCTTGGCCGAGCTCGTGAAGACCGAGGGAGAGGCCATCAGCCGTGGGAGCGTGACGCATCTGCGCATCCTCGTTCGGTGGTGGGGTGTGAGGCGAATAGCGTCAGAGCGTGGCGTCGACTTCGGATCCGGATCTGCCGGTGGTTGATTCCCCGGATGAGGCGGCGGTCCGGGCAACGAATCAGGCGTTCTACGAGGCGTTCGAGTCGCGCGACCTGGATGCCATGTCGGACTGCTGGGAGCACAGCGACCGGGTGGTCTGCACCCATCCGGGCTGGCGCACCCTCCGCGGGTGGGGCGCAGTGTCCGGTTCATGGTTTGCGCTCTTCGGCGGCCCAAGCCCGCTCCAGTTCATCCTCACCGACGAGGTGGTTGCGGTGGTCGCCGACACTGCGTGGGTCACCGTCGACGAGAACCTGATCAGCGCGGAGATGGGCGGGGGCACGGTGGCCGCGCTCAACGTGTTCGTGCGCGCTGGCGAGCGCTGGCGCCTCGTGGCCCACCACGGCTCCCCGGTGGCTCCGCAGCCCTGAGTCGGCCAAACGTAGTATGCACGCGCCGTGCAACAACCCTCCGACGCCGCAGTGGCCACCGATGGCAGGACCCTGCGCTCGCTCCGCACCCGCGAGGCGATCGTGGACGCCACGATCGCGCTGCTCGAGCTGGGTGACCTCCGACCCACGGCGCCCCGAGTCGCCGAGCAGGCCGGCGTATCGGTGCGCTCGGTCTTCCAGCACTTCGATGACCTCGAGACCCTTCATGCTGCTGTGGCCGAGCGTCTCGTGGAACGGGTCGCGGTGCTGGTGTACCCAGTCGAGCCGACGCTGCCCGTGGACGACCGGCTGGATCAGTTCGTACGTCAGCGGGCCCTGCTTCTAGAAGCAGTCACGCCCATCCGTCGAGCGGCAGAGGTGCATGGTCCGTTCTCCGAGGAGATCACGGCGCGATTGCGGGACGGACAGGGATTCCTCCGGGCGGAGCTGGCGCACACGTTCGCGCCCGAGCTCGATGGCGACATCGCCGACCGTGACGACCTCCTCGACTGCCTCGACGCTGTGCTCAGCTGGAACACCTGGGAAGGGCTGCGCGTCGGTCGAGGCCGGAATCAGGCCACGGCCGAACGGGTGATGCGCCGGCTGGCCGCGGCGGTGCTCGGAGTGTGATCTACGCCTTCGGTTCCTTTGGCAGACCGAGGAGGCGCTCACCGATGATGTTCTTCTGCACCTCGGTGGTGCCACCAGCGATGCGCCCACCCGGCGCGCCCAGCAGGCGAGCCGCCACCGCGCCGTCCAGCATCGCCTCGGGACCGCTCAGGTCGGCCTCCAACATCGCAGCGTCGAAGAGCAGCTCGGTGACTCCAAGCTTGGCGAGACTCGCCGCCACGGATGCCACCGGACCTTGGCGCCGACCCATGGCCTGGATCGCCCGGCCCCGGCTGAGGAGCTCGGCGACCCGATCCTGAGCGATGGGATCGCCCGGCACCGCGGTCCGTTGGCTGGCGATGGCGTCGAGGCGTCTGCCGAGGGAGATCCCGGCGGAGCCGATGTGGCCGCGCTCGTTGGTCAGGGTCGCCATCGCGACGCCCCACCCTCCATGCATCGGTCCGAGCAGCGAGTCGGCGGGAAGTCGCACCTGGTCCAGGAACACCTCGTCGAACTCGCTACCGCCGGTCATCTGACGCAGCGGACGCACGTCGATGCCCGCGAGGTGCATGTTGACGAGGAAGAACGAGATGCCCGCGTGCGGTCGGGCACTCGGATCCGTTCGGGCCAGCAAGATGGCACGATCCGCGACGCGACCATTGGAGCACCAGACCTTCTGACCGTTGACCACCCACTCGTCACCGTCTCGCACCGCAGTCGTGGACAGCCCGGCGAGATCGCTGCCAGCGCCGGGCTCGGAGAACAGCTGGCACCAGATCTGATCCGCGTGGAGGATGCCCCGGAGGTGTGCCGTCTGCTGCTCGGGTGTGCCAAAGGCAAGGATCGAGCCGCCCGCCAGCACGTGTCCGACCATGTTGATCCACGGCGGCACCTCGGCGAGGGCACACTCGGTGGTCCAGACCGCTGTGTGCTCCGGGGTGAGCCCGCGCCCTCCGTGCTTCGTCGGCCAGTGCAGCCCGACCCACCCGTGCGCGGCCAAGTGGCGCTGCCATGCGCGACCTTCCTCCGCGAGATCGGGGGGCAGGATGGCTCCATAGTCCCGGGGTGCGACGTGGCGGTTCTCGCCGAGCCAGGACCGTGCTTGCTCGCGCAGTTCGTCCACGCTGACATCGTTGCCTTCCACGACCGCGACGCTATGCGCGGCGCTGATTGATGAGATGCTGGTGGGACGTGGAGGAGGGCGATCATGGAACTGCGGGTACTGGTGCTGACCGAGGACGCGCAGCTCGGCGAGCTGGTCAAGGCGCAGGTCGACAACCTCGGGTGCACCTGCAACCTCGTCACCAGCTATGACGGCGCCGCCTCACGTGTGGAATGGGCCGACGGAGCCGTCATCGATCTTGTCGGGGAGGGGTTGGACGATCTTCGGCGCCTTCGGGTCGCAGCGCCCTCGCTGCCGGTGCTCGCCATCGCCCCCGACATCGCGATCGGCGCGGGCGCGCGGTCGGCGGGTGTGCAGCAGGTCCTGATCGAGCCCTTCTCCATTGCCGACATCGTCGATGGTGTCCGGGCGCTGGCGGCGCAGGAGTCGAGGACGATCATCGACCTCGACGAACAGGCCAGATCGGATCTGGTGCCCGACGACAAGCCCTGGTGGGCCACCCGCTGAGCGGCGCGGGGCGCGCGGCGTTCTAGCCCATGGACTTCAACGCGAGCATCATCTCTTCGTTGAGGTTGGCGGGGACCTCGTAGCCATCTTCCTTGCGGATGTCGTCGAAGTGGTCGCGCACCGACTCGGCTGACAGCTTCTCGTCGTAGTACCCGGGCGTGACACCGATGAAGACGCGGGCCACGCGCCCGCCGCCAACTGAGTACACCTCGCCGGTGACAGGGCAGTCCTCGTGAGCCAGGTAGGTCACGACAGGCGTGACGAGCTCTGGGGCCAGCTTGTCAGCCGCTGCACCGAGAAGCTCTTCGGTCAGGCGCGTCTTGGCGACTGGCGCGATGGCGTTGACCTTGATGTTGTTCTTCGCGCCTTCGACCGCCAGTACGCGGGTGAGGCCCACGAGACCCATCTTGGCGGCGCCGTAGTTGCCCTGGCCGAAGTTACCGAAGATCCCAGCACCGGAAGAGGTGTTGATGATGCGGCCGTAGCCCTGGTCGCGCATGATCTGCCATGCGGGCTGGGTGACGAAGAACGCACCGCGCAGGTGCACGTCGAGCACGGGGGTGAGCTGATCTGGAGTCATGTTCTTGAACGACGTGTCGCGCAGGATGCCGGCGTTGTTGATGATGATGTCGATACGACCGAAGCTGTCCATGGCGGTCTGCACGATCGACTGACCGCCTTCGGGGGTGGCCACGCTGTCGTAGTTGGCCACGGCCTCGCCGCCGCTGGCCTTGATCTCGTCGACGACCTTCTGGGCCGCGGTCTCGGAGTGGCCGACGCCGTCGCTGCTGCCGCCGAGGTCGTTCACGACGATCAAGGCGCCTCGCTCGGCCAGATCCAGCGCGTGTGAGCGACCGAGGCCACCCCCGGCCCCTGTGATGATCGCGACCTTGCCGTCGAACCCGAGATCAGTCATGCCGTGCTCCTGCGTCGTGGATTGAGAACCCAGCGAGCGTAGGCGGGGCCCTGTGGGAGGTCCGAATCCCGCGACGCTGGGTCAGCGACGACCGCGACTGTCGAGCCAGGAGGCCGCGGCGAGCAGCATGTAGGTGAGTGCGACGCCGATCGTGATCTCGCGGTACGCGTCTTGCGCCACTGGCACCAGCGCGAGGCACACGAGGGCGGTGATGGCGAAGAACTGGGCTCGTTTGTCGCTCATGCGAATGCCGCCACCAGCCAATAGGTCAGGGCCGAGATAACGAACGCCCCAGGGATCGTGAGCACCCAGGCCCACACGACTCGACCGGCGACCCCCCACCGCACTGCCGACAGGCGACGGGCTGCCCCCACGCCCACGATGGCGCCGGTGATCGTGTGGGTCGTCGACACCGGGATCCCCGCCGCTGACGTGAAGAACAGGGTGGCTGCTGCCGCGGATTCGGCGGCCATGCCTCCGGCGGGTTGGAGTCGTGTGATCTTGGAGCCCATCGTCTTCACGATGCGCCAGCCGCCCGTAAGGGTGCCGAGGCCGATGGCCGTGTGCGCGGAGAGCACGACCCAGAGGGGCACGTCGGCGTCGCCTGGCAGATGGTTTCCCGCGATGAGCAGGGCGAGGATGATCCCCATCGTCTTCTGTGCGTCGTTGGCGCCGTGCCCGAGGCTGAACGCCGCCGCCGACACGAGCTGTCCGCGCCGGAAGCCCTTGTTGAGGCGGTCGACGCGACGCACGCGGTGGAAGAGCCATCCGAAGAGCACCGTGAGGAGCAGGCCCAAGGCCAGCCCGATCAGGGGCGAAAGGATGATGAACAGGCCGATCTTGCGCAGACCCTCGCTCACGAGCACGGCGAAGCCGGCCTTGGCCACTGCAGCGCCCGCCATGCCACCGACGAGTGCATGGGAGGAGCTGGTCGGCAGCCCGAGGTAGAAGGTGATGAGGTCCCAGACGATGGCGCCGACAAGTCCGGCGAAGATGACTCCGATCGAGAGCACGTCTTGCACCACCACGTCCTTGGCGATCGTGGTTGCAACATGGGTGCCGAAGATGAGGAAGGCGATGAAGTTGAACGAGGCGGCCCACATCACCGCCTGGCGGGGGGTGAGCACGCGCGTCGAGACGACGGTGGCGATCGAGTTGGCGGCGTCGTGGAACCCGTTGACGAAATCGAACCCCAGGGCGACGAGCACCACAAATACGAGGGTGAGATCCTCCATGCTGGTCAGGCGTGCTTGAGCACGATCGACTCGACGACATCAGAGATGTCTTCGATCGTGTTCAGAGCGCCCTCGAGGGCCTCCACGATGCCCTTCAGACGTAGCACTTCCAGCGCATCGAGCTCGCCGCTGTAGAGGCGGGCGAGGATGCGGCGATACACCGCGTCCCCGTCGCTCTCGAGCTGGTCGATGGAATCAAGGTGGGGTTGCACGCCCTTCATGGACTGGAGCCTGCTGATCAGCAGCTCGGCTTCCTCGGCCATGCGCACGAGCAGGTCCGCTTGCTCCCGCATCTCCGACAAAGAGCCGGACGGTTTGGTGAGCACAAGCAGCTCGGACACGGTCTGGATGTCATCGACGACGTCGTCGAGCTCCTCGGCGAGCGCGTGGATGTCCTCCCGGTCGAACGGCGTGACGAACGTCGAGTTGAGGCGCTGCAAGATGTCATTGGTGATCTCGTCGCCGCGCCGTTCGCACTCACGGATGCCGTCATGGCCCTTTGCCCGCTCCTCGCCGCTGTCCATGGCGATCACATCGCGGAGCCGCCGGGCGCACTCCGCAGCGTTCGCCGCCGCGGCGTCGAAAAGTGGGAAGAACTTGTCGTCGGTGGGGAGCAGCCGGAATCGCACGCCGAGGACGCTACCCGAGCGACAAGGTCCGCCTGACCGCTAGCGGCGCTGCAGCTTCGAGAGGAGCCGGAGGAGCTCCAGGTACAGCCAGATCAGGGTGACCAGCAGGCCAAACGCGGCGTACCACTCCATGTAGCGGGGTGCCCCCGCCTCCACGCCCCGCTCGACGAAGTCGAAGTCGAGGAGCAGGTTGAACGCGGCCACGCCCACGATCAGGAGGCTGATCCCGATCCCCATGGCGCTGGAGGACTCGAGGAACGCGAGGTTGCCACCGAAGAGGCCTAGGACCAGGTTCACGATGTAGACGAGCATGATGCCGCCAGTGGCAGCGACGATGCCCATGCGGAGCTTGTCCGTGACCTTGATGATCCGGGTCGCGAACAGGAAGAGCATCACCGCGAAGACGCCGATGGTCATCGCTACCGCTTGCACCACGATGCCGTCGTACGCGGTGTTGTAGAGCGCCGAGATGGCGCCGAGCAGCGCGCCCTCCAGCAGGGCGTAGATGGGGGCCGTGAATCGGGCCAGCTTGGGCTTGAAGATCGTGACCATCGCGACGCCGAGGCCGCCAAACAGCACCAGGAACAGCCAGCCAGGCATGGCGACCACGTCGTTCGTGCGCTCCACGCTGTTCCAACCGAACACGCCGGCAACCACCACGAGGGTGAGCAGGGCGCCCGACGCCCACGCCACCCCGTTGAGGGTCATGGTGTCCTCACCAACGACGGGCCCCCGGTAGGCGGGCGCGTCGTACGCGCTCTCGAGCGACTGGCCTGCCGCCCACCCTGGTGCCGCTTCAGCGGTCGCGGTGCCAGCGCGCGCTTGCTCGAAGACCTTGTCGTTCAGGGCGGGGTTGGACGTACGCATCGTCCCATTGTGCCCGATGCGACACCGAAACAGGTGGTCAGCGCACCGATCGGGCGACGCGCACCGCGATGTGGACGGCGTGATCGGCCAGTCGCTCGTAGAACCTGGCCACGAGCACGGCGTCAGCGGCCTGGGCGGTATCGATCGCGCCGCTGAGCAGTTCCTTCGTGAGCTCGGTGTGGAGGTCGTCTACCTCGTCGTCCTCTGCCTCGAGGCGCTCGCCGGCGGTGGGGTCGCGGTCGGAGAAGGCGTCTGCTGCGGATCGCCACAGCCCAGCGGTGACCGTTCCCATCCGCTCGAGCATGCCCCGAGCGGCCGGTGTGACCTGCGAGGCAAGGCCAGTCCCGGCCCGCTTTGCGATGTGCACCGCAAGGTCCCCAGAGCGCTCCAGCTCAGGCACGATCCGGATCAGCGTGAGCGCGTAGCGCAGCTCGCCGGCGACCGGTGCCTGCAGGAGCAGCAGCCGTTCGATGTCGGTCTCGAGCTCGACCATGAGACCGTCGATCGTGGTCTCGCCCGCCCTGACCACGGCCAGCGCGTCCGCATCTGCTCCGAGCAGCGCCTCGTTGGCTGCCGCCACCGCTTCGGACACCAACGCGAAGAGCCGAACCACCTTCTGATTGATCGCATCGATCTCACGGTGGTAGCCGACCCGGAGCTGCTGGGGCGGCGGCTGCTCGTCCATCAGCGGCCGGCGTTCACAGCGTGACACCGAGCTGGTCGGCCGCCCAGGCCTTGAGACGCTTGTAGTCGACCTTGCCGTTGGGGGCGCGACCGATCGTGTCGATCTGCAGCACCCGCTTGGGCGCCTTGTAGGCAGCCAGCTTGCCCTTCACGTGCGCGATCACCGCGCCCTCGTCGACCGTCTCTCCCGGGTTCAGCTCCACCACGGCGGTGATGGCCTCGCCGAACTTTGCGTCCGGGATCCCCACCGCGACGGCGTCGTTCACGGACTCAATCGTCTTCAGCGCTTCTTCGACCTCTTCGGGGTACACCTTCTCGCCGCCCGTGTTGATGCACACCGACCCGCGACCGAGCAAGGTGAGGCTGCCGTCAGCCTCAACGGTCGCGTAGTCGCCCGGCACGGAATAGCGCTTGCCCTCGAAGGTGATGAAGGTGGCGGCTGTCTTCTCAGGGTCCTTGTAGTACCCGACTGGCTGCCAGCCCCCGACGGCCACACGACCCGTCTCGCCAGAGCCGGGCTCCACCGCGCGGCCGTCGTCGGTGATCACTTTGGTGTGCTCGCCGAGGGTGAACTTGGCAGTGGTGCTGGTGCCGGCCGCGCTGGACACGGACTGGCCCATGCCGAGCGCCTCTGATGACGAGAAGGCGTCAACGATCATCATGCCCGGGTGATGGCCCAGCAGCCCCTGCTTGGACTCCTCGCTGAACATCACTCCGGACGACGACACCATGAAGAGGCTGGAGATGTCCCACTTGCCGGGGTTGGCGTCGAGGGCGCGCAGCATCGGCTTCGCGAATGCATCACCGACGATGGCGATGGTGGCTACACGCTCCCGTTCGATCGTCGAGAGCATCTCCTCCATGTCGAGGTTGCGTGACTCGAGGGTGACGGTGCTGCCTCCACCGGCGAGCACGATGAGCTGGGTGAAGCAGCCGGTGCCGTGCATCAGCGGGCACGCGGGCATCCCGACGAGTCCGGACGCGGTGACGGCACCGCGGATGATCGACTGCTCAGGGTCAGGATCGTTCTCGCGCACCTCAGGCACGAAGGTGCCGACGAGCGTGCGGAACAGGTCGTCCTGGCGCCACATCACGCCCTTGGGCATACCGGTGGTGCCGCCTGTGTACAGGAGCAGGAGATGATCGCCGCTCCGTCCCCACGGACCCGCTACGGCCTTGGTCGTGCCCGCGGCGGCAGCCGTATCGTAGGGCGTTGCCCACTCCGGGCACGACCCCTCGCCGTCGTCGACCCACAGCCACGTCTTCACCCGCGGTACCCGGGTGCGGATGCCCTCGATGCGCTCGCTGAAGGTCCCGTGGAACACCACGGCCACGACGTCGCCGTTGTCCCAGAGATACGCGAGCTCATCGTCGAGATACCGATAGTTCGTGTTGATCGGTGCGAGTCCGGCCTTGAACGTGGCGAACATCGACTCGAGGTACTCAGGCCCGTTGTAGAGGTACTGGGCAACCTTGTCCTGCTCCTTCACCCCCGCGTCGAGGAGCGCCTGGGCCACGCCGTTGGCTCGCTGATCGAACTGTGCCCAGGTGACCCGGCGACTGCCCTGCACCTGCGCGTCCGCGTCAGGGATCTGCTGGGCGACGGCCTCCCAGACATCAGCGAAGTTCCAACCAGGCATCTGCTCCCCCTCATTCGACACGATCGACGCAGCAGCGTACTCGGGCGTCGCCGCTCTTGACCGATCGGTCAAGTCACGGGGTACGTTGCCAGCATGGACTTTGAGCTCCCGCCTGACGACGACCCGCGGCGACAAGCGGTGCGCGACTGGTTGGCCGAGCATCCCTCGCCAAGCGGGCGGCAGCTCGCCGAAGCCGGGTACGTGGCGCCACACTGGCCGAAGCCCTGGGGCCTCGATGCCGATCCCATCCACCAGATCCTGATCGAGGACGAGCTGGCGGCGGCCCAGGTGAGCCGGCCATCGAACACGATCGGGATCGGCTGGGCCGGACCGACGATCCTCCACGGTGGGACCGCCGACCAGAAGGAGCGGTATCTGTTCCCGCTGCTTGCCGGCGAAGAGATCTGGTGTCAGCTCTTCAGCGAGCCGGGATCTGGATCGGACCTGGCCTCTCTGTCCACTCGAGCCATGCGCGACGGGGACGAGTGGGTCGTGACCGGCCAGAAGATCTGGACGTCGTTGGCCCAGTTCTCAAAGTTTGGCATCCTCATCGCCCGTACAGAGCCCGACGCTCCGAAGCACGAGGGGATCTCGTACTTCATCTGCCCGATGGATCTTCCCGGTGTCGAGGTGCGGCCGATCATCGAGATGACCGGCGTCCACCTCTTCAACGAGGTGTTCCTCGACGAGGTGCGGCTTCCGGCCGCGAACCTGGTGGGGGACGTCAACCGCGGTTGGGGTCTGGCCAAGGTGACGCTCGGCAACGAACGCGTCTCACTGTCCTCCGGTGGCGCGCTGTGGGGCGCAGGGCCCACCGCCGAGGACCTGCTCGGTCTCGTGCGGGATGCCGGCGGCACCGTCGACGCCGTGTTGCGCCAGCGCCTCGCCCAGCTCCACATCGAATCTCAGCTGCTCCGTCTCATCCGTCTGCGCACGGTTACCGCTCGCATCAAGGGCGAACCGCCCGGAGCCGAGGCGTCGATCCGTAAGATCCTGGCTGACGAGCACGGTCAGCGGATCATGGGTCTCGCCAAGGACCTTGCCGGTCCTGGGGGCATGCTCAGCACCGAGGGGCCGCTGGGCAACGACCCGGCGCTGTGGCACCACGGGTTCCTGTTCGCACCGGCGCTCACCGTCGGCGGCGGCACTGGCGAGGTGCAGCGCAACATCGTGGCGGAGCGGGTCCTTGGCCTTCCGCACGACAACGACGTGACCCAGGGCCTGACCTGGGCCGAATCACGTCGCTGAACGCTGCAGTTGCGACGACTGGCCCGACGCAGGCCAAACTGTCGGCCATGTCTGCCCGCATCGCCTCGATCGAGCTCAAGCGTCACGAGAAGGTGCGCGCCAACATCGATCTGCCCGGTGTGCCAGCCGGGACACCCGGGAAGGTGCTCGTGGTCTCCGGCGTCACGTGGATGCGCCACCGGGTGCTGTTCGACAACGGCGTGGAGATGGGACTGCTCGACGGCCGGCACATCGTGCGGCGCGGTGACTTCATCCCGGTCGACGAGCGCGTTGAGGTGGAGGAGGTCGCCGTTGTCGAGACCGACGGCGACGCTGCCGGGACCGCAGCAGAAGCGAGTGTGGCCGACAACGCGTTTGGTGTGCCCGCGCATCTGCTCGAACGCTCCAAGAACGCACGCGAGCGTCTCAGCGCCGCGAGCTGACCCAGAGACCGAATATCACCCCAGGGGGACCAATGCAGCTCTCGACTCAGATCAACTATGCGGGCGGGTTCAAGCAAGCCGTCGACCAGGTCGCTGAGCTCGAGAAGGTCGGCCTCGACATCGCGTGGGTAGCCGAGGCCTACAGCTTCGACGCAGTGAGTGCGATGGGCTACCTCGCGGCGAGGACCAGCACCGTGAAGCTGGCGGCAGGGATCCTGCCGATCTACACCCGCACGCCCACGCTCATCGCCATGACCGCGGCCGGCATCGACGCACTATCCGACGGCCGGTGCATCCTCGGGCTGGGTGCATCTGGTCCCCAGGTGATCGAAGGCTTCCACGGCGTCGTCTACGACCGCCCGCTTGGTCGCACGCGCGAGATCATCGAGGTATGCCGGCAGACGTGGCGTCGGGAGCGGGTGGAACACGTCGGCAAGAGCTACCAGATCCCCGTTCCGGCAGGACAGGGAACCGGGCTGGGCAAGCCGCTCAAGCTCATCAACCACCCTGTGCGAAGCGAGATCCCGATCTATGTCGCGTCGCTCGGCCCGAAGAACGTCGAGATGACCGCTGAGCTCGCCGACGGCTGGCTGCCGCTCTTCTACCTACCCGAGAAGGCGAAGCAGGTGTGGGGCGACGATCTCGCCGCTGGCGAGGCCAAGCGTTCCGCGGAGCTCGGCTCCCTGGAGATCGTGGCCGGCGGCTTGCTGGCGATCGGCGACGGCTCAGAGGCGGTCCGCGAGTTCGCTCGTCCCATGGCGGCGCTCTACATCGGCGGCATGGGAGCCAAGGGCAAGAACTTCTACAACGACCTGGTCAAGCGCTACGGATTCGAAGCCGAAGCCGAAGCCATTCAGGACCTGTACCTCGACGGCAAGAAGGAGGAGGCCGCGAAGATGGTGCCCGATGAGCTTCTGGAGGCCACCACCTTGTGCGGTTCCGAGGGCTACGTGAAGGACCGCCTTGCCGCCTACAAGGAGAGCGGTGTCACGGTCCTCAACGTCACCCCCGTTGGCCCCGACCCTGTCAAGCTCCTCGAGCAGGTGAAGGGCTGGATGTAGGCCCCTGAGCGTCAGGAGCCGAAGCGTTCGATCCCAACCTCTTTGACGTAGGCGATCAGCTCTCCGAAGTCTCCACCCTTCTCCACGAAGCCGACTGCTCCGGCACCGAGCACCTTCTGCTTGGTTTCTCCGGTCAGGAAGCCGGACACCACGATGATCGCGGTGGTCGGTGCCACGCCGCGAACCAGCGGGATGGCCTCGAGGCCGTCCATGACAGGCATCGAGAGATCGAGCAGGAGCACGTCCGGTTGCAAGGCCTGTGCCAGCGACACGGCTTCGGCACCGTCGACTGCCTCGCCGATCAGCTCGAGCTCGGCATCGCCTTCGATCGCCAGGCGCAGGAGCAGGCGGATGTCGGCGGAGTCGTCGGCGATCAGGACACGACAGTGGCGCATCAGTCGGTGCCCACCGGCAGGTCGCGTCGAAGATCGCCGGGTTGAATCTCGCCTGCAGCGGACAACATGCGATCGACGAGCAGCCGCCCGGCGACGACGGTCTCTTCGACGGCGGTCCGAGCCGCCTCGACGTCGCCCAGATCGAACGACCAGCGAGCGACGGTGAGTCCCTGCACGATGGTGTCGTTGATCTCGATTGCCTGGCGTTGCCTCGACCGCACCTCCGACAGCTCGCGCTTCGCAGTCTCTCCCTCGATGCGCTCGGTCACATCGCGGACCGTAGCGAGCACCTTCGGCTCGTGGTCGATCATGATCGGGCTCAGGGAGATCTCGACGCGAAACTCACTACCGTCGGAGCGTCGAGCGAAGAGCTCCAACAGGCTGCCCATCTCGCGAGCCGCATTGATGTGGTGCGAGCGTCGGTGTCCTTTGTGCCGCTCGCGAAATCGTTCTGGCACGAGGGTCTCGACTGGTTGGCCGATGAGTTCACGTGGCGCGTAGCCGAACATGTCCGCAACTCGCGCGCTGGCAAGCTCGACCCGCCCCGAGCCGTCCACAACGATGAACACATCAGGTGACGAGGTGATGATCCGACGGATCCGCTCCTCGGCTTCGTGAAGGTCCGTCAGCTGTTCGTCGACGGCCTCTGCCATGACGTTGATGTCGTGGGAGACCTCGCGAAACTCGATGGCTCCTGTTTCCGTAGCACGGGCGGAGCGGTCGCCCCCGGCTAGACGCTGGACGGTCTCTCTCAGAGCCTCGAGCGGTCGCAAGAGCCGACTGGTGGTTGCAAGGAGCACAGCGACGCTGGCCAGCACGATGAGTGCGACAAGGATGCCGACGAGCCGCGCCTGGCGATCGGCGAGAGCAAGTGCATCTGCCTGGTCCCATTCGATGACCACGGCTCCAGGGAGTCCGGACGTCGCTGGCGTCGCCATCGCGGCCAGGATCCGGGTGCCGTCGCGCTTGAACGATCCCGCCTCATTGGGTGGGATCGACTCGATGGGGTAGCGCTCTTCGGCCAACACCCTGTTCTGCTCTGGGTGGTCGAGGATCACGGCGTCGGGGCCGATGAATATGGCGTTGGCCGATGCGCCGAGCAGTCGGGCCTCCAGGACCTGGACGATGGCATCGATCGGCACGCGGCCGCGCAGCGTCCCGACCGCCGTTCCTGGTGGGTCATCGATCGGGACGGTGATGTCGATGAACGTCTGCGGCCCTGGGGTGAGCTCTGTCCGCTGCCGCTGCCGCTGGAGGTCAGCGAGGGGGCTGGGGGGCACGAGGGCAGGGTCGACCAATCGATCGTTGGCGGCGGCGGCGATGAAGTTGCCCCGGGCATCATGGACGTCGAGCTCGGCGAGGTCGTTGAAGGACCGCAACGCGATAGCCAGCTCAGTCTCGACGCGGTCACCGAGCTGGACGATCTGCTCACGCGTGCTGAGCACGCGCAGGCTGGTGGCGAGGCCATCGATGTGACTGTCGATCTCATTGGCGAGGCGTTCCGCCAGACCGACTGTCAAATGTCTCGCCTCGGCGTTCGCGGAGTCCCTCGCAGACTGTCGAGCCACGAGTCCACCGAGCACGCCCCCCACCAGCCCGACGAGGAGGGTCGCGGCGGCAAGCCGCACGCCAAGTCGTGATAGCGCGCTCATCGCACCACGAGATCCGCTTGACGGAGGAGATCGGTCGAAAGCGCTGGGATGCCCAGCTCAGCTGCGACCTTGCTGTTGAGGACGACCCGGAAGTCTGTGGGGTTCTCAACAGGAATGTCAGCGGGGGAAATGCCGCTCAGCAACCTTGCCGCCTGCCGACCCAAGCGTCCGAGCAGCTCCTCGACGTTGGGCTCTAGGACGATCAGCGCTTGTGTGGCCAATGAGGTGTTGGCGATGATCGGTAGGCCAACCGCCGAAACCGCAGGTTCGATCATCGAGAGGTAGCGAATCGAGGTGGGGGCGTTGACGACGACCACGACCTGTGCGCCCCGCCCGTGCAGCGACGCTATCGCCCGCCGGATGTCGTCCGGACCGCTGAATGTCTCGGTGGTGCTCTCTAGGCCTGCGGACTGGGCGGCCGCCGCCATGGCCTTGTGCGCGGGGGGCCCGGCGGGGTCGGAGCCGGGCATGAGGATGCCGATCAGGGCCAACCCGGGCATCGCTTGGCGGGCCAGGCTCAACGTGCGGTCTGCTGGTATGCGGAAGGTCACTCCGGTGAGGTTGCGATCGGGTCGGGCTGGGTCGCTGACCAGGCCGACCGCCACGGGGTCGTTGACGAGAAAGAGCACCGGGGTTTGGGGCGCGGCGTTGGCGGCGATCTCAGCGGCGGTCGACGAGAGGGCAACGATCAGATCGATGCCGTCGCGGAGCCACTCGTCGACTGTGCGGCGGATGTCCTCAGGCTCGACGTGGACCTCGTGTTCCGGGTCCAGCTGCACATACTGCAGGTTGCGGCCGAGTACGAAGCCCTTTGCTCGGAGCTCTCGGTCAAATGGCGCGTTACCGTCCAGGGTGGCCACAGATCGCAGGAACGCGACGCGCATTGGCCGCTGGTTGTTCGAGCTCGAGCTGCAGGCTGTCGCTGCGACCAGCGCCACGAGCGCGGCGGCAATGGCCATCCTCTTGGACATCGTGCCGCCTCCTTGCTGCGCTGGATGGTCCGCGCCTCGTCGCTCGGTAGCGCACAGCGTACGTGTCACCTCACCCGAGCCTGCGTCAGCTGCCGAAGGCTCCCGGGCTGGTGAGCATTCTTCGTCGCCAGCGACGCGGTGTGGCGAGGATCGCGCGGGGGTAGTCCTCGAAGAGCCAGCGAGCGAAGTTCCGTCGCGTCCACGGTGTTGCCCCCGCAATGCGAACCGCAGCGCGCGCTCCCTTGCGATGCTTCAGCGCTCGAATCAGGAGAAGGGACATCTTGTGGTCCGCCACGAGCGCGTCGCGCACGGAGCTCGTGTAGCCGGCGCACACCGTCCTCGCGTCCAGTCCGCCGTCGGTGATCGCGCGCGCGGCGAGCACCCCGGTGAGCAGCGCCTGCCCGATTCCTTCGCCTGTCATGGCGTCTGTGGCGGCAGCCGCGTCTCCCACGAACAACGTGCGGACCGTGGTCAGCGTCACCTGGTCGATGCGCGCAGGGATTGGCCACGCTCGATGTGGCGATTCGGGTTGAGCGTCGGGCCCGAGCACGGCGCGAATGTGCGGGCGATCGAGTAGCTCGGGCCAGAGGTGCTTCATGTCTGGTACGCGCGTCACCTTCCCGCCGGCGCGCTGGATGCCGAACCCGACGTTCGCGCCGCCGTCCGGCAGCGGGAAGGACCAGACGTAGCCGGGGAGCAGGTCGGGTTCGAACCACACGAACAGGTCCCGAGCGGCCCGAGGACCCACGTTGCTGAAGTACTGGCGAAAGGCGTGCCACTCGCCGAGGTAACCCGGAGTGGCAATGCCCAGGAGCTTGCGCATGGGTGACCACATGCCGTCCGCCGCAATCGCGTATCGGGCCCGAATTCGTCCTAGCCCCGCAGCCGTCACGACGATCTGATCGGATCGCTCCTCTGCTCCGATGGCGGCGTGCCCCTCGTGCACGATCGCGCCCGCACCGCGGGCGAGGTCGAGCAGCGCAGCGTCCAGCTCCATGCGTCTAGCCACTGCCGCGTAGATCCCGTTGCCCCGGGGAAGCGGAAAGGTGACGGAGCGACGGGATGGTGAGCTGACGATGACGTCATGCACCGGTTGCCAGGATGGAATCGAGTCGGGCTGCAGGCCGAGTCCCTCCAGCAGGCGAAGTGCTCCGCTGGTGAGGCCGTCCCCGCAGAACTTGTCGCGCGGAAACGTCGCCTTGTCGACGACCGCAACCGATCGTCCAGACCGGGCGAGTGTGGTGGCCGCTGCCGAACCGGCGGGGCCGCCACCGACGATCACGACGTCAACGTCATCCGGACTGCTGCTCATCGCGCTCATCGCCCTCATCGCCCTGTCAGCTGCTCAGCAGCGTTGGCCGGGCCCAGGCCGATAGCGAGCCCGAAACTTGTCGGTATCGGTAGAGCCATCGGGAAAGGTACGGGTCCGGGTTGTCGTGACTATCCGGCAGTTGCCGCTCGTTCCCTCGGTGATAGCGGTCTGTTCACCCATGGCATAGGGAGTGGAGTACAGCGTCACCGTGAGGCTGGTATTGGTGTAGGAGGGCCAGATCAGCACGCCGTAAGGCGTGTTGTTGGTGATCTTGAGATCCGGTGCGGGAAAGCCCATCGTCGCCTCCCGGCCGAACGGGTAGCGGTCGAAGTACTCCGAGTGAGCTTGGTACTCGTCGATGTCGAGACCGGCAAAGAACGCCGCGTTGAAGGCGGTGGTCGCGAACTGTGAGATGCCCCCGCCGATCTCATCGACGTGCTCCCCGTTGCTGATGGCGCCGGCGTAGACGAAGCCACGGGCAAGTGTGCGCTTGCCCACGTGATCGTTGACGGAGAAGGTCTCGCCGGGCGGGATCACGGCACCGCGCACGAGGTCGGCTATTCGGTGGATGTTGACCACCCGGGCGCCGCTGGCAGCGTGATATGTGGTGAACCCGTGGCCGGCCGTTGTTGCGGTCCCATCGCGCCAGGCGTGGCTGCCGCCAATGGCTTCGCGGATGCCCAACTTCCGTGCGTCCGCAACGGTGAAGGCTGCCGGGCCCTCGACGAGATCGAGACGCACGCGATGGAGGTCGTTGCGCAGCGCTCCGTCGATGACAGCCGCCGAGTCGGCGCCGCAGCAGATCCGACCGGGACGGTCCGGCAAGATCACGGGCGTGCCGTCCTTGACCGAGAAGCGGGCATCTACCGGGCCGTCATCGATGTCAGCGAACTTCGCTTGGAGGCCGGCGGCGACCCTCGCAGGATCGAGCTCGGCTGTCACGGTTCCATCGAAGTGGCTCACCAACATCAGCCAATCACGCAGCTCACCCGGCTCGATCGCTCGGCTGCCCTCGACCGTTTGCACCTCGATGGGTTCCCCGATGCGGGCCTCAGCCCCCGAGACGGCGGCTCGCGCTTCGCTGGCCCCACCGAGGGGTGGGATGGGACCCGGGGTCACCTTGACGCGGATCGCCCTGCCTGCCGGGGTGTCCGCCGCCGCACCTGGGAGTGCCGCCCCAAGCTGAGCGGGGTCGATGCCGCGCCCATCGCGTCCCGGCGTGACATGCAGCGCGCCGTCCACGACCTCGACGGAGGGTTCGACGGGTGGCATCCGCGCGTCACCCTCGAGCTCGATGATCGCCGCCGCCACCTGCTCGTCGCTGACCTGGAAGATCCACGGCGCCTCGCGGGAGTTGATGAACGATGCGACCCAGTCGATGGGCCGCCAGAGGACGAATCCGTGCGAGGCGATGTCGAGCGCGCTCGTGACCGTCAGGTCGCGGTTCACCGTGAGGCCCAGCTCCAGCGCCGTGGTCTGGTAGGTAGCGTCGCCGGCCACGATCTCCACGCGGGTCGTGGCGAAGTCCTCCGCGGCGACGGCGAGCCTTGCCGACAGCTCGTCCTCAGAGAGGCCGCCGATCGTCATGCCGGCCAGTCGCACGTTGCGAGGGACCCCGCCCCGACTGGTGTCCACCGCCCACGCGGCCACGATCAGGACAACGATCACGACCGGGATCAGGATGGCCGGGAGCGCCCACCCGCGGCGGCGGGAGTCCGGGGTGCCGACCGGCTCGGCAGGCTCCTCAAGGGTGGTGGGGGCGGCCGCGGGCGACTCTTGGAGCGACTCATCCATGGGGATGCCAGCCTCGCACGCGGTGCCTCCACGGTGGAATTCGCCCCACTTCGCTGACGTGCGCTAGACGAAGGGCCACTGGGAGAGTGTCGAGCCGAGGGGAGTGCAGAAAGATGACGAAGCTGTGCGAGGGGCGTGTCGCCATCGTGACAGGGGCGGGTCGAGGCATCGGCCGCGAGCACTCGCTGCTGCTGGCCCATCACGGCGCCAAGGTCGTCGTCAACGACCTCGGTGGCTCGATGGACGGTGAAGGCAACGACAAGGGTCCCGCACAGGAGGTCGTCGACGAGATCATCGCGATGGGCGGCGACGCCGTCGCCAACACGGACGACATCAGTGACTGGGACGGCGCGGCACGTCTCGTGCAGACCGCCGTTGATCGCTTCGGCGGGCTGGACATCCTCATCAACAACGCGGGCATCCTGCGCGATCGGATGCTCACGAACATGAGCGAGGCCGAGTGGGACGCCGTCATCAAGGTGCACCTGAAGGGGACCTTTGCGCCGTCGAGGCACGCAGCCGCGCATTGGCGTGAGCGCTCGAAGGCCGGCGAGACCAACGACGGGCGGATCATCAACACCTCGTCGCCATCTGGCATCTACGGCAACGTCGGCCAAACCAACTACGGCGCTGCCAAAGCTGGAATCGCGAGCTTCACGATCATCGCCGCCAAGGAGCTTGCGCGCTATGGCGTCACGGTCAACGCGATCGCCCCCGCTGCTCTCACCCGCATGACCGAGGGCCTCGGCATGGGCCAGGCGTCCGAGGAGGACAAGGCGACGATGTCGCCAGCGCACATCGCACCGATCGTCTGCTGGCTGGCCAGCCCAGAGTCGGCCCACGTGACGGGTCGGGTGTTCGATGTCAGTGGTCGGATGCTCAGCGTGAGCGAGGGCTGGCACCGCGGCCCGACCCTCGAGAACCCGACGGACGACCCGGCTGAGCTCGGGTCCCAGGTGTCGGAGCTCGTGGCGAAAGCCCGACCGAACGCCAACATGTTCGGCTACGACGAGAAGTAGGGGAGCACGCAACCATGCCCATCAACCCAGATGCAGTCGGGACCAAGTCGGAGCCCACACGCCGTAAGTGGACCAGCAAGGATGCCCTGATCTACGCCTTGGGAGTTGGCGCGGGCGCGGCCGACCCCCTTGACGAGCTCGAGTTCACCACCGAGAACACCAGTGACAGGCCCCAGCGAGCGCTGCCCACCATCGCGGTGGTGCTAGGTCCGCTCGGTGGCGCGTTCGGGTCGATCGGCTCGTTCAATCCAGCGATGCTCGTGCATGGTGAGCAGGGGATCACGCTGCATCAGGAGATCCCGGTCGACGGCGAGCTCGAAGCCGTGAGCGAGATCACCGGGATCTACGACAAGGGCAAGGGAGCGGTCGTCGTGACCGAGTCAACCGCCGTTCTCGTGTCCACCGGCGAACCGCTCTTTTCGACCCGCATGTCGGCGTTCATTCGGGGCGAGGGCGGATGGGGTGGCGATCGGGGTCCGTCGGGCACTCCGAACGCGGCGCCCGAGCGCGCGCCCGATCACAGCGTCACCGTGCAGACCCGTCACGATCAGGCGCTTCTGTATCGACTCTCGGGTGACCGCAATCCGCTTCACAGCGACCCTGCGTTCGCTGCGATGGGCGGCTTCGACCGTCCGATCCTGCACGGCCTGTGCACCTACGGCTTCACCGGTCGAGCTCTGCTCCATGCGCTGTGCGGCGGGGACCCAGCCCGCTTCAAGGGGCTGGATGCTCGGTTCAGCTCACCGGTCATGCCGGGTGAAGCACTCACCGTGAACGCGTGGGATGACGGCGGGAGTGCCATCTTCCAAACCTGCGGTCAGGACGGCCGTGTGGTCATCGACGCAGGGCGCGTCAACTTCGGCTGAGGCTCGGCGACGCCGGAAGGCGAGCTGACGCGCCGCTGGCGCCGACGCGATCTCGCAGGTCCACCTCGGTCCGAGCCACGGGCACAGGCATGGAGCGGAGCAGGGAGGGCTGCTCACCCAATGGGAGCGGACGACCCAGGTGGTAGCCCTGCGCGAGCGGGGTGCCGAGCTGGGCGACGACGGCGAGCTCGGCCTCGTTCTCGATGCCCTCGGCGATGACGATCACGCCGAGCTCATCCGCGAATCCGCAGATCGCTCGGGCCAACGCCTGACGGTGCGGGTCACGATCGATGTTCTGCACCAGGCTGATGTCGAGCTTGATGTACTCGGGGGAGATGTTCAGGATGTGGGCAAAGCTCGCGTACCCACTCCCCGCGTCGTCGACAGCGAGACTCAACCCGCGTTCGCGCCATGGGGCGAGCGCGCGGCTGAGCGTGGCGTAGTCAACGACGGCAGAGTGCTCCGTGACCTCGAGGATCACTCGGCTCAGGTCGACAGACTCCAGGATCTCGGCGAGCCGGCCAGACAGCACGGTGGCAGGACTGACGTTGATCGTCATGCAAAGCCCCGAGTGGAGCTCGTCGAGAAAGTGGAGCGCAGAGGCGGCGGTGGCCAACTCGAGGGTCGGGCCTTCGCCCACGCGGTCTGCCTCCCCGAACCAGACATCTGGTGACTGAGCCGGCGCGGCCGTGAACCGGGTGAGCGCCTCGACGCCATGAGGTTGGCCATCTCGGAGATCGATGATCGGCTGGAGAACCACTCGGAACTGGGATTCCGCGATCAACCTTGCGATGCGGTCACGACGCACGCTGCGACGGACCCGCATGTCCTCCTCGAGATTGAGTCGAGTGCTGAGCTCCTGCAGGGCCACTCGGTTGACCGCGGGGGATAGGTAGGCGCCCCCGCCCACCGCGCTGTGGATGGCTTCGGTGAGCACATCGGGCGAACCGCCCTTCACCACGTACCCGTCGATTCCGGCGGACAGGAGGGGAAGGATCCCCATGGAGATGGTGGCCGCCGAGAAGATGACGATGTGCGTGCCTGGGTGGATGCGCCGGATCTGCTGCGCGGCCTCCAGGCCCCCGCCGGGCATCTCGAGATCGATCAGCGCAACGTCGGGTAGGAGTTCGGCGACCAGTCCGATTGTGGCGGCAGCATCGCTGGCTGTCCCGACGAGATCGAATCCTTCGAGGTCGAGCACGATGCGCAGGTACTCGATGACCTCGGGTTCGTCGTCGGCGACGACGACGGTGATTCGCTCTCGCTCGATCACGTCGACCCCCCAACCGACCGGGCTGCGCGATTGCCCCGAACCGGCCAACACCTGTTGTAGCACTCCCAACGGGCAAAAGCGCCAGCACAGGCGAAAGGTCACTGCGCGACATGTCCAGGCGACTCGCAGATTGGTGGTACACGTGCGGCAATGCCCTCAGATCATGCGGCGATGAGGTCAGAAGAGGCTGATCTGGGCGCGCTCGACACCGCGTAGCGCGTCGTAGTCGACCTCCACGCAGGTGATGCCCCGCTCGGCGGCCAGCACCTTGGCCTGCGGCTTGATGCTCTGAGCCACGAACATTCCGCGCACCGGCCGGAGCTGGGGGTCCCGCTCCAGAAACTCGAGGTAGCGGGCCAGCTGCTCTACCCCGTCGATGCCACCCTGTCGCTTGATCTCGACGGCCACCGCCCGCCCCTGCGCGTCGCGGCAGAGCAGGTCGACCGGGCCGATCTCCGTGCGGTGTTCCCGGCGAACGAGCACCATGCCCGCTTCGAGGCGATCGCAGGCGGCGGCGAGCAGCTCCTGCAGGTGGGCCTCGACTCCGTCCTTCTGCAGCCCTGGATCGACGCCGAGGTTGTGGTCTGAGTCGGACAAGATCTCCTCGATGGTGATGATGAGCTGCTCGCCTTGGGGGCTCGTGACCGTCCACCCGTCATCGCTGACCACGATGCGGTTCGGCGCGTTCATCCAATTGAGGGGCTTGTACGCACCGCCATCACTGTGAATGGCCACGCACCCGTCCTGCTTCACCATGATCAGTCGCGTGGCCATGGGGAGATGAGCCGATAGCCGGCCCTGGTACTCCACTGAGCAGCGCGCGACGACGAGCCTCACCGGTTGTGCTTCTGCAGCCGGTTGCGGATCAGCTCCCGCCTGGCCTGCAGGTCCCGATAGGTGACGGCACCTTCCGTGCCCTCTTCGTAGCCGAAGCTCGCCCGGACCCCGGACAGGTCGAGCTCATACGAGCTCGGGTCGAGCCCCAGGTCACTCGCCAGACGGTCGCCGTGAGCAGTGGCCAGGTGCATTGAGATGTTGCCGATCTCACCGATGATGTCGAGATCGGGCGCCAATGTGGCGATGGCCCCATCGAGGAAAACCATGTTCTTGATGAACAGCATCAGCTCCTTCGGGAGCCGCGCACCGATCCCCATGAGCGCCTTGATCGTGCGCTGGATCTCGTTGACCAACTGGTCGGCGTCCATCGTCGTGGGGTCCACGACCGGCCTGTCGAGGCCCAGATCCTTGATCACTGCATCAAGATCTGTGTCAGGTGGCAGCGCGCCGAGATCCCGGAGCGCACCGAGCTGGCCATGGATGTCGTTGGCTGTAGCCGTGAGCATCAGTCGGAGAAACGCCAGCCGACGCGGTTCGGAGAGGCGGCCCACGATGCCGAAGTCGAGCAGCGCCGTGCGGCCATCGGCGAGAACGAACAGGTTCCCCCCGTGGAGATCACCATGGAAGATGCCGTGGATCATGGCGCCCTCCATGAACCCGATCATCCCTGTGCGCACGACCCGTTCGGTGTCCACCCCGGCATCCCTCATCCCGGCGACATCGTCGAACTTGAAGCCGGAAAGTCGTTCCATCACCAGCACTCGGGGTGTGACCAGTGTGGGGTGCGGGCGAGGGATGACGTAGTCACGCTGGCCCAGCTCGGCGAACGACCGGGCGACATCGAGCATGTTCTGCGCCTCGATGCGGAAGTCGAGCTCCTCGGTGATCGTCTCGGCGAAGAGCTCCACCAGGGCAGGAGGATTGGCGAGGGCGCTGACCGGGATGCGGCCGACGGTGAACGGTGCGATCCATGCCATCACCCGGAGGTCCTTGTGGACGAGCTCACCTACGGACGGGCGCTGCACCTTCACCACGACGTGCTCGCCGCTCTGAAGAGTCGCCGCGTGCACCTGAGCGATCGACGCTGCCGCGAGGGGTGCCGGGTGGAACCGCGAGAAGACCTCCTCGAGCGGTCTGCCGAGGTCCTCCTCCACGACTCGCCGCACCACGTTGAAGGGTTCCGGTGGCACCTGGTCACGGCACTTTCGGAACTCGCTCACCAGTTCGGCGGGGAAGATTCCCTCGCCCGAGGAGATGATCTGGCCGAGCTTGATGTACGTCGGCCCGAGTCGTTCGGCGGCCCGTCTCAGGCGTCGGGAGACGTCGGCCTGAGAGGTGGATCCGCCCTGCCGGCGGGCGCCAGCGGCCCACAGTGCGAGCGCAGTGCCCAGCCGGGCGACGGTGCCAACCACTCGCAGGCCCGGGGGAACCTTGCCTGGCTTGGTCAGATGGGGGAGGTCGAGCGCGATCTGCCGCCGCAGCGCCGGTACCGCCTTGCGCCATGGCATGGCCTCGGGATCGACGACCCAGGGGGGATCGTTGCTGAAGCTGCCTACATCGAGGTCGGACGGCGGCTCGAGGGGTACGGCGGACATGGTGCGACGAGTCTCGCGCTGGGACGAGCAGGCCAGCGAAGCGAACGGGTTGGTGACCTCGTCACCCGTCGGAGAGGGCGTTGAGCACCTCGTCAGCGAGGTCCGTCCTGCAGATGAGCAGATCGGGAAGCCAAGGATCGCGACGGTTGTAGATGAGGGGCGAGCCATCCAGTCGGCTGGCGTGTAGGCCCGCGGCGATCGCTACGGCCGCGGGGGCGCAGTTGTCCCACTCGTACTGTCCGCCGGCGTGGGCATAGATCTCGGCCTCGCCGAGCACGACGGCCATGGCCTTTGCTCCGGCTGAGCCCAAGGGGACCAGCACGCCGCTGACCGCCTCTCGGATCTGGTGGGCCTGGCGTGGTGGACGGCTTCGCGACACGACGAGCCGCGGAGGGCCATCCCAACGGGTTGGCGCAGGGGGAGCCGGGTGCGTCGAGAGCGTCATGCCGCGTGCCGGGAGGGCGACGGCCCCCGCCGCTGCGGTGCCATCAATCGCAAGGGCGACATGCACCGCCCAGTCCGACCGACCCGGCTCGCTGAACTCTCGAGTGCCGTCCAACGGATCGATGATCCACACGCGCTGGTCGTCGAGGCGAGCGAGATCGTCGCGGCCCTCCTCGGACAGCACCCCATCGTCGGGGCGCTCCTGAGCGAGGAGCGCGACGAGGAGGTCATGAGCTCGTCGATCCCCGGCGTCCCCGACGAGCTCAGGCCACTCCCCGTCGGATTCCAGCGAGGCTCGAACCTCGAGGAGCAGCTCCCCGGCGAGCGTTGCGGCCCGAGCCGCGAGCTCGTGGTCAGCGATCGACGGTGCGGTGACGGCAGACACCGATATTGCTTACCAGTTTGGTCGACATTTACCCTGATCGCTCCATGTCTGTTCCGTATCAGCTGTCGCACCTCCGAGCACTCGAAGCCGAGGCCATTCACATCATCCGTGAGGTGGCGGCCGAGTTCGAGCGACCGGCTCTGCTGTTCTCGGGCGGCAAGGACTCCATGGTCATGCTCCACCTCGCGGTGAAGGCCTTTGCGCCGGCACGGGTCCCGTTCCCGGTCATGCACGTGGACACGGGTCACAACTTCGATGAGATCATCAGCTTCCGGGACGAGATCGTCGCCAAGCTCGGAGCGCGCCTGCTCGTCGCCAGCGTCCAAGACGACATCGACGCAGGACGCAGCGTCGAGGACGACGGCCCCAGGGCCAGCCGCAACCGACTCCAGACGGCCACCTTGCTCCGTGGCATCGAAGAGCATCGCTTCGATGCGGTGTTCGGCGGGGCCCGCCGCGACGAGGAGAAGGCTCGGGCCAAGGAGCGGGTGTTCTCGTTCCGGGATGAGTTCGGCCAATGGGACCCGAAGAACCAGCGACCAGAGCTGTGGAGCCTCTACAACGGACGTCACCGCCAGGGCGAGCACATCCGGGTGTTCCCGCTCAGCAACTGGACCGAGCTGGACATCTGGCAGTACATCGCAGAGGAGGAAGTCGAGCTGCCGCTGATCTACTTCGCGCACTCGCGCAAGGTCTTCCACCGCGACGGCATGTGGATGGCAGACTCGCCACTCATCAAGCGGCTACCCGGCGAAGAGGTCGAGGAGCGAACCGTCCGGTTCCGCACCGTGGGGGATGTGACCTGCACAGGATCGGTCGAGTCGACCGCTGACACGCTCGAGCTCGTCATCGCGGAGGTGGCTGCCACACGGCTTACCGAGCGAGGTGCTACCCGCGCCGACGACCGCATCAGTGAGGCTGGCATGGAAGACCGCAAGCGCGAGGGCTACTTCTGATGGAGATGCTTCGCCTGGCCACCGCTGGCTCCGTAGACGACGGCAAGTCCACGCTCATTGGTCGGTTGCTCTACGACTCGAAGGCCATCTTCGAGGATCAGCTGGAGGCCGTCGAGCGCACGTCCCGGGAGCGCGGCGACGTGCACACCAACCTCGCGCTGCTCACCGACGGGTTGCGAGCGGAGCGGGAGCAGGGCATCACGATCGATGTGGCCTATCGCTACTTCGCCACGCCAAAGCGCAAGTTCATCATTGCGGACACACCGGGTCACACGCAGTACACCCGCAACATGGTCACCGGCGCGTCGACCGCGGATCTTGCCCTGATCCTCGTCGATGCTCGCAAGGGGATCCTCGAGCAGTCGCGCCGCCACGCCTTTCTCTCGTCGCTGCTCGGCATTCCGCATCTCGTGCTCTGTGTCAACAAGATGGATCTGGTGGAGTGGTCCGAGGACCGCTTCGAGGAGATCAAGGCTGAATTTCGCAGCTTTGCCATGAAGCTCGACGTCAGCGACCTGACCTTCATCCCGGTGTCGGCCCTGCATGGCGACAACGTCGTCGATCGTTCGGTCAACATGCCTTGGTACGAAGGCACGTCGCTGCTGCACCATCTCGAAGAGGTCCACATCGCATCGGATCGCAACCTGATCGATGCTCGCTTTCCGGTCCAGTACGTCATCCGACCGCAGAACCAGACCGATCACGCCACACACGACTACCGCGGCTATGCGGGCCAGGTGGCTGGCGGCGTGCTCAAACCGGGCGATGAGGTCGTGGTGCTGCCGTCGGGGTTCGCCACCACCATCGCGTCGATCGACACTGCTGACGGTCCGATCGACGAGGCGTACGCGCCCATGTCGGTCACGATCCGCCTCACCGATGACATCGATGTCTCTCGTGGCGACATGATCACCCGCGTTCGGAACCAGCCCCACATGGGTCAGGACATCGACGCGATGGTGTGCTGGATGTCCGATTCCGTATGGCTCCGGGAGGGTGCCAAGCTCTCGATCAAGCACACCACACGCTGGGCTCGAGCCTTGGTGAAGGATCTCCAGTATCAGCTCGACATCAACACACTGCACCGGTACGAGGACGCCGTTGGTCTGTCGTTGAACGAGATCGGCCGGGTGACGCTCCGTGTCACCCACCCGCTGCTCTTCGATGCCTACCGGCGCAATCGCACGACGGGAAGCTTCATCCTCGTGGACGAGGTGAGCCAGACCACCGTGGGCGCTGGCATGATCCTCGGTCCGACGGACACCTGAGTCCGATGAGCGACAACGTCACGTGGCACCCCGGCGACGTCGCTCGTTCCGAGCGACCCACGCGGGGTGCGACGGTGTGGCTCACGGGACTGTCAGGTTCGGGGAAGTCGACGGTGGCGTCGGCGTGCGAGCGCCTGCTGATCGACGCCGGCCGATCGGCATACGTGCTCGACGGTGACAACCTCCGGCTCGGCCTCAACGGTGACCTCGGGTTCTCCGCCGAGGATCGGGGCGAGAACGTGCGTCGGGTCGGGCACGTGGCGCGATTGATGGCTGACGCGGGTGTCATAGCGCTCGTTCCTCTGATCAGTCCGTATCGCGCTGATCGTGACCTTGTGCGTGGCCTCCATGTAGGAGCGGACATCCCCTTCCTTGAGGTCTTTGTCGACACGCCGCTCGAGCTGTGCGAGCAGCGCGACCCGAAGGGGCTCTACAAGCAGGCGCGAGCCGGCGAGATCAAGGGCTTCACTGGGATCGACGATCCGTACGAGGCGCCGGACGCCCCGGAGCTTGTCCTTCGGCCGGAGCGCGGAACGGCGGCGACCATGGCCGCCGCCGTTCTCGAGCTGTTGCCGAGCTGATCGAGGTCAGCGGGAGATCGGCTTGTACTTGATGCGGTGGGGCTGGTCGGCCTCCGCGCCTAGTTCCTTGTGCCGCCACTCCTCGTACTCCGAGAAGTTGCCTTCGAACCACCGAACCTGGCTGTTGCCCTCGAAGGCCAAGATGTGGGTGGCGATCCGGTCGAGGAACCAACGGTCGTGGCTGATCACGACCGCACATCCGGCGAACGCCTCGAGCGCGTCTTCGAGTGCTCGCAGGGTGTCGACGTCGAGGTCGTTGGTGGGCTCGTCGAGAAGCAGGACGTTGGCGCTGTTCTTCAGCATCTTGGCCAACAGGACGCGGTTGCGCTCGCCGCCGGAGAGCAGTCCGACGTTCTTTTGCTGGTCGGAGCCCTTGAAGTTGAAGTTGGAGACGTAGGCGCGACCGTTGACTTCGCGGTTGCCGACCTTCATGAACTCGACGTTGCCCGTGATCTCTTCGTAGACGGTCGCGTTCGGGTCGAGGCTGTCCCTGCTCTGATCCACATAGGCGAGGTCAACGGTCTCGCCGACTTGGAAGGTACCGCTGTCCGCAGCCTCCTGACCGGTGATCATGCGGAACAGCGTGGTCTTGCCGGCGCCGTTGGGGCCGATCACGCCGACGATGCCAGCGGGAGGGAGCTTGAACTCCAGCCCCTCGAAGAGCAACCGATCGCCGTATCCCTTGGCCACATCGTGCGCCTCGATGACGACACCCCCGAGACGTCGGCCAGCGGGGAGCTGGATCTGCAGGCGGTCGGCGCCTCGCTCGGCCTCCTCGGCCTCGGCGCGCAGCTTGTCGTATGCCGCGAGGCGCGCCTTGCCCTTGGCCTGCCTCGCCTTCGGTGCCATACGAACCCATTCGAGCTCTCGCTCCAGGGTGCGCTTTCGAGTGGAGTCCGACTTCTCCTCGACGGCGAGGCGGGCCTGCTTCTGCTCGAGCCAGCTCGAGTAGTTGCCCTCAAACGGATGTCCCTTGCCACGGTCCAGCTCGAGAATCCACTTGGCGACGTTGTCGAGGAAGTAGCGATCGTGCGTGATGGCGACGACCGTTCCCTGATAGTCGCGCAGCGTCCGTTCCAACCACGCCACCGATTCAGCATCGAGGTGGTTCGTCGGCTCATCGAGCAGCAGCAGATCGGGGTGTGAGAGCAGCAGGCGACACAGCGCTACTCGTCGACGCTCGCCGCCCGACAGAGTTGTCACCTCGGCGTCTCCCGGAGGGAGGCGCAGCGCATCCATTGCGATCTCGATGTGACGATCGAGCTCGTCGGCGCCAGCAGCTTGGATCTTCGCCTCGAGATCTGCCTGCTCGGCGCCGATCTTGTCGTAGTCGGCGTCTGGATCCGCGTACATGGCCAGCACCTCGTCGTACCGGGCGAGCAGCCCGGCCACATCGGCGACTCCGTCCATCACGTTGCCCTTGACGTCCTTAGCCGGATCGAGCTGTGGCTCCTGCTCGAGCAGGCCCACGGTGAAGCCGGGGGAGAGACGCGCCTCGCCGGTGAACCCGTCGTCGAGTCCGGCCATGATGCGCAGCAGCGACGACTTGCCTGATCCGTTCGAGCCGATGACCCCGATCTTGGCCCCCGGGTAGAAGGACAGGCTGATGTCCTTCAGCACCTCGCGGTCAGGGGGGTGGAATCGTCCCACTTTGTGCATCGTGAAGATGAACTGCGCGTTGCTCGTGGACATGGCGCACGACGGTAGTGGGCACCGCCCCTGGTGCCCGAATGGCCCACGGCTGATTGAGGAGGACTAGGCGAAAATGGCCACATCGGGCCATGGCCCCCCATCTGGGATCACCGCAGACTGCATAGATCGGATCAACCGTCCCAAGGGAGCCAGTCATGCATTCACGCACTCTTCGAAGCGCAGTCGTGTTCGGCGCCGCTTCAGCGCTCGCGATCGCCACGATCGCACCGAGCGGCGCTGCCGAAGACCCTGCGGTGAGCGGTGTGGGCATGGCGTCGGGCGCTTCCTCGCTTCTCACCTTCGCTCTCGGCGACGGGTCGCTGGCCCTTCGGCTGCTCGGTGAGGACGCCACGACCTCGAACGAACCGAACACCGGACCGCTCGCCGTCGAGCGCGTGTCACCGTTGACGATCGACTCGACCCTGGTCGCCGCGCTGGGAGCGCTGACCCAGCCGACCGTCGAGACCCGCACGACTGGTGGGGAGGACGTGAAGTCCACCTCGCCGGTGGATCTGAGTGCGCTCCTGGCCAGTGGGCCAGTTCCCGGGCTGGTCTCCGGCACCATTGGCGCGGTCACGGTCCGCTCCGCGGTGGACGCCGTAGGGGCGGTCAGCTCGGCGACTGGTTCGGTGACCGACCTCGCCATCCTTGGTGGTCTGCTGCGGGCCGGGACGGCCTCCGTGGGCCTCGGCAGCACGGCGCTCGTCACCGATTCCGGCGCCGAACGACTGCTGCAGCTCGACAACTTGGAGGTGCTCGATCTCACCGCGCTTCTGGGTTCGCTCGGGATCTCGTTGGGTGACCTGCCCATCGACACCGCTATCAACCTTCTCGATCAGCTGGGGCTGCCCCTGCCTGGCGGACTGTCGGCCGACGCCCTGCTTACCGTCGTCGACGGGCTCCTCGCCGACACCGCCGGTGTGCGCGGACAGGTGGAGGGCCTCCAGGACCAGATCGGTGGACTCACCTCGCAGGTGACTTCGCTCACCTCGCAGGCCAGCGCAGCGAACACTCTCGTGGCGTCGCTCACGTCGCAGCTCAGCGCCCAGCAGGGGCTCCTCGGTGCGTGCGTGATCCTCTGCGGACCGCTGCAGACGCTCGTCACCTCCCTGACGTCGCAGCTGTCCGCGGCCACGGTCTCAGCAGGGAGCATCACTTCGACCCTCACCACCGTGCAGGCGCAGATCGCCACGCTGGTAGGTCAGGTGCAGACTCTGCTCGACACGGTCGCCGGCGCGCTGGACGATCTGCTCGGGACGCTTGACGCGGTCACCGGCGGACTCGATGGTGCCTCACTCATCGTCGTCGACGATGTGGTGGCGGGAGTCACGGCCCGAGCGGACGAGTCGTTGAGCTCGTCGATCGCGGCGGTCTCGGGCTCCATCGGGAGTGTCCAGGTTGGCGGCACCTCGCTCGGGGGCCTCGACCTTGGCGCAACAGCCGGTCAGGTCACCGCGCTCTCCGATCAGGTGACCTCCGTGCTCGGTGGGCTACTGACCACGATCGACCCTGCCCTCGGCAACGTCGTCGACATCGACCTCCTCGACAAGACGACGGCGCTCGACGAGGCCGATGGCATCACGTCGGCATCGGCCGCCATCACCGCCCTTCGAGCCACGATCACACCGCCGGATGTGTGCGGTGTTCTCAGCCGGCTCGCTGCCGCCCCGGACACACTGGGCGGCCTGCTCACCAGCGTGGGCGTCGGTTCCCTCCCTGTCGGTGGACCGGTTGCGGATCTGCTCGGAACAGTGGGATCGACCGTCTCGTGCAACCTGGTCACCGGCGTCTCGGCCAGCTCGCTGGTTGACGGTCTGGCCACGGCGCTCACTCAGCCACTGCAGGTCGAGGCCCTCAGCGTCAGCGGCCAGGGCACCTACACAACGTCGCAGGCATCCACCACCGGCAATGCCGTGCCGGGCATCCCGGGCACCCCGGGCACGCTGCCCAGCACAGGTGGCAGCTTGCCGTTCGCTCTCCTGGCGCTGTTCGTCGGCGCCATCGGGATGGGCACTCGCTGGCTCCTGGTCCGCGCGAGCTGAGGTCGTCACCTCGGAGCGACGTGGTGGTCGCTCCGAGGGATCACCTCCGGCAGATGCGGTGGAGGTGGGGGAGTGCGACCACGTGGTCGACGTCGCCCACCACAATCCAAGCGGAGCGGGTGGTGCACGACAGCAGCGTGCCCTCGATGACTTCGGAAGCTGTCTCGGCGGCCACCTCGGCTCCGACCAGCATCCGCAGGTCGTGCAGCGAAACGCTGTCGCCCTCCAGTGCCTCGGCTGCTCCCACGGGCCACCTCCGTCTGCCGCTGGGCTTGCTCCCCGTCGGTCTACCTGCGGCTCACCTGCCGTTGGTGGATGCCGACCCCGTTACCATCGGCAGCAATGGCCGACGACTCAACCTCTGATCTCCGTCCGGGCTCGCTGGGACCGAACGCCTGGCTCGTCGATGAGATGCATGAGCAGTTCCTCGCAGATCCCGCATCCGTGAGCGAAAGCTGGCGGGACTTCTTCGCTGATTACAAGCGGGACGCCGACCAGCCGGCCGGATCAGCGCAGTCATCGCCGGGCCCGACCCCAACTCTCGCGATCGTCGCGCCGGCCCCGACCGCCGGGGCGGACGCCCCGGGCGAGCCGATACGTGGTGCGGGCGCCCGCATCGTCGCCAACATGGAAGCGAGCCTCGGGGTGCCGACCGCGACGAGCTTCCGCATCGTCCCGGCCAAGCTGCTCGAGGTCAACCGGCGGGTGATCAACGGTTACCTCGGCCGCACGCGCGGTGGGAAGATCAGCTTCACGCACCTCATCGGCTTCGCCGTCGTGCGTGCCATCCACGACACGGTCCCCGTCATGAACCGTTCCTTCGTCGAGGACGCCGAGGGCAAGCCTCGCGTCCTGCAGCACCACCACATCGGGCTGGGGATTGCGGTCGACATCGAAAAGAGCGACGGCACCCGCACCCTCCTCGTGCCCGTGGTGAAGGACGCCGACACGCTCGACTTCCGTGGCTTCTGGGGTGCGTATGAGGAGCTCATCCGCAAGGTGCGGTCGAACAAGCTCTCGCCCGACGACTTCGGCGGCATCACGGTGAGCCTCACCAACCCGGGCACGATCGGCACGCTGCAGTCCGTGCCGCGACTCATGCCAGGGCAGGGACTGATCGTTGGCGTCGGAAGCCTCGACTACCCAGCTGAGTGGAAGGCCGCGGACCCGGTCACGCTTGCCGACCTCGGCGTGTCGAAGGTCATCACGATCAGCTCCACCTATGACCACCGGATCATCCAGGGTGCCGAATCGGGCATGTTCCTCAAGCGAGTCGAGGAGCTGTTGCTCGGGGTCGACGGATTCTACGACGAGGTCTTCCGTGCCCTCGAGGTGCCGTATGAGGCGGTGCAGTGGCGTCGAGACATCAACCCGATCGATCGCGATCAGGCCATGCTCGACAAGCAGATGGCAGTCGCGAACCTCATCCGCCTCCATCGGGTGCGTGGCCACCTCATCGCTGATCTCGATCCCCTGCGGTGGAAGGAGCCCACCATGCCGGTGGAGCTCGACCCCGCCACGTACGGGCTGACGATCTGGGATCTCGATCGCGAGTTCCTCACCGGCGGGCTCGGTGGTCGCGAGCGCTTCGCCCTGGGAGACATCCTCCATGTGCTGCGCGACGCCTACTGCCGCACGATCGGCATCGAGTACATGCACATCCAGGACCCCGTCGAGCAGCGGTGGATCCAAGACCACGTCGAGGGCGTCTCACCCGAGCTCCCCACCGACGACCAGCGCTACATCCTCGAGCGGCTCAACGCGGCCGAGGCCCTCGAGAAGTTCCTGGCCACGAAGTATGTGGGCCAGAAGCGCTTTGGGCTCGAGGGCGCCGAGTCAGCCATCCCGATTCTCGATGCCATTCTCGAGGCCGCCGCCGACGACGGGCTCGACGGGACGGTGATCGGGATGCCGCATCGCGGTCGGCTCAACGTCCTCACGAACATCGTCGGCAAGAGCTACGACCAGATATTCAAGGAGTTCGAGGGCCAGGTCGACCCTGACTCGATCCAGGGCTCGGGTGATGTGAAGTACCACCTCGGGCAGAGCGGCAAGTTCACATCCCGTACCGGCAAGGAGATCTCGATCGAGCTGGCGGCCAACCCCAGTCACCTCGAAGCGGTGGACCCTGTGGTTGTGGGCATGGTGCGCGCAATGCAGGACGCGATCAACGACCCTGAGTCGTTCTCGGTGCTCCCGATCCTCATGCACGGCGACGCGGCGTTCGCTGGCCAGGGCGTGGTGGCCGAGACGCTCAACATGAGCGACATCAAGGGCTATCGCGTGGGCGGCACGATCCACGTCGTGGTCAACAACCAGATCGGGTTCACCACCACCCCGGAGTCGGCCCGGACCGGCTACTACTCCACTGACGTCGCCAAGATCATCCAGGCGCCGATCTTCCACGTGAACGGGGACGACCCCGAGGCGTGCGTTCGTGTAGCTCGACTGGCCTTTGCGTACCGGCAGCGGTTCCGCAAGGACGTCGTCATCGACATGGTCTGCTATCGGCGCCATGGCCACAACGAGGGTGACGATCCCAGCTACACGCAGCCGATGATGTACGCAAAGATCGAGGAACGACGGTCGGTGCGCAAGCTCTTCACCGAGTCGCTCGTCAAGCGGGGCCAGCTCTCGCTCGAAGAGGCCGAGCACGCGCTCGACGACTACCACGCTCGGCTCCAGAACGCGCTCGACGCGACTCGGCAGTCCGCGCCAGCGGCGCCGAGCGTCGCCAGGCGTCCAGCGCCCGTCGAAGGGGTCCTGCCCGCGATCGAGACCGGCGTCGAGCGTTCCGCGGTGGATCGCATCTACGCGGCGCTGTCCACCTTCCCGGACGGCTTCAACGTCCATCCAAAGCTGCTCCGGCAGTTCGATGTCCGCGACAAGATGTGGGCGGAAGGTGAGGTCGACTGGGCGCTCGCAGAGGCGATGGCCTACGGCTCGTTGCTTCTCGAGGGCACCGATCTCCGGATCGCGGGTCAGGACACTCGACGTGGCACATTCAGCCACCGTCACGCAGTGCTCGTCGACCACACGAATGGCACCGAGCACGCGCCGCTCGCTCACCTGGGTCCCGAGCAGGGCAAGTTCTGGATCTACGACTCGTTGCTGTCGGAGTACGCGGGGCTTGGCTTTGAGTACGGGTACTCGGTCGTGGCCAAGGAGTCGCTGGTCGTGTGGGAGGCGCAGTTCGGTGACTTCTGGAACGGCGCGTCCACGATCGTCGACCAGTTCGTGGTGGCGGCCGAGGACAAGTGGAACCAGACCTCAGGCCTCGTCATGTATCTGCCGCACGGGTACGAGGGGCAAGGACCGGAGCACTCGTCGGCACGCGTCGAGCGGTTTCTCACCTTGGCGGCGGAGGACAACATCCAGGTCGTGAACTGCACGCAGGCGTCGCAGATCTTCCACCTGTTGCGGCGTCAGGTGCGCCGAACTGTGCGCAAGCCGCTCGTGGTGTTCACCCCCAAGTCCGGACTTCGCGCCAAGGCCACTCGATCTGGCGTCGAGGAGCTGCTGCGGGGGTCGTTCCGTGAGACGATCGACGACCCGCATCCCGGCGATGTCACAGCGGTCCGTCGCATCGTGCTGGCGTCCGGAAAGGTGGGTCAGGAAGCGCTCGCCGCTCGTGACGACGCCGGTGCCCTGGTCGCTGTCGTCCGGGTCGAGCAGCTGTACCCGTGGCCCGCTGATCAGCTCGATGAGATCGTCGCCCGGTACCCGCAGGCCTCGGAGATCGTGTGGCTCCAGGAGGAACCGGAGAACATGGGCGCGTGGAACTTCGTCAAGGGCCGTCTCTACGAGCGCTTCGATGATTCGCACACGATCCGGCGGGTGTCTCGCTTCGAGTCGGGCGCGCCGGCCGCCGGTTCGCATGGAGTGCATGTCCAGGAGCAGGCCGAGCTGATCGCCAGCGCCCTAACGGTCGGCTGAGCCCCCCTCGCCCTCCCTCCCCTCCCCCCTAACGAACTCGGGCGGAAAATCCGTCCAGGAGACGGATTTTCCGCCCGAGAACGCTTTGACGCGTCGCGCGGTCGGCTGTCACAGGTCGCTGGCAGCCTGGCCTCATGCGGACCACCGACCACCTGATCCACGACGCTGCTCGCCTCGGGCTCGTGAGCCGAAGTCGACTGCTCGCCTTGGGGATCTCTGACGAGGAGATCCTCGGGCGGGTGGAGCGCGGCTCGCTCCGCACCGTCCATGCCGGCGTCTATGCGACCTTTGGGACGCCGCTCGACTACCGGGCCCGGGTGCTCGCCGCGTGCCTCGCTGCCGGTGACGCAGCGGTGGCCTCACACCGGACGGCACTATCGATGTGGGGACTGCTCGACGGCGAGCAGCCGATCGACGTGACCTCGCCCCGCCGGTCGCACCCGGTCCCGGGTGGCTTCGTGCTCCACCGGCCCAATCAGCTGCGACCCCACGACATCACGGTGAAGCAGCATGTACCGATCACAAACCCCATCCGGTCTCTGCTCGATGCGGGCATCGAGCTGCCTCGTCACGTTGTAGGCGACTGCATCGAGCGGGCGTTAGTGGCACGACTGGTCAGCGTGAAGGGTCTGCGGGTGATTCTCGCTGAGCTGGGTGGTCGTGGTCGCACGGGCACGGCGGCGCTACGTCGACACCTCGACGGTCGCGCGCTGGGTGACCGACGTCCGGAGAGCATGATCGAGCCGCTGATGGCTCGACTCCTCTACGCGGACCTTGGGCTGGGCCCGATCGAGTATCAGCCGACGCTCGTGCTCGATGGCACGAAGATCAGGCCCGACTTCCTCGTCAGCCGTGCGATGGCCGTGGTCGAGATCGACGGCCTGGACGTCCATGCCAGTCGCAAGGCGCTCGACCACGACCTGGCCCGACAGAACTTCCTCGTCCGCCATGGCTATCTCGTGCTTCGCTACACGACGACAAGCCTGCGATGTCCGGCCAAGGTCGCAGCGGAGATCGTGGCGGTGTGCAGGGGCCGCGTCGCTGACCTCGAGCGTACGAGCGCCGCATGAACGCCGCGAATTCCCGTTCTCGGGCGGAAAATCCGTCCTGTGGACGGAGGAACCGCCCGAGAACGTATGAGAGGAAGATCGGCTCAGCCCAGGGGAAAGCCGACGACTCCTTCGAGCTGGGTGAGTGCGTCCGTGGGGTCAATGACCTTGATGGTGGTCATGCCCATCGCGGCGGCGGGCTTGAGGTTTACGCCGAGGTCGTCGAGGAACACGGCCTCGCTCGGCTCGACCCCTGCGAGCTCACACGCGATCTCGTAGAACCGCGGGTCCGGCTTGCGCACACCGACCTTGCTTGACTCCACGATGTGGTGGAACAGCGCGAACACATCCTGCAGGTGGGCATGGCGCTCGTCGGTGGCTGGCCCAGCGTGGGGCGCCCAGTTGTTGGTCAGACAGGCCGTCACCAGTCGCTCGCGGCACCGTCGGACGGCCTCCACCATCGCTGGTCGGATCTCGCCGGAGAGCAGCGGCATCAGATCTCGAGCCGACATCACCTGACCGGCCGCCAGGCATTCGGCCTCGAAGAGGTCGCAGAATGCGTCAAAGGTGACACTGCTGCGCTCGAACTGAGCCCAGGCGTTGGTGTCGGGGTTGGTGGCGTTGATGGTTCGGATGAAGTCACGCGGGAGACCGCTGCGCTCCTCGAAGCGGTTGAACGCCTCGAACGGACTGGAGAGGATGACGCCTCCGAAGTCGAAGAACGCCGCTTTGATCGTCTCGCTCATGAGGCGAGCAGATCCTTGGCGAGGACTTCCCACATCTCAGTGGACAGGCGCAGGGACTCCACGTCAATGCGCTCGTCGTCCCCGTGAAACATTGTGCCGTAGTCCTCGAATGACAGGTTCGTGGAGAACAGCCCGAACCCGTACGACGTGGTGCCGAGCCGCCGGAAGAACCGCGCATCGGTGGCGCCGACGGTCATGTACGGGACCAGCTTGGAGCCGTTGTAGAACGATTGGGTGATGCGGGCGAGCGACTCCCACAGTGGCGTGTCGGTCGGCGACTCTGTGGACGGATCGTCGTGCGATCCGATGAGCTCAACCTTCGACGCGAGGTCTCCGAGGGCTTCGTCGAGCATGGCTCGGACCTCTGCCTCCCCGTGCCCGGGCAACGTCCGGATGTCGATCTGCAGGTCGACGCGGTCGGGGATGACGTTGATCTTCGTCCCGCCGTGAACGATCGTCGGAGCGAACGTCGTGTGTGTGCACGCGTGGAACTGGCGGCCCATTCCGGCCGGAAGCGCGTCGCACGCCCCAAGAAACTTTTCCGGGTCGAGAAGCGGGCCGACGAGCTCCTCGCCGTACTCCATGCCCTCGAGAAAGCGACGCCACACGTCGTGGATCTCGGTGCGCGGCTGATACTCCGCGATGCGCTGAACAACGCGCGCCGCGGTCACCAGTGCGTTGTCTGTCTTGTAAGGCTGTGACCCATGTCCGGGCGTGCCGCTGACGCGAAGCTGTGCCCAGTGGCTGCCCTTCTCGGCGACGATCACGGGCAGCTTCAGCCCTGTCGGACTCGGGATGGGGATGCCGCCGGACTCGGTGATGACGTAGTCCGCCCGCACGGCATCGGCCTCGTGGGCCACGAGGTGCTCTGCGCCCATCGAGCCCAGCGCTTCCTCGTCCGCGACGGCCAGGTAGATCAGGGTCCCGCGTGGCCGAAAACCGCCTCTGGCCAGGCGTTTTGTGGCGACAGCCATCGACGCCGTGAGGTTCAGCATGTCGACGGCGCCTCGACCCCAGACCTCGCCGTCGATGAGCTCGCCGCCGAAGGGATCGTGCGACCAGCCCTCGGGGTTCACCGGCACGACATCGGTGTGTCCCATGAGTAGCAGCGTCGGCGCGTCGGGATCGGAGCCTTCGATGCGCGCGACAACGCTTGTGCGCCCGGGCGCCGGCTCGTAGCGCTCGATCTCGACGCCGTCGCCGTTGAGGTATGACTCGAGCAGATCCGCGCTGCGAACCTCTTGTCCTGACTCCGCGGTGCCGTCGTTGACGCACGCGTTGCGGATGAGGTGCTGCAAAAGATCGGTGACCTCGTCGCTCATCGCGTGCAACCTAGCGGGGTGCGGTGCTCGAAGATCCTGTGCGCGAATGCTGGCGTTCGGGACCGATCTGTTGCACCATCCTCATGTGATCCCGGCGCAACTGGTTGACTTGCATCTGGTATGACCGTCAATCACGTCGTCGTAGACGGCTCGAACCTCGCGACCGAGGGCCGCACGTTGCCGAGCTTGCAACAGCTCGATGACGCTGTGCGCTCCTACATCGATCAGTTCGGTCCCAAGAACGTCACCGTCATTGTCGACGCGTCGTTTCCGAATCGCATTGACGACAGCGAGAGCGCCTCGTTCGAGGAGGCGCACACGGCGGGCGAGCTCATCGTTCCGCCGGCCGGTGTGATCGGTCGCGGCGACGCGTTCCTGTTGCAGATAGCAGACCGCGCCGATGCAGTCGTGCTCTCGAACGATTCCTTCCAAGAGTTCCATGGGCAGTACGGCTGGCTCTTCGATCAGGGGCGTCTCATCGGCGGCAAGCCCGTGCCGCACGTCGGCTGGGTCTTCATGGAGCGCTCGCCGGTTCGCGGTCCTCTGAGCCGCAAGTCGGTGAGCGAGGCCAAGAAGACAGCTGCCAAGAAGGCGACGGCCGGCACCTCAGCTGCCAAGGAGAGCAAGGCTGCACCCGCCAAAGCCCCGGCCAGGGCCGCCAAGGAGTCGACGCAGCGCGGCGGCGCCTCGAAGCGGGCGGCCAAGGCGACGACGAAGCGGCCGTCCAAGCGCAGCGGCCGAGGACGTGGCCAGGCTGCCGAGGCACCCGCCGCAGCCCATCATGCCGAGCTCGCCGTGGCCGGCGAAGGTGATGGTCGCGGTCGTCGGCGTCGTGGAACGTCGGGCGGCGGTGGCGTGCAGCCCTACAACGACGCGCTCCCATTCATCGAGTTCGTCTCCGCTCACCCCGTCGGGTCGACCGTCAGCGGCGAGGTGGAGAAGTTTGCGTCGCACGGCGCCTATATCCATGCCGAGGGCGCCCGCGCCTATCTGCCCTTGAAGCATCTCGGCGATCCGCCGCCGCGCAGTGCCCGCGAGGTTCTGAGCTTTGGCGAGTCGTACACGTTCGTGGTCCATGCGTTCGACACCCCTCGGAGGGGAGTCGACCTGACCATGCCAGATGTCGTGGCCGTCACCGCGGGAGATCTCGCGGCGGCTGCTACGGCAAGCGGTCCCGTACCAGACCAACTGACAGAGGAGGAACGGGTGGCACCAGCCAAGAAGAAGAAGGCGGCCAAGAAGAAGGCGCCTGCAAAGAAGAAGGCAGCGGCCAAGAAGAAGGCCCCGGCCAAGCGCAAGGCAGCGGCCAAGAAGAAGGCCCCGGCCAAGAGGAAGGCAGCAAAGAAGAAGGCGCCTGCCAAGAAGAAGGCGCCTGCCAAGAAGAAGGCAGCCAAGAAGAAGGCTCCGGCCAAGAAGAAGGCTGCGAAGAAGAAGGCTCCGGCCAAGAAGAAGAAGGCTGCCAAGAAGAAGGCTCCGGCCAAGCGGAAGGCAGCGGCCAAGAAGAAGGCCCCGGCCAAGCGCAAGGCAGCCAAGAAGAAGGCTCCGGCCAAGAAGAAGAAGGCAGCCAAGAGGCGCTGACCCGCTCTCGCGGGGGTGCCCGCGGTGCGGAATGCACCAGGGGATCGGGTCGGCGTGCCAATGGCATGCTGGCCCGGTCCCACGGGCAAGGGACCTGCGTCTCGGCGGTAGCGTCGTCAGGTGCGCCTTGCTACCTGGAATGTGAACTCACTGAACGCTCGTCTAGAACGGGTGGAGGAGTGGCTCGACATCTGCCAGCCAGACGTCCTCTGCATTCAAGAGACGAAGATGGCCGATACCGCGTTTCCGGCCATGGCTTTCTCGGCTCGGGGCTACGAGAGCGCCCACCATGGTGAGGGCCGATGGAACGGTGTAGCGATCTTGAGCCGGGTGGGGCTCGACGACGTCGTGGTGGGATTCGCGCCGGATCCTTCGGTTGCCACGGACGCCCCGGACCCTGAGGCGCGGCTGATCACCGCGACATGCGGGGGCGTGCGAGTCATGAGCGCCTACGTGCCGAACGGTCGGGCCCTCGAGGACGATCACTACCAGTACAAGCTTCGGTGGCTCGATCGTCTCGTCGGGCACCTTGATCGCACGGCCGATCCGGCGCAACCGACAGCGGTCTGTGGCGACTTCAACGTGGCTCCCGCCGACATCGACGTGTGGGACGCCTCCGCGGTCGTGGGTGCCACCCACGTGAGCGAGCCGGAGCGCGCCGCACTGGGTCGGCTCCGGGACTGGGGCCTGCACGACGTCTTCCGCGACCAGTTCCCCGACACGGAGCGTCTGTTCTCGTGGTGGGACTACCGCGGGGGGAACTTCCACAAGGGGATCGGCATGCGCATCGACCTCATACTTGGGTCTTCCTCGATCGCCGCCGCCCTCGACTGGGCGCTGATCGATCGCAACGCCCGCAAGGGCAAACAACCCTCGGATCACGCTCCCGTCGTGGTCCAGCTGGCCGAGGTGTCGCCGTGACCGATCCTGTCGCGGGCGACGACGGGTTGGCTCGACTCGCGCCAGGGTCCCCAGGGTGGGCGAGCCACCTCAACGATCTTCGTGATCTCGAGCTGACCCCTCGTCGCGCCGAGCTGATCCGCCTTTCTGAGGCCGTGCGGGAGGCATTGCACCGCCTGGTGCAGACAAGTGCCCCAGATGACGTGATCGCGCAGGCAGCCGATCAAGCCGAGGGGATTGTGGCGCTGCTAGCGGCCCATCGATCGGCGGCGGCGTACGAGGGGTTTGCGGAGTCGGCCAACGCGGGTGAACCGTTCGCGTTCTTCGATCGGAGTCCGATGCTTGGCCGGGCCAACCCGCTCGCTCCGCCCATAGAGCTGGCGTACGAGGACGGGCGTATCCTCGGCACCGCGACCTTCGGAGCGGCCTACGAAGGGCCGCCGGGCTGCGTGCACGGTGGCTACATCGCGGCGGCGTTCGATGAGGTGCTGGGTTCCACGCAGTCGCTGTCCGGCTCACCTGGGATGACGGGCCGCTTGACAGTGCACTACCGATCACCGACGCCGCTGCACACCGAGCTCCGGTTCGAAGGGAGGCTTGATCGCGTGGACGGCCGAAAGATCCATACGTCTGGCCGGCTCTGGGCAGGGGAGGTGCTCTGTGCCGAGGCCGAGGGGCTGTTCATATCGATCGATTTCTCGAAGTTCACCGAGCTGAAGGCCAAGCGCGAGCGGCTCACTGACGAGTCCGGCTGACGAGTGAGGGGCTCAGCCCACCAAGAATGCATCGAGCACGGCGACCTCCGCTGCCAGGTGCTCGCGTAAGCCCGAGACGATCGCATTCTCGACTGCTCCCCCGACCAACGGCGCCCGAACTTTGATCTGAGCCTCGCAATGGCGACGAGTGCCCGTGCCGTCAGCCTCGAAGCGGTAGGAACCGCTGCAGCTGAAGCGATCGCCGTAGTGATCAGGGATCATTCGAAACGCTGTTGAGCGCGACGCCAGATCGTGCACGGCATCCTCAACCCAGGTGAGCCGAGCGGGGTCGATGACGGCTCGGGCAGCTGACGAGAGGTTTCCGTTGAAGCGATACCTGATCTTGAGCCGCACCTCGTTGCCTGAGGTCTCGTGGGCCACGACCTCGGGTCGGGACATCTTTGGGAGATCCTGGAAGGCAAGGTAGAGGTCCGGGTTTGCGTACGCACGGGCGACATCATCCGGCTGGCCACTGAGGTGTTGGTCGATGGCGAACTTCATGATCGGCTCGTCGGGGTTGGCAGCCCCTCGGCGTGCAGCGCATCGAGCATCGCCGTACCAAATCGCTGAGCGAGCAGGGTGCCCACGCCGTCGATCATGCCGAGCTCTTCGACGTCTCGCGGCTGGATCGATGCGATGCGGGCCAGCAGGTGATCGGCCAGCACCGCGGCTGGGTCCACGCGGGCGGCCCTCGCGGCTGCGTCGCGCCACGCGTGCAGCGCGTCAAGTCCAGCGTGGCCGCCGGGCTGGGCTGCCTGCAGGAGCGCCCTTCCCTGTGCCAGCTCGTCGACCCATTCGCTCCGTGGGGTGGCGCTTGTAGGCGGCCTGGGTGCGGCGGGGTCGGCCGCGGACCGACCGTCCGCGATGGGGCGGAGCAAGGGTGACGGACGCCGGTCCACGACCTTTGCTGCGAACGTCCGCTGCTCAGCCCAGGTGATCCGCAGTTCGCGCTGCGCCCGGGTCATCGCGACATAGAGCAGTCGCGCCTCCTCCGCCCGAGTCGCAGCGGTCTTGGCATGGGCGATGGGTACGTAGCCGTCCTCGACTCCCGCGAGGTGGACGGTGACCCACTCCAGGCCCTTGGCGGCGTGGAAGGTGGCAACGTCGACGGCATCGCCGCTTCTGCCGGCGTCCCCCTCGGACTGCACAGTCGCCGTCAGCCAGCGAGCGAACCCGTCGGCTCGGCCCATCGGATCAAGCCGGAGGTAGTCCCGGCCCATTCGCAGGAGGGCCGCGATCGCCTGATCTCGTTCCTTCGTCTCCTCGAGCGCCAGCGAGGCGAGGACCGGATCCAGCTCGACGTCGTCATCTGGCTCCGTCGGGGTCTCTTGTTGCATCTCGAGGTCCGCTAGCGCGGTACCGAGTGGCGTGATGGCCGCCCGGAGAGACTGAAGCGCTCGCCGGACCTCTGGACGATCGAGGAAGGCGGCACCTCCCCGCACCCGGTGCGGGATGCCTGACTCGCGGAGCGCCTCCGTGAGCAGGCCGGTCTGAGCGTGTGTGCGGACGAGCACGGCCTGGTCCGACCATGGGCGACCGGGTTGATGGGCAAGGCGCAGGGCACGCGCGACCGCGATCGCCTCGGCTCGATCCGTTGGGTGGGCGGCCAGATGCGGCGGCGGGCCGTCCGCGCGCTGTGCCTCGATCTCTTGGGCGGGCTGCTTCGCTCCGCGCAGCACCCTGGCCGCCGCATGGAGGATCTGTGGCGTTGATCGGTAGCTGCAGACCAGCTCGATCACCTCGGCGGGCGGCCAATACCGGTGGATGTCGAGGAGGAAGCCGGCGTCGGCTCCGTTCCAACCGTAGATCGCCTGTTGCGGGTCCCCGACGGCTGTCACGTCGTAGCTCTGCCCGCGCCAGGCTTCGAGAAGTCGAAACTGGAGCGGGTTCACGTCTTGCAGCTCGTCAACGTAGATGTGTCGAAATCGCCAGCGTTGCGTCGCCGCGAAGGTCGGGTCGTCTTCCAGTGCGCGAGCACAGAGTGCGAGGAGGTCATCAAAGTCGACGACGCCGCTTCGCTGCTTTCGCGTCTCATAGGCGGCGTATGCCTCTGCGACGACTTCGGGCCGGATCCCCGGCCGCCGCGCGACCGTGGCGATCTCGGCGGCATAGATGTCGGGGGTGATCATCCGAGCCTTGGCCCATTCGATCTCTGTCGCGAGGTCCTTGATCGTGGTTCGCAGGTCCCGCCCGGGCACCCTGGGCGCGACCTCGCCGAGAATGCGAGCCTTGCTTTCCAACAGCGTGGGCTCAGTGCGACGGTGATCGGCCCACCGGGTGCGCAGCACCCCCCATGCGATGGCGTGAAATGTGCCGGCGGTGCTGTCGCCGCGCAACCCAAGGCGAGCGAGTCGCTCGCTCATCTCGCTGGCGGCCTTGCGTGTGAAGGTGAGGGCCAGCACGTGGCGAGGATCTGCCTCACCCGTCGCGATGCGATAGGCGATCCGCCTGGTGAGCACTCGGGTCTTGCCGGAGCCCGCTGGAGCCAGGATCACCAGTGGCATCGAGGTGGAGGTCACGGCGCGACGTTGGGTCGCGTCGAGCCCGTCGAGGAGGGCCTCGGGATCCATGAGTCCGGACCCTACGCTGCTAACCGTGGTGGACGTCCCGCGCGACCGGTTTGAGGCCCTTGTGGAGGAGGCGCTCGATGGCATACCGCCTGACCTGGGCCGTCTGATGGACAACGTCGCGGTCTTCGTCGAGGACGGAGTGGCGCGTTCAGGGCTGCTCGGCCTCTACCGCGGCATACCACTGACCAAGCGCGATCGGGGCTATGAGGGGATGGTGCTTCCGGACCGGATCACGATCTTCCGGCTGCCGATCCTGGCTCGTTGCCACACCGAAGCCGAGGTGATCCACCAGGTCCGGGTGACCGTGATCCATGAAGTCGGCCACCACTTCGGAATCGGCGACGAGCGCCTCAGCGAACTGGGTTGGGCCTGACGATTACGCTTCCGGGCATGCCGTTCTCTCGCAGGTTGCTCAACGAGGGCGAGGACGTGGTCCTGGACCTCCACCCTCATTGGGAGTACTTCCTCAAGCAGGCGCTCGCCCTCGTTGCCGCGGTGGCGCTGGGTGTGGTGGCCCTCACCCGCGACGACTACGCCGCCGTTCAGGCCGCCGCAGGAGTCGTCGTCCTGGCCGCGCTCCTGTGGTTCGGGTTGGCCTACGCCAAGTGGGTGACCACCAACTTCGTCGTCACCACAGATCGCCTGATCTACCGCCATGGGGTGCTGACGAAGCACGGAGTCGAGATCCCACTCGAGCGGGTGAACACGGTGTTCTTCAGCCAGTCGATCTTCGAGCGCCTGGTCGGTTCCGGCGATCTTGTGATCGAGTCCGCGGGCGAGATGGGACGACAGGACTTCTCCAATGTGAAGAAGCCCTCCGCGATCCAGAACGAGATCCACCGGCAGATGGAGCAGAACGAGAACCGGAAGTTCGATCGCATCGCCACCCATGCTCCGCCGACCGGCCCGAGCGTCCCCGAGCAGATCCAGCAGCTCGAAGCTCTGCGGCAGCAAGGCGTCCTAACCGACGCGGAGTTCCAGGCCAAGAAGACGGATCTTCTCGAGCGCATGTAGTTGACCACGCGGTCAAGGGGCCAGCAGGATGGTCCCATGTCGACCGACGAGCGGCTAGCTGAAGCAAACGGGATCAAGATCTGCTTCGAGGCCCACGGAGACCCGCATGACGAGCCGTTGCTCCTAGTGATGGGTCTTGGGAGCCAGCTCATCCATTGGCCGATCGCGTTGGTCGATGCCTTCGTCGACCGCGGCTTCTATGTGATCCGCTACGACAACCGCGACACCGGTCGGTCGTCGAAGTTCGACGGCGAGCACGCCCATGGCTTCCTCGCGACGTTCCTAGCCGCATCCCAGGGCGAAGGCGTCGACGTCCCTTACCTGCTCAGTGACATGGCCCGGGATGCCATCGGGGTGCTCGATGAGCTGGCGATCACGTCGGCCCACATCGTCGGCGTATCAATGGGCGGGATGATCGCCCAGACCATCGCCATCGAACACCCCACCCGCCTGCGGACTCTCACCTCGATCATGTCGACCACGGGAGAGCAGGACATTGGCCAGCCCACCCCGGAGGCGATGGCCGCCCTGATGGCACCCATCCCGACGTCCCGCGACGAGGCCGTCGAGTCGCTGGCCTTGACCCGCAAGGTGATCGGTAGCCCCGACCACTTCGACGAAGGTGTGGTGCGAGCGGTGGCTGGCACCGCCTACGACCGCTGCTGGAACCCGTCCGGCACAGCGCGACATCTTCTTGCGGTTGCCGCGTCCGGCAGTCGAGCCGATGGGCTGGCCAAGCTCGATGTCCCGACGCTCGTCATACACGGGGACCGGGACCCACTCGTGGCACCGTCGGGCGGAGAACGCACGGCGGCCCTCGTCCCGGGAGCAGAGCTGCTGCTGTTGGAGGGAATGGGTCACGATCTTGTGCCTGCCTTCATCGGTCCGATCGTCGAGGCCGTGACATCCCTCGCTGCCCGCGTCGCATCCTGATCGCTCGGATCGCACTGATCCACCTGTCACTCCCACGGAGGAAACCATGCCCGGACCGCTTGCTGGCCTGAAGATCGTCGAGATCGCGGGGATCGGCCCTGGCCCGTTCTGCGCCATGATGCTCGCCGACATGGGCGCGGATGTGGTGCGTGTCGACCGGGCTCAGAACGTCATGGGTGGCGACCCGGCGGCGCCGCCGGCTGATGTGCTCAATCGGGGCCGACGATCCATCGGGGTCGACCTCAAGAACCCCGATGGGGTCGAGGCCGTGCTGTCCCTCATCGAGGCCGCGGACGGCCTGATCGAGGGATTTCGGCCGGGTGTGATGGAGCGCCTCGGGCTCGGCCCCGACGCTGCCCTGGCCCGCAACCCTCAGCTCGTATACGGACGGATGACGGGCTGGGGTCAGGACGGGCCCTACGCGCCGACAGCCGGCCACGACATCAACTACATCGCCCTCGCGGGGGCACTGGAGCCCATCGGGCGTCGCGGCGAAGCCCCGGTGCCGCCGTTGAACCTCGTCGGCGACTTCGGTGGTGGCGGCATGCTTCTCGCCTACGGCCTCGTGTGCGCGTTGCTCAGCGCTCAGCGCTCCGGTGAGGGCCAGGTTGTGGATGCAGCGATGGTCGATGGCGCCGCGGTGCTCACGACGATGTTCCATGCGTTCCGAGCGATGGGCATCTGGGAGGACGAGCGGGGCACCAACCTCCTCGACACGGGTGCCCACTTCTACGACGTCTACGAGACAGCCGACGGTAGGTACGTCTCGATCGGGTCGATCGAGCCGCAGTTCTACGCTGAGCTCCTCCGCTTCACGAACCCAGATGGCGACGAGTTGCCGTACCAGCACGACAAGACCCAGTGGCCAGCGCAGAAGGAGCGCTTGGCAGCCATCTTCAAGTCCAAGACCCGCGCCGAGTGGTGCGATCTGATGGAGGGAAGCGACGTGTGCTTCGCTCCGGTGCTCTCCCTCGCGGAGGCCCCCGAGCACCCCCACAACGTGCAGCGTGGCACGTTCGTCGAGCTGAACGGCGTAGTGCAGCCGGCACCCGCCCCGCGGTTCTCGGGCACGCCCGCTGCGGTGCAGCGACCCCCGGCGCACGCAGGGCAGCACACCGACGAGGTGTTGGCTGATTGGGGTCTGGGCGCGGATCGCATCGCCAAGCTCCGCGACGCCGGCGCCATCGCCTAGCGATCCGATATCGCCACGGCTGCCGCTAGCGTCAAGTCCATGGCGACACTCGTTTCGTTTCAAGCGCACCCCGACGACGAGTCGATCAACGCCGGTGGCATGTTGGCGATGGCGGCCGCCGCCGGCCATCGAACGGTGCTGGTGTTCGCAACCCGTGGCGAGCATGGCGAGGTCGATGATGGGTTTCTCGATCCCGGGGAGACCTTGGGTGAGCGACGAACAAAGGAGTCGCATCGCTCCGCGGAGATTCTCGGCGTGCAGCGGGTCGAGTTTCTCGACTACATCGATTCCGGGATGATCGGTACCCCGGAGAATGACCACGAGGGCTCGTTCTGGACCGCTCCCCTAGAGGAGGCGGCGGAGAAGCTGGCCGCAATCCTGCGTGACGAGGGCGCGGACATACTCACCGTCTACGACAGCGATGGCGGCTATGGCCACCCTGATCACATCCAGGTGCACCGGGTCGGAGTGCGCGCGGCCGAGCTGGCCGGAACTCAGCGCGTGTTCGAGGGGACGATGAACCGCGACCACATTCGTCGGGTCATCGCAGCAAGCGTCGCGGCTGGCGGTATCCCGGCCGACCAGGTGCCTGACGTGACTTCGGAGTCGACCTTTGGTCGGCCGGAGGTCCTCATCACCACCGCCGTCGACGTGACCGGGCACCTTGCGAAGAAGCGCGCGTCCATGGCAGCCCACGCCAGCCAGATCTCCGAGACCTCGTTCTTCCTCTCGATGCCCGAGGACGCCTTCGCAGCGGCCTTTGGTTGGGAGTGGTTCATCCGTCACGGGGTACCCGAGGGGCACCGCGACACGGATCTCTTTGACGGCCTGACCTGATGTCCGCGCCTGACGAGGCTCCGGGCTGGACCCACACCTCGTTGGCGCAGCAGATCGTCTTCGGCGCAGGATCGTTGAACCGACTGCCCGAGCTCCTCCGAACCACTGGCGCTCGCAAGGCTCTCTTGGTCACCACCTCCGGACGCGCAGCATCGGATGACGGGAAGCGTCTGATCGTGAAGCTTGGGCGCGCGCTGGCTTCGACGTTCGGCGAGGTCGAGTCGCACGTGCCCGCGCCGCTGGTGCAGCAAGCAGTGATGCAGGCTCGTCGAGACGGCATCGATGTGGTGGTGTCTTTCGGCGGCGGGTCGTCGGCCGACCTCGGCAAAGCGGTGTGCTTCTTCCTCGAACAGGAGGCGGGCATGCCGGGTTCGAGTCATCTCGATCGTCCGCTCGTGCCGCACATCAGCATCCCCACGACCTACTCGGGCGCGGAGCTCACCCCCTTCTTCGGGGTGACCGACCCTGCCACCCGGCGCAAACAAGGGGCCGGTGGCCCCACCAGCGCCCCGCTCATCGCCATCTACGACCCGGAGCTCACGCTTTCCACTCCGGCGCGGGCGAGTGCTGAGACAGGCATGAATGCGCTCGCCCACTGCGTGGAGGCGGTGTGGTCGCCCCACCGTACGCCCGAGGCTGAGGCCATCGCGCTTGCCGGGATCACCCGCATACGTCGCGCGCTGCCGACAGTCGTGAAGGATCCAGGGGATCTTGACGCGAGGACGTCGATGTTCGAGGGCGCCTTTCTCGGGGGTCGGTGCCTGCTCAACGCTGGGATGGGAGTGCACCACGGGCTCGCGCAGCTCGTTGGCGGGCGAGCCAACATCCCGCACGGGCTCGCCAACGCCGTGCTGCTCAGCCACTCCGTCCGCTTCAACGCTCGCGCAGTCCCGCAGGCGGTGGCGGCTATCGGCGAGGCGCTCGGGGATCGTGATGATGCGCCTGGAGCGATCGACGCGTTGCGCGACGAGCTCGGTCTTCCCGGTGGCCTTCGGGCCGCGGGCGTGGCGGAAGACGAGCTCCCCGCGGTGGCTCGACTGTCGCAATCAAACCACAACGTGGCGCGCAACCCGCGGCCGGTGAGCGAGCAGGACGCCCTCGCCATCCTGCAAGCCGCTTGGTGATTCCCATACCGTTGCGCCGATGGGCAACCCTTCACCAACCCGGCTCACGTACCTTTCTGCAGCCGTAGTCGTGCTGTTGCTCAGCGCGTGTGGAGGCGGCGACGCCACCTCCTCGACGAGTGCCCCTGACACCTCGGCCACGCTCGTCGACCTCACGACGACGCTGGCGACCACCAGCACCCCGGTGGCCGCCACCGGCATCGTGCTGCGTGGCGACGGGCTGGGCGTCGTGGCCCTCGGTGCCTCGACGGACGCAGCGGTCGCTGCGGTCTCGGCCGCACTTGGCGTACCGACGGTGGACACAGGTTGGGAGCCCGCCTTCAGTGCTTACGGCACCTGCCCCGGTGAGCGGATCAGGGGCGTCGGGTGGGACCATCTCGTGCTGCTGTTCACCGATGGCGACACCTCCTATGGAAGCGGTGAGCACTTGTTCACATGGAGGGTGACAGGCGCCTTGCCGGCGGTGACCACGGCGCAAGGTCTCGGCTTCCGCTCCACGGTGGCCGATGCTGAGCGGCTCTACCCGGGCGACGTCGAGGTCACAGAGCCCGAGGAACCCTTCAGCGGCTTCGTTCAGATCACGCTCGAGGGAGGTGTGCTCACTGGGTACCTTGATGGTGACGTGATCACAAACCTCGAGGCCGGCGTGCAGTGCGGCGAGTAGCGGCCGCCCCGCTTGGCGGCGCCCACAGCGGTTCGGCCAGCATCACCTCGTGAGCCTGCGCCAGATCCATGCTGACTTCGCGTGGGTGGTCGTAGCGACGAATGCTGTCGTCGGGCTGTGGGCGCTTGCCGCGCACTACGAGGAACGACTTCGTTCGTCCGCGTTGTGGCGGTGCACCTTGGCCGCGGAGGTCACCATCTTCATCGAAGTGGTACTCGGTGTCGCGCTGGTAGCGGTGAAGGACTTCGACGTGGCACAGTTCCACGCCTTCTACGGCTTCGTTGCCATTGCCACCGTTGGCATCGTCTACAGCTATCGCCAACAGGTTGAGGCACACCGGTACCTGCTCTATGGCCTCGCTGGCCTGTTCCTCATGGGGCTGGCGCTGCGAGCCATCACCATCTCACCCGTACTGATCCCCTGAGCCTGGAGCCTGCCCTGCTGACCACCGTTCACCGCGCCGCCATCGTTTCTCTGCCGCTCATGGTTCTCGTGCAGGCAACGCTCGCTGGCCAGCACTTGTTTGAAGGCTCGGCCATCGCGCTGCACGGGATCCTTGGCAACGTGACCTTCTCCATCACCGTCATCAGCCTGCTCCTCACCGTCGTTCGACGGTCCGACGGAGTCGCCTTCGCGATCTCGGTCGCGCTGATGGCACTTACGTTCGCTCAAGTGGGGTTGGGCTATGTCGGACGCGAAGCACTGACGGCTGCGGCATGGCACATCCCGCTCGGCGTCTCCATCTTCGGACTCGCCTGCTTCCAGCTATCGGAGCTGCGGCGCTCCTAGGTGTGGTCAGTCAGAGGTGGACGACGGGACACGTGAGGGTCCTGGTGATGCCGTCGATCATCTGCACCCGACTCACGACCATCTTTCCCAGTTCATCCACTGTGGATGCCTCTGCTCGGGCGATCACGTCATACGGGCCCGTGACGTCCTCGGCTGATACCACACCGTCGATCCCGCCAACCTCTGTGGCCACCTGAGCCGCCTTGCCTACCTCGGTCTGGATCAGGATGTACGCGCTGACCGCCATCGAGCCTCCTCGTCGTGTGGACGCCCCGCATCGTAGCCAGGTCTACGAGCAGGAGATCCGAGGTCGCGTATGGAACAAAAGGGGCGTGAAACCAGACGAGGTGCTTGTGCGAGAGGTACGGAGGGATCAGGACGACATCCTGGCCTCGCTGGCACTCGTGCGCGGTGACCGCTCCCTCGAGGACCGCCTGTTCGACCAGCTCGTCGACCTCCTCGTCGAGGGGATGTTCATCGAGCTGCGTCAGAGCTTTCACCACGGGCTCCTAGACCGCGATGCCTACGTGGTGGAGCTGAGAGCGCTCGTGGAGATGTGCCGCTCGGTGGAGCTGCTGCCGCTGCGGGGCCGCCTCGCTTGATCGGGAGCCGGGGCTGAAAGACTGAGGCATGACGGCTCGCTCGTTGGTGCGATACGACGACAACCTGCGGGAGCTGGTTGCCGGAAACCTGGCTGCCCACAAGCGTCGCGGCCAGGAGCTCGGTGAGCATCGCCACGCTGCGGTAGCGATCGTGCTCGTCGACTCGGTCTCTGGCGAGGACCGCATCGACCCGCACCAGCCAACCGACGCCGAGATGGACGTCATCCCCGGCGGTCCCGGTGGTCTTGACGGTCGCATGGTTGACGTCTCCGGAGGAGCGGCGTTCCTGTTGTGTCGGCGGGCGGCCGGACTCAACCGGCACGCGTCTCAGTGGGCGCTGCCCGGAGGCCGAGTCGACGATGGTGAGACGGTGATCGACGCGGCCACGCGCGAGCTGGACGAGGAGCTCGGCGTGTCACTTGGCGAGGAGGCAGTTCTCGGGCTGCTGGACGACTACACGACGCGGTCGGGGTATGTGATCACGCCGGTGGTTCTCTGGGGAGGCGGACCACTGCAGCTGCGTCCTGAGCCGGGCGAGGTGCTGGCGGCCTACCGCGTCGGCCTCCACGAGTTGCTGCGAGGGGACTCCCCACGGTTCGTCTCCATTCCCGAAAGCGACCGCCCCGTGGTGCAGATCCCTCTCGGCAACGACCTCATCCACGCACCCACGGGCGCGGTGCTCTTGCAGTTTCGGTGGCTTGGTCTGGAAGGTTGCAGCGACCCTGTGGCGGAGCTCGAGCAGCCGGTCTTCGCGTGGGGTTGACTGTCCGGACTACGAGTTGAGCCGCGTGGCCAGGGCGCCGAGCTCATGAGCGAGCTCAGATGGAAGCGTGCCGCCGACGGTCTGGTAGTGCGCCTCGAGCTGGGGAAGCTCGGCTCGCCATGACGCAGCGTCGACGCTGAGCAGCTCGGCCATCGTGGCGTCGGTGATGTCGAGGCCGGACGTGTCGATGGCTCCCGCGGCCGGAACCCGCCCGATCGGGGTGTCGACCGACTCTCCGGTTCCGGCGACGCGCTCCGCGACCCACTTGAGTACTCGGCTGTTCTCGCCGTAGCCGGGCCAGAGGAACTTGCCGTCGTCGCCCTTGCGGAACCAGTTCACCCAGAACAGCTTCGGCAGCGCAGCACCCTCTCGGCCTCCGATCTCAAGCCAATGTCGGAAGTAGTCGCCCACGTTGTAGCCCGTGAACGGCAGCATCGCGAACGGATCGAACCGCAGCTCACCGACGGTCCCGGCGGCGGCGGCTGTCTTCTCCGAGCTCATGATCGAGCCCAGGAACACGCCCTGCTGCCAGTCGAACGCCTCGGTGACGAGGGGTACGTTCGTGCCACGGCGGCCGCCGAAGAGGATCGCCGAGATCGGGACGCCGTTGGGGTCCTCCCACTCTGGCGCGATCGATGGGCACTGCGACGCTGGTGCAGTGAACCGCGCGTTGGGGTGGGCGGCCGGGGTGTCGGAGCCGGGCGACCAGTCGTTGCCCTTCCAATCGATGAGGTGCTCGGGCGCGACGGAGAGCCCCTCCCACCACACATCGCCGTCATCGGTGAGGGCTACGTTGGTGAAGATGGAGTTGGCGTGGAGTGAGGCGATGGCATTCGGGTTCGTGTCCTCACCCGTTCCGGGAGCGACACCAAAGAAGCCGGCCTCAGGGTTGATGGCGTAGAGACGGCCGTCGTCGCCGAACTTCATCCAGGCGATGTCGTCGCCCACCGTCTCGACCTTCCAACCGGGCAGAGTCGGGACCATCATCGCCATGTTGGTCTTGCCGCACGCTGAGGGGAACGCGGCCGCGACGTAGGACTTCTCGCCAGCGGGCGAGGTGAGGCCAAGGATGAGCATGTGCTCGGCCATCCAACCGTCGTCGCGCGCCATCGTCGAGGCGATTCGCAGCGCGAAGCACTTCTTGCCCAGCAGCGCATTGCCGCCATAGCCCGAGCCGTAGCTCCAGATCTCACGTGTCTCTGGGAAGTGGGTGATGTACTTGTTCTCGGCATCGCACGGCCACGCCACGTCAGGTCGACGGGTGTCATCGGCCAGGACCAGTGGGTACCCCACCGAGTGGACGCACGGCACGAACTCGCCGTCAGCGCCGAGCACGTCGAGGACGCCCTGACCCATGCGGGTCATGATCCGCATGTTGGTGGCCACATACGCCGAGTCGGTGAGCTGCACGCCGACGTGGGCGATCGGAGAGCCGAGCGGACCCATGGAGAAGGGCACGACGTACATCGTGCGGCCGCGCATGGCACCCGCGTAGAGCGAGGTGAGCTCGTCCTTCATCTCCGCCGGGGCTCGCCAGTTGTTCGTGGGTCCGGCGTCGATCTCGCGATCGCAGCAGATGAAGGTGCGGTCCTCCACCCGAGCCACATCACCGGGGTCGGACAAGGCGAGGAAGCTGTTCGGGCGCAGCTTCTCGTGCAGCTTCGTGAACGTGCCTCCGTCAACGAGGAGCTGCGTGAGGTGGTCCCACTCCGCTTGCGAGCCGTCGCACCACTCGATGGCATCTGGCTGCAGCACGCCCGCCCAGTGCTCGACCCACGCCTTCAGCTTCTCGTTGGTGGTGGTGGCAGGCATGTCCTTCTCCGGGGGGTCGGTGGATCAGCTGGTCTGCTTGGGAACGTCTGGGAGCCCACCGAATCCGGGGGTTCCCATGTCGACCTCGGAGCCGAGCCGAAGGCGCGTGGCCAGATTCGACACGTCGAGATCGAAGATCACTCGCTGGCCCTGACGCAGCATGCGGAACACCGAGCCCAGGAGGGCATCCGGAGCGAGCTCATACTCTCGGAAGTCGGTGTCGCAAAGGACGACGCCATCACCGGAACCGGGATCGTATGAACTGATCACTCCCTGCATCGGCGGTCGGCTCCTCGTAGCGGGCTGGCGTGACGGTTTGGCCACCGTAATGGAGCGGTTCAGGCGGCGGCCAGACGACGGCAATCTGGCGGAAATGGGGACGCGCGGCGGCCGACTGTCCCCGGACGTGGACCCGCGTCGTGTCCTAGCTGACGCGCTTGGTGACCTTGCCGGCCTTGATGCAGCCGGTGCAGACGTGAAGTCGCTTGGGCGAGCCGTTCACCACCGCGCGGATCTTCTGGATGTTGGGGTTCCAGCGACGCTTGGTGCGCCGGTGCGAGTGGCTCACGTTCATCCCGAAGGACGGGTGCTTCCCGCACACCTCGCACACAGCTGCCATCGCTCAGATACCTCACGCGTCGGGACCGATCGGAAGACCGGTTGTCAGAACCCGGAGAGGTTATCGGCGGCCCGCGATCACCGCCAACCCGGAGTGTCCGGCCGCCACCCTAAGATCCGCCTCCAATGACCTCCCTCCAGAAGCTTGGCGCCGCCGAGCTCCGTGCCGCCGTGGCGGGCTTCCGAGATGCGCTGGCCGCCCACAAGGAGGCCATCAACCGTCTGAACGTCTACCCGGTGCCGGATGGCGACACGGGTACGAACATGGCGCTCACGGTCCTGTCGGTCTGTGAGGAGGTCGACGCGGGCGGGGATGACCTCGCATCAGTGTGCAAGGCGATCAGTCATGGCTCGCTGATGGGGGCGCGGGGCAATTCAGGGGTCATCCTGAGCCAGATCCTTCGCGGCATGTCAAGCGTCGTCGCCGACGCCGGCGGGCTCGACGGAGCCAGCGCGGCGGCCGCGCTGGGCTCGGCATCTGCGGCGGCCTACCAAGCGGTGATGCGCCCGGTGGAAGGAACGATCCTCACCGTGGCTCGGGAGGCGTCTGAAGCGGCGGCCGCAGCGGCCGCAGACGGAGCCGACCTGTGCGCCGTGCTCGAAGCGGCCAAGGTTCAGGGGTCGGACGCGCTGGCCCGGACGCCGGACATGCTCCCGGTCCTGAAGGAGGCAGGGGTCGTCGACGCGGGCGGCGCTGGGTTCCTGCTGTTCCTCGACGCCCTGCTGCATCAGGTCGATGGTCGGGCGATGCCCGAGCCGGTCGAGGTCGACGGGCCGGTGCTCAGCGACACGATGCTGGGCCACGGTGATGGTCATGCCGACGTCGCGGACCTCCGGTACGAGGTCATGTACTTCCTCGAGGCCTCCGACGAGGCGATCCCCGCGTTCAAAGACGTCTGGGCGGGCATTGGTGACTCGATCGTGGTCGTGGGCGGCGACGGCATCTGGAACTGCCACATTCACACCGATGACATCGGGGCCTCGATCGAAGCAGCCATCGAGATCGGCAAGCCCACGAAGATCCGCGTCACCGACCTCATCGAACAGGTGGAGGAGGAGCGCTGGGTACGTGACGCCGTCGACGCAGGTGCAAGCGTGCCGCACGAGCTGCAGACCCCGGTCACCTGCGCCGTTGTCGCTGTTGCGACTGGCGACGGGATTCGTCGCATCTTTCACTCGCTCGGCGTGCAGGGGATCGTTACAGGCGGCCAGTCGATGAACCCGTCGACGGCGGAGCTCATTGCGGCGGTCGAGAGCGTTCCGGCCGATCATGTCGTCATCCTCCCCAACAACAAGAACATCATTCCGGTGGCGGAGCAGGTCGACGAGCACACCACCAAGACCGTCGTCGTTGTCCCGACGAAGGGCATCACCGAAGGGTTCGCCGCCCTGCTCGCCTACGACCCGGGGGCAGAGGGACCGGCCAACGCCGTGGAGATGGCCGAAGCGGCAAGCAACGTGGTCGCGGGCGAGGTCACGCAAGCGGTGCGCGACTCGAGCTGTGACGTCGGTCCGATCGCCACGGGCGATTGGCTTGGGATCGCACGCGATGGCATCCGGTCGGTCGAGCCCGCGCTGGCGGATGCGGCGACGGCATTGCTGGCCGTGCTCGTCACTGACGAGCACGAGATCGTGACGGTCATCGAGGGCGAAGGTTCGTCGGCGGCCAGTACCCGTCACATCACCGAATGGCTGGGGGAGCACCGACACGGCGCGTCGGCGGAGGTGCACCACGGCGGACAGCCGCTGTACCCCTATCTCTTCGGCATCGAATAGTGGCCAAGCGCCTCCGCGATCTTGCCCAGCTGGGGGCGACGGAGCTGACAGGGGTGGGTCCGGAGCGGGCCAGGGCGCTCGCTCAGGTTGGCATCACGTCGATCCTCGACCTCCTCACCCACTATCCGCGTCGCCACATCGACAAGACAAAGCAGGCCGCGATCCGCGATCTGCGCGTTGACGAGTCGGTCTGGGTGTTCGGCCGTGTCGTGTCTTCGAGCTCAGTGCCAGGGCGGGGTCGGGGGCGAGCGCGAACGGAGCTCCGCATCAGCGACGGGTCGGGCTACCTCCGGGTCACCTTCTTCAACCAACCCTGGCGCACGCGACAGTTTCCTGAGGGATCCGAGGCCATGTTCTTCGCCAAGGTCACGGAGTACCGGGGACACCTGCAGATGGCCAATCCAGAGATCGACCTGCTCGACGAGGCCGACCGGTTGCAGATCACCGCCATCTACCCGCAGTCGGACAAGCTGCGCATCTACTCCAGGGATCTTCGCGGGTGGATCGGTGAGTCCCTCCGTCGCACGCGTGAGCTGGTGGAACCGCTGCCGGACTGGCTGCTCGACGCCCACGACTTCGTTCCGCGGATGTCGGCCTTCCAGGGCATCCACCTGCCGGAGTCGATGGCAGAGGCTGAGGAGGCCCGCCGTCGCCTGGTCTTCGATGAGCTGCTGCGAATTCAGATGGCGCTCGTCATGCGCAAGAGGCGCATCGAGGCGACGAGTCAGGGAATCGAGCACACAACCTCTGGCGAGCTGGTGAGCCGGTTCATCGAGGCGCTGCCGTTCGAGCTCACCGAAGATCAGCGGTCCGTGATCGCGGACATCTCCGCTGACCTCGCTCGCCCGGTGCCGATGCATCGGCTCCTGCAGGGCGACGTGGGGTCCGGGAAGACCGTGGTCGCTGTCGCCATGCTGCTCACGGCGGTGCAAGGTGGGCACCAGGGCGCCTTCATGGCACCCACTGAGGTGCTGGCCGATCAGCACCATGCGTCGATCCGACCTCTCCTCGACGGCGTGACCGTGCCCGACGATGGCAGCTCGCTGTTCGGTGAGCGCCCCCTCACCGTGGAGCTGCTGACCAACAAGGTCACCGGGAAGGAACGCCAACGCGTCCTGAGTGCGCTGGCAGCCGGCGAGGTGGATCTTCTGATCGGCACCCACGCGCTCATCCAGGAGGCTGTTGAGTTCAAGAGTCTTGGCGCGGTGGTCATCGACGAACAGCACCGCTTCGGCGTAGAGCAGCGTGCCGCGCTGAAGGACAAGGCGGGCGGCGGTGCGGTGCCCGATGTGCTTGTCATGACGGCCACGCCGATCCCACGCACGGCGGCCATGACCGTCTACGGCGACCTCGACATGTCCCTGCTGCGACACAAGCCCGTCGGTCGCAAGCCGATCGCCACGACGTGGGCCAGGGGTGACGACGACGCGGCACAGGTGTGGGAGCGGGTGCGCTCGGAGGTCGAAGCCGGTCGGCAGGCATACGTCGTCTGTCCGCTGATTGGTGAGAGCGACAAGCTCGAGGCCGCGGCCGCCGAGACGACCTTTGAACGCCTCGAGGCTGCCGAGCTCTCGGGGCTCTCGCTTGGGCTGCTGCATGGGCGACTGGCGGGCGCCGAAAAGGAGGCTGAGATGACTGCCTTCCGAGAGGGTAGGACCCAGGTGCTGATCGCGACCACGGTCATCGAGGTCGGCGTGGATGTGCCGAACGCCACCGTGATGGTGATCCTTGACGCGGATCGTTTCGGCATTGCACAGCTGCATCAGCTTCGGGGACGTGTGGGTCGGGGCGCGGATGAGTCGTACTGCTATCTGGTCACGGAGGTTGGCGGCGCCGATGGTGACGAAGACGAACGGGCGCAGAGAAATGCGCGGTTGGACGCAATCGTGAAGTCGGAGGATGGCTTCGAGCTCGCCGAGGCCGACCTCGAGATCCGCGGGGAAGGGACCATCTTCAACGAGCGTCAGAAGGGTCGCAGTGACCTCAAGCTGGCGTCATTGCGGCGAGACCGCAAGGTCGTGGAAGATGCGCGCGCGGCGGCGGAGCAAATCATCGATGCTGACCCCGACCTCAGCGAGAATCCCGAGCTCGCGGACGAGCTCCGCCTGTTTCTCGATCCGGACGACGAAGCTTTCCTCTTCAAGAGCTGAGGCCGGCTCAAGTCGATGCGCCGATCGGCCGATACGCGGGGATGGCCACCGATGGGGTCTCCGCGACCCCTGAGGGGCGTCCGCGATGAGCCGGGGCGAGTTCGCGGCTGCAATCGGGGATGCCGTCGATCCCACGTCATTGTTGCGGCGCATCGCGGACCGGGCACTCGAGCTTGTCCCCAGCGCTGACAGCGTCTCCATCGCACTGGTCGACGATGTCGGGATGCGCACCGTGTGTGGCGCCGGAGTGGGTGTGTCTGGGGTAGGCACCAGAGCGGAGCTAGGGGCCAGCCTCAGCGGGCTAGCGATCGAGACCGGTCGGGTCGTGCGCTCCAACGACACGTCGTGCGACCCACGAGTGGATGCGGTCACCTGCCGACGTCTCGCGATCGCATCGCTGGTCTGTGTGCCTCTGTCACGGTCCTACGAGATGTTTGGCGTGCTCACCGTCAACTCGGCAAGCCCGCAGGCTTTCACCGACGTGGACGTTGCGGTGCTGACCCGCGTCGCCGACATCGTCAGCATCGCGGTGGGCGCGGCATGCGACCTACATCGAGCAGGAGATCAGCTGCGCCGCCTCGGTCACCCGGCCGAGGGAGCACTGAGCGCGGTCGATGGAGGCCGCGCGACGGGTCGGTACATGACCAACGCCCTCAGTCCCGACGCCGTCGCGCGCATCGACGCGCGTCTGCGTGTGCAGCGCGTGCTCGAGGACCCGGAGGTCCTCTCGTTGGCGTTCCAGCCGATCATCGATCTCAGCTCGGGTGCTGCCGTCGCCGTCGAGGCGCTCGCCCGCTTCAACGTCACTCCTGTTCGGCCGCCTGACATGTGGTTCACCGATGCCCACGCCGCCGATCTGGGCGTCGACCTCGAGATGGTCGCGGTAAGGCGTGCGCTCGATCAGATCCCGCTGCTCCCCGATGGGGTCGCGATGTCGATCAACGTGGGCCCCGAGACGATGGTGAGCTCGCAGCTTGCACAGGCAGTCGCGCACGTCAGTCCGGGACGAGTCGTGCTCGAGCTCATCGAGGACAAGGCGTTCCACGCCTACCCGAAGCTGCCGGCCGCGCTGCTCGCGCTGCGCAAACGAGGTGTTCGGGTCGCCGTCGATGATGCAGGTTCGGGTGGGTCACGTCCGACGAGGATGCTCAACCTCGCTCCCGATCTCATCAAGGTCGACCGCGAGCTCATCTTCGGGATCGATCTCGACCCCGTGCGTAGGTCCCTCGTGGCATCACTGGTTCGCTTCGCCTCCGAGACCGGCGCGGAGGTGCTGGCCGAGGGTGTGGAGACGCGCGACGAGCTCGATGCCGTACGGGCCCTCGGCGTTCGTTACGGCCAGGGCTACTTCTTGGGCCGACCCGCGCCCCTCGACGTGCTCGATCTCAGCCGCGCTGTGCCCCTCGATCCGCTGGAGCATCACCGATAGACGGGCTCAGGGCCCCGGCGTCCTGAGCTCGTCGACGATCTATGTGAGCCGGGTGATCTCCGATTGGGCCGAGGCCAGATCGGTTCGCAGCGTGTCGGGGACGGTGCGCTCCTCCTCGAGCTGGCTGCCCATCACGCGCCGCTCGACCGGATCGAGCTCGAGGTGCATTGCGGCACCGTAGGACGGCCCAGCACCCCCGAGGCCGCTGCCTACGATGGGGTGATGTCCCCCTTGCTCGTGACGCTTGCCGTTGTCACCGCTCTTGCCGCCGCCATGCGATCCACTTGGTCCCCGTGTGGGCTTTCGATGCTCTCCACGATCACACCCATCGGTGAGCGTGGACGCAGGAACCGGTATCACGTCACCGCGCTCTGGTTCGTGGTGGGTGCCTTGCTCGGTGGCGCAACGCTCGGCGCTGCGGCCGCTGCGCTTGCCGCCGGGGTCGCACTCGTCGAGCTCTCACCTGATGTGCTTGCCGGAGCAGCGGCTGTGTGCGGAGCGGTGACCATAGCGTCGGACCTGTCGATCGGCGGGTTCCGCCTTCCAACGCACACTCGACAGGTCAACGAGACCTGGCTCGATCAATACCGGAGCTGGGTCTATGGAGGCGGGTTCGGCTGGCAGATCGGTGTCGGGCTCGCGACCTACGTCACCACATCGGCGGTGTACCTGCTGATCGTGCTCGCGGCCCTCACGGCCTCTCCGCTGGCTGCGTTCTACGTCGTCACCGGGTTCGGTCTGGTGCGGGGGCTCGCCGTGTACCTCGGACGTTCCCTCACCACCCCGGAGCGCATGATGGCGCTGCACCGACGCCTCGACGAGCTGCTGCCCGCCGCGCAGCGCTTGATCGTGCTCACCCAAGCGGCCGTGGTGACCGTGGCTGCCGCCGCGGCGTGGGGTCCCGCGCCCGCGGTCGCGATCGCGGCGGCGGCGGGGGTCACCGTCGTCCTTCGGCAACCGCGGCCGGCAACCAGGGTGGCGCGGCCCGCCTGATCACTCGCTGGGGACGTCGCCCCGCCCGTCAGAGACGGTCTCGTCGAGGTCATCTTCATCGACCTCGAGATACCACATGTCCAGGCAGTCCTTGCAGCGATAGGCGACGATGTCGCCCACCGCCCACCCCAGCTCGGGCGCTTCGAACGGGGACCGCTGACACTGGCCGCCGCAGTCCACGCATTGGATGGTGTCGGCAACGCCCATGCCTCCAGTGTGGCTCACCAAGGGCGGTGCTCCTCGCCTCGCTGTCCTAGCCACCGCGTATCGTCCGGACCATGCCGAACTTCGAAGAGCTCTCTGCAGCCGCCCCCACGATCGCGTCGTTCTTCGGCGAGCGGGTTGCCAGCACCGGGCTCACGTTCGTGGCCACGATCCGCATTGACGGGTGGCCTCGCGTGAGCCCCATGGAGCTGTCGATCTACGAGGGACGGCTCTACGTGGGGAGCATGCCCGACGCGGTGAAGGCGCAGGATCTGCAGCGAGATCCCCGGTGCTGCGTCGTCACGTCGCTGGCCGACAAGGACGATGTGGCGGGCGAGGCGAAGCTGTTCTGCGTGGCGCGCGAGGTGGTGGAGGCTGATGAGTGGGCCTCGGTGCGTGCCCTCTGGCTCGACAAGATCGGGCTCGACATCGGTGAGCCCGGCGCATCGCACATCTTCGAGCTCGAGATCGTCAGCGCGGCCTGGCAGCGCGTGGAAGGCGACACATGGCGGACGTCGTCGTGGGTGGATGGTGGGGACGTGCGTGAGCGAGTGCGCATCGGTGCCACGGGCCTCTCTCAGGACCTCTGATCGATTGGACTAACGATCGCGGGCGGCTTGATGGTCGTTGAAGCGGTCGACCCCTGCGGAAAACCCCTCGGCGAAGATCGTGTCCTTGCCCAGCTCCTCCTCGACCTGCAGCGCCTCCTCGAGGGTGCGGCCGAGCCCCGCGTAGACGCTTGTGCGGTCGTTGACCACAGCGCGCCACGGGAACGACGCGATCTCCGCGGCGAGCGCGACCGCTGAGCTGAGCGCGTCACCGTCCGGCACGACGCGCGTCAAGAAGCCGATCCGCTCGGCCTCGTCCGTACTGATCTCTCGGCCGGTGAGGATCAGGTCGAGGGCTCGCCCGAGTCCGACGATCTGCGGCAACCGGTAGGTGCCCCCGTCGATCAGTGGGACGCCCCATCGACGCTCGAGACACCCGATGCGAGCGGAGCGGCCAGCGACTCGCAGATCACACCACGCGGCCAGCTCCACGCCTCCCGCAACACACCATCCCTCGATGGCGGCGATCACCGGCTTGGACAGCTGGAGGCGGGTTGGGCCAAGCGGTCCGCTGTCTCTTAGCCGCGGGAGGTCGCGCAGGTTGGCGCCCGCGCAGAAGGCTGCAGCGTCACCTGTGAGCACAGCCACCCGTGCGTCTGCGTTCGCATCGAACGCCTCGAACGCGTCGTGGAGGCGGGCGGCGGTCTCGGAGTTGATCGCGTTGCGGACCAGCGGCTGATCGATGTGGATCACCACGACACCGGCGGGAAGAGGGGGATCGGTCATGGCTGGACGGTACCGTCGCCGTGATGCGCGTGATCTCGGGAAGCGCTCGGGGACGGCGACTGGTCGCTCCCGAGGGACCTACGACTCGGCCCACCCCCGATCGGGTGCGGGAGGCGACCTTCAACGCGTTGGGGAGCCTGGGCGCCATCGTGGGAGCGACCGTGCTCGACCTCTACGCCGGGAGCGGCGCCATGGGCATCGAAGCCCTGTCGCGGGGGGCAACCCACGTGACCTTCGTCGACCGAGATCGCGCCTCGTTGGCGGCCATCGAGGCCAACCTCGACACCACGGGTCTCGCAGACCAGGCCAGCGTCGTCGCCAGCACTGTTGAGCGGTTTCTCGCCGGTGTAGGGCAACGTCGTTGGGATCTCGCACTCATCGACCCGCCATACGAGCACGACCAAGAGGCGTGGCTCGTCCTCCTCGATCGCCTGCCGTCGGATCTTGCGGTGCTGGAGTCGAATCGCCCGGTTGAATCGCCCTTTGGGTGGGAGGTGCGCCGATCCAAGCGCTACGGGCACACTCACGTGACGATCACCGAGCGGCATCCGATCTGACGGGCTCGGAGCCATGGGTGGCGAGCGACCCTGCAGTCGGCGGTAGCGTGACACCAATGACCAAGGTTCTGTATCCGGGCTCGTTCGACCCGATCCACCTGGGCCATCTCGACATCATTGAGGTGGCGGCCAGGCGGTTCGACGAGGTCGTTGTCGCGGCCGTCCGAAACCCGCAGAAGGGCAAGACGCTGTTTGATCTCGAAGAGCGTCAGGCGATGATCGCCGAGTCAGCAGCCCACCTCCCGAACGTCACCGTCACGCTGTTCGCCAGCCTCGTTGTGGACCTCGCACGCGAGATCGAGGCCGACTTCATCGTGAAGGGCCTGCGAGTGGTGTCCGACTTCGAGTCCGAGCTGATGATGGCGCAGATGAACCACGCCGTGTCAGGAGTCGACACGCTGTTCATACCGTGCGGGTCAGCGCACTCGTTCCTCGCTTCCAAGCTCATTCGAGAGATCGCCCACTTCGGTGGCGACGTCACCAGCATGGTGCCCGCCCCTGTCGCAAAGCGCCTGGCCGAGAGGTACGGATCCTGATGTCCGACCACGATGACGACGACCTCGAGCGGGCGGAGGCTGAACCACGCCCGCGCCTTCCAGGCACCGATTCGGAGCAGATGCTTCGTCGGCTCCACGAGATGGTGGCCTCTGCTCGTCCCATGCCCCTGTCCACCTCCGTGATGGTGAACCGTGACGAGATGCTGGATCTTCTCGACGAGACGATCGAGCGGCTGCCCGAGGAGCTTCGCGCCGCTCGTTGGTTGTTGAAGGAGCGGGAGGAGTACCTCGCCAAGGTGCGACGTGAAGGTGAAGAGATCCTCGACCAAGCTCGCACCCGCGCCGAGCGGATGGTGCAGCGCACCGAGGTCGTGAAGTCCAGTGAGGCGCGAGCCCGAAAGATCGTCGAGTCGGCCAAGGACGAAGCGAGTCGTCTCAAGAACGAGTGTGAGGACTACTGCGACCACAAGCTCGCCAGCTTTGAGATCGTCCTCGAGCGCACGCTCAAGATGGTCGGGGCGGGTCGCGCCAAGCTGCAGGGCCCGGGCGGGTCCTCGGGTTCTCCGGAGGACGGTGCGGAGACCGACGACGACGGTCTCGACAACCCGGCGGTGTTCGACCAGGACCTGGGCTAGTTCGTTGACCCGCTCCGTTCTGCGGATCGGGGTGATGGAGCTCCGGCGCCGCCCTGGTACTCAGCGTGAGGTGCATCTGGCGACCCCGTTGCCTGGCCTCGCCATCACGTCGGCCCACGTTCCCGATGACGCCGATGTGCGGGTGGACGGTGTGTTGGAGGCGATCGAGGGAGCGGTCACGATCAGTGGGACCGTCACTGCCCCCTGGGTGGGGGAGTGCCGCCGGTGCCTCGACCCCGTCAGCGATCTGATCGAGGCAACGCTCAGTGAGGTCTTCGAGACCAGTCCGGTCGAAGGCGAGACGTACCAGCTCGACGGCGACGAGGTCGATCTCGAACGTGTCGTGCGCGACGCGGTGCTGCTCTCATTGCCGCTGGCGCCGCTGTGCCGCCCGGATTGCCCCGGTCCGGCACCCGAGACCTTCCCCGCCCGGGTGGCTGACGCCGAGCAGGACGAGGCGGCCGAGCGGTCCCCGGATCCCCGCTGGGCTGGGCTGGATGAGCTGAAGTTCGACTGACCCGGTTCGACGGTCCCGCGGGGAGGCCGCTACGATCCACCGGCTGTGCTGCAGGCCACATCGGCCAGCGCAACCCACCCTCTCGCAACGAGGATCACCGTCATGGCTGTCCCCAAGAAGAAGACCAGCAAGGCCAAGAGCCGCAGTCGTCGTGCCAGCGCATGGCGCCTCGCTCTGCCCTCACGCAGCCTGTGCCCGCGCTGTGGCTCCACCAAGAAGCCCCACATCGTGTGTGGCAACTGTGGTTGGTACGGCGGCCGTCAGGCCATCGACGTCGATTGATCCACTGATGCTGCCTGTGGCGTTGGACGCTATGGGCGGGGACAAGGCGCCGGACGAGATCGTTGCCGGGGCGCATCGGGCAGTCGCTGAGCTCGGGGTTCCCGTCGCTCTTGTTGGCCAGCCTGACGTGCTCGGCTCCCTCGCCGGGGACCTCGAGATCATCCCTGCCTCCGAGGTGATCCCGATGAGCGCCGATCCTGGCGCCAGCGTGCGCCGGATGAAGGACAGCTCGCTGGTGCGCGCTGCGGAGGCGGTGCGAGACGGCAAGGCGTTCGCCATGATCTCGGCTGGCAACACGGGAGCCACGATGGCGTCTGCGCTGTTGCGGATGGGACGGATCAAGGGCGTCTCACGACCCGCGATCGCCACGCCGATCCCAGTGCCTGGCTTCAACCCCACTGTGCTGCTCGACGCGGGGGCCAATGCCGAGTGCCAACCAGAGTGGCTGCTGCAGTTCGCGCAGATGGGCGCCGTGTTCGCACGCGATCGCTATGGGATCGCAGAGCCACGGATCGGCTTGCTGTCGATCGGGGAAGAGGCAAGCAAGGGCACCCCGCTGGTGAAGGACACCCACGCTCTGCTCTCGGCATCGGATGCGCTCACGGCGGCGGGTGCGACCTTCATCGGCAACGTCGAGGGCCGCGATGTGATGACCGACGAGGTCGATGTGGTGGTCACGGACGGCTTCACTGGCAACGTCGTGCTCAAGACGCTCGAGGGTGGGATGCGCACCCTCGTGTCCGCCATCTTCGGTGCCTTCGGTACGAGCCCCGAGACGCAGGCAGCGGGCGAAGTGCTGATGCCGGCCCTCATGCCGCTCTATGGAACGCTCGATCCCGACAACACCGGTGGGGCCATGCTCCTTGGCGTCGACGGGCTGTGCCTCATCTCGCACGGGTCGAGCTCCGCCACAGCGATTGTGAACGCCATCCGGGTGGCCAAGGAGCTGCACGACCACGAGATCGTCGAGCGTCTCCGGGTCGCCGTGGCGCCGGCGTAGCCAGCCCCGTCGGAGCAGCCAGCTCACCGTTGCTCCCGTCGTTTGGGATCTTCACTCGTGCACAAGCGCACAAAGTCTCGGCGACGGTATGCTCCCGGACGCCCTAGACCGCCGCGTGCAGGAGTGACCGTGCCCGCCGAGACCCACGTCGAACGAGGACAACCCATGGACCGCCAGCAGGTGTTCGAGCTCATCCGTGACCGACTGGCCGACATCCTGGAGGTTGAGCCGGGCACGATCGTCGAGGGCGCGAGCTTTGCCGACGATCTCGAGGCCGACTCCCTCGCCCTCATCGAGCTGGTCGAAGCTCTGGAGGAGGAGCTCAGCGAGCGCTCAGTCGGGTTTCGCATCGACGACGAAGACCTCGAAGACCTGAAGACGGTGCGCGATGCCGTCGACTACGTCGTCGGCCGACTGTAGAAGGCCGTCATCGCCCTCCCGGTACCCGGCCTGCCACGCCTGATCGAGCGCCTCCGACTCGACCTTGATCCTGCGCTTCTCGCGCCTGCGCTCGTGCACAGCTCCTGGTGCGCGGAGCACGCCGGCCATCCCTCCAATGAGCGCCTGGAGTTCCTCGGCGACTCCGTGCTCGGCGTGGTGATCACCGATCACGTGTATCGCACCCACCACGATCTCCCCGAGGGTGACCTCACCGAGATCCGAAAGACCGTGGTGAACTCGGTTGCCCTTGCTGAGGTCGCTGAGGAGCTCGGCGTCGGACAGCACTTGCTGCTGGGCAAGGGCGAGGAGCTCTCCGGCGGGCGCGAGAAGCCGTCGATCCTGGCGGACGCCATGGAGGCGATCATCGGTGCCGTCTACCTCGCCCAGGGCCTCGAGGGCGCCGCCAGCCTGGTGCTGGGGATCCTCGGCCCCCGGCTTGCCACTGCGCAGGAGGACGGGGCCGACCACAAGAGCCGCCTCCAGGAGCTCGCCGCCCGCGATCTTGCCAGCGCACCTCGCTACGAGGTGGAGGCCACCGGCCCCGACCACGCACGCACGTTTCACGTCACCGTCACCATCGACGGGGAGCCCCACGGCACCGGGGTCGGCCGCTCGAAGAAGCAGGCCGAGCAGAACGCCGCTCGTAGCGCCATCGACGCACTGTCCGACACCAACGACGGCAGCGATGTCGACGACACCCTGAGGGAGATCCACCATGGCTGAGCTGCCCGAGCTGGAGACGGTTCGCCGGGAGCTGGAGAAGGAGGCCGTGGGCAAGCGATTCAAGGTCCCTGAGGTCACCGGCGCCAAGGTCGTGCGTCACAACGGCAACAAGAAGGTGTTCCAAGCCCGTCTCGAGGGGGCCAAGGTCAAGTCGGTCGACCGCAAGGGTCGGCTTCTCGTCGGCAACCTCGACAACGGGGAGCTGTTGGTCATCGACCTCGGCGAAGGCGGCCGACTCGAGAAGTTCGCGCCCAAGGATCCGCCCGCCAAGCACACCTTCGTGGTGTTCTCGTTCACGCAGGGCGGGCAGATCAGGCTCGTGGATCCGTCTGGCACCGCGCAGGTCTTCGTCGTGGCCAACGACGCGCTGGCCGACGAGGTTCCCTCGGTCGCCTCCGCTGGGCTCGACCCCGTGGCCGACACGGTGTCATGGACGTCGTTCGCCCGTCTGATCCTCAGCAAGAACGTGAAGCTGAAGGCGCTCCTGATGGACCCCACCGTCGTCGCCGCCATCGGGCCCATCTACAGCGACGAGATCCTCTGGGAAGCCGGGTTGCGCCATGACCGCATCTCCAGCGAGCTGTCCAGCCAGGAGATTCGCCGGCTGTTCCGGGCCCTCGTGGAGACCCTGCACGATGCCGTCAAGCACCGCGGCAGCACGGTCGACGAGTTCCCGTTCGTGGACCTCTATGGCAAGCCCGGGGACCACCAAGATGAGCTGAGGGTGTTCGGACGGGAAGGGGAGCCGTGCCGCAGATGCCGGGCTCCGATTGCCAAGGCCCGGTACGCCAACCGGCCCCTCTACTACTGCGAGGAATGTCAGGTCTGAGGGTGCTCAGACCCTCAGCGCGCGACCACTAGGTTCGGGTCCGGATGTTCCTCAAGACCCTCACCCTGAAGGGCTTCAAGTCCTTCGCCGACACCACCGCCCTCGAGCTCGAACCCGGCGTCACCGTCGTCGTCGGACCGAACGGGTCGGGCAAGTCCAACGTCGTCGACGCCATCGGCTGGGTGCTCGGCGCGCAGGCCCCCTCAGCGGTGCGCTCCCAGAAGATGGACGACGTCATCTTCGCGGGCACGTCCAAGCGCCCCGCCCTCGGCCGGGCCGAGGTGTCGCTCACGATCGACAACTCGGCAGGGTTGCTGCCGATCGACTTCACCGAGGTCACGATCACCCGCACCCTTTTCCGCACCGGCGACAGCGAGTACGCCATCAACGGTGTGCCGTGCCGACTGCTCGACATCCAGGATCTGCTCTCCGACACGGGGGTGGGCCGCCAACAGCACGTGATCGTGAGCCAAGGCCAGATCGACGGGGTGCTCAACGCCCGCCCGGAGGATCGTCGGCTCATCCTCGAAGAGGCGGCAGGCGTCCTGAAGTACCGCAAGCGCAAGGAGAAGGCGGAGCGCCGTCTTGCTGCCACGGAGGGCAACCTCACCCGTCTCGGGGATCTGCTGCGCGAGGTCCGTCGCCAGCTCCGCCCGCTCGAGCGGCAGGCTGACGCGGCTCGCCGGCACGGAGACGTCGTGGCCGAGCTGCGAGCGCTGCAGGTGTTCCTTGCGGGCCGCGAGCTCACGACGCTCAAGCGGCGTCTCAGTGATGGCGGCGCCGCACGAGCAGAGCTTGCAAACGAGGAGACACTCATCCGCAAGACCCTCGCCGAGCTCGACTCGGCAGTGCTCGTCGCTGAGTCGGAGCTCGGCACCATCGGCGGCGATGACCTTGGCGACGCCTTGGTGCGCTTCGAGTCGCTTCGGGAGAAGGCCCGTGGTCTCGCGGCGGTGCTCACCGAACGCCGCCGGGGCATCGATCGAGAGCGAGGAGCCTTCGTCGACCAGGCCGTGATCGCGTCGCTCGAGGCGGAGGCGTCCCGACTCGGCGCGGACCTGGCTGAGGCGGACGCGGAGGCCGAGCTGCTGGCCCCGCGCGCCGAGGAGCTGGCCCGAGCCGAAGGTGCCCTGGCCGAGGCCCGCACCACGTACGAGCAGCAGTGGTCAGAGGGCGTGCCCGCGCCGACAGGGCGGGCCGCGGAGGCTCGTGGCGAGCTGGCTGCGCTGCGCGCCGGGGTCGAGCGGGGGGAGGCAGAGGTCGGTCGCTCTCGAGCGCGCCTCGGGGTGCTCGACGAGAAGGTCGAACGGCTCACGGCCGAAGCCGAGCGCCTGCGAGGCGAAGCCGCAGACGCCGAGCAGGCTGAAGGCCCCCTCGTCGAGCGCCTGCAGGCCGCAGAAGCGGCGCGGAGTGAGGCCGAGGGACAGGTCGGGGATGCTGAGGAAGCACTGCGAACCGCCGACGCCGATCGTCACGCATGGACGGCACGCGCTGAGGCGTTGAGCCTGGCCCTCGATGAAGCGCGCTCACGCGCTGGCGCCGAGCGTCTCACGGCGGTGGCAGGCGTCGTCGGCACGCTGCTCGACCTCGTGCAGATCGATGACGGCTGGGAGACTGCAGTCGAGGCCGCCGCCGGCGAGGCGCTCGCCGCTGTTGTGGTGGACGGCGTCGACGCGGCGCGCTCAGCAATCGCGGCTCTGCACGACGGTGACGACACGGTGGGCGGAGCCGTCCTCGCGCTGGGCGCCACACGCACCGGTCCGGCAGCGCCGCCGATCGGCGAGCCCGTCCGCAAGCACGTCCGTGCGTCGCGTCCTGATGTCGAAGCGCTCCTCGATGCGCTCCTGGGCTCGGCCGTGGTGGTGGACGGTGGCTGGTCGGCGGCTGTCGACGCCGCGCTGGCCCACCCGGATGCCGTCGTGGTCACTCGCACGGGCGGTCGCTTCGGGCTGACCGGTTGGCGAGTCGGCACCGCGTCCACCGGCGCCACGGGCGCAGCGCTCGACGAAGCTCGGGAGCGCGCCGACGGGGCGACCACACTGGCCAACCACGCCGAGTCGAGCCTGCGCGGTGCTCGATCGCTCCTCGACGAGGCCCGCCAGGTCGAGGCCGCGCTGGCCCGCCAGCTCGACGAGCACGACGGCCGACTCTCTGCGGCCACCGATGGCCTGCGCCGTGTCGACGCCGATCACCGAGACGCCACCACAGAGGCCGAGGGCCTGCGTGGGCACGCGGACGAGATCGCCGAGCGACTCGCACGGGAGCAGGCGCGTGTCGCAGAGCTCGAGCTCACCCTGCCGTTGCTCGAAGCCGAAGAGGTCGATGCGGCGGAACGGTCCCGCGCCATGGCCGACGCCAAGGCTCACCTCGACGAGCGGGCTGCTGCGGTGGGGTCGCTGCGCACCGACCTCGAGGTGCAAGGCGCCGGGCTCGAGGAGCGGCGTCAGATGCTTCGCCGCCGCCAGGCCGAGGTGGAGGCCCGTCTCGAGGGGTCGATGGAGGCGCGGCGCGGCGCCGAGGAGCGTCGGATCGAGCTCGACGGGAAACAGGCGGCGGTCGATCGACTCGGAGCACTAGTCGCCGATCGGCTGGCGACCGTGGAGGGCGAGCTCGCTGACCTTCGTGAACGCCGCCGCCGTCAGAGCGAAAGCCAGCGCGCCGCCGCGACACGGCTCGATGGCCTGCGGCGCGAGCGTGTGGAGTCGGAGCGCAAGCTCGAGGAGACACGAGAGCGGGCTCGACGTGCCGAGCTCGACGAGGCAGAGGTGAAGCTTCGGCTCGAATCGGCGGTGGAGTCGCTCCGCCGCGATCTCGACATCGACCCGGACGCGGCGATGTCGACCGAGCTTCCCGAGATCGCCGAGGGCACCACGCCCACAGCTCGCGTGCGCGAGCTCGAGCGCGACCTCCGCCTGATGGGTCCCATCAACCCGCTGGCGCTCGAGGAGTACAACGCCCTCCAGGAGCGGCATGAGTTCCTTGAGGCGCAGCTAGAGGACGTGAAGTCGTCGCGGCGAGATCTCAGCAAGGTGATCCGCGCCATCGACGCCGAGATCGTCAACGTGTTCGCGGGCGCGTTCGCGGATGTGTCCCAGAACTTCGAGCATCTCTTCCAAACGCTGTTCCCGGGTGGCACAGGTCGCCTGCGGCTCACCGAACCCGACAACCTGCTCGAGACGGGCATCGAGGTCGAGGCCAAGCCCAGCGGCAAGAACGTTCGCAAGCTCTCGCTGCTCTCCGGTGGCGAGCGGTCGCTCACCGCGCTGGCGTTCCTGTTCGCCGTGTTCCGCAGCCGGCCGTCGCCCTTCTACGTGATGGATGAGGTCGAGGCTGCCCTGGATGACATGAACCTGCACAGGTTCCTGGATCTCGTTCATGAGTTCCGCCAGGAGGCGCAGCTCATCATCGTGAGCCACCAGAAGCGCACGATGGAGGCCGCCGACATCCTCTACGGCGTCACCATGGAGCCTGGTGGTTCCAGCAAGGTCGTCAGCGAGAAGGTCACCAGCTTCACGGGTTGAGCAGGGTTAGGCGCTCACAGCGGCTCCCTCTACGCTGCCAAGCGCCATGGAACCGCTCCTGATCCTCCTGCTCGTCCTTCTCGTCGTTGCCGCCATCGGAGGCGTCGCCTTCGTCGCAACCCGGCGGGGCGCCGAGTCGACACTCGAGCCGCCCGTTGAGACGCTGGAGGAGACTGCGGCTGACACCGCGGTCGCGCCCGAGCCGGTCGTCGAGCTGGAGCAGGACCTCACCCCACAGCCGGCCGTCCAGGTCGAGGAGCCCCTCGCCGAGCCACATGCGGAGAAGCCGAAGCTGCGAGATCGCCTCGTACGGGCTCGTTCGACGATCTCGGGCTACGTCGGCTCGGTCCTGTCACGCGAGAAGATCGACGGTGAGACGTGGGACGAGCTCGAGGAGGCGTTGATCCTTGCGGATGTCGGCGTCGCGACGACAACGGACATCCTGAACCGCTTGCGAGCGACGGTTGACCTCGTCGGCATCACCGAGCCCAGCGCGTTGCTCGATGCGCTCAAGGAGCAGCTCAAGGTCGATCTCAGCTCCGGTGACCGCTCGCTGCGCTACGAGCCGGGTGCCCCCAACGTCTGGTTGTTCGTCGGAGTGAACGGCGTCGGGAAGACGACCACGATCGGCAAGGTCGGCAAGCAGCAGGCTGATGCGGGTCGTTCGATCGTCATGGCTGCTGGCGATACGTTCCGCGCCGCTGCAGCTGAGCAGCTGGCGACGTGGGCCGAGCGTTCCGGGGCGGACTTGGTGCGCGGCGCGGAGGGAGGCGATCCGAGCTCGATCATCTTCGATGCGGTGCAGCGCGCAGCCGCGCGGGGAACCGACCTCGTGCTGGCCGATACCGCAGGCCGACTGCACACGAAGGTCAACCTCATGGAGGAGCTGAGCAAGGTACGTCGGGTCGCCGACCGTGAACCGGGCAAGGTGACCGAGGTGCTTCTCGTCCTCGACGCCACCACCGGGCAGAACGGCCTGGTACAGGCCCGGCAGTTCACCGATGCCGTCGAGCTGACCGGAGTCGTGCTGACAAAGCTCGACGGATCGGCGAAGGGCGGCATCGCCATGGCGATCCAGTCGACACTCGGGATCCCCATCAAGCTGGTGGGCCTCGGAGAGAGCGTGGACGACTTGATCGAGTTCGATCCGGACGAGTTCGTCGACGCGCTGTTCGCCGAGGGCTGAAGCCGCCAGCCGGGTCTACGCTGGGGTCATGTTCACCCTTCTCCGACTGATCTTCCTGCCCGCCAGGCTGGGCGTGGGCACGACGAAGCTCGGCGTGAAGGCGGGCTACCACACGGGTCGGCTGCTGGGCTACCGGCGCTTGTTCGTGTTCGCTATGGGTGTTGGCGTGGGGTTGCTCATCGCTCCGATGACGGGACGCGAGGCACGAGCGAAGCTGCAGCGCCTGCTGGAGGAGCGTCGCAACGGCGGTACCACTGACGTCGCTGATCGAGTGCGCTTTGAGCTTTCGCACGCGCCGCGCACCTGGCACCTCCCACAACCCACCGTTGAGGTGCAGGGCGGCACGGCGATCCTTCGGGGGACCGTTCCGGATGAAGCGGCCCGGGTCGACCTCGAGCGCACCGCAGCCGCGGTTGCGGGCGTGGTAGCCGTCGACAACCACGTAGCCGTCGGTGGACCGTTGGGAACAAACGGACACCACTGATCGTCCCCCGCAAGGCTGACTGAGGCCCGGGAACGGGTCGCCGCTAGCATCGGTCGCTCATGTTCGACGCACTCTCTGACCGGTTCGACGGGATCTTCAAGCGCCTTCGCGGCAAGGGCAAGCTCAGCGACGCTGATGTCGACGAGGTCCTCCGAGAGATCCGTGTCGCGCTGCTCGAGGCCGACGTCAACTTCCAGGTCGTCAAGGGGATGCAGGCCCGCATCCGTGACCGAGCCATCGGCGTGGAGCTCGCTGAGGCCCTCAACCCTGCCCAGCAGGTCATCAAGATCGTCCACGAGGAGCTGATCAACGTCCTCGGCGGGGCGACGATGAAGATCACGTACGCGTCGAAGCCGCCGACGGTGGTCCTCATGGCGGGCCTGCAGGGCTCCGGAAAGACGACGAACTCGGCCAAGCTCGCACGCTGGTTCAAGCAGCAGGGTCGCAACCCGCTCCTCGTCGGCACCGACCTCCAACGACCGGCGGCGGTCGAACAGCTCCGCATGCTCGGCAAGCAGATCGATGTCCCCGTCTTCTCGCAGCCGGGCGACCCGGTCGCCACGGCAGCCGCGGGTCTGGCCGAGGCGCGGCGACTTGGCCGCGACGTGCTGATCGTCGACACCGCCGGTCGTCTCGCCATCGACGAAGAGCTCATGGAGCAGGTCCGGCAGATCTCTCTGGCCACGACCCCCGACTACACATTCCTCGTCATCGACGCCATGACCGGCCAGGACGCTGTCACTGTCGCCGAGTCGTTCAACAGCACCCTCGCTCTCGACGGGGTGATCCTCACCAAGCTCGACGGTGACGCTCGCGGCGGTGCGGCGCTCAGTGTGAAGGAGGTGGTCGGCAAGCCGATCGCCTTCGCATCGACGGGCGAGAAGCTGGGCGACTTCGAGCCCTTCCATCCCGATCGCCTCGCCGGACGCATCCTCGGCATGGGCGACGTCCTCACCCTCATCGAAAAGGCCGAGGAGGTCTACGAGAAGGACGCCGCCGAAGAAGCCGCCGCCCGGCTGATGGACGGCCGCTTCACCCTTGACGACTTCCTCGACCAGATGCAGCAGCTCAAGAAGATGGGGCCGCTGTCCGGGCTCGTCGGAATGATCCCGGGCATGCCCAAGGAGCTCAAGAACGCCCAGATCGAGGACGGTCAGATCGCCCGAATCGAGGCGATCATCCGCTCGATGACCCCGGCTGAGCGGGCCGATGTCGATCTGATCGACGGGTCTCGCCGAGCGCGCATCGCCAATGGCTGCGGGGCTGACCCGGGCGAGGTCGGTGCGCTGGTCAAGCAGTTCAAGGAGATGCAGAAGCTCATGAAGCGGATGCCGGGCCTGTCAGGCACGAAGAAGGCCCGGGGCAAGGGCGCGAAGGGCAAGAAGGGGAGTGGCGGTGGCCGGGTCACCGTCGCGCCGAAAGTCCCCCCTACGACCCCCAAGCAGCCCTTCACCCTGCCCGGGTTGCAGTAGCAGCCGTCCAGGGACCACCATGGTCCGCCGCACACGGTGCGGGTACACCCTCGATAAAGGACGAATTGCAGTGGCCGTCAAGCTCCGCCTCATGCGCATGGGCAAGAAGAAGCAGCCGACCTATCGCGTCGTGGCTGCCGACTCCCGGTCGCCGCGCAACGGCCGTTTCATCGAGATCATCGGCACCTACGACCCGCGGCATGATCCGTCGATCGTGAAGATCGACACGGAGCGTGCTGCCGACTGGATCAGCAAGGGCGCCCAGCCCACTGAGACGGTCGCCCGTCTCATCAAGGTGGCTGAGTCTCAGCCCGCCGTCGTCGAGCCTGCGGCCGACGTCGCCGCCGACGCATGAGCGACGATCAGCTCGACCAGGACCTGGACGAAGCGGACGTCAACCGCATCGACGACGCCGACGACGCCGACGATGCCAATGACGACGAAAGAGATGACGACGACAGCAACGATGCCGACGAGCCCGCTGGCACCGCCATCTCGGTGCTCGACCTCCTCGTGACGTCGCTGGTCGACGACCCCGATGCCGTACGCATCGACCCGATGGAGCAGCGCGACCGCGTGCGCCTCGAGGTGCGAGTCGGTCCCGGCGACATGGGCCGCGTGATCGGCAAGCGAGGACGCGTTGCCAACGCCATCCGCACGGTCGTGCGCGCCGCCGCGGTACGCGACGACGTGCAGGTCGACGTCGAATTCGAGGATTGACCCACTGCTTGAAGTTGGGCGTATCACGAAGGCGTTTGGGTTGCGGGGCGAGGTGCTCGTCGCTCTGAGCTCTGACCGGACGTCACGCCTGGATCCCGGTTCCGTGCTCATGACGGACCGAGGCGACCTCACCGTGGTGTCTTCGGCCCAGCACGCCGATCGCTGGATCGTGCAGTTCGATGGCGTGTACGACCGTGACGTCGCCGAGACGTGGCGGGGGGTCGTGCTGCGGGCCGAGCCCATCGAGGACGATGAGGACGAGACCCTGTGGGTCCATGAGCTGATCGGTGCCACCGTCGAGCTGTTGGACGGATCTGTGGCCGGAACCATCGTCGAGGTGCAGGGCAACCCCGCGAGTGACCTCCTGGTGCTCGACAACGACGCCCTCGTGCCGGTGGCCTTCATCACCGCTCATGTCCCCGGCAAGGTCACCATCGACCCGCCCGAGGGCCTGTTCGACGTCTAGCCCTACGCTCAGTCTCGTCATGCGCATCGACGTGTTCACCATCTTCCCCGACATGGTCACGGGGTTCGCTGGCCACAGCCTTCTCGGCAAGGCGCAGGCCGCTGGCGCCATCGACCTGCGCGTGCATGACCTTCGAGCGCATGCGACGGGCCTCCACCGCCCCGTCGATGACTCTCCCTTTGGGGGAGGAGCGGGGATGGTGCTCATGGCCGAGCCGGTGTTTGCCGCTGTCGAGGCCGTCGACCCACCCCGTCCGCTGCACTATCTGAGCCCCGCCGGACGGCGCTTCGACCAGGCGCAGGCGCGAGTGCTGGCGGAGGGGCCAGGCTTCAGCCTGCTGTGTGGTCGGTACGAGGGGCTCGATGAGCGCGTGCGCGAGCACCTGGTGGACGAGGAGCTCTCGATCGGCGACTACGTGCTGGGCGGGGGAGAGGTGGCGGCGATGGTGGTGCTCGAAGCGGTGACGCGCCTTGTGCCGGGCGTCATGGGCAATGACTCGTCCGCGGACGACGAGTCCTTCAGCGACGGCCTGCTCGAGTACCCGCACTACACGCGTCCCGCAGACTTCCGCGGTTGGGACGTGCCACCGGTGCTGCGATCGGGCGACCATGCACGAATCGAGCGCTGGCGCCGAGCCCAGGCTCTGGCCCGCACCGTCGAGCGGCGCCCCGACCTGATCGCCGCTCGGGGTGGCCTCACCGTTGACGAGCAGGCGCTCCTGGACGAGCTGGAGGGCTGACGGGCCTGGTCCGCGGGTTCGACCGGTGAATGGTCTCCCGCCTAGTCTTTCCTGTCCTACGGAAACCTCCGCTCACCCCCGGCTCTCGGAGCGAATCAGCCATGCAACCCACCGATCTCGTCGACCAGTCCAGCCTGCGCACGGACATCCCGGACTTTGGTCCGGGGGACACCCTCAAGGTCCACGTCCGCGTGGTCGAGGGCTCGAAGGAGCGGCTGCAGGTGTTCCAGGGCGCCGTCATCGCCCGCCAGGGTGCTGGTCTGCGCGAGACGTTCACGGTCCGCAAGGTCTCCTACGGCGTGGGCGTGGAGCGCACCTTCCCGATGCACGCACCAACGATCGGCAAGATCGAGGTCGTCAGCCGCGGCGACGTGCGACGGGCCAAGCTCTACTACCTCCGAGATCGGGTGGGTAAGGCCGCCAAGATCAAGGAGAAGCGCGACCGCTGACCGCGGCTCCGATTCTTCACAAGCGCCTGAAGGCGCTTCTCGAGCTCCCGCTCCTGGTGATCGCGGCTCTGGTGATCACCCTCGTGGTGAAGGCCTTCCTCGCGCAGGCATTCTTCATCCCAAGCGCGTCGATGGAACCTCAGCTGCGCGAAGGCGACCGCGTGGTCGTCTCGCGGACTTCGTATCGCCTGCACGACATCAATCGCGGGGACGTCGTTGTCTTCCCGTCGCCGGCGGTGCCGGCCGAGAAGGAGGGGCTCGCCATGCGGCTCGTGCATGACGTGCTCGAGAGTGTGGCGCTCCGCGATCCCGGTGATCGGGAGCTGATCAAGCGGGTCATCGGCCTCCCCGGCGAGACGATCGAGGGGCGCGATGGCCATGTGCGCATCAACGGCAGTCGCCTGTTCGAGCCCTATCTGACGCTCGATGTCGTCACGAGCGACTTCGGTCCTGTCGAGATCCCCGAGGGTCGCGTCTTCGTCATGGGTGACAACCGGACGAACTCTCACGACAGTCGATTTCCCGATATCGGGACGATCGACGTCGACACGCTGGTCGGCAGGGCCATCGCACGGGTCTGGCCTCCGGCTCGCACTGCCTTCCTCTGAGCGCGCCTGGCGGTAGCGTGGCCTGCATGTCGACCGAGGACCTCGAGCGATACGAAGCGGAGATCGAGCTTCAGCTCTACAGGGAGTACAAGGACGTCGCACCGATGTTCTCCTTTGTGGTGGAGACCGAGCGGCGCTTCTACCTCGCCAACGAGGTCAGCAAGACCGTCCGAAACGAGGATGGTCGCACGTACGTCGAGCTCCAGATGCGCGACGCGTGGGTCTGGGACATGTATCGCACCACCCGCTTCGTCGCCGCCGTGTCCATCGTGACCTTCAAGGACGTCAACATCGAGGAGCTCCCCAAGAAGGAGCTCTGAGCCGTGGCCGATGGGCGACGCGCACTAGGTGCTGCGGGCGAGAACCGGGCCGCCGCGTGGTACGAGTCGAACGGCTACACGATCGTGGAGCGCAACTGGCGCTGCCGCGATGGCGAGCTCGATCTCATCGTCAGCCGCGGCCGCGATCTGGTCTTCGTCGAGGTGAAGACACGCACGTCGGATCGGTTCGGCCTTCCCGCCGAGGCAGTGACCGCCACCAAGCAGCGTCGGATCCGGAAGCTGGCCGGTCGATACCTGGCAGAGACGAGCTCGGTCGCAGGTGGCCTCCGCTTCGATGTGGTGGCAATTCTCGGTGATCAGCTCGAGGTGATCGAAGCGGCGTTCTGACGTCGGCTCAGCCGAGGATCGCCCACAGGATGAGCACGATGCAGGCCAAGACGGCACCGACAACCATCAGGTAGTCGGCGGCGGAGCGTCGGTGCTGGTGGAACGGGTTCAGGCCCATCGGTTAAGTATCGTGCCGCGATGGACACCTTGCAGGTCGAGCGAGCCGATGGGACCGTCACGATCACCTTGGATCGGCCCCGGAAGAAGAACGCCATCAACCACGTCATGTGGGACGAGCTCCTCGAGGTCGCCTCAGCGATCGTCCGTTCCTCCGACGATCGCTGTGTCGTGATCACGGGCGCCGGCGGAGACTTCTGCTCGGGCGCGGACCTGAGCGGTGATGGCGGTGCGGGCGCAACCCACCAGCTCGCCAACATGCGCGCGATCAACGCGGTGCTGCAGGCGTTCCACGAGCTGCCGCAGCCGACGATCGCCAAGGTCAACGGCGTGGCGGCAGGAGTGGGGCTCAGCCTTGCGCTGGGCTGCGATCTCGTGGTGGCCACCGAGGAATCGCGGTTCTCCACGATCTTCGCCAAGCGGGGCCTGTCGCTCGACGGTGGACAGTCCTGGCTCCTGCCCCGCATCGTAGGCATGCACCGCGCCAAGGAGCTGGCGCTGCTTGCCGATGTGCTGCCCGCAGCAGAGGTCCTCGCGATGGGGCTGATCAACCGCGTGGTGCCCGCAGCCGAGATCGACGATGTGGTGGCGGACTGGGCGACTCGTCTCGCCGCCGGGCCACCGATCGCGCTGGCGATGACCAAGCGCATGCTCAACCGCGCCTTCGAGCAGAGCTTCGAGCAGGCCCTCGATGACGAGGCCCGCTGTCAGACGGTGAACTTCAGCACGCAGGACACGGCCGAGGCCATCACCGCGTTCCTGCAGAAGCGAGATCCGAAGTTCATCGGTCGCTGAGTCCCGACCGTCGCCCGCCCAGCGCGAACTGACCCTTTCGCAGCGTCAGCCGGACTGCCTACTCTCCTAGGAGCGCCTCGATGGCCGGCGCCTGACGGCCTCCTCATCGCCCGTCACCCTCCCACGGGGTGCTTGCCAGAGGAGCAGCCGTGCTCGGCCTCGTCCCCTCCGCATCCTTGCTCGGCGTCGACGGCCACGCCGTAACCGTTGAGGTCCACATCACCACGGGTCTGCCCTCGTTCACGGTGGTGGGGTTGCCCGATGCGTCATGCCGCGAGGCGCGCGATCGCGTCCGTGCCGCGCTGCAGTCGAGCGACTGCGAGTGGCCGATGCGGCGGGTCACGGTGAACCTGGCCCCACCCACGGTTCGCAAGGTCGGCTCTGGCCTCGATCTGGCCATCGCTGTCGCGATGCTCGTTGCCTCAGGGCAGGTTCGACAGCAGCAGGTCGGGTCCCGGGCCTTCCTCGGTGAGCTCGGCTTGGACGGCACCGTCCGAGGCGTTGCCGGCACGATCTGCTTGATCGACGCCACCGGCAACGGTCCGTTGGTGTTGAGCGCCGACGGTGTCGAGGAGGCACGACTCGTGGGCACTCGTGTCCTCCACCCGGTGCGAACCCTGCGGGAGGTGGTCGCCTGCCTGCGAGACGAGGAGCCATGGCCCACCCCTGGCCCCGCACTCTTGACCCCACCCGCCCCGGAAATCGCTGACCTGGCGGATGTGCGCGGTCAACCCGTGGCCCGCTTCGCCCTCGAGGTAGCTGCGGCCGGCGGCCACCACCTCTTGATGTTCGGTCCGCCCGGGTCGGGAAAGACCATGCTCGCAGCCCGCCTCCCCGGCCTCCTGCCGCCGCTCGATGATCGTCAGGCCCTCGAGACCACCCGCATCCATTCGGCCGCGGGCCTCTCGATCCCGCGCGGTGCCCTCGTGCGCCATCCACCATTTCGTGCCCCCCACCATGGCGCTTCCTCCGTCGCCTTGGTGGGGGGCGGCACGGCGCTCATGCGACCGGGCGAGATCAGCGCCGCCGCCAATGGGGTTCTGTTCCTGGACGAGCTGGCTGAGTTCGCACCCCACGTGCTCGATGCCCTCCGCCAGCCGCTCGAGGAGGGCGTGGTGCGCGTGGCGCGAGCGGCCGCCACCGTGGCGTTCCCAGCGCGCTTTCTACTCGTCGGCGCCATGAACCCGTGTCCGTGTGGGTATGGAAGCCAACCGGGCGGATGTCGCTGCACGGATGGTGCCCGCCTTCGCTACCAGCGCCGCCTGTCCGGTCCGTTGCTCGATCGATTCGACCTGCGCGTCGAGGTCAGCCGTCCTCGGGTGGAGGATCTCCTGGGCCACGAGCGGGGTGAGTCGTCGACTGCAGTCGCCGCCCGCGTGGTGGAGGCACGAGATCTCGCCGTCATGCGAGGGGTGCGCTCCAACGCCGAGCTCCCCGTCAGCGACCTCGACGCCGTCGCGCCGCTCGTCGACAGTGCGGCGACGCTGCTCGAAGACGCGTTGCGTTCGGGTCGCCTCTCCGCGCGGGGGCTCCACCGGGTCCGACGAGTCGCCCGCACGATCGCCGACCTGCAAGGTGCCCCGCACGAGCTCACCCCAGCTCATGTGGCGCTTGCGCTCAGCTTGCGAGCCGATGCGTCGACGGTCGCGTCCGCTTCGCAGGAGCTGACGGGGTGAGCGAGGCGGACGAGCAACGGGGTGCCGCGATTGTGCTGGCGGGTCTCCCGGGCATGGGACCGCGCCGCCTTGCGGCGCTGCTCTCTGCTTGGGAGCCCTCCGACGCACTTGCCCGCGTCGCCTCCGGACGCGCTGATCGTCTCGTGCTCCCGGACGGGTCGCCCGTGCTGGCCGACGCCAACCCCGGCCGTCTCGACAACATTCGCACCGCCTGGGCCGCCGCTGCGTCCGACGCGGACCCAGTCGCGGCTCGAGCCGCGCACGCGGCGCTGGATGTGGCGGTCATCCTGCGCGACGACCCGCGCTACCCGGACGCCCTGGCTGACGACGTTGAGCCGCCGTCTGTGCTGTTCGCTCTCGGTTCCCTGGAGTGCCTTCACCACCCGCGGGTCGCGGTGGTGGGAACCCGTCGCTGTACAGGCGCCGGAGCCGGGGTGGCGCGGGAGCTCGGCCGCGATCTCACGATCGCCGGGGTGGCGATCGTCTCCGGGCTTGCGCTCGGCATCGACGGAGCCGCGCATCGCGGAGCCCTCGATGCCAGCGCGGATGGGCAGGCCACCGGCGCACCGGTTGGCGTCGTGGGCTCCGGCCTCGACGTGGTGTACCCAGCTCGGCATCGCGACCTATGGAGCGCGGTGTCTGCGGCGGGGGTGCTGCTCAGCGAAACACCTCTCGGGGTGCGTCCCTCGGCCTGGCGGTTTCCCGCCCGCAACCGCATCATCGCCGCGCTGGCCGATGTGGTTGTCGTCGTGGAGTCGCACGCGGCCGGGGGGTCCCTCCACACGGTCACCGAGGCCGAGCGCCGCGACGTACCCGTGCTCGCGGTCCCGGGCTCGGTGCGCAGCCCGTCAGCCGCTGGCACCAACCAGCTGCTCGCCGATGGGTGCCACCCCGCCCGCGATGCGGACGATGTGCTGGTAGCGCTTGGTCTCACGCCAGCAGCCCGACGCAACGGCTCGGACCGTCGGCCGACGCCGGACGTGGCCGGTCGGGCCCTGCTGGATGCGTTGGACTGGGAGCCGGCCACCCTCGAGCAGCTGGCCCTCCGCAGCGGTCACGCGCTGGGATCGTTGGCGTTGACCCTCGAGGGTCTGGTCACGCAGGGGTGGGTGGCGGTGCGAGGAGGGTGGTACGAGAGGCTGGCGCCCCGATGATTCCGCAGACGGCTGGTTCCCGGACGCCGCGATCGCGTGGCGGTACGGTGCAACCATGGCCTGGCGCGTGCACGAGTTCCTCGAATCGCTCGCGTCGGTCGCGCCTCGCACGGTTGATGCATACAGCAGCGACCTCGAGGGCTTTGCTGCATGGGCTGGGTCCGAAGGCATCGATGCACCTCAGGACGTGGATCGCCTCCTGCTTCGCCGGTACGTCGCCTATCTCGCGACCAACGGCTACGCGCGTCGATCGATCGGACGCAAGGCGTCGACGTTGCGTCGCTACTTCGCGTGGGCGACTCGAACCGGGTTGCTGGCCGCGGATCCAGCCAGCGCGTTGTCGGCCCCGCGGGGCGACGGTCGTCTGCCCCGCGTCCTGCGCCAAGACGAGCTCAACGTGCTCCTTGATGCCCCGCCCGCCGCGCTCGGCGAGCAGTCTCCGGCGCTGCGAGCCCGCGACGATGCCGTGCTCGAGGTGCTCTACGGCAGCGGACTGCGCGTGGGCGAGCTCTGCGGCCTGGCCGTGGGCGATCTCGACCTTGGTCGAGCCCGCGCCGTGGTGTGGGGGAAGGGCGGCAAGCAGAGGACGGTCCCCCTCAGCGAGCCAGCCGTGGCCGCGCTGCGGGCTTGGGTCGACACCCACCGCGATGAGTTGCACAGCTCGGAGTCGCCACCAGACGCTGTCTTCCTCAACCAGCGCGGGAAGCAGCTCACTCCCCGTGACGTGCGGCGACTGCTCGACCGTCGGGCACCCTCGCCCACCCACCCTCATGCCTTGCGCCACACCTTCGCTACCCACCTGCTCGACGGTGGCGCCGACCTGCGTGCGGTCCAGGAGCTGCTCGGTCACGCCGATCTGTCGACAACTCAGCGATACACTCACGTCAGCCGAGAGAGGCTTCGGTCCGTTTACGACGCCACGCACCCTCGGGCCTAGGGCGAGAGGCCAATTCGTGACAACCAACGAGCTCGAACCCGACATCAACCGGCTGTGGGCCGAGTACAAGGACAACGGCGAGCGCGAACTGCGTGACCAGCTCATCGTTCACTACTCGCCGCTGGTCAAGTACGTCGCCGGTCGTGTTGGTACCGGCCTCCCCCAGAACGTCGATCAGGCCGACCTGGTCTCCTACGGGATCTTCGGGTTGATCGACGCCATCGAGAAGTTCGATCTGGAGCGAGGTTTCAAGTTCGAGACGTACGCCATTGCGCGCATCAAGGGCAACATCCTCGATGAGCTGCGGTCCATCGACTGGGTGCCGCGTTCGGTCCGAGCCAAAGCCCGCGCCATCGAGAAGGCGTACTCGAAGCTCGAAGGCCAGCTCCATCGCACACCCACGGACGCCGAGCTTGCCGACGAGCTCGACCTCACTGACGAGCAGCTGCAGACCACCCTCGGACAGATCTCCTTCACGGGTCTCGTCGCGCTCGATGAGATGCTCTCCGGTGGTGAGCGAGGTGACTCGATGACGCTCGGCGACACGGTCGCCGAACCGGGAATGGGACCAGTCGCCGCGTACGAGGTCGAAGAGATGCGGCAGATCCTGGCCGAGGCCATCAATCGCCTGCCCGACCGGGAGAAGACCGTGCTCACCCTCTACTACTACGAGGGTCTCACCCTCGCTGAGATCGGCTCGATCCTCGGCGTGACGGAGAGCCGCGTGTGCCAGATCCATACAAAGTCAGTGATCCAGCTGCGCGCCCGCATGGCCGCGTCTGAGCGCGAGCCCGCCTAGCTGCGTCATCCGGCCCCGGCCGAACCCTCTTTCCCCCGAACTCCTTCCCCCTTCCTGGTCTGACGCGCCCATGAAGGGGAGGCCCGATGCCTCGCCACGCGATGGTGTGTGCGCTCGCGCTCACGGTTGGCACAGTGATGGTGACTGCTGCTCCGGTCGCGGCCGAGTCGCCGCCCCGATATCTCCCACCGGTGGCGGCTCCGGTCGTGGACGCGTTCCGGGCCCCATCGCAGCCCTACGGGGCGGGCAACCGGGGCCTCGAATACGGGACAAGCCCGGGAACGGAGGTGCACGCGTCGGCGACGGGCGTGGTTACCTTCGCTGGTGTCGTCGCCGGGTCTCGTCACGTCACGGTGCTGCACGACGACGGCCTCCGCACCTCCTACTCGTTTCTGAGCTCCGTTGCCGTCGTCGTTGGTCAGCATGTGCCGCAGGGCGCCGTGGTGGGCACCACGATCGATCACCTGCACTTCGGCGCCAGGTCTGGGGACTCGTATCTTGACCCAGCGTCCCTGTTCGGGGGCTCCACCGTCCGGCTGGTGCCGTTCGACGACCCGCCAGGCGACGGGCCCGCAGGCGAGCGCAGCGCGATTCGCCAACTCATCGGTGGGATCGGCGGTGCGATCACGGGAGCGGTCGGCTCGGTCGCCGATGCGGCAGTAGCCGGCACCGGGGCGACGGCGGACTGGCTGCGTCAGGAGGGGCCGCAGGTAGCGCGCACAGCGATCCACTACCTGCACGCCGCTGGACCCGGTGGGGCACCGGCGCGACTGCTGCGCGGGGGGATGCGGGCGTGGGCCGCGACGCTGGCGGCTACGCGGGGTCCGTGTACACCCGGGGGACTGCCGCCACCGGCGCCACCGGTTGAACGGCGGGTCGCTGTGCTGGTCGGTGGACTTGGCAGCTCGAGTGACCGTGCCGCGATCGACGACGTAGACACGATGTCCCTCGGCTACGAGCCCTCCGACGTGCTGCGCTTCAGCTACGCAGGTGGCCGCATCCCTGACCCCGCCGACGGTCTGGCTGCCGTGCCGGCGAGGCCGTATGCACCCCCGGACACCCAAGTTGATCTCCGCGCGTCCGGTGCGCGACTCGCCGACCTCATCGAAGCGATCGCGGATGCGACGCCAGGCGTATCGATCGACCTCTACGCGCACTCCCAAGGTGGCCTTGTCACTCGCCTCGCGCTGATCGAGCTCGAGGCCAGACACGGTGGTCGCTGGCTGGAGCGGCTCGGCCTCGTGGCGACCCTCGGCACGCCCCACGGCGGAGCTGATCTCGCAACGGCCCTCTACGCGATCGGGACCACCCAAGCTGGCTCGCTCGCGCTCGATCTGGTGGCTGGTGCATCTGGCCACGAGCTCGACGAGGACGCCATTGCTGTACGACAGCTCGCAGAGACCTCGCAGGTGATCGCGGATCTAGCGGAGACGCCGATCCCGCCCGGCGTCCGCGCCGTGTCCATCGCCGCCCGAGGGGATCTGATCGTCCCGGTGCCCCGCACCGAGCTGGCGGGTGCAACGGAGGTGGTGGTCCCCGTCCAGGGCCTGCACGCCCACGACGCACTCCCAGGCAGCGCTCCGGCGGCTCGGGAGCTGGCCCTGGCACTGGCGGGACGTGCACCTATCTGCCGGTCCGTTGGGGGTGTACTGGTCGACCAGATCTTGGGGGAGGGGATCAGCTGGGCCGAGGACTCCCTGGGCGCCCAGGGGTGGTCCGCGGCGGCAGTTCTGGGCTTCCCGTTGCTCGGCTGAGTGGCCTGCGCTGGCCGTACCCTCTGGCGGCCCGCTAGATTCGTCCGTCGGCCCGGCATCTGCTTGGTCGTTCCATACACACTCTGCACCCGGGCCATCCCGTGGTCGTCCCCTTGGGGGCGCCTGGTCCGGCGTCGGCATCGGCCGGCACAGCGAACCTCGGGAAGGGAGCCCATGTGGCCGTCGTCACCATGAAGCAGCTGTTGGAGGCCGGAGTCCACTTCGGACACCAGACCCGTCGCTGGAACCCGAAGATGAAGCGGTTCATCTACGGCGAGCGCAACGGCATCTACATCATCGACCTGCAGCAGACGCTCGGTCGCATCGAGACCGCGTACACCTTCGTTCGCGACCTCGTCGCGGACGGCGGCACGATCCTGTTCATCGGCACCAAGAAGCAGGCCCAGGATCCCATTCAGTCCTACGCCGAAAAGGTCGGGATGCCGTACATCAACCAGCGCTGGCTGGGCGGCATGCTCACGAACTTCGAAACGATCGGCAAGCGCGTCGCCAAGATGCAGGAGTACCGCCGCATGCGGGCTTCTGGCGAGTTCGACGCCATGCCCAAGAAGGAAGCCCTGCTCCTCAGCCGCGAGCTCGAGAAGCTCGAGCGCAACCTCGGGGGCATCGCCCAGATGGAGCGCCTGCCGGACGCAGTGTTCATTCTCGACACGAAGAAGGAGCACATCGGCGTCACGGAGGCCAACAAGCTCGGCCTTCCGATCATCGCTGTTGTTGACACCAACTGCGATCCCGACGTCGTCCAGTACGTCATCCCCGGCAACGACGACGCCATCCGCTCCGGCACGCTCATGTGCCGCGTCATCGCCGACGCCGTCGAGGAAGGCCGCTACATCGCCTCCCGCCGTGGCGCAGTGGCGGCCGCGGCGGCCTCCGCGGCCTCCGCGGCCGCTGAGGTTCCGGCGCGCAGCGAGGATGAGGAGGCCAACGTGGCTGCCCAGCAGGCCGAGGCCCGCCGTCAAGCCCTCCTGGCGCAGCAGCAGCGCGATGCCCGCGTCGGTGGTGCCCCCATCCCGCCGCCCCCGCCTGTCTCCGCGCCGGTGGCCGAGGCCCCCGCCTCCGAGGCACCTGTGGCCGAAACCCCTGAGGCCGCGGCCGGCGCCGAGGACTGACCGACCCCCCGATTCGCACTACGAGGAGCAACCCCAATGTCGTTCACCGCCAAGGACGTGCAGGCCCTTCGCCAGGCCAGCGGCGCCGGGATGATGGATGCCAAGCGCGCGCTTGAGGAGTCGGGCGGCGACTTCGACGCCGCCGTGAAGTCGCTTCGTGAGAAGGGGCTTGCCAAGTCCGTCGACCGATCGGACCGCGACAACGCTCAAGGCGCGGTTGCCGTCGGCCGGGCTGATGGTGTCGCTGCGATGGTCGAGCTCAAGTGCGAGACCGACTTCGTCGCGAAGTCCGATCAGTTCCTCAAGGTGCTCGATGACCTCGTCGCCTGCGTTCTCGCGACGGGCTCGGTCGACTCGCGCAAGGAGCTGGTCGATGATCTCAAGGTCACCCTGAAGGAGAACATCGACGTAGGCCGAGTCGTGCGGGTCGATGTCGCCGCCTCGCAGGCTGTCGACACCTACTTGCACAAGCAGGAGGGTCGCGGGGTCAATGCCGTGATCGTGGTCCTCAACGATGGCACCGAGGAGCTCGCACACGAGATCGCTGTGTCCGCGGCGTTCAGCAAGCCGCGGTACCTGCGTCGCGACGAAGTGCCCGAGGCAGATGCGGCCACCGAGCGGGACACACTCGTGGGGATCACCCGCGCCGAAGGGAAGCCCGAGCAGGCCATCGACAAGATCGTCGAAGGTCGCCTGAACGCCTGGTACAAGGACCAAGTTCTCCTCGAGCAGCCCTACGCCAAGGATGACAAGCAGACGATCACCCAGCTCCTCGGAGCGGCGACGATCGCCGAGTTCGCTCAGGTCTACATCGGCTCTTGAGCGACCTCCGGTACCCGCGGATCCTGCTGAAGCTCTCCGGCGAAGCGTTCGCCGGAGAGGACAACCCCATCGATGGCAAGGTCGCCGAGTTCGTCGCGGGCGAGATCGTGGAAGCCCGTGGTCTCGGCGTCGATGTCGCCGTGGTTGTCGGCGGCGGGAACATCTGGCGTGGAATGACCGGTGCCGGATCAGGAATGGACCGGGCGCAGGCCGATTACATGGGCATGCTGGCCACCGCCATCAATGCCCTCGCGTTGCAGGACACGCTGGAGCGGTTGGGTCAGCCCACCCGCGTGCAGAGTGCGATCCACATGTCCCAGGTGGCCGAGCCGTACATCCGGCGTCGTGCGATCCGCCACCTCGAGAAGGGGCGCGTCGTGATCTTCGCTGGCGGCACTGGAAATCCGTTCTTCACGACCGACACCGCCGCTGCGCTGCGTGCCGTCGAGATCGAGGCCGACGTGATGCTGCGCGGCACCCATTCCGGGGTCGAAGGGCTCTACACCGACGACCCGCGTACCAATCCCGAGGCCACGCTCATCCCCGATGTCAGCTATCTCGACGTGCTGAACCGTGGTCTCAAGGCGATGGATTCCACGGCCCTCACCCTGTGCATGGACAACGGACTGCCAATCATCATGTTCGACCTGCTCGGCAAGGGAAATGTGCGGTCCATCCTGGAAGGGAAGCCGATCGGTACTGTGGTCCGATGATCATCGAGCTCGCGCCCTGATGTCTGATGAGCTGATCGCTCTGGTGCTCGACGACGCGCGCGCCAAGATGCACAGGGCCGTGGAGCACGCTCGGGCCGAGTTCTCCTCCGTGCGCACGGGACGTGCTGCTCCGGCTCTGGTCGAGAAGGTCCTCGTCGACTACTACGGGAGCGAAGTGCCGCTTCAGCAGATTGCCGGTTTTCAGGTTCCCGAGGCACGAATGCTCGTGATCAGTCCCTACGACAAGGCGTCGCTCGGTGCGATCGAGAAGGCCATTCAACAGTCAGATCTGGGCCTCAACCCGAGCAACGACGGACAGGTCATCCGGCTGACGTTCCCGCAGCTCACCGCCGAGCGTCGCAAAGACCTGGTGCGGATGGTGAAGGCCATGGCAGAGGAGGGTCGGATCGCGATCCGAAACCTGCGTCGCGCCGCCCGCCATGACCTCGAGGCGCTGGAGAAGGACAATGACGCCACCGAAGACGAGCTAGCGCGCGCCGAGAAGGATCTCGACAAGATCACGCGTGCGCAGGAGGCAGAGGTCGACAAGGCGCTCGAGCAGAAGGAGCAGGAGCTGCTCGAGGTCTGAACACGGCTCGGCGTCTGCCGGGTCGCGGGGGATGCAGTGCTGACGCAAGGAGGTCCCGATGGACCAGGACGAACGACCAGAGGACAAGCGCTCCAAGCCCCCCACAGAGGGTGTGCGCATCATTGGTGCTGAGGAAGCCGCCCAGGCACTCGAGCGCGGTGACATCGCTCATCGGCGGGGCGAGGATCAACCGCGCTATGGCGACCGTCCGGACGCGCCCGGCGGCGACGGCCCGCGGCCGGTGTTGCGGTTCCCGCTCGGGTCGTCCTCGGACCCGCGCGACATCGAACGCTCGGTGGCTGCCGCGCACGATCCGATCAGCGAGCAGGTTGAGCTGCCGCACTGGACCGAGCCGGCTACCGGTCAGGTCCCCAAGATCCTCTCCAGCGGGTCCGATCCAGACGACGACCTCGGCGACTGGGCCGGGGTTGCATCGTCGGGACCGCGCTGGCGTGACGAGTCCACCCGCCGCGAACAGGACGAGGGCTACGACGACGTCTCGACCTGGCGCGAGGTCGAGGACGACGACCGGCTCGGTGCGCTCGATGACCGCGAGCGGCCGACCCACGACGACTTCTTCAGCTTTGCCGATCTCGAGGAGGCCGTCGTACCTGGTCGCTCCGTGTTCGCGGACGATGCCGAGGACGTGTTCACACCCTCATGGTCTGATGACGAGGTGGACGAAGAGGCTGAGGCGGCACCCCGGCGTCGAACCCCGGCGGCGCGCGCTCGGCGCGCACCCGCCGAGCCCGCGCGAGGCCAGCGAGCCACACGCTCTGGGGGTGGCGGTGGTGAGCGGGACATCGCCATGGCAGCCATCGTCGGAGTCGGGTTCCTGGCGCTGGCGCTCATCCTGTTCAACATGGGTCCGGGCCCTGCGATGGTGCTGGTGACCGCAGTGGTCGGGCTGTCGGCCGCCGAGTTCTACGGCGTCGCCCGCCAGGTCGGCTATCAGCCGATCGCGTTGGCCGGAATCGTCGGAGCAGTGGGCCTCGTGGTGGGTGCCTACAACTACGGCACGGCGGCTGTTCCCACCGTCTTGTTCCTGAGCGTTGCCGTGTGCCTGTTGTGGTATCTCGTCGGCGCTGGAGGCGAGCACCCGACCATGAACATCGGGGTCACGCTGCTCGGACTTCTCTGGATTGGCCTGTTCGGGTCGTTCGCGGCGCTCATGCTCAGCATCGGTGACGGTGGCGTTGGGGTCTTGCTTGCCGCGGTGCTCGGTACGGTCGGGTATGACGTCGGTGGCTACTTCGTCGGGAAGAACGCTGGTCGTCAGCCGCTGTCGGCAGCTAGCCCCAACAAGACAGTCGAAGGTCTCATGGGTGGCTGTGCGAGCTCCTTCGCGGTGGTCGTGCTTCTCTCGACGATGTTCGGCCTCGGGCCCATCGACTCGTTCGGTGAGGGCGCCATCGTCGGCTTGGCGGTGGCGTTGTTTGCCCCCCTGGGCGACCTGTGCCAGTCCGTGGTCAAGCGGGACCTCGGCGTGAAGGACATGGGGGCGATCCTGCCCGGTCATGGCGGACTCCTCGATCGGTTCGATGCTCTCCTGTTCGTGCTCCCGGCCGTTTGGCTTCTGGCCACCGTCAAGGACTTCTTCATCTGAGACACCGGTAACCTGACGGCCATGGTGACCACCGTCTCGATCGCTGGGTCCACCGGGTCGATCGGAACGCAGACGCTGGACGTTCTGGCTGGTGAGCCCGACCGGTTCGAGGTGGTTGCGCTCGGTGCCGCTCGATCGGTCGATCAGCTGGCCGAGCAAGCCCAACGCTGGACGCCCAAGGTCGTGGCCATCGCAGATCCCACGCTGGCGTCGGCACTCGAGGCTCTCGTGCCGCTGGGTACCGAGGTTGTCGCGGGCCCCGATGCGCTGGCGGACATCGCCGGGCTCGGCGATGTCTGCGTCAACGGCGTCGTCGGCTTCGCCGGTCTCGGGGTCACATTGGCCGCAGTGCACGCAGGCAAGCGCTTGGCGCTCGCCAACAAGGAATCGCTGATCGCCGGCGGACCCGTGGTGCGCCGCGCCCGCGACGCCGCAGGGGCCGGGGAGCTCGTGCCGGTCGACAGCGAGCACTGCGCAATCCATCAGTGCCTCCGCGCCCAACATCCGGGCGCCCTGGCGGGGGAGTGGGTCGATCGGATCGTGCTCACCGCCTCCGGCGGACCGTTCCGCGGACGTTCACGGGCCGAGCTTGCCGGCGTGAGCATCGACGACGCGCTCGCCCATCCGACGTGGTCGATGGGACCGAAGATCACGATCGACTCGTCCACCCTGATGAACAAGGGACTCGAGGTGATCGAGGCCCACGAGCTGTTCGGAGTCGACTACGACCAGATTCAAGTTGTGGTGCATCCCCAGTCGATCATCCACTCCATGGTCGAGTTCACCGACGGCGCCACCATCGCCCAGCTCTCGCTACCCGACATGCGGCTGCCGATTGCCTACGCGTTGGCCTATCCCGACCGGATCGGCACGCCGTTCGGACGAATCGACTGGGCCACGCTGCGGCACCTCGACTTCGAGCCGCCGGACCTCGATGCCTTCCCCTGTCTCGGCCTGGCCTACGCCGCTGGTCGGGCCGGCGAGCTGGCCCCCGCCACGCTCAATGCTGCCAACGAGGCCGCCGTGGCGTCGTTCCTGAACGGGCGCATCCCGTGGTCGATGATCCCTGCCGTACTCGCCGAGGTCCTCGACCGGCATGATGGAGGCCCTGCCGACAGCGTCGACGCTGTCATCGAAGCCGATCGGGTGGCCCGATCCATGGCTGAGGCGATCATCGTGGAGAGGCACAGAGCGTGACGGAGATCGAGGCCCCCGAGTCCCCCGACGGATCGCAGCCCCGCGGGGAGATCGCCGGGGGAGGCTGGCGCATCGCCGCGCTCGTCGCCGCGACCGTCGCCTTCGGGCTCTACGCGGGCAAGGGCTGGCTCCTCATCATCGCGGCCATCACGATCATGATCTTCCTGCACGAGCTCGGGCACTACGTCACCGCCAGGTGGTCGGGCATGAAGGTCACGGAGTTCTTCCTGTTCTTCGGACCCAAGCTGTGGTCGTTCCGACGAGGCGAGACGGAGTACGGCATCAAGCTGATCCCGGTCGGGGCCTACGTGCGCATCATCGGGATGAACAACCTTGACGTGTGTCCTCCTGAGGACGAGCCGCGCACGTTTCGTCAGCAGACCTTCCCGAAGCGATTGCTGGTGGTCTCCGCCGGTTCGCTGATGCACTTCCTGCAGGCGTTCTTGCTGTTCGTGGTGGCGTTCTCTTGGTTGGGCGTGCCGGCGTACACCGACGAGGCGGAGCGACTCGGTGGCAGTCCCGTCGAGCCGATCGATTGGACGATTGCGGCGGTGTCGCCCGACTCAGCCGCAGATGCTGCCGGGCTCAGGCCCGGGGATCGGATCGTTCGCATCGGCGGGGAGCCCGTGACGTCGTTTGCCGATGTCGGGCCACTGATCGCAGGCCGGATCGGCGACTCGGTGCCGCTCGAGGTCGTCCGCGGTGAGGAGACCGTCGACCTTCAGGCAACGATCGGGCACGCGCCCGACGACAAGAAGCGCGCGCTGCTCGGGATCACACGCGAGCTCCCAGATCTGCCCACCGTCACCGGCAGCCCGCTGCGCTCAGCGGTCCTTGCAGGCGAGTACACCGCTTCCACGATCAAGAACACCGTGATCGGACTGTCGGGCTTCTTCACCGGCGGGATGGGTGACTTCGCGTCGAGCGTCGTCGAGGGGGGCCGTCAGGACGGTCCCGCGATCACAGGCGGCGGATCTTCCAGTGGGGGTCGAACCGTTGACGAAGGCGACGAGCACCGGCTCGTGAGCATCTACGGCGTGGCCCGGATCGGTGCATCGATGAGCGAGTCCGGCATGAGCCCGTTCCTGTTGCTGCTCGCCTTCGTGAACATCTCGATTGGCGTGCTCAACCTCATCCCGTTGCTGCCGCTCGACGGCGGCCACGCCGCGGTTGCGATCTACGAGCGCCTCCGGTCCATCGGCGGGCGCCGCTACATGGCCGATGTGTCACGCCTGTTGCCGCTCACCTACGCGGTCTTCATGTTCCTCGTCCTCCTCGGTGCATCCTCGATCTACCTCGACATCGTCGACCCGATCGGTCTGGGTTAGTGGAGATTGGTCAGTCGTCGTTTCCGCGGCGAGTCACGCGTCAGCTGATGGTGGGGTCGGTTCCCGTCGGAGGCGGGGCACCGATCACCGTGCAGTCGATGACCATCACCAAGACGGCCGACGTCGAGGGGACGCTTCAGCAGATCTACGCCCTCGCCGGTGCTGGCGCCGACATCGTGCGCTGCACCTGCAACGACCTCGCGGCCGCCGAAGGGCTTGCTCGCATCGTTCCTCGCTCGCCCGTGCCGATCGTCGCCGACATCCACCATCAGTACAAGATGGCTCTCGCGGCCCTCGATGCGGGGGTGCACTGTCTGCGCTTGAACCCGGGCAACATCCGCAAGCCGGACCACATCAAGCAGGTGGCCCAGGAGTGCAAGGACCGCAACATTCCGATTCGCATCGGGGTGAACGGCGGGAGCCTCGACCCGAAGCTGTACGAGAAGCACGGCGGCAGGGTCACCCCGGAAGCGATGGTCGAGTCGGCCGAGATCGAGCTGGCGTACTTTCGCGAGATCGGCTTCGAGGACGTGAAGATCTCTGTCAAAGCGTCGTCGGTGCCCCTGATGATCGAGGCCTACCGGCTCCTCGCTGACACGGTTGACCATCCGTTGCACCTTGGGGTCACGGAGGCCGGGCCACCTCCGGTCGGACTGATCAAGGCCACCGCTGGGATGGGCACGCTGCTGGCGGAGGGCATCGGCGACACGATTCGGTACAGCCTGACCGCCGACCCGGTTGAGGAAGCCCGCGCCGGCCGACAGCTGCTCGAGGTGATGGGCCTGCGGGAACGAAAGAACGTCGACCTGATCGCCTGCCCGAGCTGTGGTCGGGCGGAGATCGATGTGATCCAGGTCGCCAAGGAGGCGATGGAAGCCTTCGGTGAGCGGGAGATTCCACTCCAGGTGGCCGTGATGGGCTGCGTCGTGAACGGGCCCGGCGAGGCCCGTGACGCCGACATCGGCATCGCCGCTGGCAACAAGCGAGGACATCTCTTCGTGAAGGGCCGCAACGTGGCGGTAGTTCCCGAAGATGAGATGGTCTCGACGCTCGTGGAGTGGGCCGAGCTCATCCACACTGAGGGCATTGATGCGGCAATGGCCCGCGCTGACATCGACAAGGCCGAGCGTGAGGCAGCCAAGGACAGGGCCGCCCTCCTCGCTGAGCAGGGCGAGGACGTCAATGACAGCGAGCAGCGCGTCGAGCTGCTGAAAAAGCGCGCCGGCGCCTGACCAACGGCCTGTACCTTCGGCGCCGTGCAGCTCACACCGCGATACGACGGCCCCACGGTTCTCTCCATCGAGGTGCGCGATGAGGGAACGCATCCGGTGATGCGCCAGCGCCGCCGACTCGAGGCGCGACTCCAGGACCTGGACGCCGCCGACTGGCAGAGGCCGAGCCGCTGCACTGGTTGGACCGTGCAGGACGTGGTCACCCACCTCACCAGCACCAACACGTTCTGGGCGATCTCGATCCAGGCGGGGCTGGCGGGCAACCCCACTCGGTTCCTTGCCAGCTTTGACCCAGTCGCATCGCCGGCGCAGCTGGTGGAGCAGGCCCGCGGGACGTCGGTGTCCGAGACGCTCCGTCAGTTCTCTGAGGGCGTTGACGCGATGGCTGATGCTCTTGATGCAGTCGGCGCCGACGGCTGGGACGTGCTGGCGGAGGCGCCCCCCGGCCACCTGCCCATCCGGCTTGTCGCCGATCACGCGCTGTGGGACGCATGGATCCACGAGCGCGACATCCTCCTTCCGCTCGGCCAGGACCCGGCAACAGAGGATGACGAGATCCGATGCAGTCTTCGCTACGCAGCCGGCCTCGGGCGCGCCTTCGCTCTCAGCCGGGGTGACCGCGATGCCCGCGCCATGGTGATCGAGACGACTGATCCGCCCGATCGGATCGTGGTGGTCGCGGGCGACGACGTCGTGCGGATCCATGGCGGGTCAGCTCCCGAGGGCTCGATGCACCTGTCTGGTGATTCGGTCGCCCTCGCGGAGCTCCTCAGCATCCGTGAGGTCGATGTGCCCGCGCCGCCCGGCCTGGACTGGCTCACGGCGGGATTGGCGACGGTCTTCGATAACGGTGCGCCAGGGTGAGTCGACCCCTCTAGCATCGACCGCCTATGGCCAAGGCTCCGATCCTCACTCCGCAGGGCGAGGACTTCCCCCGCTGGTACCAGGACGTCATCACCAAGGCCGAGCTGGCCGACAACGGACCGGTCCGCGGCACGATGGTGATCCGGCCGTACGGCTACGCCATCTGGGAGCGCATGCAGGCGGAGGTCGACCGGCGCATCAAAGACGCCGGCGCTGACAACCTCTACTTCCCGCTGTTCATCCCGCAGAGCTATCTCACCCGCGAGGCCGAGCACGTCGAGGGATTCAGCCCCGAGCTAGCTGTCGTAACGCACGCTGGTGGCAAGGAGCTCGATGAGCCTCTCGTGGTCCGCCCCACGAGCGAGATGGTCATCGGTGAGTACATGGGCAAGTGGATCCAGAGCTACCGCGACCTGCCGTTGCTACTCAACCAGTGGGCCAACGTCGTGCGCTGGGAGCTGCGCCCTCGTCTGTTCCTGCGGACCACCGAGTTCCTGTGGCAGGAAGGTCATACCGCCCACGCGACCGCAACTGATGCCGCTGCGTACACGGAGCGCATCTTGCACGAGGTGTACGCGGGCTTCATGACCGACGTGCTCGCCATGCCGGTGCTGCCCGGTCGCAAGACCGCGGCGGAGCGCTTTCCCGGGGCGGTGAACACGCTCACCGTGGAGGCCATGATGGGGGACGGCAAGGCCCTCCAGATGGGCACCAGCCACGATCTCGGTCAGAACTTCGCGAAGGTGTTCGACATCTCATACCTGGATGACCAGGGAAGCACCCAGCTGTGCTGGACGACGTCGTGGGGAGTGTCCACCCGCATGGTGGGCGGGCTGATCATGGGCCACGGCGACGACGCGGGCCTGGTCCTGCCGCCGGCGCTCGCTCCGACCCAGGCAGTCGTGCTGCTCGTGCGCGACGAGGACGGTGCCGGCGAGGCCGCCGACGCGCTCGTCGTCGAGCTGAAGGCGGCGGGTGTCCGCGTGCGTCTCGACGCCCAGGTCGCCATCAGCTTCGGACGACGGGCAACAGACTGGGAGCTGAAGGGGGTCCCCGTACGGATCGAGGTGGGCCCACGGGATCTGGCCGAGGGACTCGTCACAATGGCCTTCCGAACGTCCGGCGAGAAGGTGCAGGTGCCGGTCGGCGAGGTCGCTGCACGCGTCCCCGGTGCGCTCACCGAGATCCAGGTCGAGATGCTGGTCAACGCCACCCGCCGCCGGGACGACCGCACCGTCGACGTCGCGTCCCTCGACGAGGCGCTCGACGCGGGAAAGGTCGGGTTTGCCCGCATCCCGTGGGACCTCCTGAAGGATGGCGGCGAGGCTCGTCTCGCGCAGGATGCAATCAGCGTCCGCTGTCTGCAGGCTGCCGATGGGGGGCTTCCCGCCGGTGAGGACGCCCCCGATCTCGTGGCCTACGTAGCCCGCAGCTACTGAACCGGCGGCGCTGACGGGCGTCCGGGCGGGAGGTCCTGGTAGGATCCCCGCCCTGTTCGATCGTTTCGTTGGTTTGGAACGGCGTGGGCTTCGGCCCGCGCCGTTGCTATGTCAGGGAGGAGGTGAGGAGTGTCATGAGCACGTCAGATCGTGTGCGAAGCATCGTGGCGCCCCTCGTCGAAGCCGCCGACTTGCAGATCTACGACATCGACTTGGCGGGCGGGGTTCTGCAGATCCTTGTGGACCGTCCAGGCGGGGCCGACATCGGCGCCATCAGCACCCTCGCGCGCGCGATCACGCGGGCGCTCGACGAGCACGACCCGGTCGCTGGCGAGTACGCACTCGAGGTGAGCAGCCCGGGCCTTGAGCGCCCGTTGCGCACCCCCGGGCACTTCGTCGCCGCTATCGGGACCACGGTCAAGGTGAAGACCAGACCAGGTACCGACGGCGACCGTCGCATCGAGGGGACGATCACGAGCGCGGACGACAGCACCGTCACCTTGGTCGACGGAACAAGCGTCGAGCACACGGTGGGCTATGAGGACATCGAGCGGGCCCGCACCACCTTTGCGTGGGGCGCCGCCAGCAAGACCGAGAGGAAGGCGAAGGCATGAGCAACCTCGACATGAGCGAGGCCTTGGTGGCATTGGCCCAGGACAAGGGCATCTCGGTGGACACTCTGCTCGGCGCGCTCGCCGACGCATTGGAGTCGGCCTACAAGCGCATGCCCGACGCCCACGAGTACGCCTGGGTCACCATCGATCCGGCGAGCTTCGAGATCCGGGTGTTCGCCCAGGAGATCGATGAGGACGGTGAGCCCTACGGCCCCGAGCTCGACGTGACGCCCAACGACTTCGGCCGCATCGCCGCCACGACCGCGCGTCAGGTCATGACGCAGCGCATCCGGGAGGCTGAGCGCGAGCTCAAGTACGAGGAGTACGCCGGCCGCGAGGGCGACATCGTCACCGGCATCATCCAGCAGACCGACAGCAGGTACACGCTGCTCGATCTCGGTCGGGTCGAAGCGCTCCTGCCTCAGGCTGAGCAGGTCCCGTACGAGCGTCCCGTGCCCAACACCCGCCTGAAGGCGTACATCGTCGAGGTCCGTCGCACGGCCAAGGGCCCCCAGATCGTCGTGTCCCGAACCCATCCGGGGCTCATCCTCGAGCTGTTCAAGCTCGAGGTTCCGGAGATCGCTGATGGCGTCGTCGAGCTCAAGGCCTGTGCCCGTGAGCCAGGGCACCGCACCAAGATTGCCGTGTGGTCCAACGATCAGAACGTCGACCCGGTCGGCGCCTGCGTCGGTGCTCGGGGTGCTCGTGTGCGCCAGGTCGTGAACGAGCTCAACGGCGAGAAGATCGACATCGTCCCGTTCTCCGACGATCCGTACGACTTCGTCATGAAGGCACTTTCACCCGCCAAGGTGAAAGAGGTGCGCATCGACACCGACACCGGCACCGCGACCGTCATCGTGCCTGACTTCCAGCTCTCCCTTGCCATCGGTAAGGAGGGCCAGAACGCCCGACTCGCCGCCCGCCTCACCGGGTGGCGCGTCGACATCAAGAGCGAGACGCAGATCGCCGACGAGGAGGCCTACCAGGGCGAAGAGTGGGCGCAGGGCGAATGGGTCCTGGATCCCGAGTCCGGAGAGCAGGTGTGGGTGCCCGCCGAGGGTGGCCCGGCCCTGTCCGCGGAAGAGTGGGCCCACGCTGGCGACGACGAGCCATCGGCTGACGAGCCCGCCACGGGCGACGAGGTCGAGGCAAGTGATGACGGGTCCACAGGCGATCCCGCACCCGAAGCCGAAGGTGAGGCCCCGGCGGTAGCGGTCGGGGACGTCATCGTCGACACAGCCGAGGGGCAGGAGTAGCGACCCCGCCGATCCGCACCTGCGTGGGCTGTCGCCGTCGAGCCGGCCAGGACCACCTCGTCCGGGTTGCTCGCCTCCCCGACGGATCAGTGCAGGTGGGCCGTACACTTCCCGGTCGGGGAGCGTGGCTCTGCGCGGACGCTCCCCATTGCTTGAAACTCGCAGTTCGCCGCCACTCCCTGTCCCGGGCGCTACGGCAGCGGAATCGTGCGAACCCCCGTGTTCGTGCGAGGATGGACGGCCGTAGTGCGCCCATGCTGGGCCGCATCGCGCCCGCACCGACACCTTGAAGGACTGAACCAGGAACTTGGCCGCCAAGAAGCGTGTACACGAGCTCGCCAAGGAGCTCGGGATGACGAACAAGGAGACGCTCGACCTCTGCATCTCGCTGGGGATCGGCGTCAAGACGCATTCCTCGAGCATCGAGGATGCGCAAGCCGACCGCGTCATCCGAAAGGCCAAGAAGGAGGGCCTGACACGCGAGGTTCAGCCCGAGGAGCCGGCCAAGGCAGCAAACAAGGCCACGAAGGCCACGAAGGCGTCGAAGGCCACCAAGGCCACGAGGGCGACGGCCAAGGGGGAATCGTCGACCGAGGACGCGGCAGCTCCAAGCACCACGGAGCCGGCCGCGGCCCCAGAGCCTGAGACTCCGGTCGCCCCGGCGGCACCCGAGCCCGAAGCAGCCCCGGCACCCGCGCCTCCACCTGCGCCCGTTGCGCGCCCCGCCAGCGCCCCTCGCCTCGTCACCTCCAGTGGCAGCGGACGGCCCGCGCCGCCCGTGCGCCGGCCCGAAGACGAGCAGGCTCGTCCGGCACCGACCGCGACGCCGATGGCTCCGGCCGCTCGACCCGTCCCGATGCCGACGCCTGATCCAGCCCCTGCTCGCCCCGCTGAGCCTGCAGCGCCAGCGGCGGAAGCGGCGGAAGCGCAGGCTGCCGCGGCGGCGCCCGAGACTCCAGCGCCCGAGGCCCCGGCGCCGTCCGATCCCTCGGAGCCGAGCACTGACGCCGACAGCTCTGCACCACCCCTGCGCGGCATCGGCGGAAAGCCGATCCCCCCGCCGCCCGGTATGGGCGGTCGCGGGCCCACTCCGCCGCGCGGCCCGGCAGGCCGAGCCAACCCGCCTCCCGGACGCCGGGTCGGTGGTCCGCCGACCAACGCGCCGGTCGGTGGACGAGGACCTGGCGCCGGCTTCACCCCGGGTCGACCCGGTGGGGGCCCTGGCGGTCCCGGCGGCGGCCCTGGTGGCGGTCCCGGTGGTGGGCGCCCTGGCGGCGGTCGTGGCCCGCAGCAGCGTCCGCCGCGTCGCAAGGGAGGTCGCCGTCGTCGGAGCCGTGAGGAGCTCCAGCCGATGGACCTCCCGACCTACACACCGAAAGAGGCCCCGGTCCCGGACGGCGATGTGGTGCTCGAACGATCGTCGACCCCGCAAGAGCTCGGCCCCAAGCTGAACCGCACCGCGGCCGACGTCGTGCGCTTCCTCATGCAGCTCGGCGAGATGGTCACGGCCACCCAGTCGCTCAGCGATGAGCAGATCGAGCTGTTCGCTGAGGAGATCGGCGCAACGATCCGACTGGTCAACCCCGGCGAGGAGCAGGAGGTCGAGCTCCAGAAGGTTCTCGGCGTCGACGACCTCGACGACGACGATGCCGACACGGAGGCGCGACCGCCGATCATCACCGTCATGGGCCACGTCGACCATGGCAAGACCAAGCTGCTCGACAAGATCCGCGATGCCAACGTCGTCGCCGGTGAGGCGGGCGGCATCACGCAGGCCATCGGTGCCTATCAGGCAGTGAAGAACGATCGTCTCATCACGTTCATCGACACCCCGGGCCACGAGGCGTTCACCGCCATGCGCGCCCGCGGAGCAGAGGCCACCGACATCGTGGTGCTCGTGGTGGCTGCCGACGACGGCGTCATGCCCCAAACCGTCGAGGCACTCAACCACGCCAAGGCATCGGGTGCTCCCATCGTGGTGGCCATCAACAAGGTCGATCGCGAAGAGGCGCAGCCGGATCGCGTTCGCCAGCAGCTGTCTGAGCACGGTCTCATCCCGCAGGAGTGGGGCGGTGACACCGAGATGATCGAGGTGTCGGCCCTCAACGGCGATGGCGTGGACAACCTGCTCGAGACGCTCTTGCTCGTGGCCGATGTCGAAGACCTACGGGCCAACCCGGAGGGTCGCGCCGCCGGCGTGGTGCTCGAGTCGCATCTCGACATCGGGCGCGGTCCCGTCGCCAACATTCTCGTGCAGCGCGGCACCCTCAAGGTGGGCGAGCCCCTCGTGGCGGGCCCAGCCTGGGGACGTGTGCGAGCGCTCATCAACCACCTTGGCGAGCAGGTGAAGGAGGCCGGTCCGTCGATGCCTGTCCAGGTCCTTGGCCTGAACGACGTCGCGGACGCTGGCGACAGCTTCATCGTCGCCCCGGATGAGAAGACTGCCCGCTCCGTCGCTGAGAAGCGCGAGCACTGGCATCGGGTCGCCAATCTGGGTCGCGAAGCGGCAGCTCCGTCGGGCGCGCACCTCGAGGACATCTTCGAGCAGATCCAGCGGGGCGATGTCGCCACCCTCAACATCTTGTTGAAGGCCGACACCACCGGCTCGCTGGAAGCGCTCACCGAGAGCCTGAAGAAGCTCGAGCGCGACGAGGTGAAGCTGGCCTTCGTGCACCGAGCCGTCGGCGGGATCACCCAGCAGGATGTGCAGCTTGCCGCCACCTCTGGTGCGACCATCATCGGCTTCAATGTCCGCCCTGACCGCAAGGCTCGCGAGCTGGCGCAGGTCGAGGACGTCGAGATCCGCAACTACGAGATCATCTACCAGATCATCGAGGACATCGAGAACGCCCTTATCGGCATGCTCGCCCCCGAGTTCGAAGAGGTGGTCACCGGCGAGGCCGAGGTGCGGGAGATCTTCTCCGTGCCCCGTGTCGGCAAGATCGCCGGCTGCATGGTCCGCAATGGCACCATCACCCGCGGGTCAAAGGTGCGCTTCCTCCGCGAGGGAACAATCATCTGGAAGGGCGCCGTCAGCTCACTGCGTCGTTTCAAGGACGATGTGCGCGAGGTGCAGTCTGGCTTCGAGTGCGGCATCGGCCTCACCGACTTCCAGGATCTCAAGCAAGGCGACATCATTGAGACCTTCGAGGAGCGCGAGATCGCGCGCACCTAGCGGAGGGTGACATGACCAAGCGCACCCGTAGCCACAGCACCTCGCGCGACTATCCCCGAACCGCGCGCCTCAATCGCCTGTTCCAGCAGATACTTGCGGAGGAGCTCGAGCTGATCGACGACGATCGTCTCGAGATGGTCACGATCATGATGGTGGACTGCGAAGCTGACCTCCGACGCGCCATCGTCTACTACGACACGCTCGCCGGAGACGATGACGACGAGTCAGTTCTCGCGGCTCTGGGAGAGGCTCGTCATCGGCTGCAGGGTGCGATCGGCAAGCAGGCACGGGTGAAGCGGACCCCAGAGCTGATATTTCGTCCCGATGAGGTCGCCCGGGGAGCGGCGAGGCTCGAGGACGTCCTGCGCTCGATCCGCGACGACGAGGAGTAGTGGGCCGCCGGGGCGGCGCCGATGGTCCTGACGGACTGGCGGTGATCGACAAGGCGGCCGAGTGGACCAGCCACGACGTGGTCGCGAAGGCGCGCGGTCTGCTGGGTACTCGCAAGATCGGACACTCCGGCACCCTCGACCCCGACGCTACGGGTGTGCTCCTGCTCGGAGTGGGCAAGGTCACGCGCCTGCTCCGCTATCTGGGACTCACCACGAAGCGCTACACGGGCGTGGTCGTGCTCGGCACCGCGACGACGTCGCTCGACGCCTCGGGGGAGGTAACCGGAACCTGGGAGATGTCGCACATCGGCGTGTCGGAGGTACGTGCTGCGGCCGTCGGATTCACCGGCGACATCATGCAAGTGCCGCCCATGGTGTCAGCCATCCAGATCGACGGACGCCGTCTGCACGAGCTGGCTCGTGCTGGCATCGAGGTCGAACGGGAGCCCAGGCCGGTCACGGTGCGCACGCTCGAAGTGGGCGAACCGGTTGCACCCGGCTGCTTCCCGATTGACGTGGAATGCACGTCGGGCACCTACATCCGATCGCTGGCAGCCGACATCGGCGAGGCGCTCGGAGGGGGGGCGCATCTGCGAGACCTGCGACGCACTGCCGTCGGCTCCTTCTCCCTGGATGAAGCGGTGGCACTGGAGGCAGTGTGCCGGGAGATCCTTCTGTCTCCGGCAGAGGCCATGCGGGATCTCGCAGCGGTGACGGTCAGCGATGCCGTGGCCACTGACGTGTCCCACGGCAAGGTGCTCGCCGTCGACACCTTCGAGGTGGAGTCCGACGCCAGCGGTCCGTGGGCGGTACTGGGGCCTGATGGCTCGCTTCTCGCTGTGTACGAGCGTCATGGCGCTGGCACCGCGAAGCCGAGCGTCGTCCTCGTGGGTGCCTAACCTCACGCCATGGAGGTGCTGCGAGACGTCGAGGTCTGCCACCCGGGCGGCGGCAGCGTCGTCACCATCGGCGCCTACGACGGGGTGCATCTGGGTCACCGTGCGGTCATCGCGGAGGTACGCCGACGAGCGCAGCGGGCGGGAGTCGCGAGCGCGGTGGTGACGTTTGACCGGCACCCGGCCGCGGTCGTTCGGCCGGAGTCCGCACCTCGGCTGCTCACCGACCTCGACCAGAAGCTGGAGCTGCTGGCGGACACCGGGATCGACCGTTGTCTGGTGATCGCTTTCGACGAGGCTCGGTCGAAGGAGCCAGCCGAGGAGTTTGTGCGCGGCATCCTCGTGGAGCGCCTTGGAGCGATCTCGGTGGTGGTGGGGGAGGACTTCCACTTTGGCCATCAGCGCAAGGGAAACGTCGAGATGCTCAGGGGTATGGGCGTCGCTCTCGGGTTCGAGGTCGACGGAGTCGCGTTGGTCGGCCCGTCTGGCGAGCCGGCCGCCGCTGGTGAGCGCGCCTCGTCGACGGCGATCCGTCACGCGTTGGTCGAAGGCGACCTTTCCACCGCCGAACACATGCTGGGTCGGCACCACGAGGTTCGTGGCATCGTCGCCCACGGCGACAAGCGCGGCCGGGAGCTCGGCTTTCCGACGGCCAACGTCTCCGTCCCAGGTGACATCCTGCTCCCCGCTGACGGCATCTACGCGGGCTGGCTCCATCGCTCGGACGGCACCGCGCTTCCATCGGCCCTGTCGTTGGGGCGACGCCCGACGTTCTACGTCGAAGCCCACGCCAGCTTGCTCGAAGTGCATGCGCTGGACTTCTCCGGGGACCTGTACGACGAGCACGTGCGCGTCACGTTCGTGGAGCGTCTCCGGGGCGAGGAGCGCTTTGAGCAAGTCGAAGACCTGATCGTCCAGATCGGACAGGATTGTGACCGCGCCCGTGCCGTCTTGGGATGACTTGGCGCATCTGACCCTTTCAGGTACGTGTCACGAACCGCCGATGCACGGAGGATGACCTCCGCGGGCTCGTTGACCAGGCAGAATTGACGGATGCGGGAAGACGGCTGGCAGTCAATTGCTGTGCGCGCGGTCGCTGTCGACGACGACGCCGACGAGGTGTCGGCAAGCGCGGGCAAGGTTCGTCATCTCGCCACCTCCGTCGATCCGATCATCGGTCCAGGTCCGGCGGCCGACGACATCCACGGAGCGCTGCCTCGACTCGCGCGTCACGAGATCACACTCCCCGACGGTCACCAGGTCGGGGTTGCCATATGCGGCCATGGTGTGCCGCTTGTCGTGGTGCACGGCTTCTCTGCCGAAGGAATCCTCTACGCCCAGACCTTGTCTCGACTCGTCGATCTCGGGTTCAAGGTGATCGCTGTCGACACGGCCGGACACGGCGGCACCCTGGGTCTGCCCACCAACGCGCAGAGCATGCAGAGCTACGCACACCTGCTCGGTCGGGTGCTGGACCATCTCGGCGTGCGCGAGGCGGTTCTTGCCGGCCACTCGATGGGAGGTCGCCTCGTCACTGAGCTCGCTGCTTCGCAGCCCGAGCGTGCGATCGCGGTCGTGCTCCTCGACGCGATCGTCGGCGATACGTGGGATCGCATGGTGAACGTGTTCCGTCTCTTCCCGCCATTGCTCGTCGGCATCGGGACGACCCTGGTGGTCGACACGATCACCACGGTGCCGTGGTTCCGGGATCCGCGTCAGGCGCTGAAGCTCGGACGCCTCGTCGCCCCAATCATCGGCGGCCACGTCCGTCGGCCGTGGCGGTTGCTGGGGCCGATGGCCTCGATCCTTCGAAGTCGCGGAACCAAGGCCATGCTCGACGAGCTTCGCCACGAGAAGATCCCGGTGTTCGCGATCCACGGGGATCGCGACATATCCGTTCCGCTGGCCACGGCCAAGGACACCGCTCGACGTTCGCGAGGCGATCTCGTGATCGTTCGGGGCGCCACGCACTCCTGGCTGCTCAAGGACCCGGAGTCGCTGCCTGCGATCATGCATGCCCTGATGCGGGGCCGGCTCGGCACCGCCGTCCTCAAGGCGCGGTTGCATCACGGTCTGGAGCTCGACGCCTCAGACGATGAGGTGGAAGCAGCGCTGTACGAGCCTGGGGCGCTCGTCCTCGAGCTCACCCCGAGGCAGCACTTCCACGACACCGAGGACCTCCACCGCCCGCCGCGCTACAGGTGGAAGCACCTCCCGGCGCGCCACGCCACCGACTGACCCCCACCAACCAACGTCTGTGAACGCCCACGTCCGTCATGCGGACGGTTCGCTTCACAGATGTTGGTTGTTGTGGTGCTAGTAGGCCAAGAGGGCTCTGGCTGCCTCGGCGATGTCGGAGACCTGGGGGAGGATGGCCTGCTCGAGCACGGGCGCGTAGGCGACGTGGGTGTCGAGGGCACCGACGCGGCGAACCGGTGCATCGAGGTGCTCGAACACCTCGCTGGCAATCCACGCCGCGACCTCGGCGCCGAACCCGCCCGTGAGCACATCCTCGTGGACGACGAGAGCACGACTCGTGCGGCGGACCGAGGAGCCGACGAGGTCCATGTCCCACGGGGACAACGTGCGGAGGTCGATCACCTCCACGGAGCCGGCGCCGTCCGTCTCCAGTTGGGCCGCCGCCTCGAGGCTCTTCTGCACGGTGGCCCCCCATGTGATGAGCGTGAGGTGCTCGCCCGGCCGGCGGATTTCGCCGTGGCCGAACGGGAGCACCCAGTCCGGCTCAGGGAACGGATCGCTTGCGTAGGGCTGTCGAAGGAGGTGCTTGTGCTCGAGGAACATCACCGGGTCTTCACATCGGAATGCGTAGCGAAGCAAGCCAGCAGCGTCGCGGGCTCGGGATGGAAACGCGATGAGCAGCCCAGGCACATGGGCGAAGATCGACTCGCCGCACTGGCTGTGCCAGATGGCGCCACCAGTGAGGTAGCCGCCGATTGGGACGCGGATCACGGTGGGACAGGTGAAGGTGCCGTTCGAGCGCCAGCGGATCGTGGCCGCCTCGCTCTTGATCTGGTGCATCGCGGGCCAGATGTAATCGAAGAACTGGATCTCCGGTGCGGGCCGCAGCCCTCGTATGGCCTGCCCGACGGCCCGCCCGATGATGTTTGCCTCAGCGAGGGGAGTGTTGAAGCAGCGGGCTTCGCCGAAGCGCCGTTGCAACCCGCGCGTGGTGCCGAACACGCCACCTTTGCCTTCGAGGTCAGCGAGCAACGCCTCGCGAGCGTCGGCGACGTCTTCGCCGAACACGCGGATCCGCTCGTCGGCTTCCATGACCTCATGCAGGGTGCGAGTGATGGCCTCGCCGAACATGACGACCTCGCCATCGGTTGACGGTGCCCCCGGCACCTGGACATCGGGGAGTGCGTACACGTGCTGGGTCGCCGACTCTGGCTTCGGTGTCGGCGCCGCCATAGCGGTCTTGGCCGCCAGCGCGACCTCCGCCGCTGCTTCGGTCTGGATCTGATCGGCCTGATCATCGGTGAGGGCACCGGCCCCGATGAGGGCAGTGCGCAGCAGCAGGATCGGATCGTGGGCGGCTTCGTCCGCAAGCTCATCGGCCGTTCGGTACTTGCTCTGGGTGTCAGCAGCGGAGTGCGAGTAGGGGCGTGTGACGGTCGCATGCACCAATGCGGGTCCGGTGCCGGCACGTACGTGAGCCACGGCTCGGGCGCCGACCCGGTGGGCCTCGAAGTAGTCGCGGGCGTCGACTTTGTAGATGTTCAGCCCTCGGAAGCCGCGCACGAGCTCCGAGATGGGGGCGGGCGACTGGTCCACCTGCGGTACGGAGATGGCGTATCCGTTGTCGGCGACGACGAACAGCACCGGGAGGTGCAGCGTGCACGCGGTGTTCAGGCTCTCCCAGAACTCGCCCTCGGAGGTTGCTCCTTCGCCGAGCGATACGTAGGTGAGCTCGTCACCCTGCGCCTCGCATCCGGGTAGGCCGGGTCGCCGGGAGATGTACCGAGCGGCTTCCGCTGAGCCAACCGCACCTAGGCACTGGGATCCGGTGCAGGAGGACTGGGTGACGATGTGCTTGGCCTGATCGCCCCAGTGGGCAGGCATCTGGCGTCCACCGGATGCCGGGTCATCGGCTGATCCGACGGCCTGGAGCAGCACCTCGGTGGGAGTGACGCCGAGGCCCAACACGAGGGCGAGGTCCCGGTAGTAGGGGAAGAACCAGTCGTAGCCGGGGCGGAGGTGACGGGCTAGGGCGAGGAGGAGCGCCTCGTGCCCGGCTCCAGAGATCTGGAAGAACACCCGGCTTTGCTTCTGGAGTGCCATCTCGCGGTCATCGATGGCCCGCGAGATGCAGGCGGTGCGGTAGTCGTCCAGGGCGTGCTCGACCGGCACCCCTCGTAGGGTGGGCGGTGAGACGGGCGCTCGTCTGGGCATCGCGGCCACGGTAGACCCACGATTGCGGCCCTGACGGGACGTCCTGGTACCCTGGAAGGGTCCTCTGTGGGCGCAACCGCGCGCGCAGGGGTGTTCCGCTCAACGAACCGCCAGCGGCTCTGACCATGTGTCATCCCAGCGATCGAGCGAGCCGGGCCCCAGTTCCCACCTCCCGATTCGGAGAACCCCAACGAATGTCTGAGCAGATCGACAAGGCCAAAGCCGGCATCATCGAGGAGCATCGCCTCCACGACACCGACACCGGCAGCCCTGAGGTCCAGATCGCGATCCTCACCAAGCGGATCAACCATCTGAACGAGCACCTCCAGAAGCACAAGAAGGACCACCACAGCCGGCGCGGCCTGCTGATGCTGGTGGGCCAGCGACGGCGGCTCCTCGACTACGTCCGCAAGAACGACGTCGAGCGCTACCGAGGCATCATCGCCAAGATGGGCTTGCGCCGCTGACAACCGATCTGCACCCCGGGCGGTCCATCGAGGACCGCCCGCTGCACATCTAGCGACAACCAATCATCACGGCGGCATGACGGTCAGCTGCCAGTTGCCGATCCCCGAGGGGTGCATCCTTCGGAGGTCGCCAACTGGGAACTGGCCAGCCGCCCAACCCGGCCATGGGGAGTCCCAGGCCGGCAAAGGAGACAACACATGGCTGACGCCATCACCGTGTCGGGGCCGATCTCCGGCACCGACAAGACCCTCACGTTCGAGACCGGCAAGCTGGCCTTCCAGAGCCAGGGCGCCGTTGTGGCGTCCATCGCCGGCACCAGCGCCCTCGTCACGGCCAACGCGGCCAAGAGCGCGCGCGAGGGCATGGACTTCTTCCCGCTCACCGTCGACGTCGAGGAGCGCATGTACGCCGCGGGCCGCATCCCTGGCAGCTTCTTCCGACGAGAGGGTCGTCCCACCGACGCGGCCGTTCTGGCGTGCCGGCTCATCGACCGTCCGCTGCGTCCGAGCTTCGCGGAGGGCTTCCGCAACGAGACCCAGGTCGTCGCCACGATCATCGGTCACGACCGCGAGAACCCCTACGACGTGCTGGCCATCAACGGCGCCTCGGCGGCCCTGTCCATCTCGGGCATCCCGTTCTACGGCCCGCTCGGCGCCGTGCGCATCGCCTACAGCGCTGAGGGGACGTGGATCCCGCATCCCACCTTCGAAGAGGTGGAGGACAGCACCTTCGAGCTCATCGTGGCCGGCCGAGGCGTGGGTGACGACGTGGCCATCATGATGGTCGAGGCCGGTGGCACCGAAAAGGCGTGGGATCACTACGAAGCCGGCGCGCCGAAGGTCACCGAAGAGGTCATCGCTGATGGTCTCGATGCCTGCAAGGTGTGGATCAAGGAGTCGATCGAGCTGCAGAAGGAGCTCATCGCCAAGGTCGAAGCCGGCCGAGGCATCATCCCGTTGCCCTTCACTCCGGTGCTCGACTACCAGCAGGACGTCTACGACAAGGTCGAGGCCCTCGCGGGCGATGCCCTCGGTCAGGCCGGCACCATCGCCGCCAAGGCTGAGCGCAACGCCGCCACCGACGCGGCCATCGCCGTCGCTGTCGAGGGCATGGGCGAGGAGTTCGCTGGTCGCATCAAGGAGATCAAGGAGGCGGCTCGCAGCATCCAGAAGGGCCGCATCCGTGCCCGCACGGTGAACGAGGGCATTCGCATCGACGGCCGTGGCCCGGCGGATCTCCGCACGGTCACCTCCGAGGTCGGTGTGATCGGCTCGGCGCACGGAACCGGCCTGTTCCAGCGGGGCGAGACGCAGGTGCTGTCGGTCCTCACGCTCGGCATGCCAAAGATGGACCAGCTGCTCGACAACCTGGGCGACAAGCCCAAGAAGCGCTACATGCACCACTACAACATGCCGCCCCACGCCAACGGCGAGACGGGTCGCGTGGGCACCCCCAAGCGTCGTGAGATCGGCCACGGCCTCCTCGCCGAGCGGGCGCTGCTCCCGGTGGTGCCCTCGCTCGAGGAGTGGGCGTACACGCTGCGAGTGGTGTCAGAGGTGCTGAGCTCCAACGGCTCCACCTCCATGGGCTCGGTCTGCGGTTCGACCCTCGCGCTGATGGACGGCGGTGTGCCGATCAAGGCACCGGTCGCCGGCATCGCGATGGGCCTCATCTACGACGGTGGCAAGTACACCACCCTGACCGACATCCTCGGCACCGAAGATGCCTTCGGCGACATGGACTTCAAGGTCGCCGGTACGAGCGAGTTCGTGACGGCGCTGCAGCTCGACACCAAGATCGATGGCCTCCCGGCTGACGTCTTGGCCCAGGCTCTCCAGCAGGCCAAGGAAGCTCGCCTGACGATCCTCGAGGTCATGGGCAAGGCCATCGCCGAGCCCCGCGCCGAGGTCGGCGACACCGCTCCCAAGGTCGTGAGCTTCGAGATCCCGATCGACAAGATTGGCGAGGTCATCGGGCCGAAGGGCAAGGTCATCAACGCCATCCAGGCCGAGACCGGCGCAGACATCTCCGTCGACGACGACGGCATGGTCGGCACCGTCACCATCGGTAGCGTCGACAAGGGCGCCATCGATGAGGCCGAGCGCCAGATCAAGCTCATCCTCAACCCGCCGACGGCTGACGTCGGTGCGGTGTACCCGGGGCGGGTCGTGAACATCACCAAGTTCGGTGCGTTCGTGAACATCCTCCCGGGCCGTGACGGCCTGCTCCACATCTCCAAGATCGGGCAGGGCAAGCGCATCGACCGGGTCGAGGATGTCTTCAGCCTTGGCGATGAGGTCGAGGTCAAGGTTGACGATGTCGACCCGAACGGCAAGGTGTCGCTGAGCCTCGCCGGCGCGGTGGAGATCCCCGACAGCGCCGTTTCCAGCGGTGGCGGCGGTCGTGATCGTGATCGCGATCGCGGCCCCCGTGACCGTGGCCCGCGTGAGAGCCGGGGCGAGAGCCGGAGCGAGAGCAGGGCTCCCCGCGAGGAGGCCTCCAGCGGTGGCGACACCGTGTCCTTCGAGGACGCCTTCGAGGCAGAGGCTCGCCAGGAGTTCGGCGACCTTGGCCCGTCCACCGGCGGTGACGGTGGCGGCGGTCGTGGTGGCGAGTCACGCGGCCGTCGCGGCGGCCGGCGGTAGCCGAATCTGGTTCTCTGCGCACTGAGGCACGCATGTCGTGCCTCAGCGCGCACAGAACCTGTTCTACGCTTCGACCATGATTCGAGTCGGGGTGTTCGGTGCGGCAGGAAGAATGGGCCGCACCGTGTGCGAAGCCGTTGTCGCCGATCCCGACCTCGAGCTGGTCGCCGCGGTCGATCCGTTGCACGCAGGCCTCGATCTGCGACATGTGGCGAAGGTGGCCACCGACCTGCATGTTGCGCCGAGCGCGGACGCGCTCGTAGATGCCGGTGCCGAGGTGGTCGTCGACTTCACGGTGCTGGACGCGGCGCGCGAGAACCTCGAGTTTGCGGCGCGCCAGGGCATTCACGCCGTCGTCGGGACGACAGGTTTCACCGATGCAGACCTCAAGCGCATCGAAGCCGACTTCACGTCAAGCAACTGCTTGATCGCCCCGAACTTTGCCATCGGCGCCGTGCTGATGATGCGGTTTGCCGAAATGGCGGCGCCCTGGTTCGAGACGGCGGAGGTGATCGAGCTCCATCACGACCAGAAGGTCGACACGCCATCGGGGACCGCGATGCTGACGGTCGAGCGCATGGCCGCAGCATCGGCGGACTGGGCTCCGGATCCGACAGAGCGCGAGACCATCGCTGGCGCACGCGGCGCGAAGGGCCCTGGCGGCATTCCGGTGCACTCCGTTCGCCTGCGAGGCCTCGTGGCCCATCAGGAGGTGCTCCTCGGCACCACGGGGCAGAGTCTCAGCATCCGCCACGACAGCTACGACCGGTCGAGCTTCATGCCAGGGGTCATCTTGGCCGTGAAACAGGTCGCGGACCGCCCGGGGCTCACCGTTGGTCTCGACGCCCTCCTCGACCTGTAGCCGCAGCGATGCCGGTTGCTCCCATCATCTACGTCCGACATGCGATGGCCATCCCGACCGAGTCGGTCCACCCAACGGCGTGGCACCTCGATGACCGAGGACGTGACGACGCTCAGCGTCTTGCCGATCGGCTCGAGGTGGCCCCGGGCATTGGGACGCTGGTGACCAGCACCGAGCCCAAGGCCACTGAGACGGCCGCTGCGATCGGCGCGCGTTGGCAAGCGGTCCCGATCGAGGATGACCGCCTGCGGGAGGTCGGGAGACCATGGATCGGCCCCGGCTACCGTGCCGTGGCGCATCGCTACCTCCGCGGCGAGCTTCCTGAGGACTGGGAGGCCCACCGCGAGGTCGCGGCCCGAATGTCGGACGCCGTGAGCGACGCGGTTGCATCAGCGGCGGGACAGCCGGTCGTGGTCGTGAGCCATGGGCTGGCGCTGGCCGTGCATCTCGGGGACCGCCTTGGCGACGGCTTCGACCGACAGTCGTTCTGGAGCGGGCTCGCCTTCCCGGACGCCTGGGTGCTCGACGCCTCAGGGATGTTGCACCGCTCATCGGCGAGCGCCGACGCACCATAGGGTCAGCCGATGGGCTCCGGATCGTCAGGTTCGAGGTCGTCGTCAAGGTGCAACACAGCTTCGATCTCGCTGTCGCCTCGTCGCACCTCCCACAGGCTTGTAGCCGCCACGAGGGCCACCGACACGACGAGTAGGGGGATCCGGTAGTCGCGTAGGAACCCGAGGAGGTCCTGGATCGGCGCGTCGAACGCCTCGCCCACGCGGCGGATCAGATACAGGCGGACAACTGTCCCGGCCAGATTTGCTGCAAAGAACGCCGACACGCTCATGCCCGCCGCGCCGGCGAGGAGGCACACGATGTTGTTGGGCGCGACGAACACCAGCAGCAACCCGGCCTTCCCGAACCAGGTCTCCATCTGGCGCATCGTGCTGCCGAAGCTCCGCGTCCTGCGCTCCATCCACTGCACGGCGGTCTCGCCGTACCAGTACCCAAGCAGGAAGAACAGTGGGTCGCTGAGCAGCAGTCGCAGCGTGGCAACGCCGTAGAAGCTCAGGGCGTCGAGCTGGTTGGTCACGAGGACGAGGTTTCGGTTGCGCGCGTTGAGCGCAATCAGCGTCAGAGGGTGTGTGGTGGCGAGCGTGGTTGCGAGCGCATCGCCAACGTTCGACGCGATGATCAGCACCACGATTGGCGCGATGAGCAGCGTGAGGCGGTGGCGAGGGGTTCCCACAGCCGATGAGTCTGGCATCTCCTAGTCTGCGGTCGGACGCCGTCGACGATTCCAGGGGGAACAGATCATGCAGGGCCTCATGCAGAACGTGCCGCTCACAGTGCCCCACCTCTTCGAGAGGGCGGAGCGGCTGTTCTTCGACAAGGAGGTGGTGACGTCCACCGCAGTGGGCATCGAGCGCACCAACTACGGCACCTGGGCCGAGCGCAGTCGCCGACTCGGCGGCGTGCTCGACGATCTCGGCGTCGGCGACGGCGGGCGGGTTGCCACCTTCGGCTGGAACACCGCTCGGCACCTCGAGCTCTACTTCGCAATCCCCTGCACCAATCGGGTGCTGCACACCCTCAACATCCGGTTGTTCCCGGAGCAGCTCGTCTACATCGTCAACCACGCAGAGGACGAAGTGATCTTCGTCGACCGATCGCTCCTTGGGCTCCTGTGGCCTCTGGTGGATCAGTTCGAGACGGTGCGTCACTTCGTGGTGATGGACGATGGCAAGGGCGAGGTACCGAGCCCCGACGGGGGTCGGCCGATCCATGATTACGAGGATCTCCTGGCCGAGGCATCGCCGGTCGCGTTCCGGGTGGATGACGAGAACCGCGCGGCGGCCATGGCCTACACGAGCGGCACAACGGGAAACCCGAAGGGCGTCGTCTACTCCCATAGGTCCACCTACCTGCACACGCTGGGCACGATGACCAGCGGCAGCCTGGGAGTGATGGAGAGCGACGTCATCTTGCCCGTCGTTCCCATGTTCCACGCCAACGCCTGGGGTTTGGCTCACGCTGCGGTCGCATCGGGCGCCAGCCTGGTCATGCCCGGACCCGATCTGTCCGCACCGGCGATCGCTACGCTCATCGAGCGCGAGCGCGTCACCATCGCGGCTGGGGTACCCACGATCTGGATGGGGGTACTGCCCGAGCTCAAGGGGCGGGATACCTCGTCGTTGCGCGCCATCCCGTGCGGGGGCTCGGCGGTACCGCGGGCGCTGTCTGAGGGGTACCGTCTCCAGACTGGGTTGCCGATCATGCAGGCGTGGGGGATGACCGAGACCAGCCCGATCGCGTCGGTGGGCCGAATCAAGTCCACCATCGATGCCGCGCTCGATGATGAGGGGCGGGCCGATTTGCGAACAACCGTTGGCCAGCCCTCGGTCTGCGTCGACGCTCGCATCGTGCGCCCTGGGAGCACCGACGAGCTGCCATGGGACGGCGAGGGCTCTGGCGAGCTGCAGGTGCGAGGGCCGTGGATCGCATCCGAGTACTACAACGACGAGCGGTCACCGGAGAGCTTCACCGAGGACGGTTGGCTGAAGACCGGTGACGTCGCAGTGATCGACGCCCACGGCTACATACGACTGGTCGACCGGACCAAGGACGTGATCAAGTCGGGCGGGGAGTGGATCTCCTCGGTCGACCTCGAGAACGAGCTCATGGGCCACCCAAAGGTCGCCGAAGCGGCGGTGATCGGCGTCGCTCACCCCAAGTGGGCGGAGCGCCCGCTCGCCTGCGTCGTGACGAAACCCGGGGAGGAGCTCACCAAGGACGACATCCTGACCTACCTCGATGGCAGGGTTGCGAAGTGGTGGCTCCCCGACGATGTCGTGTTCGTGGACGAGATCCCCAAGACCAGCGTCGGTAAGTTCTCCAAGAAGGACCTGCGCGACAAGTTCGCTGACTACGAGCTGCCGACCATCTGATCGAAGGGCCTACTCGGCAGCGATCGCAGTCAAGAGTGCTCGGGTGGCGGCCGCGTCGTCGGCCGTGGTGAAGAACTCCAGTGCCGAGAAGTCGGTGGTCCCAGCCTCCGCGAACGCGGCCAATCCGGCCCGAACCTCGTCCTCCGATCCGATGATCGATACGTCCGCGGGACCGCCCGCCCCCTCAGTGTCCATGACACCCCTGTACGAGGGCAGATCGTTGTAGCCAGCGAGGATCGAGGCCACGACGCCGCGGACGGCCTCAGGGTCGTCCGTGACACAGACAGGCACGCTGGCGACGATGCGCGGCGTCGCGCGGCCCGCTTCGGCGGCGGCCCGATCCAGCGAGGGCTTGATCTGCTCGGCGATGGCCTTCGGGCCGCTGAGCCAGAGGATCACGCCGTCCGTACGTGATCCGGCTAGGTGCAGCATGCGAGGTCCCATGGCGGCGAGCAGCACTCGTGGCGCGGGAACGGGTGGACCTCCGAGCGCCTCGACCTCTGCAGACCAGATGTCGCCGGTGAAGCTCACCTTGCGCTCTGTCAGCGCCGGGAGGAGTACGGACAGGTACTCGTCCATGTGCTTGGCGGGGGTCGAGAACGGGATCTTGAGGGAGGATTCGACACTCGACTTGTGGGCGAGGCCGATCCCGAGAGCGAGGCGATCGCCAATGGCGTCCTGCACGGTGAGGGCTTGTCCGGCGAGCATCAGCGGGTGTCGTGGCCAAGTGGGGATGACTGCCGTTCCCAGCTCGATCGTGCTCGTCTGGGTGGCCATCGCCGCGATCGCTGTTAACGCGTCCGGGGCCCCGAGCTGGGCCAGCCAATAGGAGGTGAAGCCGGCCGCCTCCGCCTCGGCGGCGTGGTCGATGAGCTGGCTGACTGGCGCGCCGAGCGCGACGAGGCTGGAGCCGTTGATCCCGATTCGCATCCGTGCATCATGCCCCGGGTTGCGCGCGTTGCGTCGGTTGGGGACTGGAGCGGGGGACCTCATAGCCTCACCAATGTGAGCTGGCGCTTTGCACTGACACCCAAGTGGATCGTTCGCCACGCCATGGTCGCGGCACTGATCGCGAGCATGATCGCTCTCGGGCTTTGGCAGCTTCGACGCCTCGACGAGAAGCAGACCTACAAGGCGCTGGTCGAGTCCCGGCAGGAGCAGCCGATCGATGAGATCACCCGAGTTGTGCCCCGGACGGACGCCGTCGACGACGTGCGGGTTACGGAGGTCCTCTACCGGCGGGTGCGGGCCACAGGCACCTACATGACGAAGGACACCGTCGTGGTGGAGAACCGGACATTCAACGCGGCGCCGGGGGCGTGGGTCCTCACGCCACTCCGCTTGAAAGACGGTTCAGCGGTCGTAGTGAACCGAGGGTTCATCGGGTACGGGCGTGCGGGTCTGATCGTCCCCCCTGCGCCTCCGGGAGGGCAGGTCACCGTCGAGGGGTTCGTGTTCCCGAGTCAGGCCCGCGGACGGTTCGGCCCGACCGATCCAACCGAGGGCCGACTCGAGGTCTTGGCCCGCGTGGAGCTGGGCCGCTACGCAGCCCAGCTCGATTACGACATCCTTCCGGCCTATGTGCAGCTGGTGTCGAGTCAACCGGCCGAGCCGCCGGTCGCTGCCGGTGTGCCGGAGCTGGTCGCGCTTGGGCCCCCCGATCCGGATGACGGCCCGCACCTGTCCTACGCGGTGCAGTGGGGGATCTTCACGGCCATCGCCTCGGGCGGTTACGTACTGGTGCTGCGTCGCGTGGCCCGGGACGAAGCCAAGCTCCGCACCGGAGGGCAGGAAGGGTCCGGGAGCGGCTAACGGTCCGAGTTCGGTGGGGTGTCCGCGTCCCCGCGCTGGCGCGGTGCGGGGCTCTTGCTCGCCACCTTCTTCTTGCTCACTGCCGTCTTGGTTGTTGCCTTAGTGGCAGCACGCGGCTTCTTCGCGGCTCCGGGTTTGGCGTTGGCCTGTGTGAGCTGCAGTGCGATCGTGGCGGCCCGTTCGGAAGCGACAGCCGCTCCGTCGACGCGCTCGGTGAGCATGCTCAGCTGCTCGCGCAAGGCTGCGAGGTCTGGCGCCACCTGCTCATGCACGAGCGCTCGCGTCTCGGCGGGCGACGGCAGCGCGGCCATGCGCTCCGCGATCACGCGAACCTGGGCTCCCTGCGAATCAAGTTGGGCCAGCACGTTGACCGTCGACTCGGCCAGAGCGGTTGCGACGGCCTCGAGCTGGGAAGCGCCCGCCGGGCGTACGCGGGTCTCGGAGGTGATCGTTGCGCTGAGCCGGGCCAGCTGCGCCGCGACGGGACCGAGATCCGGGAGGGGCAAGCCAGCGATCCGATCGTCGATCTCGTGCAGCCGCTCGTGCAGCCGCTCGTGGAGCGGCAGCGGATCGAGCGGACGGAGCGCGGCGTTGAGTGCTTCGTTCAGGCGTGTCTCGATGTTGCGCAGGCGACCGTCCAATCGCTCGTCAATAGACGCGATCGTCTCGTCGCCCGCTTCCCGGGCCGCGTTCACCACGGCGCTACGAAGGGTGCCGACTGTCGAGGCGAAGCCGTCGGTGGCTGCGGTGACCCGAGCCACCGCTAGCGCCTGGGCGTCCGCCGCCTCCCGGCCATCGGTAAGGCTTGCGTCTGCTCGCACCTCGAGGCGGGTGACCGCAGCTCGGATCCCACTGAGCTGGGACTCGAGCGCCGCGAGCGGCTGAGTCCGATCTGCGACCTCGGCGATCGCGCTGGCGAGAAGAGCGATCTCGCGCTCAACGGTCTCCCGAGTGCTGGCCAGCTCCTCGATCCGCTCCGTGTGATCCGGTAGGAGCCCGACGCGCTCGTCGAGACGGTCGGTGGCTGCGCCCAACCCGGCCAGGCGGGGAGCGACCGTGGCCGAGAGCTGGTCGACGGCATCAAGAACGGCCGCCGGATCGGCCGTCGTGCGAATCAACTCCAACGCCGGGCTCAGCACTTCCGCCAGCTGGGCCGGCGTGGGGATCGCATCGAAGCGGTCAGCCATTGCGGTGCGCAAGCCGTCCAGCTCTGTGGCCAATCGCTGGACCTCCTCGCGTAAGGGGAGGTCGTCGTGGACCGGAATCGCCTGAACAAGTTCGCCGAGCCTGGCCACTTGGTCGGACACACCCTGGATCTCAGGCGGGGGCGGAAGCGCTTCGACGCTGCGACGAAGGTCGGTGACCTGCTCGGCTACGCCGGCCACGGAGGACTGCACCGCCGAATCGTCCGGAAACGGCAGATCGCGAACTTGGCTCTGCAATTCGAGCAACTGTGCATGCAGCGGATCGAGGTCGACGGGTGGGAGCGCGGCGAGGCCATCGAGCAGCTGTCGAACGTCGGCGTGCATCGGCGCCAGATCGACCATCGGCAACGCGCCGATCTGTGCTTGGAGCTCGGTCACGCTGGATTGGATCGGTGAGAGGTCCAGTGTGGGTAGCGACGAAAGCGTGTCCCGGATGGACCGCAGCTCCTCGCGCAAATGACTGTCGTCGGGCGCCGGCAGAGACTCGAGGGCGGCGCCGAGGGCTTCGAGCCGATCGTGGATCGGGCGAAGATCTCGCGTCGCTATGGCGGCGACACGCACGTGCAGCTGGTCGAGCTGTTCACCGAGTGGTTCGAGGTCGGGGCTGGGTAGTGCGCTGATCTGATCGCGAAGTCGAGTCAGCTGATCCTGGATCGGTTCGAACCGGCGGTCGCTCTGCACCTCCGCCAGCGACTGGCGCAGGAGGTCGGCGAGGAGCTCCACGACGGACCCTGTGGTCCTGAGGCGCTCGACCTCGCTGCGGATCGATGCCTCCATCTGTGCCATGTGCTGGTCGAAGGCGACGACTCGCGCTTGGCGGCGTAGCTCACCTTCATCCAGCGCCTGCAGCTCAGATCGGAGGGCTCGGGCGAGGTCGACGACCTCGCCTCCCACCCCCTCGCCGGTCCCGTCCGGACCCTGGCTATCGGACATGGGGCCGGAGATTAGGGCGCCTCAGCCCGGTCGGCGACTCATTGTGGTCTTTGGCGCGCGAGTCGCGTTGTTGACACTTGCGTGGCTCACTTCTTACCGTCTCGCCCATGAGCACGAACGAAGAGCTGATCGGTCGGCAGGACATCGATGACCTCGAGGCAATTCTCGGCGTCACCAACACTGATGTGGGCGAGGTGATCCACGCGGTGAAGGACAACGCCGAAGCGATCTTCACGTGGGATTACGAGAAGGGCCAGCGCCCGGCGCTCAACCGTCTGTATGAGAAGGCCAAGACCTCGATGTGGAACGGCGAGACCGACCTCCCATGGGACACCGAGGTGGATCAGGAGAAGGTGGTTGCCGAGAACGCCATGGCCAACGGTGGCTTCGATGCCGACATCGACGTCGCCGGAACCCCCATGGAGACCTGGGATGAGCTGAAGTGGCTGGAGTTCGGCATGGAGAGCCAGAACTGGATGTTGAGCCAGTTCATGCATGGCGAGCAGGGCGCACTGGTGTGCACCGCGAAGATCGTGGAGACCGTGCCGTGGATCGATGCCAAGTACTACGCGTCCACACAGGTGATGGACGAGGCTCGGCATGTCGAGGTGTTCGCCAAGTACCTCGACACCAAGCTGTCCGGTCACTACCCGATCAACGCACACCTCAAGATGCTCCTCGACGACATCCTCGAGGACTCTCGGTGGGACATGACCTACCTCGGCATGCAGATCATGGTCGAGGGCCTGGCGTTGGCCGCCTTCGGGTTCATGCACCAGATGACGACAGAGCCGCTGCTCAAGAAGCTCCTGCGGTATGTGATGAGCGATGAGGCGCGCCACGTCGCCTTCGGTGTCCTGTCGCTCAAGGAGTACTACGCGGAGCTCACTGACGCCGAGATGCTTGAACGCCAGGAGTTCGCCTTCGAGGCCGCCGTGCGCATGCGTGATCGCTTCTTGCAGCAAGAGGTCTGGGACCGCATGGGCATCGACCCCAAGGTCGCCGCCAAGATGGTCCTGCAGGCCCCTCAGCGGCAGCTCTTCCAGAGCATGCTGTTCTCGAAGATCGTTCCCAACTGCAAGAAGCTCGGTCTCCTCGATCGCAACGACGGCTGGCTTCGGGGAAAGTTCACCGAGTTGGGTGTGATCCAGTTCGAGGACCTCGTCGATACGGGCGAGGAGTACGAGATGTTCGCACTGGCCGAGGGTGAGATCGCGTCGTAACGCGGTCCCTGCAAAAACGGGCGCGCTGGTAGGGTCCGGACGATGACTGCAGCGTCCGAACCCCGCATGCTGGTGATGCACGGCCTGCGTCTGAAGGGCTTCGCTCACCCCGCAAGCGTCAGCGAAGCGGTGGCCGTCCCCGAAGATGAGACGGCCCACATCCTCGGACAGCTCGTGGGCGACGGCCTGGTCCTCTTTCGAGACGGGCGCCTCTCAGGCTTCACGCTCACGCCCGAAGGTCGAAGCGAGCACGCGCGATTGCTGAGCGCCGAGCTTGACCATCACGGTGTGCGTGAGGCCGTCACGAGCGGCTACTCCAAGTTCCTTGGTCTGAACGTCGGGCTCCTCGAGGTCTGCACTGCATGGCAGTTGCGGGAGGTCAATGGCGAGTCGACCCTCAACGACCACACCGATCCCGCCTATGACGCACAGGTGATCGAGCGCCTCGGGGAGCTGGACGGAACGGTTCGGCCGATCTGTGACGAGCTCGGCGCGTCATTGGCCCGCTATGGCCGTTACAGCGAACGGTTGGTGCACGCTGTCGAACGCGTGCGGGGCGGCGACATCGACTGGTTCACCAAGCCGGTGATCGCCAGCTATCACACGGTCTGGTTCGAGTTGCACGAGGACCTGTTGGCAACGCTCGGCATCGAACGCGCTTCGGAGCGGGTGAGCTGATGGGTGTCGCACGATTTGGGCGCGTCCTCACCGCAATGGTGACGCCGTTCGCTGACGACGGATCCTTTGATGCTGCGGGCGCCGCTGAACTAGCTCGCTGGCTCGTGGCGCACGGGAACGATGGTCTCGTGCTCGCCGGCACCACTGGCGAGGCACCGACGCTCACCGTCGACGAGCAGGTCGAGCTCTGGGAGGCGGTACGGGCGGCAGTCGACGTGCCCCTCATCGCAGGGGCCGGCAGCAACGACACACGCCACGCGGTGATGATGTGCGAGCGCGCCGCCGCGGTGGGAATGGACGGGCTTCTCATCGTCACGCCGTACTACAACCGCCCCTCGCAGGCCGGTCTCGAGGCGCACTTCCGCACGGTGGCTTCGGCCACTGATCTGCCCGTCGTGGTGTACGACATTCCGGGACGTACCGGGCGCAAGATCGACAGCGAGCTGCTCGTGCGCCTCGCGAACGAGGTCCCGACCATTGTCGGCCTGAAGGATGCGGCAGGGAATCCCGCTGCGACCGCAGAGGTCATCGCGGAGGCGCCAGCGGACTTCGACGTGTACAGCGGCGACGATGCGATGACACTGCCGCTGCTGGCGGTTGGCGCCGTCGGGGTCATCGGCACCTCCACCCACTGGTGCGGCGGAGTGATGACGGACCTGGTCGACGCGTTCGTCAAGGGCGACCACCTCCGGGCGAGAGAGCTGAACGCCTCGCTGTTCGAGTCCTACTGGTATGAGAGCCGCGAATCGGCACAGTACGCACTGGCGGTAAAGGTGGCCCTACGAGTCTTGGGTCTGCCGGGCGGCCCGTGCCGACCCCCGTTGGGTCCGGAGCCTGACGGGCTCGAGGGTGAGGCCCGATCCGTGCTCGACCACCTGTCCGTCGTCCGCTGAACGAGGCCGCTGCCGGTTACGGCGAGTGGGTCCAGTAGGTTCGGCGCATGGCTGCTCCCGTCACGATCACGTTCCTCGGTGGTCTGGGGGAGATCGGCCGGAACTGCATGGTCTTCGAGTGTGAGGATCAGCTGCTGCTCCTCGATTGCGGGCTCATGTTCCCCGAGCTGGAGCACCTCGGTGTCGACCTGATCCTCCCGGACTTCACCTGGCTGCGGGAGAACAAGGATCGCGTCATTGGCTGCATCGCCACCCATGGCCACGAGGACCACGTGGGCGGTCTGTCGTATCTGCTTCGAGAGCTCTCCTTCCCCGTATACGGCTCGGCGCTCACGCTGGGGCTCGCCCGGAACCGGATCGACGAGGCCGGGCTGCTCAAGAACACCGAGCTCATCCCAGTGTCCGATGGGGAGCGACGCCAGATCGGGCCGTTCGACGTCGAGTTCATCCCCGTCACGCACTCTGTTCCCCACGGGTTCGCGACCGCATTCCACACCTCGCAGGGCGTGATCATGCACACCGGCGACTGGAAGCTCGACCTCACCCCGGTCGACG
>JBBDWQ010000020.1:0-27531 GCA_040902805.1 Acidimicrobiales bacterium
TGATGATGACGGTACCGAGGCCATCGGCTTCGGCTTCGAGCCCCTGGAGGCATGAGCTATGCGTAGGCAGGAGCGCAGCGACGCCCGAAGCAAGGAGACAAACCAGTGAGCGATGACGTCTGGATCCTCGGGATCAACATGACCAAGTTCGGCAAGCACGCCGACAAGGACACGGTCGACCTTGCCTCTGAGGCTGCGCTCGCCGCGCTCGCCGATGGCGGCGTGACGATGAAGGACATGGGCGTGCTTGCGGCCGGCAACCTCATGGAGGCAGCGGCCGGCATCGGCCAGCAGCTCCAGAAGCAGATCGGCCAGACCGGCATCCCCGTCTACAACGTGGCCAACGCGTGCGCCACAGGCGCGACGGCGCTGCGCACGGTGATCATGGCCATCAAGGCCGGCGAGTGCGACATGGGTCTCGCTGTCGGTGTCGAGAAGCTCTCGGGCGCCGGCCTGCTCGGCGCAGGCGGGCCGAAGTCCGACAAGAAGACCTTCGAGCCCCGCGGTCGCTACGGCGCCGTCACCACCACCGACGGTCGGATCGGCACGCAGAACATGCCTGGCGTGTTCGCGCAGATCGGCATGGAGTACGGCCACAAGTACGGCGGCACCAGCTTCGAGCTGTTCGCCAAGATCAGCGAGAAGAACCACAGCCACTCCACGCTGAACCCCCTCGCTGCCTACACGAAGAAGATGACGCTCGAGGAGATCATGGGCGACATGATGATCGCCTACCCGAACACGCGACCGATGTGCTCGGCCAACTGCGACGGCGCCGCTGCCGCGGTGGTCGTGTCAGGCTCGAAGCTCAAGACGCTGTCGCTCGAGCAGCGGCGGCGGGCCGTGAAGGTGTCGGCGTCGATCCTCACCAGCGATCCGTGGCAGGAGAGCTGCCAGATCCTCCCCGACGTCAACACGCTCACCCGCATGGCCTCCACGCAGGCCTACGAGCAGGCGGGCGTGTCGCCGGCCGACCTCGACCTCGTGGAGCTGCACGACTGCTTCGCCACCGCCGAGCTCGTCCACTACGACAACCTCCAGCTCTGCGAGCAGGGCGGCGCGGTCGACTTCTTCAACAGTGGCGCCACCTGGCGGGACGGCAAGACCCCCGTGAACGTGTCAGGCGGCCTGCAGAGCAAGGGGCACCCGATCGCGGCGACGGGCATCGCCAACATCTGGGAGGTGTGTCACCATTTGCGTGGCGAGGCCGGCAGCCGTCAGATCGAGGGCGCCAAGGTGGGTCTGGCCCACGTCATCGGCCTCGGCTCGGCGTGCGGCGTCCACATCCTCGAGAAGTCTGCCGCCTAGCCCCAACCCCTCCAAGGTCCCGCCTCCTAGGGACCTTTGGCCCGTGTGCGGGCTCCCGACGATTCGTACGGTGCGATCAGACAACTGATCCCCAACGACTCGGCCAAGGAGCCTGACCATGACAACGCTCACCCCGCACGAGGCGATGACGCCAAGCGGCGAACGTCTCCTCTTCACCAACGAACCGGTGGTAGCCCTCAAACGGCGCACCATCGACACCGTGCTCATCGCCTTCGGCGTCGTGCTCACCGCAGCGCTCTTCGTCGCTGGTGGCCTGCTCTCGTGGGGCAGCAACTTCTCGAGCGACTACGTCGGCGACGAGCTGAGCTCGCAGAACATCACCTTCCCGCCCGCCGCCGCCCTCGAGGAAGAAGGGCGAACCGACCTCGTGAAGTTCGGAGGCCAGGCCGTCGATACGGGCGAGGAAGCCGAAGGCTACGCCAGCTTCATCAACGGGCACCTCCAGGGGATCGCAGGCGGCGCAACGTATGCCGATCTCGGCACCCCTGAGCGTGAGGCCAAGGCAGCCGTCGAGGCCGCAACGGCCGAGGGCGCCAGCGAGGCCGAGATCGCTGCCCTCCAGGCCGAGGCCGATGGGATCAGCGCTCAGCGCAACACTCTCTTCAAGGGTGAGACGCTCCGCGGCCTTCTCCTGACCGCCTACGCCTGGTCGACGGTCGGCACCATCGCCGGCTACGCGGCAGTCGGCGCATTCACCGCCGGCGCTCTGATGCTGGTGCTGGTCCTCCTGGGCCTGCGTCACCACCACAAGGTGGCCGTGCAGACGAGCTGAATCTCAGTCCACCACCCGGCGGCGCACCCCAGCAGCCGCCCGACGCGAGGCAGCCACTCCCCCAGGAGGCTGCCTCGCTCGCGCGAGCGGCCATGTTGAGCGAACGTGTTACCAGGCCAGGACGGTGTCGCAGACCTCTTCGGCGATGCCGAGTCCACCGAGGTGGCCGTCGTCGGGACGCACACGGAGCTCGGCGCCGGGGATGATCTGGACGATGTGCTCGGCGTGGGTCAGCGGCACGATGTTGTCAGCACCGCCCTGCCACCACGTGACGGGAACATCGAGATCGCGAACGTTGAAGCCCCAGTACCGCGTGAACAGGATCGCGTCGTAGGCCACAGCCCGCATCCCGTGACGGCCGCTGTTGTGGAGATCGTCGAGGAACATCTCCTTGTTCTCCGGTATCGACAGAACGCGTCGATCACCCTCAGGAGCAAAGCGGGCGTAGAGGTCGAGGGCCTGTGAGCCAACGGGCCGGGCCACGCGCACAATCGTCGTGAGCATCGCTCCCATTGGTCCGCTCAGCAGCGGCAGCAACGGCTTGAAACGAGTGGCGAGGCTCACGAGCCCGCCGCCCGCACCCTCCTCACCGCCACTCGGTACCACCCCGCCGAGGATCCCGACCGTCGGGACCCGAACCGGGAAGGCAAACGCCGATGCAAGCGCGTATGGCGCACCGCCCGACAGTCCAACGGTCGAGAATCGGCCGACGCCAAGCTTGTCGAGGGCGATGTCGAGATCGAGCGTGAAGTCGAGCAACTGGTGGTAGCGGTGCGCGGTGGACAGCCCGACGCCAGGGCGGTCGATCCCGATGATGCGCACCCCGCGCTCATCGGCGATGCGTCGAGCCGCCTCCGGGATCTGCCGCCGGGCGCCGGGAGTCCCGTGGAACCAGACGATGGACTGCTCAGAAGCGGGTGGGCCGAACTCCGCCACACCGAAGTAGCGCCCTCCCCCAACAGCGACGCGCCCTTCGTAGCGGGGGGCAGTGATGGCCATGCCACACACTTGCCGATGAGGCCCACCTCGCGGCAATCAGGTGGATGTCACGGGGATCGACACTCCTATGCCACCTTTGCGGTCGGCGCCGTAGCGAGCCTTCTCGGCCTCGAGGTCGAGGGGCTGCGGCCGGGGAGCGGCCCGAGCCTCGGCTACCAACTCTTCAGTGAGGACCGCCGCCGGCAGGATCCAGCACACCTCGAACTCGATGCCGTCGGGGTCGTGGGCGTAGAGCGACTTCGTGGTCACGTGGTCCGATGCTCCGACCAACGCGCCGCGCGCTTCGAGCAGCCCGCGAACTCGCTCGAGCTCGCTCAGCGTGTCGACCTCCCACGCCAGGTGGTAGAGCCCAACTGTGGATCGTCCCGCCCCGCTCGGCGCCGCTTCGCTGCCGATCTGGAACACGCCCAGGTCGTGGTCGTTGGTGGATCCAGGCGCGCGGAAGAAGGCACCCCGCCCGGGCATCCAGGTGAGCGTCTCGAACCCGAGGACGTCCTCGTAGAACTCTCGGGTGACCTCGACGTCGCGGACGTAGAGCACCGCATGGTTGAGACGAGTGACTGGCATGACGCCTCCATTCGGTAGGAACACCGCCTACAACCTACTTGCGAACGCAACTATTCCGCACACGGTGCCCCCCCCCAGCCTCCTGGCGCGGAGGTTAGAACGCCCCGCCGTCACCAGTCAGTGGGTTTGTAGTCCTTGAGGAACTGGCCCCACACGTGAGTGCCGCTGTTGAAGCCGGAGATGATCGGATCGACGATCCGTGCCGCACCGTCGACGATGTCGAGAGGCGGATGAAACCGATGCTCTGCTCGCTTCTGTTCGGCGATGTGCAGTGGATCCTCGTCGCTCACCCACCCGGTGTCGACGCTGTTCATGTGAATGCCGTCGGCGTGATAGTCAGCAGCCGAGGTGCGCGTCATCATGTTGAGGGCGGCCTTGGCCATGTTCGTGTGCGGGTGCCGCGTGGTCTTGAACCGCCGGTAGAACTGACCCTCGACAGCCGACACGTTGACGATGTGCTTGTCTCGCTCAGGGGAACGGAGCATGAGGGGCTTGAGTCGGGCGTTGAGCACAAAGGGGGCCACCGCGTTCACGAGCTGCGTCTCGAGCAGCTCGACAGAGCTGACCTCCGCGAGTGTGAGCCGCCAGGAGTTTCGGTCGCGGAGATCGACCTGCTGAAGGTCCTGATCGAGAACACCCTCGGGGAAGAGATGACCGTGCGTCCCCTCGTCCTCAGGCAAGAGGGGTGCCTGCGACAGCTCGGCGGAGGGGGCCACACCATCTACGACAGCGCGTGTCGAGGCGACCAACGCTGCCGGAGCATCAGCGATGAGGTCCGCTCCTCGCAGGCCATCGACACCACCTAGCAGTGCTCGCACGCCAAGGGGCATGCCGTCGAGGGCGGCGGTCTCCTGCTCGAGCATGTGGCCGTAGAAGGCCGCCGGGCGTCGCACCGTCTGACAGGCGTTGTTCACGATGAAGTCGAGGCGGTCGCGGGTGGCGCTGATGTGGTGGCAGAACGCCTCCACGCTGGGCGTGTGTCGCAGGTCGAGGCCGTAGATCTCGAGCCGGTCGGCCCATTCCTCGAAGTCGGCCTCGGCGGCGTACCGAACGGCCGAGTCGCGCGGGAACCGGGTCGTCACGATCAGGGACGCACCCGCGCGCAGCAGCTTGATCCCAGCTTGGTAGCCGATCTTCACTCTGCCACCGGTGAGCAACGCCACGCGGCCCACGAGATCGGCCGTCTCGGTGCGCTTCTCGAAGTTCGTGGCCGCGCAAGACAGACAGAGCTGGTCGTAGAAGTGGTGGACGCGGGTGAAGTGCCGCTTGCACACGTAGCAGTGGCGCTCCTCCCCGAGACCCTGGGCCATCGCCTCATCGTCAACGGTCTGTTGGTCGGGCTCCTCCGGCACGAACACGTTCGGCGTGACGAACACCGGACGCGCTCGGAGGCGACGAATCCCTGTTTCGGTGAGCACCGACTCGTCACGATGGATCTTGGCGGCCCTGTCCTGACGCCGGCGGGCCTTGGTCTGCTGGCGGCGTGCCTCTGCGTCAGGCGAGAAAACGTTGCCGGCGGCGTTGGTGAACCGGATCCGCTCCCCGGGTGTGAGGCCGTCGAGCAGTGATCGATCGGCCACGATCGCTTCGAGAAGGTCCATCGCCTCCAGCAGGTTGTCGGTCAGATCGTCGTCTCCGGTCACCCGAACGAGCCGGCTGCCGTCCAGAGCGCGTCGTCGGACGCCCAGTTGCGCCGCTGGTGCTCGTTGCCTTCGATCATCAGGTTGTACACCCACCACAAGGCGTAGATGCCACAGGTGGCGAGCGTCGCCACGATGCGACCGATGTAGTTGTGCTGGCCCTTCGGTGGCGCTGCCGCCGTGGCCGCCATCGACACGCCGAGCGCGCCGAAGATCGCCTCCAGCTCGAGCTCCGCCGCCTGCTCGGCTCGTTCGTGCCGCACCAGATCGAGGTCGAGGAAGATGTGGCCGATGATCTGGCCAACGCCGCTGGAGATCGCGACGATGATCGTCCAGATCACTGGGTCGCGGAACTCAGTGGTCAGACGCCGGAGCTCCCCAAGGTGCGAGCCCAGGACTTGAAAGCGCGGGGTCAGCTCGTCGCCGCGCCCGGATGCCACCGCACGCTCCCACGCGAGGAGCCGCGCCGAGTCGAGCACCTCGAGACGACGGTTGTTGTGCTCCACCGAACGCCAGAAGAGCCGGTAGACGACGTACAGGCTGTAGATGCCGCAGGTGAGGATCGTCCACCCCAGCGCCGTCCAGAAGTCGAACATGTAGTCGGTCTCGGACCGTCGGGTCACGGCGGTCTGCAGCCTGTTCATGGGGGTCGGCTGCGGGACCGGCGGGTGCGAAACCGGCGGAGGGAGAGCGCTCATACAGCGATCGTAGAGCCGACGGCATGCCTGACACCGGCCACAGAGGAGCGGTGACCGTCCTATGGTCGGACCATGACCGCAGTCCTTGTTCATGGCGTGCCCGAAACGCCGGCGGTGTGGGCACCGCTCGTCGAGCACCTCGAGCGCGACGATGTGGCCCTTCTGCAGCTCCCCGGGTTCGGCTCCTCGCTACCGGACGGCTTCGAGCCGACCATGAACGGCTATGCCGACTGGCTGGCCCTCGAGTTGTCGGCCTTCGACGAAGTTGACCTGGTCGCGCACGACTGGGGCGGGATCCTGTCGCTCCGTGTGCTCGCGGCCCAGCCGTCCAACGTTCGCTCCTGGGCCATCGACATAGGCGACCTGGGCCCGGACTTCCGCTGGCACGACGCCGCGCGAGCCTGGCAAACCCCGGGCGACGGCGAAGCCCTCATGGACGGGATGGTCGGCGCCAGTCCGGCTGACCGGGCGTCGCTGCTCGCCGCCGTCGGCGTGCCAGAGCAGCACTCGCATCGGATGGCGGCCGACCTCGACGCCACGATGGGCGCCGCGATCCTCGTCCTGTACCGATCAGCCGTGGATGTGGGCAACGAATGGGGGCCCGGGATCGACGACATCCGCTCGCGGGGACTGGTCGTCGCGTCCATGCTGGATCCGTTCCGCAACACAGACCGCGCTCGGCGTCTGGCCAAGCGCACCGGTGCCGACATCGTCGAGCTGCCCGACTGCGGTCACTTCTGGATGCTGGAACAACCGGAACGCTGTGCCCAGATCCTTACGGAGCATTGGCGCCGCGGCTGACGCAAACCGACACGGATCTCAGCGGCGAATGTCCGAGTCGCTTTCGGACGAGTAGTCAGGCAGGGAGATGTTGTCGGTTCCGTCATCGACGGCGAGCCGATCGCGACCGCGCGTCTTCGCTTGGTAGAGCATCAGGTCCGCACGCCGAAGCGTGACATCAGCCGAACACGAACCGTCGTGCACCGCGAGCCCAGCGCTGAGCGTCACGCCACCGCTCCGCGTCCGCCATCCATCAAGCAACCGCTGAATGATGTGCTCGACCTCGGACAGCGCCCCTGGGAGCACGATGATGAACTCCTCACCACCGAACCGAGCGACGCAGTCTGCGTCACGCACCGACTCGAGGAGGTACGCGCCGAGGTCCATGAGAACACGATCCCCCTCGGCATGACCGCGCGTGTCGTTGACGCGCTTGAAGTGATCGAGGTCCAGGAGCACTACAGCATCCCCTGCGACCAGCGTGTCGAGCATCGTGTTCGCCCGGCGACGATTCCCCAGACCCGTGAGATCGTCGGTGACGCTGGCCCGTTCCAGCAGGCGCGATGCATCCTCGAGCGCGCAGAGTGCGTCATGCATTGCCGAAGACTTCGCAGCGACCACCGCCGCGAGGACGACGGCGATCGGGATGGCGATGATGACGGTCGCCACGGCCTCGGCCGACGCGCCCGGAGCATGGGGGACGAACGGGATGATGTAGGCGAGCGCGGCCCCTGGAGCCATTGCCAGAGACGTCCGGACCGGATGCCAGCTGCCGATCCAGCAGAACACCACGACGAACCAAAGCGCATAGAGCAGACCTGCTCCGTGAGGGTCCAGGCACATGCCGATGACGATGAGCCCTAATGCCGCCGGGACCAGCGCAAGTGTCGCCTCACGATCCCACCGCTGCCACGGCAGCTTGCTGATGGCCAAGCCAAAGAGCACCGCTCCGACATTGACCGCGCGCAGCCCATTCGTGGCGCCAGCATCGGGCAACACGCTGTTCAGCAGGCCGAGGGCACCGGCGGCCACAAACAGCACAGAGCCCTGCCCGGCGGCTGTCTCGACGTAACGGCTTCGACCCACGAGGGCTCCCCCCGTCGCCTGGTGCGACTCTGAGGCATCGGCACGCACCGATCCGAACCACATGGTTCGTTCGGCCCATTCGGCTTGAAGGAGGGGCCGGTGGAACTAGAACGCGTTCTAGTTCTAGATTGCGGGGCACCGGCAAACGCGAAGGACACCGCCCCATGACCGCCACCACCAACGACGAGCGGTACACGATCATCTCGGCGGACTGCCACGCCGGGGGCTCCCACGCCGCCTACCGCGAGTACCTCGACCCAGCGTTTCACGAGGACTTCGACGCCTGGCGTGGCAAGTACAAGAACCCCTACAAGGACCTCGGCGACAACCGGCGTCTGCGCAACTGGGACAACGAGATGCGCAACTCCCAGCAGGAGGCCGACGGCGTCGTCGCCGAGGTGGTGTTCCCCAACACCGTCCCGCCGTTCTTCCCCAGCTTCGTGCTGTTCGCCAAGCCGCCCACAGGCGAGGAGTACCGCCACCGTCGGGCCGGGGTCCATGCGCACAACCGGTGGCTCGTCGACTGGTGCAACGAGTTCCCCGAACGCCGCGCTGGTGTCGGTCAGATCTTCCTGAACGACGTTGACGATGCCATCGAAGATGTCCAGTGGATCAAGCAGCACGGCCTCCGGGGCGGCATCCTGCTGCCCAACATCGCACCCGACGTGAAGTGGGTGAAGCCGCTCTACGACCCGATCTACGACCGGCTCTGGGAGGTGTGCGAGGACCTCGAGATCCCGGTCAACGTGCACAGCGGTACCGGCAACCCCGACTACGGGGCCTACACGACGTCGATGCTGCTCTACATCAACGAGGTCGTCTTCTACTCCCAGCGCCCGTTCGTGCAGATGGTGCTCGCTGGCGTCTTCGAGAGGTTCCCGCGCCTCAAGTTCATCATGACCGAGGCCGGATGCTCCTGGGTTCCCCCGATGCTCGAGCAGCTCGACCGCATCCTCGACAGCATTCGGGACTCGGGTGCAACGGGCGAGATCCGCTACAGCTCCGACCAGGTGGTGCAGCGATCCGCCACCGACTACTTCCGTCAGAACGTGTGGATGGGCGTGAGCAACCCCGGGCCTGCCGACGTGGCCGCACGCGACGTCGTGGGGATCGACCGGTTCATGTGGGGCAGCGACTACCCCCACGACGAGGGCAGCCATCCGTACACGCGCGAGCACCTGCGCGCCCGATTCAGTGACGTCGACCCGAGTGATGTGCGCAAGATGCTCACTGACAACGCCGCGGAGCTCTACGGCTTCGACCTCGCCGCGCTGGCGCCCCTCGCGGCGAAGGTCGGTCCAACCGTCGGCGAGATCGCCACACCGATCGAGGGCGTGCCCGACGATCCGCTTGGCACGATGTCCGACGACATGGACGCCCGGGCCATCACGTGAGCGACCTCGTTCTGATCGATGACCCCACCCCACATGTGCGACGGCTCACTCTCAACCGACCAGAGAAGCGGAACGCGCTGAACCATCCCCTTCGTGGGCAGCTCATCGAGGCCCTCCACGACGCCGACCTCGACGAGGACGTACACGTCACGATCATTCGTGGCGCCGGCACCTCGTTTTCCGCTGGCTATGACCTCGGCGGTGGCAACGAGGGCCACGAGTACCCACACTTCACCGCGCCGGGCGAGGGGCAGTGGCCCCGTCATGTCACCGAGACGTGGATGGGAATCTGGGATCTCCAGATGCCCGTGATCGCCCAGGTCCATGGCTACTGCCTTGCGGGTGGGAGCGAGCTGGCCACTGGATGCGATCTCGTCTATGTCGCCGAGGACGCCAAGATGGGCTACCCGGCGGTCCGGTTCGGCGTTCCCGACATGCAGTTCCACGCCTGGCTGCTGGGCATGCGCTCGGCCATGGAGATGATGGTCACCGGCGACTCGATCTCGGGCACGGAGGCTGTGCGGCTCGGGTGGGCCAACCGGGCCTTCCCGGAGGCTGACCTTGACGACGCAGTCCTCGCCGTAGCCAAGCGCATCGCGCTCCTTCCTCCGGACATCGTCCAGCTCAACAAGCGAACGGTGCATCGCGCCATGGATCACATGGGGCTCCGCCAGTCGATCCGTGCTGGCACCGACATCTGCGCGCTCGGGATCCACCAGGAGAGCTTCGAGGTGTTCCTCACCGAGATGCGCACGAAGGGGCTGACCGCGGCGCTGCAGCACCGCGACGAGCCCTTCGGCGACTACCGCACCACCGAGCCGCACGACAGCTGATCCCACTCAGATCCCGCTTGAGCGGGGTCCCGACCGGTACCGTCCGATCTGTGACGGAGGCTCCTGAACCCGCGGATCAACCAGTGCCGTGGCGCACCATCTGGGCCAGCATCGGCAGCGTCGCGCTCGCCTACGCGGCATACCGGACCTACACCGCGCTGACCAACATCGTCACGCTCATCGTTGTCGCCGGGTTCTTTGCCATCGTCCTCAACCCCGCCGTCGACCTCCTCCAGCGCCAGGCCAAGGTTCGCCGCGGCGTCGCCACGGGAATTGTCTTCCTGGTCGGACTCGGGCTGGTCATCGGCATGCTCTACGCATTCATCCGACCGATCGCCGAGCAGGGCCCCAAGTTTGCAGAGGATCTGCCTGGCTACGTCGACGATGCCCGTAACGGCGACGGGCCGATCGGTGACCTCGTCACCCGTTACGACCTCGACGAGTACGTGCAGCGCAATCAGGAACGACTCAGCGAGAGCTTCACCGACCTCGGCGCGCCGGCCATCGACCTCGCTCGCAGCGTGTTTGCAGGAGTCTTCGCGGCCGTGACGATCCTCGTTTTGCTGTTCCTCATGCTGATGGAAGCCGGGGCAATCACCGGAACCGCACTCAAGCTCGTTCCTGACGAGCACCGTGAGCGGGTGCGCCGGGTGGCTACCCACGCCTCGGGTGCCGTGTCGGGCTACGTCTTCGGCAACCTCGTCATCAGTGTCATCGCGGGAGTAGCGGCGTGGGTCGTGCTCGCTCTCCTCGGCGTGCCCTACGCCGGCGTGCTGGGCCTCTTCGTCGGCTTCGCCGATCTGATCCCATTGGTCGGGGCCACGCTCGGCGCCGTGCCCACCATCGCCTTCGCTTTCCTGCACGGCACCACCGCTGGCGTGGCATCGCTGGTCTTCTTCGTCGTGTACCAGCAGTTCGAGAACCATGTCCTGCAGGTCTCGATCATGGCCAAGACCGTGCGAGTGAATCCGCTCACGGTCCTCCTGAGCGTTCTGGTTGGCGTGGATCTATTTGGGTTGCTCGGCGCGCTCATCGCGATCCCGGCGGCGGGGATCATCCAAGTCGTCGCCACCGACATCTATAAGGAGCGCATCGCGGTTCGAGAGCGGCACGCCGCGACCGAGTCCGCGCCGGGCTGACCTTGCTCAGATGCGCTCGAGCGCACCACCGTCGAAGAGCGGCTCCACCCCATGCGCCTCGATGTCGGCCCGCAGCTGGTCATCGCTTGGTGGTGGAGCGACCAGATCGGCAGCGGCGGCGAGAGCCGGCCTGAGCAGCCGCCCATCGCTCGAGGTGTTGAGGAACAGCTGGGGGTGGCTGAGCACCCATCGCACCGCACGGCAGATGGCGTCGACATCGGTGACCGGCTCGTACCAGCTGAATCGCGGGCCCTCGTAGTCGGCTGGCCACCGCCGTCGGCCAATGGCCTTGATCGTCTGCACAGCGACCTGGTCCTGGGCGCAGCGAGCGAACAGTGCGTCGACATCTCGCCGATAGTCAGAGTCCTGCAGTCCAACGAAGCTGAACGGCAGGAGGACCGAAGCGAACGGGAATCGTTCCAAGCTCCGGAGGTGCATCGACGCGATTCGGGTGCCGTGGCCGGTCACGCCGATGTTGTTCACCAGGCCCTCATCGCGAGCACGGACCATGGCCTGGACGACACCGCCTGGACCGTGAGCCACCTCCCACTCGTCGGGCTCCACCAGGTTGTGGAGCTGGATGAGGTCTACTGAGTCGACCTGCAATCGCTCTAGCGACCGCTCCAGCTCGGCGCGCGCGTCGTCACCGCGACGCTGCCCGGTCTTGGTGGCCAGGAAGAACTTCGTGCGATGCTCCGCCATCCACGGGCCAATGCGCAGCTCGGAATCGCCGTAGCTGGCGGCGGTGTCGAGGTGGTTCACGCCCGCGTCGAGCAGCACCTGCAGGATCTCGTCGGCGCGCTCCTGGCGCATGGCCCCCAAGGCGGCGGCCCCGAAGATCACCCGCGAGCTGTCGTGTCCGGTCCGACCAAACGGCGCGGTGGGGATCATGGCCCGAACCTACGCGCTGGATCGCGCCGGCGTGACTCGGGTGAGGGTCGACATCGAGCAGACGTACACGTCGTCGTGCCACCCCACCGCGGGGAACACCACGGCTTGCAGGGGACTGCCGGAGTCAGCGCGTGCCTTCTCGGTGCCGGTCTCGATGTCGAGGAGCACGACCTGATCGGCCATGCGCTCACGGTGGTGATCGCCGGTGATCACCTCGCCTGTGTCCGGGAACAGGAGCATGTGACTGGCGTGGGCCTGTTGGCGTTGCCATCGCTGCGATAGTGAGCCATCAGCGGCAACGTCGAACGCTGTCATCACGCTGTTGCCACTGTCGAAGCCGACAACGATGCGGCGCGCCTCATCGACGAGGGGCGGGTTCGCGATCAGCCCGCCCGGCTGCCCGCACACCTCTGTGAGCGTCACGACCCCTGTCGCCAGATCAACACGCACGACATGCAGCGGCGCCGTGGAGATGCCGACACCACCAAAGGCACCGTTGAAGCGATCGGTCCCCTCACCGTCATCGAGAAACCAGGCTGCACCGAGCGCGACGACGGCGTCCCAGCCGTAGGTCTGACCCTCGAGGGTCCGATACGGCGAGCTGAAGTCTCCGTCGAGCGTGAGCGCGGTGCCGTCCCATCGCACTCGAAGGAGACTGGTGTCTCCCACGACGAAGATGTCGTCTCCGTCGGCGGAGAGCCGAGCGATCGACGGCTCGGGAAGGTCGAGTCGGGCCACGATGGCCAGCGAGCTCGGGTCGAGTACGAGCAGCTCCGCGGCCTCAGGCAGCGCTACGGGTTGACCGGGGCGGTGACCAGCGAAGTCCTTCGTGACGAGGTTGCCGTCGGGCAAGGCGACAAAGCTGTTGTACGGGAGCCGGCGGGGTAGCTCGGCGCTGGCGAGCAGCGTCGTATCGGCAGCAAGGCGGTGGGCGTGGTTGCCGAACACAACGTGCAGGGTCCCGTCTGCGTGGACGGCGAGACCGCCCGGCCACATGGGGCCTCCGGGGAGGTCGGGTGACTGCCGGATGACCTCGAGGGTCACGGGATCGATCTGCTCCACCCAGGACACGGCGTCCTCACCGAAGCCGTGGCGCAGCACGTACACCTCGTCGGGCTCGCGCAGCACGACCATGGTCGTGCCCGGGGCCTCCCGGTGGGTAACAGCTATCTGGTCCCCGGGGACCAAGCCCCAGCCGTTGACTGCGGATGCAGCGACCTGGAGACGTCGTGGTCCGCCGTCCTCAGCAGGCCACGGACTCGGCCAGAGCGCGGTCACACTGGAGCTTCGACGGGCAGGCGCGGCGTGCGCTCAGCCATGAGGTGATCATGCAGGTCGGTTACGAGCTCGTCGCGCACCGACTGCACCGCAGGATCATCCCAGAGGTTGACCTGCTGCAACGGATCGTCGACCAGGGAGTACAGCTCACCCTCCGTGCCGTCGTGAACCGTGCCAGGTCGATACGTCGTGCACACCCAGTCGTCTCGAGTGATCGTCCGCAGGTGCACGGCCACACCCATCAGCGCGCTGTCCCACTCCGTGATCACGCGTTCCATGCCGCGCCCTGCCGCATCATCGTCATCCACGGGGAGCGCCTGGCCTTCCATCCAATCCGTTGGCGCGAGATCGGCGATCTGACAGAAGGTGGGTGCCAGATCGACGAGGCCGACCGGCGCCGTCACCGTTGCCGGGGCGACCGCGGCCGACGGTGCCGGACGCCAGATCAGTGGCAGTCGCATGAGGCCGTCGACGTGGTAGGGCCCCTTGAACAGCAAGCCGAAGTCACCGCCCAGCTCGCCATGATCGGTGGTGAAGATCACATCGAGGTCGTCGTCCCACCCACGGGCTGCGACGGCCGCAAGCACGCGACCGATCGCCTCGTCGATCAGCTCGACCTCCACGGCGTTGCGAGCGTTCACCTCACAGAGCTGCTCAGGGGTCAGGTGGGCGGGCACCCACTTGGTGGGCGCCTCGTAGTTCGACACCAACGTGCCGTCGTACCAGAGCCGCCAATGACGAGGCTTGCCGTCGAGGATCCGCTCGCGCTCCGACGCTGACTCGGGGTATCCGGCCGGCAGCGGGACGTCCTTGGGATCGACGCGGCCGAGCTCGGACGACGGCGGATCCCAGGGGTGGTGAGGATCGGGGAAGCTCATCCACGCGAACCAGTCGTCGTCTGCCGCGAGCCCATCGAGCCACGCGATCGTGCGATCAGCAACCCAATCCGTGTGGTACCACTCCCGGGCCACCGGGTTGTCCTTGAGCTGCGGCGCGCCCGTCGCGCCCCCGCCGGCGGCGTTGACCTCGAGGTCGTTGTCGAGCACCGCGTAGAAGCCACCCAGAGCCTCCGGGTGCTCCGCCATCATCCAGCGCGCGTAGTGGAGCGCCCCCATAGGCGTGTGCGTGGCGAACTCGAGATGATCGAATCCTCGGTGGGGACCAATCGTGCCGTCCTGCCACCGCGACTGCGCCGTCGGCGTTCCGGCCGTTGCCAAGCCGTTCTCCGTAAAGCGCCCGAACGGATCGAGGAACGGTTCGAAGTGAGGCTTGCCCACCAGCGCGGTGCGGTACCCGACCCGATGGAGCTCGGCGGCCACCGAAGGCGCGTCCACGGGAAGGGCAACCCCGTTCATCCAGACCCCGTGGGTGCTGGGGTGCTGGCCGGTCAGCATCGTGGAACGCGACGGCATGCACACCACCGACTGGGGCACGGCGCGCTCGTAGCGAATGCCCTGCGCGGCCAGCCCGTCGACCACGGGTGTGCGCCCATAGGTGGCGCCGTTGCACCCGAGCGTGTCGTAGCGCTGCTGGTCGGTGGTGATGAAGAGGATCTTGCGCCCCATCAGCGAACCGCCCCGGCGAAGGCTGCGACGGCATCGAGCGCCGGGCCTGAGCCCCGCTCGAGTTGGTCCGCGAGCTCGGCCAACGCGGCGGCGGACGCACCGCCGAGCACGATCGCCATGGTGGCAGGGTCGGCGTCGCTGGCGTACGTGACCAGGCAGGACTCGTCCGTCAGCTCGATCACGTCGATGGTCGCCAGGTGCTCCTTGAAGAGCCCGCCAGAGATCCGATACTGGAATCGGCGTTGCAGCGAATCGTTGGTGAGGATGTCCTCACTGAGCGAGAGGCCCACCCCTGTGGTGATGGTTCGCGTCGCACCGTCGACCGTGCAGTCCACGATGCCCGGGAACCAGTGATGGAGCACCTCCGGACGGCCCACCACCTCCCACGCACGTGCAGCGCTCACTTGGATGACCCGTTCGCGTCGTTCGCTGGCTCGCATCGCCCGAACGCTACCCAGCCACCGCCGACTCCAGCGGCTCTGCAGCAAGACGCACACCGAGTCGATCGAGCAGCGCCGCGTCGTGATCCTCGCCAGGGTTCTCGGCAGTGAGGAGCCGATCACCCAGGAAGATGCTGTTGGCCCCGGCGTGGAGGCACAGCGCCTGCAGCTCGTCGGACATGTCGGAGCGGCCCGCCGACAGACGGACGACCGACGCGGGCATCATGACCCTGGCCGCGGCAACCGTGCGCACCAGCTCGATCCCGTCGAGCTTGCCGATACCGGCCAACGGCGTGCCGGGCACCTGGATCAACATGTTGATCGGCACGCTCTCGGGGTGCGGATCGAGCGAGGCCAGCTGCATGAGCAAACCTGCTCGATCGCGGCGTGACTCCCCCATCCCGACGATCCCGCCGCAGCAGAGCTTCACGCTCGTGGCCCGTACGTTGGCCAGCGTGTCGAGGCGATCGTCGTAGGTGCGGGTGGTGATGATCGTTCCGTAGAACTCCGGCGAGGTGTCGAGATTGTGGTTGTAGTAATCGAGACCTGCCTCGGCAAGCATGCCTGCCTGGCTGGCCGTGAGCATCCCGAGTGTCACACAGGTCTCCATGCCGAGGGCTGAGACACCCTCGACAGCCTGTGCGACCTTCGTGACCTGTGCGTCGCTCGGCGACCGCCATGCGGCTCCCAGACAGAACCGTGTCGCCCCCGCGTCCTTGGCCTTGCGGGCACTGGCGACGATCTCGTCGGGATCCATGAGCGGCTCGGCCTTGAGCCCGGTGTTCCATTGCGCGGACTGCGGGCAGTACGCACAATCCTCCGGGCATGCGCCAGTCTTGATCGACAGGAGCATGGCGCCCTCGACCACGTTGGGTTCCCACCAGGTGCGGTGGGCCGCGTGGGCGTCAGCGAGCAGGTCGGAGAACGGCGCGTCCAGCAAGGTCATGGCGTCAGCGACGGTCCAGTCGTGGCGCAGCTCAGGCAACGGATCCTCCGGGGTCATGGGGCGAACAGCATCAGGCAAACAGCGTGGTCATCCGGTCGGCCACCCACGCGACATCGGTGAGGACGGTAAGCCCTACGCGGTGCTGGAGCCAGTCGCGACTGCGGTGATGCACGTCGTTGGTGTCGTCATACCGGTTCAGGACCACCAGCAGCGGGTGGCCGGTGAATGCCTGAGCGGCGAGTCTCACGCTCGACACCACCCCCAGCGATGGGTCGGCCACCAAGAGCACGAGGTCGGGGTGCAGGCGTTCGGCGAGGGTCAGCGTGTCGCCATCATGCGCGATCGGTGAGCACGGGCCGCCAGCCCCCTCCACGAACCCGACGGCAACGCCCTCAGGCCAGCTGATCTCCGCGATGAGGTCGCCGACCTCGATCCGTTCGCGACCGAGCGCGTCCGCCGCCATCGGGGGTGCGAGCGGCACGGGATACCAGCGATGCGCGGGACAGACCTCTTCGGCACTCACGCCGGAGGCGTCACCGAGCAAGGAGGCATCCGTGGACGTGTCCTCTGGCGCGAAGGACTGGGCGGGCTTGCGAGCGGCCACCGAGAGCCCATGGTCGCGGAGGCGACGCACGAGCTCGACGGTCACCCAGGTCTTACCGACATCTGTGCCAGTGCCCGTCACGAGCACCAGGTGATCAGGGCGCGACATCGAGGGCGTTGAGGCCCGCCAGGAGCCGGTCGATGTCGTCGGCGGAGTGCGCCGCTGAGAGCGCCACCCGAAGACGCGACGTGCCAGGAGCAACAGTGGGCGGCCGGATGGCGGGCACGAAGATGCTCCGCTCCAAGAGGGCCGCCGACGCGGCCACCGCGGCCCGCTCATCGCCGATCAGAATGGGAACGATCGGAGACGGGTTCCCAGGGGCCACTCGTTCCACATGTGCCGCGAGGCGCGCGATCAACGCGGCGCCTTCGGCGGAGCGCACTACGCGCAATGCCGCCAGGGCGGCAGCCGAGTCGGCAGGGGTCGGGGCCGTCGTGAAGATGAACGGCCGGGCCTCGTTGATGAGCAGATCGATGATCGCCGTAGAGGCGGCCACGAATCCGCCGAGGCTCCCGAGCGTCTTCGACATGGTCCCTACACGAACGACCTCCCCACCGAGGTTCTGCAGGTCATCGCTGAGCACCGAGTGCGCGTCGTCGAGCACCAGCAGCGCTCCGGCCTCTGCACAGAGGGCCGCGAGGTGAGCCACCGGCGCCTCGTCGCCGTCCATCGAGAACACGGTGTCGGTCACGACGATCGAGGGGCCGTCGGAATCCGCGAGCAACTTCGCGACCCGCTCCACATCTGCGTGGGGGTACACCTGCACCTCGACCCGGGCGAGGCGACAGCCGTCGATGATCGACGCGTGGTTCAGCTCGTCTGACAACACCGTGGTCCCAGGCCGGGCGAGGGTGCTGAGGACGCCGAGGTTGGCGGCGAAGCCCGTCGGGAAGAGCAGGGCAGCCTCCCTCCCCTTCCAAGCCGCAAGCTCGCGCTCGAGCTCGGCGTGCACGGGCCGCGAACCGGTCACGAGGCGCGAGGCCCCCGAGCCGGCGCCCCAGCGATCGAGCGCTTCGTGGGCGGCGGCGATCACCTCAGGATGCGCGGTCAGGCCGAGGTAGTCGTTGGAGGCGAATGACGTGACAGGGCCGTCGCTGGCGTCGAGCGCACCGACTGTTCCGAAGGCGTCGAACTTCCGCAGGGTGCGCCAACGACCGGCGGCCTGGGTGGCGGCGTTGCGCGCTTCGACGGCGGCTGCCCACGGCCCCGGCTCGGGCTGTGTCATCCGCACACCTCCGTGATCGCCTCGCAGAGCACGTCGACGATCCGGGTGACCTCGTCGTCGGTGATCGTGAGCGGGGGCATGATCACCACCACATCGCCGAGAGGGCGCAGCAGCACGCCGCGGCGAACGGCGGCCGCACAGACTCGACGGCCCCAACGGAGGTCGTCGGTCGGGGCCACGAGCTCGACACCGCACATGAGCCCACGCTGGCGCAGCTCCGACTTGGCCGGCAGCGAGGGCAACCGACGCTCGAGCAGATCGGCGAGCTGCGTGGAGCGGGCCTGCACGTTGGCAAGGACGTCCCACTCGGCGAGGAGCTGCAGGTGACGAAGGGCAACCGCCGCGGCGAGGGCGTTCCCCCCGTAGGAGTGCCCGTGGTACAGCGTGCGCTCGCCGAGGTCCGGCCCGAGGAACGATGCGAACACCTCACCGCTGGCGACGGTGACCGACATGGGTAGGTAGCCGCCGGTGATGCCCTTCCCCAGGCACAAGATGTCGGGCTCGATCCCACACTGCTCGCTGGCGAAGAGCGTACCGGTGCGCCCGAAGCCGGTGGCGACCTCGTCACAGATCAGCAGCACGCCGTGAGCACGGCACGCCTCACCGAGGGTGCGCACGTCGTCAGGGTCGGCCACCTCGATGCCCGCCGCGCCCTGCACGAGCGGCTCGATCACAACGGCGGCGAGGGTAGAGGCAGTCTCCTCCAGCAGCGCGAGCGCTTCGACGAGCCACGTTCCGCTCTCGTAGCCGCTGCCGCGCAGCACCGAGAAGCGAAGGGGATTGAACACGTCAGTCCCGAACCCGCCGGCGCCCAGGGAGAGGGATCCGACGGTGTCGCCGTGATAGGCGCCACCCAGGGCCAAGTAGCGGGTACGCCCAGTGACCCCAAGGTTCACCCAGTGCTGGAAGGCGATCTTCAGCGCTTGCTCCACCGCGGCTGCGCCGTCAGATGCGAACAGCAGGTGTGGATCACGCACCGGTACCACCGCCGCCAGTGCCTCGGCGAGCTCGATCACGACGCGGTTGCCGTTGCCGAGCAGGGTCGAGTGGGCGATCAGATCGAGCTGGTCTCGGATTGCCTGGTCGAGCTCCGGGATGTGGTGGCCGAGCGTGGTCACCCACAGCGACGAGATGGCGTCGAGATAGCGATTGCCGGCGACATCGATGAGCTCGCGGCCCTCGGCCCGCTCGACAATGATCGGCTGGTTGTCCGCGTAGGTGGACATCTGCGTGAACCCGTGCCACACCACCGCCTCATCCCGTTCGACCCAGTCACCCATGCGGGAAGGCTTGCGCGTTACTCCCGATGGCGCCAACCGACGGGGGACCATCGCTGCTTGGCACCCCCAACGGGATTCGAACCCGTGCCGCCACCTTGAGAGGGTGGTGTCCTAGGCCACTAGACGATGGGGGCTAGTAGGCCTGCCGACGATAGCCGGGGGCGGCTCGTCCGAGCACGTCCGCGCCTAGGGTCCCGCCATGACTGACGCCATGGACCTGCTCGTCGACGGACTCGACTTCGGCGAAGGACCACGCTGGCACGCCGGGAAGCTGTGGTACTCCGACTTCTACCAACGCGCTGTCTACACCGTCACCGCCTCGGGGGTGCGCGAGGCCGTCCATGCGGATCTCGATGACCGACCGTCGGGCCTCGGCTGGCTGCCGGACGGGTCCCTCCTCGTCGTGCTCATGACCTCGCGGAGGCTCGTCCGCGAGCTCGACGGACAGCTGGTCGATCACGCAGACCTGTCGGATGTCGCCGCTGGGCACTGCAACGACATGGTCGTATCTGCATCGGGACACGCCTACGTGGGGAACTTTGGGTTCGATCTCGAGGCTCGTGGCACGTTCCAGCCCGCAGACCTGGCCCTCGTGCGCCCGGACGGGTCGGTCACCGTGGCCGCGGAGGCCATGGCGTTCCCGAACGGGTCGGTGATCACCCCGGACGGCTCCACCTTGATCGTGGGCCAGTCCTTCGGGGGTGACTACGTGGCCTTCACCATCGACGATGACGGCACGCTTCGGGACCGCCGCTCGTGGGCGACGGTGCCCGGCATGGCGCCTGACGGGTGCACGCTCGACGCCGAAGGGGCCATCTGGTTCTCCGATGCCGCTGGAGCAGGGGTGGTGCGGGTGCTTGAAGGCGGCGAGATCACCCACACGATCGCCACCCCGATGCCGTCGTACGCGTGCGTGCTCGGTGGTGACGACGGGCGCACCCTCTACGCGCTGTGCGCCCCCGATGCCCACCCGGATGCTGTCGCCGGCACGGCCGCCGGCGCCATCTACGCGACCGCGGTCGACGTGCCTCACGCGGGGCTTCCCTAGGCAGCGTGTAGGTCAGCAGCGCCGAAGGCGGAGTTGAATCGATCGCACCAGATCACGACGCTGGCCCAGTCCGCGACGTTGATCTCCGGCGATAGCTCATAGTTCTGGTTCCCCAGGTTGCCCTTGAGGTGCCCGAGGCTCACGAAGTCGTCATCGAAGCTCGCCTCGGACCCATTGGCGGCGGTCTTGGCGAGGTAGACGTAGAGGTCAGGACCATTGTCCGTCTCGAGGTCTTCGAGGCGCAGGAACCGGCGACCGTCGGCCAGCTCCACGACGCGGACGACGCCAGTCGTCGTGTGATCCCGCGACACGAAGGATCCAGTCGCAAGATCGACGACTGCGTCCTCCGGATCGACCGTGCTCGAGCTGTTGGCACCACCCACAACGGCGATGGTCGAGGAAGTCTCAGCCGTCGGGAGGGCCTCGTCGGCCCGATCGTCGATGTACAGCTTCTGGGGCTGGAACCACACCAGGACGATGGCGATGACGACCGCGAAGACGGCCCCACCGATCAGCCACCAACGCCGTTGGAGCCCTCGTGCCATGCCCGGAGCCTAGAACGGCTTGTTCAGCGATCACCGTCGGCGCGGCAGGAATGAGCTCGGGGGGGAGGACTCGAACCCCCAACGACTGGACCAGAACCAGCTGTGTTACCGATTACACCACCCCCGAATGGGCGGGCCGCAACCCTACCGAACGGCTCGGCTTCGCTGCACACCGGAGACGGCGAGGCTCAGTCGTTGACGGCGGCATCGAGACGGAGCAGACGGTTCCAGCCAATGACGCGGCCGATGGATACCGCAGCGGTCTCCCGAACGAGTTGGCGAAGCTCCGCAGATCGGCTCAACCGGGTGTCGGTGGGCGAGACCGAGGCGTCCAGCCCGAGGCTGCCGGCGATCAGGCCTACCCGGAACGCGTGGTAGCCGTCGGTCACCAAGACGACATCGACCAGACCCTTGTCACGCAGGAACCGCGCCGCCGCCGACAGTGACTCGTAGCTGTTCCGTCCGCCGATCTCCTTCAGGAGGGCGGCATCCGGAACCCCCCTGGAGCGGAGGTAGTTGTAGCCAGTGGTGGCCTCAGTGAAACGGTCGCCCTCCTGGCGTCCTCCGGTCACCACGATCACCCGGGCCAATTGTGCTTCGTACAGCGCCAAGGCGTGATCGAGACGATCTTGGAGCACCGGTGACGGTCGGCCGTTGTACTGCGCCGCACCCAGGACGATGATCGCGTCAGCCGTCCTGGCGCCGTCGTGATTGCTGGCTCGGTAGACCTGCACGAAGGTAACCAGGACATAGAGCGCCCCGGCGACAAGCGCCGCTCCCGCCAGGCGAAGAGCGAGGCGACGCCGAGACCGTCGCGTGGCAGCAACGTCAGCGTCCCAGGGCCCGTCGCTGAGCACGGGTCAGAGTCGCTCGCGGGCGGCACGGAGGCGAGCCAGGGTGCGCTCACGGCCCAGGGCCTCGAGCGACTCGAACAGAGGCGGACCGACGCTGCGACCAGTGGTGGATACGCGGATCGGACCCTGCGCCTTGCTCAGCTGCGCGTGACCCTCCGCGTTCACGAGGCCCACACTGACCGCGGCGGCCTCGATGGCGGTGCGGATCGTCTCCGCTGCCCAGTCGCCGAGTGCGTCGAGCCCGGTGATCGACGCATCGAGCATCTCGGGTGCGGCTTTGCCCTTGACCATGGCCTTCGTCCACGAGGCCTCGTCGATCTCGAGCGGCTCGTCGAACAGGAACGCGATCATCCGTTCGACCTCGGTGAGGAGGCGCACCCGCTCCTGCACCAGGGCGGCGATCGGCTCCAGCGCCGCCTCCGCCTCGGCCCCACGCGTCAGGAAAGGCCGGGCCAGATCGAGGAACTCGGGGAGCGGAAGCGCACGGAGGTGCTCTGCGTTGACGTGCTGCATCTTCTTGACGTCGAAGAACGCGGGCGACGAAGTGACGTCCTCGAGACGAAACTGCTCCACGAACTCCTCGAGGGGACGAATCTCCACGCCATCCTTCGGCCCCCAACCCAACAGCGCGAGGTAGTTGACGATTGCGCTTGGGAGGTAGCCCTGGTCCTTGAACTCCTGCACAGACACCGAGTCGCGACGCTTGGACAGCTTCTGGCGGCCCTCGTTGACGAGCACGGGGAGATGGGCGAACACGGGCCGATAGTCGAGCCCCAGGGCATCACCGAGACACAGGTACTTTGGCGTGCCGTTGACGTGCTCCTCACCTCGCACCACATGGGTGATCGCCATGTCGGCGTCGTCGACGATGTTGGCGAGCAGGAAGGTGGGCGTTCCGCTCGAGCGCAGGAGGACGAAGTCCTCGAGCGTGGAGTTCTCGACGGTGACCGTTCCCCGGATGAGATCCTCAAAGGTCGTGGCGCCGTCATCGGGGCTGCGGAACCGCAGCGCGGTCGCGGGGCCCGGGCCGAGAGCCCGGTCACGACAGAAGCCGTCATAACCAGGAGGCCCGCCCCGCTCCTTGGCACGAGCCTGGCTGGCCTCCGCGGTGCAGTCGCACCAGTAGGCCCGCCCACTGGCGAAGAGCCTGTCGGCGGCTTCTCGATAGAGGTTCATGCGCGCGCTCTGGTAGGTGGGCTCACCGTCCCACCCGAGGCCGAGCCACTGGAGCATGTCGAGGATGTTCTCTGTGAGCTCAGGTCGATTGCGCTCTGTGTCGGTGTCCTCGATGCGCAGGATCAGCTCACCGCCGGTCCTGCGAGCGTGCAGCCAATTGAACAGCACGGTGCGCGCCCCACCCACGTGGAGGTAGCCCGTCGGGGACGGGGCGAAGCGCAGGCGAGGACGGTCGGTGGTCACCGTGGCGAGGGTATCGGGCAGACCTAGGCGGGCCGCCGCATGGCTCAATGGGCGCCCGGTACCTCGGCCAAGAGCCCGCGCCAATCTGCGCGGTGGGCGTCGATCACCTGCTGGGGCGTCATCCGCAGTGCTTCGTCGGGGATGAGGTCGGCGAGGTGGCGCTGCTCGGCGTAGTGGTGTGGATGCCACACCTCTTCGAACAGCCCCTTGCGCAGCGCTACGAGATCGGTGGGAGCGTCGCCGAGGAACCCCCAGATCGTGAGGGCGACGGTGAGGTCGTGCACGACGGGTGCGCGCCCGAAGAGCGAGGCTCGCTTGAGGGCGACCGCGGCCGCTCCAGCCAGAGCGTCTCGCTCATGCTCACCAGCGGTAAGTGTGAGCTTGCCCGCGAAGCGACGCACGAGACGCAACACATAACCCTGATCGGGGCCCTGGCTACCAAGCCGGTCGCCGCGGGGCTGACCGCCGCGCAGCTCACCGGGCCGATCGGCCAACCACGGATCGGGTCGCCGGGGAGGTGACTCGTAAGCGCGGACGGGGTGGGTCTTGTCGACGGGGACGTACTCGGGTGCGGCCACGGCCAGAACCTACTTCTCGACGTGCAGCAGCCCCCACACGAGCGCATCGATGAGCGCCTGCCATGACGCCTCGATGATGTTGGTGGAGACACCGATGGTGGTCCACGCCTGCTCGCCGTCGGTGGAGTCGATCAAGACGCGAACGACGGCGTCGGTGTCGGCGGCGGTATCGAGGATGCGAACCCGATAGTCAGTGAGGTGGATGTCGGCCAGGTGCGGGTAGGGACCAACCAGCAGACCGCGCAGGGCCTGGTCGAGGGCATTGACCGGGCCGTTGCCCTCCCCCACCGCGATGCGTCGATCGTCGCCGACCCAGACCTTCACCGTCGCTTCGGTGTCGATCCCGGGCGTTGCAGCGTCTCCCACCGGCGCGCGGTGATATGTGGTGGCGCGGTAACCCTCGACACGGAAGAAGTCCTGGCTCCAGCCCGCGGCGGTGCGCATGAGGAGCTCGAGGCTCGCATCGGCCGCCTCGAACACGAACCCCTGAGCTTCGAGCACCTTCAGATCGTCAGAGAGCTTGCCCGCGGCTCGGTCGTCGAGATCCACGCCGAGCTCCTTGGCCTTCATCACCATGCCGGCGCGGCCACCGAGATCGGACACCAGCACACGGGTGCCGTTGCCGACCTGTTCCGGCTCGATGTGCTCATAGGTGGCTCCGCCAGCCTTTCCGAGCGCGGAGGTGTGCAGCCCACCCTTGTGAGCGAACGCCGACTGGCCGACGTACGGGTCCGCCGAGTGCGGCGGCAGGTTGACGAGCTCCGCCACGTGCCGGCTGACCGCCGTGAGTCGCTCGAGACGACCGTCCGGCAGACACTGCACGCCGAGCTTGAGCTCGAGGTTGGGGATGCAGGTCATCAGGTTGGCGTTGCCGGTCCGTTCGCCGTAGCCATTCACCGTGCCCTGCAGCTGCGTGGCACCACCGAGGACGCCAGCGATGCTGTTGGCCACCGCGCAACCGGTGTCGTTCTGCGTGTGGATGCCGAGTTGCTGATCGGGTCCGAAGTACGCCGCAACCTCACCCGCGATCCGTTGCACCTCATGGGGCAGAGAACCGCCGTTCGTGTCGCACAGGACGAGGCAGTCGGCGCCATTGGTGGCTGCTGCCTCCATCACTCGCAACGTGAACTCGGGATCAGCCTTGTAGCCATCGAAGAAGTGCTCGGCGTCAAAGAACACTCGAAGACCAGCGTCCTTGAGGAACTTCACCGACTCCCCCACCATGGCGACACCCTCGTCGAGCGTGGTGCCGAGCGCCTCGGTCACGTGGAACGCGGAACCCTTGCCCACGATGCACACGGTGGAGGTGCCGGCGCCTACGAGCGCCTGCAAGGTGGGGTCGACGTCGACCTTGCCGGCAGGTCGCCGGGTAGAGCCGAACGCGACGAGCGTGGCTGACTCGAGGTGGAGCTCGGCGACGGCGCGCTTGAAGAACTCCTCGTCCTTCGGGTTCGCCTGCGGGTAGCCGCCCTCGATCCAGGCCACGCCAAGCCAATCGAGCTGCTCGGCCACCTTCAGCTTGTCCTCGACCGTGAGCGAGATCCCCTCGAACTGCGTGCCGTCACGCAAGGTTGTGTCGAAGATCTCGATCGAGGATGGAAGTACTGGGTCAGCCATCAGCCAGTTCCACCCAATCCTTGTAGCGGTCAACCTGGCCCCGGACGACCTTGGCGTACTCCTCGCCGATGGCAGTCGTGACCGGACCGGGGCACGGAATGGAGCGGTCGTCCACACTGCTGACAGCGGACACCTCGGCCGCTGTGCCCACGACGAACATCTCGTCGGCGACGTAGAGGTCGCTGCGCGTGAGGTCGCCGAAGACGGCTTCGATGCCCATGTCCGCCGCCATCTTCATGACGGTGTCCTGCGTGATCCCTTCGAGGGCACCCGCGGAGAGCGGCGGCGTGATGATGCGCTCGCCGCGTGCCACGAAGATGTTCTCTCCGGTGCACTCCGACACCAGACCCTGCGCGTTGAGCATGAGGGCCTCGTCGTATCCGGCCTTGAGGGCCTCGACCTTGGCGAGCGAGGAGTTGACGTAGTTGCCGGTGGTCTTGGCGGCCGGCGGCATCGTGTTGTGGTCGTGGCGGGTCCAGCTGCTGATCTTCATCCGCACGCCCTTGGTGAGGGCGTCGTCGCCCAGGTACGCGCCCCACGGCCAGCAGGCGATCGACACGTCGACCGAGCAGGGCAGTGTGTTGAGGCCCATCTCGCCGTAGCCGTAGTACGCGATCGGCCGGATGTAGCACCCGGGTAGACCTGATGCCGCGACCGTGTCCTTGGTGGCCTGGACGAGCTCGTCCGCTGTGTAGGGGATCTCCATGCCGAGGATCTGGGCCGAGCGGAACAACCGGGCGATGTGGTCGGTGAGTCGGAAGATGCCGGGGCCGTGATCGGTCTCGTAGGCGCGGATGCCCTCAAACACGCCCATGCCGTAGTGGAGGGTGTGGGTCAGCACGTGGATGCGGGCGTCACCCCAGGCGACGAGCTCGCCGTTCATCCAGATCTTCTCAGTGGGGGTGATGGGCATCTGACGTGTCCTTCGTTTAGAGCCGTCCGGCGACCAGGTCGCCGATGTCGGAGGTGGAACCGTGGAGAGAGGCGGTGTCCGCACAAGCCTTGCGCACGCGGGCGGCGGCATCGTGCTCACCAAGGTGATCGAGCATGAGGGCAGCAGAGAGGATCGCCGCTACGGGGTTGGCCTTGGCCTGCCCAGCGATGTCGGGCGCCGACCCATGGACCGGCTCGAACATCGATGGGCCCGTGCGGGCCGGGTTGAGGTTTCCGCTGCTGGCGAAGCCGATGCCCCCCGATACCGCACCGGCGAGATCGGTGAGGATGTCCCCGAAGAGATTGTCGGTCACGATCACGTCGTACTGCTGGGGTGACTGCACGAGGTAGATGCAGGCGGCGTCGACATGGTTGTAGGCCGTGGTCACGTCCGGGTGCTCGACGGCCACCTCGTTGAAGGTCCGCTCCCAGAGGTCTCCGGCGAAGGTGAGCACGTTGGTCTTGTGCACGAGGGTGAGGTGCTTGCGGCCACGCGACGCCGCGAGGTGGAAGGCATAGCGAACGCAACGCTCGACGCCCATGCGGGTGTTCACCGAGCCCTGCGTGGCCACTTCGTGCGGTGTCCCCTTGCGGAGCACACCACCCTCGCCGGCATAAGAGCCTTCGGTGTTCTCGCGAATGACGACCATGTCGATGTCGTTCTCGGGGAAGAGGAACGGCCGCTGGTTGATGTAGAGGTCGAGCTCGAAGCGCATCTTGAGGAGCAGCCCACGCTCGATGAGGCCCGGCGGCACGCCAGGGGTGCCGACCGCGCCGAGCAGCAGCGCGTCGAGATCGCGCCACTCATCGAGGACCTCGTCGCTCAGAACCGTGCCGTCTCGCAGGTAGCGAGCCCCGCCGAGGTCGTAGTCGACGGTGTCGAGAGCCACGCCAGCGGCGCGCACGACCTTGAGCGCCTCGGCGATCACCTCGGGACCGATCCCGTCGCCTCCGATGACTCCGACCTTGTGACCCACGACAACTCCTTCGCTAGAACGGAAAAACCGCCCACCGAAGTGGACGGTCGAGGGCAGCGCACGCCGGCGGGCGTGCGCTACATGATGATGATTA
>JBBDWQ010000021.1:0-54354 GCA_040902805.1 Acidimicrobiales bacterium
GAGATCGAACCTGACCCGGAGGCACCTGCACATGGCACTTCGCACCCGTCTGACCGAGGCCCTCGGCATCGAGCACCCGGTGATGCTTGCCGGCATGGGTGGAGTGTCCTACCACCGGCTGACTTCCGCAGTCTCAGCGGCGGGCGGCTTCGGCTGCCTCGGCGCCTCGGTGATGAACAACGAGCAGATGGTGCAGGAGATCAAGGAGGTGCGAACGGCCACCGCCAAGCCCTTCGGCGTGGACCTCCTCACCGCCATGCCGGGCGACATGTTGAAGTCGGTCGAGCTGCTCATCGAGGGCGGCGCATCAGTGTTCGTCGCCGGGCTCGGCGTGCCTGCCGACGCCGTGGAGCTCTGCCACCAGCACGGAGTGCTCGTCGCGAACATGTGCGGCAAGGTCGTCCATGCCCGCAAGGCCGTCGATGCCGGGTGCGATCTCGTCATCGCACAGGGCACTGAAGGCGGCGGTCACACCGGCACTGTGGCGACGATGCCGCTCGTGCCGCTGATCGTCGACGCGGTCGGCGATCAGGTGCCAGTGGTTGCGGCCGGCGGGATCTTCGATGGTCGTGGCCTCGCCGCTGCCCTCGCCCTCGGTGCCGACGGGGTGTGGCTCGGCACGCGCTTCATCGCCAGCCCCGAGGCGCAGAGCGTGCAGGGCTTCAAGGAGGCGCTCGTGCGCGCCGGCGAGGACGGCACGGTCATCAGCCGGGCCTACTCCGGCAAGACGATGCGCGTGATCCGCAGCGAGTACACCGAGGAGTGGGAGAGCCGGACCTCTGAGCTCGAGCGCTTCCCGATGCAGGCCATCAAGTCCATCAACGACGGGGTGTTCCACCTCGGCGGGGATGAGAACACCGAGGGCATCGACCCCGACCGCGAGTGCTACCCGGCGGGTCAGGCCACCGGCGGCATCAATGAGGTCACACCCGCGGCAGACATCCTGCGCGGCATCGTGGAGCAGGCAGAGGCCATCCTCAGCCGCATCGGCTCGGTCGTGGCACCCGCCTAACGAGATGACAACCGCCCGCGCGCTGGTGCTCGAGGAGCCACGTCGGCTCGCGGTGCGCGACCTCACCGTGCCGAAGATCGGCGACGACGACGGGCTGCTTCGCGTGGAGGCATGCGGGCTGTGCGGCACCGACCACGAGCAGTACACGGGAGCGCTTCCTGCGGGGTTCGCATTCGTGCCGGGCCACGAGTCGGTGGGGACCATCGAAGCCATCGGAACCAAGGCGGCCGCGCGCTGGGGCGTGGCCGTTGGCGATCGGGTGGCGGTCGAGGTGTTCCAGTCGTGCCACGCCTGCGACGCGTGCAAGAGCGGGCTGTACCGACGCTGCGAGATCCACGGCATGCGCGACATGTACGGCTTCATCCCCGTCGACAAGGACCCGGGCCTGTGGGGTGGCTACGCGGAGCTGCAGTACCTCGCACCGGACTCGCTGCTCCTCCCGGTGCCTGCCGCACTCGATCCGGTCGTTGCCACCATCTTCAATCCGCTGGGGGCCGGGATCCGGTGGGGCGTAACGGTTCCCGGTACGCAACCCGGCGATGTTCTCGCCGTGCTCGGCCCCGGCATCCGCGGCCTGGCCACCTGTGCGGCAGCCAAGGAGGCAGGGGCCGCGTTCGTCGCCATCACCGGAGTCGGCCCCCGCGACGACGGTCGACTCGCGCTGGCGAAGGACTTCGGCGCCGACCTCACCATCGACGTGGCCACCACCAACCCCGCCAAGGCGCTGTACGAGGCGGTCGGGCAGCACGCGGATGTCGTGGTCGACGTCACCGCCAAGGCGCCGGCCGCGATGGCTCAGGCGATCGGGATGGCCAAGGTCGGCGGCACGATCGTCATGGCCGGCACACGGGGATCAGCCGACACCCCCGGCTTCTGGCCGGATCTCATCATCTACAAGGAGCTGAGGATCCTTGGCGCCCTCGGCGTAGACGCACCCGCCTATCGCGCCGCCCTCGACCTCCTCGCGACTGAGAAGTACCCCTTTGCCGACCTTCCCCGCCTAGTCACCGGCCTTGACGGCGCCGAGGACCTGGTCCGCACGATGGCGGGCGAGACCGACGCCCTCGCGCCGGTCCACGGAGTGCTCGTGCCATGACCCACGAACCCCGCATCCCGTTGCTGCCGCTGTCGGAGGCCAAGGCCGCCACGCACGTCGCTGGCATCACCGAGATCACTGCCGACCTCAATGTCTTCCGGGTCTGGCTCCACCACCCGAAGGTGGCCCGCTGGTTCAACGACCTGCTCATGGGCCTGCTGTGGGAGGGCACGCTCGACCCGCGGTTGCGGGAGCTGATCATCATGCGCTGCGGCTGGGCAACGGGGTCGGACTACGAGTGGACGCAGCACTGGCGCATCGCACTGAGCCTCAAGGTCGACGAGGCCGACCTCCTCGCCGTACGCGACTGGAGCACGAGTGATCGCTTCGGACCTGCGGAGCGAGCGGTACTCGCCGCAACGGATGAGACCATCGTCGACGGTGCCATCAGCGCTCCCACCTGGCAGGCGTGCATTGACCACGTGAGCCGCGATCACCCGGTGCTGCTCGAGCTCGTTGCGGCCATCGGCACCTGGCGCATGGTGTCGGGCATCCTCCGCTCGCTGGCGGTGCCGCTGGAAGATGGCGTGGTGTCGTGGCCACCTGACGGCGAGGGACCCGCATGACAGCCACCGCCCCCCGCCCCGCGGGTTCCAACCGGCCCGGCCGGGCTGTGGGCGACGAAGCCAAGGTGCAGCGCCGCGAGGAGATCCTCGCTGCGGCCAAGGTCGCCTTCGCCAAGAACGGGTTCCACGCCACCACCATCGGCGACGTCGCCAAGGCGGCCGGGGTCTCCTACGGCTCGATCTACTGGTACTTCGACTCGAAGGATGCACTCTTCCACGCGCTGATGGACCATCAGGAAGCGGCGCTTCGCAGCCACATCGACGCCACCGTGGCTGAGCTTGGCCGCGACTCCGACGGTGAGGCGTTCTTCCGTTCATCGGTGCGCGCCACCTTCGAGTTCTTCGAAGCCGACCGCGACGTCGTGCGGCTCCTGTTCCACGACTCGCTCGTACTCGGCGACCGCTTCGACCGACACCTCGCCGGGATCTACGAAGGCTTCATCGCCGACATCGAAACCACGATCGAAGTCGCGCAGCGGGCGGGCTACGTGATCGAGGCCCCGCCCCGCATGATCGCGTTCACGGTCGCTGCACTGATCAGCCAGCTGGCGCTCCGCCGTCTGGCCACCGACGATGGGCTATCGGCCGAGGTCGTCGCCGACTTCGTCGTCACACTCCTGCTTGACGGGCTCCGCCCCCGATGAAAGGAAGCGAACCCCCATGAACAAGGCACTTGTGCAGGTCCTCGGCGCCGTCGCCTACGGCGAGCTGAAGGCCTACGACGGGGCCAAGGCAGAAGCCGAGGCAGCCACCGACGAGGCGACCCGCTTGCGGTACCGCAAGGTGGCCGCCGAAGAGCTCCGCCACCACAAGGGCTTCGTCGCACGCCTCGAGGCGCTCGGCGCCGACCCGGAGCGCGCCATGCGCCCCTATCGCCAGGCGCTCGACACGTACCACGGCCACGAGACGGGCGACCCAGTCGATGAAGCGATGTTCGGGTACCTCGGTGAGGGCATCGCTGACGATCTGCTCACTTGGCTGCGCAAGGTCGTCGACCCGGATACCGCTGCGTTCATCGACACCGTGATCGAGGACGAGGTCGAGCACGAGGCCAATGCCGCGGCGGACCTGAGAGCCGTGCTGGAGGACCCAGGCAATCGACGTCGGGCCGAGCGAGCGTCCCAGAAGATGGTGGCCCAGATGCTCTGGAGTGGTCGCCGTGGGGCAACCCCGCTGATCGCGTTCCTTCGCCTCGGACGACCGGCCGATCTGCTCGCCAGCATCATCGGCGGCCACGCCCGACGCATGCGCGCCGTGGGGCTCGCCCCGCTCGGGCTCCCCGTCCCCCCTGCGCTGCTCAAGGCGTCATGACCCGCGCCATCGCGCCCAGCGATGCCGACCTCACTGCGTTCGCGAGCGTCGGCTACTTCACAGTCGAGGGGCTCTTCTCCCCGGCGGAGTGCGACGACATCGTCGCCCACGTGGAAGATGCGGCGTTCGAGCTGGCGCTGGGCGAGACCAGCGACGGGCCGCTGTCGTACCGACCGATGATGCACCTCGCCAGTCCAGCACTGACCGCCGTCGCCACCGACGAACGCTGGTCTCCGATCGTGCTGCCCCTCATCGGCACGGGGGATGCCCGCCTCTACTGGGAGCAAGCCGTGGCCAAGCCACCCCACGCGCGCACCGAGCTCCCCTGGCACCAGGACAATGGCTACACCCCGCTGGTGCCCGAGGAGTACGTCACCTGCTGGCTCGCCCTCGACGATGCGCAGGAGGACAACGGCTGCCTCTGGGTGATTCCGGGAAGCCACAAGAGCGGCACCGTGGTGCACCACAACGGTGCGGGCCCATTCCGCGTGGGCCACGCCGGCCCGGACGCGGACGGGGTCGCCGTCCCCGTCGAACGCGGCTCGGTCCTCGTCTTCTCCTCGCTGCTCATGCACCGCAGCGGCCCGAACGTCACCGACAGGCAACGTCGGGCGTGGATCCTGCAGTTCTGCAGCGCTGCCGCAACGTCTGCACTGTCGGGTCGCCTTCTGGACGATCGATTGCTCTGCGCCCAGGACGGCGCCTGGCTCGGCGAGCCCATTCGCCAGCGCGAGTTCGACCTGCTGGCCGTGCTCGGGAGCTACGACCAGCGCTGAACCAGCCTTCTGGGCACGCCAGCGGTTGCCCAGCAACCATGAGCGCGCCCAGAATCCGACGTGTGGCCATGGCCGAGCACCCCAGCCGAGACGACATCAACCTTTGCAGCGGTACCTTCTGGGCCGGCGACCACCATGAGGCGCTGACGTGGATGCGTACCAATGCCCCCGTCTACTGGGACGGAACGGTGTGGGGCATCACCCGCTATGACGACCTGAAGGACGTCTCCCGCAACGCGGAGGTCTTCTCCAACGCCGGGGGCATCCGACCCGGGTTCGCTCCTCTGCCGATGATGATCGACATGGACGACCCCGCGCACCTGCAGCGTCGGAAGCTCGTGAACAAGGGCTTCACCCCGCGACGAGTGCGCGACAGCGAGCCAGCCGTGCGACGGGCCTGCACAGAGATCCTCGACGCGGTGTGCGAGACCGGCGCAGCCGATCTCGTCGGCGACATCGCCGCCCATCTCCCCATGATCATGATCGGCGATGCCCTCGGCGTGCGGCCGGAGCATCGTGCTGACCTGCTCCGCTGGTCGGACGACATGGTCAAGGGCCAAGACGTGAACGCCACGGCCGAGCAGCTCGACGCGGCCGCCACCGCCTTCGGCGAGTACTGGGCCTATGCGACCGACGTCATCGCCGACCGTCGCGAGACCCCACGCGACGACTTGCTCAGCGTGCTCGTCCACGCGGAGGTCGATGGCCACCGCTTCGAAGATGACGAGATCATTCACGAATCGCTGCTGATCCTCGTGGGTGGCGACGAGACCACGAGACATGTCATCTCGGGCGGCGTCCATCAGCTCCTCGTCAACCCTGACCAGTGGAAGACCGTGGCCAGCGATCCAGGTGCTCGACTGACCGCGATCGAGGAGATGCTTCGGTGGGTCACGCCCATCAAGAACATGGTGCGCACCGCCACCCGCGACACGATGCTCGCCGACCAGCAGATCCACGAAGGCGACGAGCTGATGCTGCTCTACCCCTCCGCCAACCGCGACGACGCCGTGTTCGACGACCCGTTCCGCTTCGACGTCACCCGCTCGCCCAACGAGCACGTCGCCTTCGGGTTCGGCCCCCACTTCTGCCTCGGGGCCAGCCTGGCGCGTCTCGAGATCTCCGTGATGCTCGACGAGATCCTCGATCGGTTGCCCGACCTGCGACTGACCGAGCCCGACGCGGCGCCTCACCTTCGCCCCGCCAACTTCATCAGCGGCATCGAGCAGCTCGCGGTGCAGTTCACCCCGTCGACGCCCGTCGGCCCCTGACCGCCGATCACACGGACGACGTGCGGCCCTCCCAGTACTTGTCGCGAAGCAGGCGCGTGTAGAGCTTGCCGGTGGGGTGCCGCGGAAGCTGGTCTTCGAAGTCCACAGAGCGGGGCACCTTGTACCCGGCGAGATGCTGGCGGGCGAACAGCACGATCTCGGCCGCCAGCTCGTCTGACGGCTCATATCCCGCTGCCAGCTCCACCGCGGCTTTCACCTGCTCACCCCACTCGTCGTCAGGGATGCCAAAGACAGCCACGTCGGCCACGGCAGGGTGCTCGATGAGCTCCTGTTCGATCTCCGCGGGGTAGATGTTCACCCCACCGGAGATGATCATGTTGGCCGCCCTGTCGGACAGGAACACGTAGCCGTCGTCATCGACATGCCCGACGTCACCCATGGTGAAGGTGCCTGGGGCAAGGTGGGCAGCGTCGGTCTTCTCCGGTGCCTGGTGGTATTCGAACACCGCGTCAGTGATCAGGTTGTGGGTATAGAGCGTGCCGACCTCACCCACGGGTAGACGTTCGCCATCCGAGTCCACGGCGAACACCTCGTAGCTGGCGATGGCCTTGCCCACCGTGCCCGGCTTGGTGAGCCACGCGGTGGAGTCCACGAGCGTGAACACACCTCCCTCGGTGCTCCCCCAGTACTCCGTGAGGACGGGGCCCCACCACTCGATCATGCGGTGCTTCACCTGCGGCGCGATCGGCGCCGCGCCGTGGAGAACGGTCGACAACGACGACGCATCGAACGTCGCCCGCTCCTCATCCGGTAGACGCAGGAGCCGCACGCACATCGTGGGCACGACGTGGCTGTTCCGTATACCCCGCTCCTGGATGAGCTGCAGGCACTGCGCTTCGTCCCAGCGAGGCATCAACACGAGCTCGCCCCCGTTGGCGAGATCGATGGCCGCGAAGCCCAGCGGAGCAGCGTGGTACAGCGGGCCGGTGACGAGGTGCGGGCCCTTGCCGTCGAGACCAAGCGTCATGCCCGCCGCGGCACCCACGGCGAGTGTGGCCCCCAGGCTCGCCTGCCGGACTCGCTTCACCCCCTTCGGACGACCCGTGGTGCCGGAGGTGTACAGCATCGTGCCACCCCCGGGTCCGTCGAGGGGGAACGGCTCGTCGCTGCCTGACGTCGCGATTGCGTCGAGCTCCGGCCCGGCGACCACGACCGCCACCTCGCCCCGTGCAAGCGCGGCCGCCTCGCGTGCGACGCGCTCGTTGTCGGGGTCGGTGAACAGGATCGTCGATCCAGAGTCCTCGAGGATGTACGCCACCTCGGCCGCAGTCAGGTGATAGTTGACCGCCGTCATCCAGCTCCCGGACAGCTGCGCAGCCACCAGGAGATCGACCATCTCCACTCGGTTGTTCAGCAACATCGACACATGGCCGCCGGTCTCGACCCCGCCACAGCCGAGCATCCAGCGCCCGATCCGAATCCCTCGGTCGACCAGCTCACCGCGGGATCGTGTCCGGGTGAGATCGTCGACCGCCGCCGCGTGCGGGTCGGTGGCGGCATGGTCAAGCAGCATCATGTCCGGGATCCTGGCAGGGATGGGACGGCGCCGCGCACCTCGCCCCTAACGTGGGTCCATGTCGTCAGAGGGACACGGAACCAAAGCCGTGGTGGCCGCGCTGCTCGCAAACATGGGCATCGCCGTGGCCAAGTTCGTCGGCTTCGGGATCACCGGGTCGGCGTCGATGCTCGCTGAGTCGATCCACTCCGTGGCCGACTCCGGCAACCAGGGACTGCTGCTCCTGGGTGGCCGCCGCGCCCGCCGTCGCGCCGACGACGACCGCCCGTTCGGCTACGGCCGCGAGCGATACTTCTGGGCCTTCATCGTGGCCCTGGTGCTCTTCAGCCTCGGCGGCGCGTTCGCCGTCGCGGAGGGTCTCTCGAAGATCCGTCATCCGCACGAGCTCACCTCGCCTGAGATCGCCGTCGGCATCCTCGTGCTGGCGGTGCTTCTCGAAGGCTGGTCGTTCCGCACCGCCATCGTCGAGGCCAGCAAGGTGCGCGGCGATGCCGGATGGTGGCAGTTCATCAGACGCTCGAAGAGTCCGGAGCTGCCGATCGTCGTCCTCGAGGACCTTGGCGCGCTGCTAGGGCTGCTCATCGCACTCACGGCGGTGGTGACATCGCTCATCACCGACAACCCGCTGTGGGACGGCATCGGCACGCTCGCCATCGGGGTGCTGCTCACCGCGATCGCCATCATCCTGGCGATCGAGATGAAGAGCTTGCTGATGGGTGAGACGGCCAGCGACACCGTGCAGGCAACGATCCGCAGCGCCATCGAGCTCGACCCCTCGGTTGACCGCCTCATTCACATGCGCACCCAGCACCTCGGGCCTGACGAGCTGCTGATCGCCGCCAAGGTGAGCTTCGGGAGTGGCCTCTCGACCGCGGAGCTCGCAGCGGCGGTAGACCGAGTTGAGGTCAACGTCCGCCAAGTAGTGCGGGCGAGCACGATCTACATCTACGTCGAGCCCGACGTGCTCCGGAGAACCTGAGGATCCGATGAGCGCCGACTCGGCAGGTCGACGACAGCTCGAAGCGCTTGGCGAGCTCATCCGAGCGCAGCGTCAGCAAGCCGAGCTGACCCTGCGCGAGCTGGCCGCCCGTACGAACGTCTCCAACCCATATCTGTCCCAGATCGAGCGCGGCCTGCACGAGCCGTCCGTCCGGGTCCTCAAGGCGATCGCCACGGCCCTGAACCTTTCCGCTGAGTCCCTGCTGCAGCAGGCTGGGATCCTCGACGGCGAGAGCGGCGACCCCGCACCGGCGGCGCCGAACGTCGAGGACGCCGTGCGGGCGGACCCCCGGCTCACACGCGACCAGCGGGCCGCTCTGTTGTCGGTGTATCGGAGCTTCGTCGATGACTCCCCACCGCCCTCGGCCCATCGCACAAAGAAGCCCTAGACGCGACGGAGCGGCGCCCTGGGGGGAGGGCGCCGCTCGTCGCAGCAGATCCCCTAGGGGATCCGGCGGTCACAGGGCGATGCCCTGCAAGCTCGGCTCAGGCGGCCTTGGCGGCCTTGGCAACCTTCTTGGGCTTGGCGAAGCCGCCGATGGGCGCCACGGTCTCGAGGACCGAGGTCACGAGCGCAGTGTTGGCGTCGATCAGCTTCTTGGCGAAGGCGACCTGCGACTCGACGACGTCGATCGGGTTTGCGAACGAGGTGGGGTAGGTGATCTCGGGGAGGCGGTTGCCGACGAGCTCGACGCCCTTGGCGACGTACTCAACGACGGGGGCCTGAGCCTTCTTGACGAGCTCGAGGATCTGGTCTTCGTAGCTCACAACGGTGTCGAGGATCTTGGTCATGCGATGTTCTCCTTGGAAGGACGGGGGGACGTTGCTAACTATAACTAGCAGATTGCTTGATATGCAACGTGACCTTCGGCACAACCCCAGCCGCGCCTCAGAGGCACAGGAAGGACAGGGTTGTCCGTGAGACCTGGGTGGTTGAGGCACTGCGCCAGTTCCCCTTCGTCGCCCTCACCACGTAGTGGTAGGTGGTGGAGAACGGCAACGACCCATTGAGGTAGGTGACGGTGCCGACACCGCTCACGGTCGCGATTGTCGAGTACGGCCCGCCGGACGTGGTCGACCGCTGGACCTCGTAGCCGGTGGCCCACGTCGACGGAGACGCGGTCCAGTTGATGCGGATCGAGGCTGACGACAGGGCCTGGCACGGCCCGTGTGACGTGCTCGGCGAAGTAGGCGGGCTCAGCGCAGCGGAGGTGTAGGTCGCGCCGGCGGTGGCAGAGGAGCCGAAGGCCGCGGATGCCACGGACGCCGCCCCAACGACCAAGACCATCGCGGCCGCGCTCGCCCACGGGAGCACCCGACGCATCAGACCTCGCAGACCTCTCCCATGGCCGGGCGCGACCAGATGTTCCACATCATCAGCAGGAGTATGAGCAGCGGCGTCACATAGATCGCCAGGGTGCGCGGGAGAGGGCCCCGAAGGAAGCTGATGGCCCGACCGGCCTGGGGCACGACCATGGCGACTCGCCAGGCGGGCGCCTCCGAGATCCGGGCTACCCAAGCGTCGGGAGCGTCGTTGGCATCGCCCTGCGTCCGGATCACAGGATGTTCGCCGGACTCGAGGACCTGTACGATCCGGTGGGTCACCACCGGGTGATCGACCGTCGGCGCTTCGAAGGTGATCACGTCACCGACGGCGAGCGATGCGGGCTCGACCGGCACGACCACGAGCAGTGAGCCCGGGGGCATCGTGGGCTGCATGCTCCCAGTCAGGACCGACACCGTGCGATAGGTGCCAGTCCTGGGCCCGACCGCGACTGCGATCAGCACGACGATCGACAGTCCGAGCGCGAGGTGCAGGAGCATTCGCCATGCACGCCGTGACCTTGTCGCAAGCCGCCCGAGCACCTGCGTGCCTACTTGTTCGTGGGTGCGGACTGCGTACCCGTGATCGTGTAGGTCACCGTCGAGCTCAGGCCCTGGAAGCTGTTCCCGGCGTTCGACGGGAGCGTCAGCGTGAGGCGCAGGTAGTCGGTGCCACTAGCGGTCAACGCGGACAGTGCCGCCATGTCGAGGTTCGAGCCAATGATCGCCCGCGAGGCGATGATCGATGACGTCGAGCCAGAGCACGTGTAGGTGAACGCAGGGGTGGTCCCGGACTCGGTCCACGGCACCGAGCAGCGGTCGACCACCATCTGCAGTCCGTCGGTCGCGTCTGTGTCGAGCAATGAGCTGGGGGACGCGGTAACCGTCATCTTGATCGATGCCAGGTTGGTAGTGCCGGCGTTTGTGAGATTGAAGGCGCGCTGGGCGGTATCGCCCGGGACTAGCCCGGTGGCGTTCACGGTGAGGCGGTTGGCAGCACCCGGCGTCCCGAGCTCGATCGTCATGGTGCCCGACGTGGCCGTTTGGGAGGCCGAGGTGGTCGACGTGAACGTGGCGTAGGTGCCGAGGCCCGCGATTCCCGCCGACACCCCGAGGGCGGCCAGCGAGAGCAGCACCTTTCCAGATGTGGCCCCTAGGAGCTTCTTCATCGTGCGCACCTCAGCGTTTGGTCGATCGTCGAAACAGCCCACTGCTGCTCCATCCAGAAGCGTCGGCCATTTCGTCGCCTAGCCCAATGGCACTAGCGCGTCATTACGCATGTACCAGTGTGACTAGGCGCGCGTGACCAGCGGGCCACCCAGAATTCCCGACCAATCTTGTCGGGTTTAGCCCCGAACTCGGTATCGTCGACGGCTCTGACCACCAGCACAGAGGAGCACCATGGCCGTACGCCTGGGAGACGAAGCACCCGATTTCACTGCCGACAGCACCGACGGGCTGATCAGCTTTCATGCGTGGAAGGGCGACAGCTGGGCTGTTCTGTTCTCGCATCCCAAGGACTTCACGCCGGTGTGCACGACCGAGCTTGGGCGCGTGGCCGCGCTGAAGCCCGAGTGGGACAAGCGGAACGTAAAGGTCGTGGGCCTGTCGGTTGACGGCGTTGCGGAGCACAAGGAGTGGAGTCAGGACATTGAGGACGTGACGGGATCGTCATTGAACTTCCCGCTACTGGCCGACCCCGACCGAAAGGTCGCCGATCTCTACGACATGATCCACCCGAACGCCAACGACACGCTCACCGTGAGGTCGGTCTTCGTTGTCGGGGCTGACAACAAGGTGAAGCTCACGCTCACCTATCCCGCGTCGACCGGCCGCAACTTCGATGAGATCCTGCGCGTGATCGACTCATTGCAGCTCACAGCGCAGCACAAGGTGGCCACGCCGTCGGACTGGAAGCAGGGCGAGGACGTCATCATCGTGCCCGCCCTCTCTGACGACGACGCCAAGCTTGCGTTCCCCGATGGCTGGGATGCGAAGAAGCCCTACCTCAGGGTGACCAGGCAGCCCAGCTGATACGGCGCGCCGCTAGGTCGCAGGGCTGAGACCAAGCGCGAGGCAGTAGGCCTGCCGCCAACCGGTCTCGGACATCCCTAGGTCTGCCAGACGGCGATCCGCTTCGGCGAGCCGATCCCCGGCGTCTGCCCCTCCGCGGGCCGACGCCGCTGTGGCGTCGGCGAGGCGTACCAGGGCCTGCGAGACACGATCCTCGGTAGCGTCAGCGGCCCCGCGCACAAGATCGAACGTGGCCGAGGCATCCTCGTGATCGCCCAATCGTGTGAGCGCCAGCCCGCGGGCCGTTCCGGCGACGAGGCGGTCCATGTAGCTGGCGCGCCGATGGTGCTCGACTGCGTCCGCACGTGCGATGGCATCCTCTGGCCGGCCAATCGCTGCGTACGACAACGCCAAGGCTGAGGTGAGATTGGGATCGATCTCGGGTGCCAGCCGATCGGCTAGATCACCCAGCAACGCCACCGCCGCTGCCGCGTCTCCCGCTTGGAGATGGTGGAGGCCGAGCGCAGTGACGCGCTCACTGTCGCCCACGATGAACACCTCACCCGTCCCGTCAATGTCGCCATCGGGAACATGCATGAGCAGGTCGTTCGTGCGGTCAACGTCCCCGACCTGGACGGTGGCGTTCAGCCCGATCATGGCGGCCACGATCCGCTCACGCTTGCTGCCGGTCTGCTCGGCGAGGTCGCCCAGGGACGCGACCATCGCCAGCCCTTCGTCGACGCGCCCTGCTAGTACCAGGGCTCGACCGAGCACGGCGATCGACTGACCCTTTCCGAAGACGTCTCCGATGTCGTCAAAAACACCCTTGGCTTCTTCGAGCCGCTCGATGGCGCCCATCGTTCGGCCGGTCCAAAGCCTCACCGATCCGGCCAGGATCAACATCATCCCGAAGCCCCAGCGGTCCCAACCCACTCGCGCATCGTCGAGGATCTCCTCTGCCATCTCCCCCGCCTCGACGGTGTGACCTTGCTGGAAGCGGGTCCAAGCCAACAACCCGAGGGCCCAGGCCAGCCCACCGCGGTCTCCGATGTCGTCGAAGGTGGCGGCGGCACGGCGCAGGCGAACCTCGGCCTCCTCGGCCTTTCCGGAGTAGAACGCGCACCAGGCCAGGTTCTGGAGCGCCCACGCCACACCCCGCTGATCCTGGAGCTCCTCGAATCGGGCGAGAGCTTGGTCGAGCAGCTCCGAAGCAGCGTCGTATTCGTGGCGGAGCACGGCACCGAAGCCGCGGAGCCGTAGCGTCTCCGCCTCACCCGTGGCGTCCCCCACGACCGCAAAGACCTGCTGTGCCTCGTCGAGGGCCAGGTCGGCCGCAGCCCAGCTCGACTCCTTCTGCTCGATGTCGGCCAACGCCAGCAGTGCGCTCGCGAGGTGCGCCAGGCCCTGGCTTCCCGCGCGGCGCGACTCGTCGATCGCGGCGTTTGCATCCGCTCGCGCCGGCGCCATCTGGCGTTGGCCCGCGAGCGCTTTGGCTCGGCCGGTCAGGAACTCTCGATGCCGAGCGACGTGACGCCCCGCCAGGAGACGTAGCCCTTCGCTGTAGAGACGCTCGGCCACAACCGGCAGGTCCGCTTGAACCGCCCGGGCGGCCGCGCGATCGATCCAGATGAGCGCACGCTCCTGGAGGTCGTCGACAAGACCCTCGACTGGTCCAAGCTCGTTGGCGAGCTCGGCGGCGCGCACGTAGTTGAACGCAATGCGGTCGAGCACGGCGTCATGCGTGGTGTCCTCGTGATCGACCATCCACATCGCGATGCCCTGGTGCGCGCGAGCCCGGTCTGCCTTGGTGAGCGTGCTGTACGCGACCTCACGCACGAGATCCGAGCGGAACTCCCATGTCGCGTCGTCATCCGCGCCGCCGAGCATGAGCAGCTCCTTGGCTTCCAATGACGCCAGCACGTCCTCAACGTCGATGTCCGCCTTGTGCCGCTTGCTCATCAGCGCAATCGCGTGGAGCAGGCCGCGTCGTCCCAGCACGGCACAGTCGTCGAGCACCCGACGCTCTGCGGGACTCAGTCCGTCGAGGCGTGCCGCCACCAGACCGCGAAGCGTGTCTGGTAGCTCGACGAGGTCTGCGGTTCCGGGCATCTCTGAGGCGTTGGCACCGACGAGCCCGGCGTCGGCCAGCAGCGTGACGAGCTCCTCGAGGAAGAACGGATTGCCACCACTGCGAGCAAAGAGCGCGTCGATCAGCTCCGTTCCCAGATCGACCCCAGCCAGCTCGCGCAGCAGCTCGGCGGCGCTGTCGGCGGTCAACGGATCGAGCGTGAGCACAACGAGGTTGTGCCGACCGTGCGGTGGGTGCCAGCGCTCATCAATGCTCTGTCGGGCCGTCGCGAGCACCGCGAACCGACGATTGGCGAGACGGTCGAGCATGACGTCGATGAGCTCGAGCACAAGGTCGTCAGCCCAGTGGAGATCGGAGAGCACCACGACGACTGGGCGGTCCGCAGAGAACCGATCGGCATACGTGACCACGGCTGCCGTCGCCGCCTCGCGGGCTCGTACAGCATCGATGCCAAGAAGGTCCGACTCGTACCCCATCAGGTAGAGCAGACCTTGATAGATCTCCTCCACCTCATCGTCGGACGCGTCGTCGCCGAGCGCGAGCCGCACAGATGCCCGGGCCAGGTCCATCGCCCGCGGCGCGTTGTCGTTCGCGTGGATGCCACACCCGTTGCGCAGCGCGTCGGCGACTGGCCACCACACGTTGGCTTCGCCGTATGGAACGCAGCGCCCTTCGAGCACCAGAGCGTCGTGCTCACAGGCGGCCGTCGACGCGAGCTCCTCAGCGAGCCGGGACTTTCCCAGCCCTGCCTCGCCGAGCACGAGCAGCAGCGCGGCTCGTGCATTGCGCACCACGTTGTCGATGCTGTGGCTCAGGAGTCCGAGCTCGGGGCCGCGACCCACGAGCGTGGTTCGGTTCCGTTCCGGTCGATACCCCGGAGGGGCCAACGCGTCGAGGGCGCGGAACACCGGCACCCGCTCCTCGCGCCCCTTCACCTCGATCGGTTCCAGTGTGTCGTACCGGACCACTCGTCGCGTCCCTGCGTGCGTCGTGGCTCCCACCAGCACGGTGCCGGGCTCGGCCGCCGTCTGAAGCCGAGAGGCGGTGTTCACAACGTCGCCCATCGCGGTGTAGTCACCGCCGGCGCGCAGCGCACCAACGAGCACCTCACCGGTGTTGATGCCGACACGCATCTGAATCGAGATGCCGAGCTCGCTCGATGCCGTTGCGAGGGTCTGCTGCATTCGCAGGGCAGCTCGCACGGCGCGCTCGGCATCATCCTCATGGGCGGTCGGCGCACCGAACAGCGCCACGATGGCGTCCCCGATGATCTTGTCGACCCGTCCGCCGAACGCATCGATGTCGGCCACCAGCCGCTCGAAGCATGAATCGACGAAGTTCTTCACCTGCTCGGGGTCACGCGACTCCGACATCGCGGTGTAGCCCACCAGATCCGCGAACAGGACAGTGGCAACGCGTCGTTCGTCGCCGCGCAGCTGCAGGTCCTGCCCGCACTCTGGGCAGAAGTGCGCGCTAGAGGGAACGTCGCTGCGACAGCTGGGACAGGTCACCGATCCCGAATCTACTGGGAAGGGTACAAACCTCCCCTCATCTGGCCGGCATCGTGCCCCTAGTCTCTGACGCCATGACCACGACAACCCCCACCGCCGGCCCGAGCACTGACGTCGCGGCCCGTGCCGTTGACGCGACCAAGGTGTACGGCAGTGGCGACACGGAGGTGCGAGCACTCGACGGGGTCACCGTGGACTTCGAGACCGGCGCGTTCACCGCCATCATGGGACCGTCGGGATCAGGCAAGTCCACCCTGATGCACTGCGTGGCTGGCCTCGACAGCTTGACCTCCGGGCGGGTGTCCATCGCGGGCACGGACCTGACGACTCTGAACGACAAGGCACTGACCCAAGTACGACGGGACCAGGTTGGGTTCATCTTCCAGGCGTTCAACCTCATCCCGACGCTGTCTGCGCTGGAGAACATCACGCTGCCGATGGACCTGGCCGGGCGAAAGCCGGACAAGCCCTGGCTCGACTCGGTGATCGACACCGTCAAGCTGGGCGACCGGCTGACGCACCGTCCCAGTGAGCTGTCCGGTGGCCAGCAGCAACGGGTGGCGGTGGCCCGCGCCCTCGCCGCTCGCCCGCACATCATCTTCGCTGACGAACCGACGGGAAACCTCGACTCCCGAGCCAGCGCCGAGATCCTCGGGTTCATGCAGCGCGCCGTCTCGGACCTCGGCCAGACCATCGTGATGGTCACCCACGACCCGGGCGCAGCGTCCTACGCCAGTCGCGTGGTGTTCCTTGCTGATGGTCGGATCGTGGACGAGCTGCTCAAGCCGACCGCCAAGAAGGTCCTCGACCGCCTCAAGGCCCTGGGTGACGCCGGATGATCCGGATCAGCCTTCGAAGCTTCTGGGACCACAAGCGACGTCTCATCTCCACGATCGTTGCGATTGTCCTCGGCGTGGCCTTCATGGCGGGCACCTTCGTGCTGACCGACACGCTCGACAAGGTGTTCGACGACCTCTTCGCCGAGGTCAGCGACAAGATCGACACCCAGGTCCAAGGCGAGGTGCTCTTCAGCGACCCGTTCGGTGGCGATCAGCGAGCGCTCCTCGATGCCGGCCTCGTCGAGACGGTCGCGGCGGTGGATGGAGTCGCTGGGATTGCCCCGGCTGTAGGGACCATCGGGTTCGGGAGCACAAACCGGATCCTGGACGCGGACGGCAAGGCGATTGGTGCAAGCCAGGGACCCCCGACCCTCATCGAGAGCTGGACGACCGACCCGGACCTCACGGCCTACGTGGTGGCTGACGGCCGCGGACCGGTGGCCGATGACGAGCTGGCACTCAACGTCGCCGCGATCGAAGAGGGCGGGTTCGCTCTTGGGGATCGCGTGACGATGGTGAACCAGTTCGGCCGCGAGGAGTTCACACTGGTGGGCGCGGTCACCTTCGGTTCGGCCAAGAGCTCCGCGGGGGCCACCTCCGTGGAGCTCACCCTGGCTCAGGCACAGCGGCTCGCCGGCACGGACGGCAAGGTCCAGCAGATCCTGGCCCGCGCTGCTGACGGCATCGACGAAGCGGAGCTCACGCGTCGCATCGCTGCCGTGCTGCCCCCCAACGCAGAGGCCATCACGGGCACAGAGGCCGGCGCGCAGCTGTCGAAGAGCGTGCAGTCAGGCTTCAGCTTCTTCAAGGTGATCCTGTCGGTGTTCGGCGGTGTGGCCCTGCTCGTCGGCATCTTCGTGATCTCCAACACCTTCTCGATCCTCGTCGCCCAGCGCACCCGCGAGCTGGCCCTTCTGCGGGCCATCGGCGCGAGCCGATCGCAGGTGCTGCGCTCGGTGCTGTTCGAGGCGACGTTTGTGGGTCTGCTGGCCGCTGGGCTGGGGCTGGTCGCCGGGGTGGGGCTGGCGAAGGGCGTAACCGCAGTACTGGATGCGACGGGCGCCGACCTGCCGACCACCACGCTCCAGGTGCGGTCGTCCACCGTGATCGCCGCGCTCGTGATCGGCCTCGTCGTGACGCTTGTGGCGGCACTCATCCCTGCCATTCGGGCCACTCGAGTTCCCCCGATCGCCGCGCTGCGCGAGGTTGCCATCGATCGATCGAACGCTTCGAAGGTGCGCATCGGCTTGGGAGTGACCGTCGCCCTCCTTGGCGCAGTGTTCCTCTCGGCGGCATGGACCGACGGGTCATCTGACGCTCTACCCACGGTGGGGATGGGCGCGATCCTGCTGATCGTCGGAGCCATCCTGAGTGGCCCGGTGCTCAGTGGCCCGAGCGTCCTCGCCCTCGGCGCTCCGCTTCCCAAGCTCAATGGCGTGACCGGGAAGCTCGCATCGCAGAACGCGGCCCGCAGCCCGAAGCGCACCTCGGCCACGGCTTCGGCGTTGATCATCGGCGTCGCGTTGGTCGGCTTCATCACGGTGTTCGCAGCCTCAGCCACGAGCTCGGTCACCTCGGAGGTGGAGCGCGGCTTCAAGGGCGACTTCGTGATCCAGAGCACCGCCGGTGCCTTTGGCCCACCGTCTGGCTTCCCCGGAGCCGTCGCAGACACTGCGGCGGCCGTCGACGGCGTGGAGGTGGTCGTGCCCCTCGGGTTTGGCCGGGGAGAGTTCACCTACCCCGACGGCAAGAAGGCGACGCAGTTCCTTACCTCCGTCGAACCGGCAGGTCTCGACCAAGTGCTGGAACCGCGGATGACCGACGGCTCGATGACTGACCTCCGCGATGACGGAATCGTCGTCGACAAGGAGCTGGCGGAGGCCCACGACGTCAGGATCGGTGACAGCATCGCGGTGACGGTGGCTGGCGGAGAAGCCTTTGAGCTGACCGTGCAAGCGATCAGCGACGATCGCAGTCTCCTCGGCTGGTTCACGGTCACCCGCGAGACGTACAAGGCGGCAGTGCCGGAGCTGCTCGACGTGCAGGTGTTCGGGAAGATCGCCCCAGGCGCCAATCTCCCCACGGTGATCAGTGGGCTGGAGACGGCGCTTCAGGACACGCCGTCGATCGAGGTCCTCGACCGGGACGGCTTCATCGGCGCGCTGGCCAGCCAGATCACGTCGTTCGTCACGTTCATCTACGGCCTGCTGATCCTGTCGATCCTGATCGCCCTGATCGGCATCGCCAACACGCTGTCGCTCTCGATCAACGAGCGCACCCGCGAGCTCGGGCTGCTCCGCGCGGTCGGCATGCACCGTGCGCAGCTGCGGGCAACCGTTCGCTGGGAGGCGGTGCTCATCTCAGTGCTGGGAACGCTGGTCGGCCTCAGCCTCGGGCTGGTCATCAGCTGGGCGTTGATCGAGGCCCTGAGCAGCCAGGGGCTCACCGTCTTCACCATGCCCATCGGCGCGCTCGCCGTGATCACCGTGCTCGCCGCGCTGTTCGGCACCGCGGCGTCGATCCTGCCCGCCCGCCGCGCCGCGCGCCTCAACATCCTGGAGGCCATCTCCTACGAGTAGCGGGCCCGGGTTTCCCCCGACTACGAACGCCTGTTCGTGTATGGTCGGGAGCATGTTCACCGAGGTGACCGTCGACCGCCACGTCACCTGGCAGCCCTCGCTGCTCGATCCCGCCGCTCCGAGCTTCGACCCATCCCTCGACAGGGCGCAGCGGCGCATCCTCGGTGCGGGAGCCTGGGTGGACCTCATCCCGGACTGGCTGACAGGCGCTGACGTTCTCTTCGATGAGGTGCTCAACCAGGCACCCTGGCATGCCTTCGAGCGCCCGATGTACGACCGAATCGTTGGCGTTCCCCGACTCGAGACGCGGCAGTGGCACGATGGCCGGCCCGCGATCGTCAGCCAGATGGCGCGATGCCTCGGCCGCCGCTACGGCGTTCGCCTTCCGTCGATCTCCGCCAACCTCTACCGGGACGGCAACGACTCCGTGGCATGGCACGGGGACCGCGTGGGGCGGCATCGCTCGGACGCGATCGTCGGCATCCTCTCGCTGGGCGCAAGCCGACGATTGCTGCTCCGCCCCGACGGCGGCGGCCCCTCGATCGGCTACACCCTGCACTCAGGTGACCTGCTCGTGCAGGGTGGCACCTGTCAGCGCACCTTCGAGCACTGTGTCCCCAAGCGCGCCCATGCTGGGCCGCGCATCAGCGTGATGTTCCGCGAGCCCGGTGGCAACTGACGGCGGTCAGGCGGTGCCGAAGCCGGTGACCGCTCCTCGATCATCGAAGGTGAACTCCGGATTCCACGCGATCTCCCACCGGTTGCCCTCTGGGTCGGCGACGTAGCCGGTGCGACCGCCCCACGGCCGGTCCTCGATCTGGCCGACCTTGCGGGCGCCGGCCGCGGTCATGGCCACGACGACCTCGTCGACTTCGTCGCGCCTGTCGGTGTTGAGCGCGAAGGTGTGTCCACCCCAGCCGTGCTTGACGAGCGGTTCCCCAGGAGCGGCCTCCGAGGCAAGGTCGTCGATCCCGTACAGGGCGAGCACGACTCCTCCCAGCAGGAACGCGCAGAACTGATCGCTCGCGTGCGGCAGTGGCGGCCAACCGAGCCCTTTGTAGAAGGCCTGCATCCGGGGCATGTCGCGTACGCCAAGGGTCACCAGACTGAGGCGCGCGGGTATGGCGTCCATCAGTCGTCTGCCGGGCGCGTGTCGGCAGCGTCCCAGAAGGCGCGCATCGTCGTGATCCGTCCGTCGTCGGCAAAGGTCATCACGTCGATGATGTCGACCACGAAGGTGGCACCGCCGATCTCGGGGCGGGCCTGGATCGGGAACGCGCACTCCCCTGCCGCAGCCCGCACCGGTCCTGTCCGTCGTAGTGCGATCGAATCTGCCATTCCCTGTGACTGGTCGAAGAATGCTCCGATTCCCTCGTGGCCGACGATCCGAGGCGTGCCGACGGGATCCTCCAGCCATCCATCCTCGGTGAACAAGCCGATGTATGCGGCACGATCTCCGGCGGTGACGGCGGCGCAGTAGGCGTCGACGGTGGCACGGATGATGGCGGCGTCTGCGGTCATGGCTGGTGAACCTACTTGGCGCCGGATCGACCCCCCGGCCGAAGGATGAGCCGTGGACCCCGGTCCCACGTGAGGTAGTTCCACGCCCAGTTGAGAAGCACCGAGGCTCGGTTGCGCTTTCCGACGAGGTACACGAGGTGCAGGCCGAGCCAGGCCAGCCAAGCAGGGCCGCCCCAGAGCCGGATCCGTCCGGGGAGCTCCGCCACCGCGGCCCGGCGCCCGATCGTCGCCATCGTGCCCTTGTTCCGATACCGGAAGGCCTCGGTCGGCTTGCCGACGAGGAGGCGGGAGATCTGCTCGGCGACGTGGCGGCCGCCCTGCATCGCCACTGGCGCGAGCTGCGGCAAGAGCTCGGCGGCCCGATCACGAGCCGCGGCGATGTCCCCGACGGCCCACCCGTCCGGATGACCGATGATGCGTAGATCTGGGCCAACGGGCACGCGTCCGCCACGATCCGTCTCGACACCGAGGGCGTCGGCCAGGGTGTTCGCCCGTACACCCGCGGCCCAGATGAGCGTCCGACACGGGATCACCTCGCCATCGGCGAGCACTACCTCATTTGGTGAGACCGATCCCACCTGTGAACCGAGGCGCACCTCCACCCCGCGAGCGCTAAGTGTGTCGAGGGCGTGTCGCTGGCTCGGCGCGGTGAACGGTGCGAGCAGATGGTTCTGCATCTCCAAGAGCACGACGCGAGCGCGGCTGACATCGAGGTGCGGGTAGTCCTTGCGGAACACCATCTCGAACAGCTCCGCGAGGGCGCCTGCCATCTCGACACCGGTCGGGCCGCCACCCACCACCACGAAGGTGAGGCCGCCTCGGTCGATCTCGGCCCGATCGATGTCAGCGGCCTCGAAGCACTCCACGATGTGGTTCCGCAGCGTGACGGCGTCGTCGAGCGTGTAGAGCGGGAACCCGTGCTCGGCCGCTCCGGACGTGCCGAAGTGGGCCACGGTGGCCCCACCCGCCACCACGAGGTGATCGAAGGGCAGGTCGGGCTGACCATCGATCTGAACCGTCTTCGCTCCCCAGTCGACCCCGGTGACGGTCGCCTGACGGAACGCGACGTTGCGCTGCCCATGGAAGAGACCCCGCACTGCGTAGGCGACGTCGGCGGCGTTCAGGCCAGCGGTCGCAACTTGGTACAGGAGCGGTTGGAAGGTGTGGAAGTTGTTGCGATCCACGAGCGTGATGTCGACCGGCTGGCCGCGCAGACGGCGCGCCACCTCGATGCCGGCGAAGCCAGCCCCCACGACAACAACCTTGGGCACCACGGCCATGCAGTCATCGTACCGGCTCTTGTGAACTCTTTCACGAGACTTGAGGCCGCTGTTGGCACGATGGGCACCAGTAGGTGCTCCTCGCGAGCGCGCCGTGGCGGGCCATCTGAACGGGGGTGCCGCAGCGGTGGCACGCCTGTCCGCGGCGGCCGTAGACCGCCAGGCCCGCCGGGTGGGTTCGCCGCTCGGAGGATCCCAGGTTCGCCCGCAGCTGGCGACCGGCGACCTCCCACACCATTCGGCGGACGTCGGAGGGAACCAGCTCGATGGGCGTAGTCGGGTCCACGCGCACCGCGAAGCAGGCCTCGGACTTGTAGACGTTGCCGATCCCGGATGCGATGCGCTGGTCGAGCAGTGCCTCCCCCAGCGTCGTCCCGGCCTCGGAAAGGCTTGCGACGCGCGTCACGATGACATCCAGCACCTCGTCCTCGAGCGTCTCAGGGAGACAGAGGTCAGGCCCGAGTCCCGCCAGCACATCCGGCTCGACACCGACACGGTGGTAGGTCTCCACCACGGGTGCCTGGAAGCACACCGCGAGCCAGCCGCTGTCGACTCCGACCACCGCCCGCGCCAGGTACGCAGGCTTCTGCCACCGCTCGCGCTCCCGGTAGAGGTGCCAGGAGCCACTCATCCGCAGATGCGTTCGCAGCGTCAGGCCGCCACCGAAATGGATGAGGAGGTGCTTTCCGCGAGCCTCCACCTGCTCAACCGTCGTGCCCACCGCGGGCGCGTCGCCGCGCAGGCGCGAGGACTCAAACCGAGTGAGGCGGTGACCTTGCAACGCAGGGCGCAGTCTGGCCGCCGTCTTGAAGAGCGTGTCACCTTCGGGCATGGGTCCAGTGTGCCCGCGCTCGTCGGCTCGGAGCAGGCAGGATCAGCACATGGAGACCACGCGCCTCGACCGCTGGGTGTGGGCGGTCCGGCTCTTCAAGACCCGAGCTGACGCCACCCATGCCTGCCGCGGCGGCCACGTAGACCTGAACGGCAAATCAGCCAAGCCGGCCGCGGCCGTACGCGTTGGCGATCGCGTTGAGGCACGTGTGCACGGGGTCGAGAAGATCCTGGAAGTCGTGCAGGTCATCGACAAACGGGTCGGGGCGGCAATTGCCGCCGAATGCTTCATCGATCACTCTCCTCCGGTACCCGAAGTCGATCGCACCCGAGTCGCCGCGCGGGAGCGAGGTGCCGGACGACCTACCAAGCGCGAGCGGCGTGAGACCGACCGTTGGCGCGGTCATTGACCTCGCGCCGTGCCGCGCGTGCCAAGGTTCCCTCGTGTCTCCCCCGCTCGAGCTCCGCTTCGTCACCTCCGCGGACCACCTCGACCGCCTGCCCGAGAGCCGGGCGGAGGTGGCGGTGGTCGGCCGGTCGAACGTCGGCAAGTCATCGCTGATCAACGCCCTGGCCAATCGCAACGGCCTTGCCAACGTGTCGAAGACTCCCGGCCGCACGCAGCTGCTCAACTGCTTCGAGCTGCCCGACGGCACCACCGTCGTGGACTGCCCGGGCTACGGCTACGCCAAGGTGTCGAAGGTGCAGCGATCGTCGATGGCCAGCATGATCGAGCGCTACCTGCTCGGTCGAGAGCAGCTGCAGATGGTGCTGGTGCTCGTCGATGGCGAGATCGGACCCACGCCTCTCGACAGGTCGATCCTCGAGTGGCTGCGGGAGGAGACCGTGCCGCACACCGTCATCGCCACCAAGCACGACAAGGTCAAGACGAAGGTGCGGGACAAGCGCAAGAAGGAGCTGGCCGCGGCTTGCGACCTCGAGCCATCGGATGTGGTGTGGGTCAGCGCGGCCAAGAACGTCGGGATCGACCGACTGCGAGACCTCGTGCGCGTCTGGCTCGACTGAGCTCAGGGGGATCCGGGCGGCACCCAGACGTACGTCTGCACGTCGCAGACGGTCTCGAAGCCCAGCGATCGATAGACGGGGAATCCCATCTCGCTCGAGTGCAGGATCGCCTCCGAGCACCCGGCAGCAGCGCCGGCTCGCAACAGCTCGACGGTGATGGCGGCGCCGAGCCCGCGGTTTCGGGCGTCGGGAAGCACGGCGATGTTGTAGAGCCCGGCAACGCTGCCGATCGCAGCCACCATGCCCGTGCCTGCGGGTTGGTCGTCGACGAAGGCGTGCAGCACGATCATCTGTTGGTCGCTCGTCGTCGGGACAGAGCTGAGCATGTGGTCGAAGTCATCGACAAGCTCCAGCGGTGCATCGAACCCGGCGAGGAACGTTGCCGTCGCCGCCAAGTGCTCCGAGGGCGAGGCGCAGCGCCGGATGTCCCCATCGGTCGGTGGAAGGTCGGCCTGCATGAGATCGAGGTGCATGCCGGGCATCGGGGCGGCGGCCTCCAGCCCCCGCCGAAGCAGCCAGTCGGGGGAGAAGGACGGCATCGACGACGGACCGGCCCACCACTGAAAGGGCTGACCGCGGGCGATCAGCCGGTCGAGGACATCGTCGGTCCTGGCCTCGGCGACGTCCGCGGCGAAGCGCGGAGCAAGCGCTCCGCTGCACAGCGGATGCGGGATGTCGGAGGTGTAGACGACAACATCCGCGTCGTCGTGGCGCTCGAACCGCGGCGAGTCGACGGCTGCGAGGAGCGCCACGAAGTGCTCCTCCACCGACACTGAGCGCGGTTCTGAGGCAACAGGCATCAGGCTACGTCAGCGGGTGCCGGCGGGTCGACGCCGTCGCCACGCCGCAGAGACCGCTGGCGGCTGCCAGCCCGCGTCCTCGCTGTTGATGGTTGTTCCGGGTGGGACGAGTGCATCGATGGCGTCGAGCGTGTCGTCGTCGAGGGCCATCTCGGTGGCGCCCAGGCACCCCTCGAGCTGCTCCATCGTCCGGGGTCCGATGATGGCGCTGGTGATCGCTGGATGGGCCAGGGTGAAGGCAAGCGCCATGTGCGTCAGCGAGATGCCCGCGTCGGCGGCCACCTTCTCGAGCTCGGGCACCAGCGCGAGCTTCGCCGCCACCGAGGGTCGGGCTGGATCGAAGCGTTGCGGGACACGGGCCGCGCGTCCACTGTCCGGCGGCGCTTCGCCGGGGCGGTAGCGGCCGGTGAGCATGCCACCGTTGAGCGGACTCCACGGGATGACGCCCAACCCGTACTTCTCACACGTGGGCAGCACCGACGCCTCGATCCCACGAGCGAAGATCGAATACGGGGGCTGCTCCACCCGGAACCGCTCGTGGCCGCGCTTGTCGGCGATCCACTGCGCCTCCACGATTGCCTCCGCCGGAAAGGTCGAGGAGCCGAGGTAGCGCACCTTGCCTTGGTGCACGAGGTCGGACAGGGCAGAGAGCGTGTCATCGATGTCGGTGCCCAGCTCGGGGCGGTGCACCTGGTAGAGGTCGATGTGATCGGTCTGCAGGCGGCGCAGGCTGTGCTCCACCTCGGTCATGATCCAACGACGCGAGTTGCCCTGATGGTTCGGGTCGTTGCCCATGCCACCGTGGAACTTGGTGGCCAGCACGACATCGTCGCGGCGGCCCACCAAGGCCTTGCCGACGATCTCCTCCGACTCCCCCGCGGAGTACACGTCAGCCGTGTCGATGAAGTTCAGTCCGTCGTCGATGGCCCTGTTGATGATCTTCACGCAGTCGTCGTGATCGCGGTTGCCCATAGCGCCGAACATCATCGCCCCGAGGCACAGCGGGCTGACCTTGACGCCAGTTGTGCCGAGTGACCGGTACCGCATGGTGTGTCCCCCTGATGTGTGATCGACCGTCAGTCTGCCCTAGAGAGAGACGACCTCGTCGTCGGTCCACTGATCTGGATCGTGACCGAAGACGAGGTGGGCGCCTGCCGCCTCTAGGGAGCGCAGCACGCCGTGTGAGAGCAGCTGCTGTTCCCGGTCGTGTCCGAACAGCGGCAGCCGCGATTCGTCGAGGGAGCGACGGAAGTAGCACGCATCGCCGGTGAGCACGACCTCCCGCGCCGCGGTGCGGACCCGCAACGACTGGTGGCCCATCGTGTGGCCGGGAGTCGGGATGCACACAACGCTGCCGTCGCCGAACACGTCGTGCTCGCCATCGACGAGGCGCATATCCTGCCCGGTCTCGAAGTCCGCCGGGTTGTAGCCAGCCGTCGGATCGCCGCCGTGGGCGGCATCCCACTCCGCGCGCTGCACGATGACGGGCACATCACCCAGGCGGCTGTTGCCGCCGCAGTGGTCGAAGTGGAGGTGAGAGCACACGACCAGGTCGAGCGCGAGGTCGAACGATCCGACTCGCTCGTCCACCGCCGTGCCGTCGGCCATCTCGCTGTCGAAGTAGTTGGCCAGCCCACCGATCCGGCCGACGGGATCGGTCCGCATGTCGGCGTGGAGGCCAGTATCGAACACAAGCCGGCCCTTCGGATGCTCGACCAGGTACGACAGCACAGGCATCCGGATCCGGCCTTCACCACCCTCCAGCATGCCGGCGAGATCGGTGGTGAGCCATCCGCAGGTGAACCCTCGGAGATGCACCGTCATGGACTCGGACGCTACCGGTCAGCGAACGCGGGAGCGCCGGGTCCAACCCTTGTAGGCCTGCTGAAAGCCGGCCTGCTCCAGAGTGGCACGCACCTCTGACGGAGCCTCACCGATCGAGGCACCATCGACCGTGCGCAGCTCGAGTGACCTGTAGCGGCCGCGGTCGACCAGCGCGGCGAGCGCGTCGACCCAGCGGTGGTCGGCCTCAGCGGCCGAGAATCGGACGAGGCGGTGGCCGCCACGATCCAGAAAGGCGAGCAGCTCGCCATTGGCGAGGACGACAAGGGCGCCCGCCGCGCGCGCCGGTCGCCCCTTCGAGGCTGGCCACGGCAGTGCCGCACCGTAGGGCTGCGCGGGGTCGGTGGCAGCGAGGACGACCGGCGCGTGGTCCTCCGCTTCTCGGGCCGACCGGAGCCGATCAACTGCGCCGGACACCGCGAACTGGGCGGCGCCGAGACCGGCCACGAAGTAGCCCCGTCGAACCTGGCCGCGCTCCTCTAGCGCCTTGAGCACCGGGTACACGCCGGCGAAGCCACCCTCGGCACCCTCGCCGAGCGCCGCCTCACGGGTGAGCACCCCATAGCGCTCGAGCAGCTGCAGGGCGCGAGCGTGAGCTACTTCCGTGCTGGTGGGCGTTGGGCGCAGCAGCGATGCGACCAGCGACCAGCGACCGGCGCCTGCGGGTGGTCCGATGCGAGCGAGCCGACCGGGGCGGGGGCGTCCGCGGGCCCCGCGGCCACTCTGTCTTGCTGCCGACCGTCGACCCGCGCCGCCAACAAAGGCGCGCAGGGGCGCCAGCGAGTCGTTGGTGACGAGGCCAGCCCAGACGAGATCCCACAGTGCTGCGAGCACACTTGGGTCGTCATACGGCTGCTCTGCCTCCTGCGCAGCAGCGGTGAGGTCACTCCAGAACGAGGCGCCTCGGTTCGTGAGATGGTCGAGCACTGCGACGTGCAGTGGCTCCGGCTCGAACGCTTCCTCACGGGCCGAGAGCAGGAGCGCGGCGTGGTCGCGGAACGCCAGACGGATGCGCCCGTCGGTGGACCCGATGGCACCGGCGCCCACCCACACCACCTCACCTGAGGTGCACAGCGCATCCAGATCGGCGGGTTCGTGATGCGGAACGCGGGCGCTGAGCACATCGCGGTCGAGGACTGACGCCACAAGCGGCGCGCCTTGCAATTGGGCCAGCACCTCGACCAACGCGTCGACCCCACGACGGTTGGAGCCGATGCCGTGCCACGCGGGCAGGAAGCGGGCGAGTGTGGCCCCGTCAACGGGCTCAACCTCGCGGCGAAGGGCGGCCAGCGATCGGCGCCGCAGCTGGCGGAGCACGTCGTCGTCGCACCACTCGCGCTCGACCCCATCAGGGCGGAACTCGCCGAGGACAACCCGCCCCTCACCCGCCAGCACGTCGAGCGCTCCCCGCACCCGTTCGATGCTCACGCCGTAGCGCAGGGCCGCGTGCTGGGCGAGGAACGGCCCATGGGTTCGGGCGTAGCGGGCCATCAGATCCACCAGTGGCGTGTCGACCGATTGGGTACAGGCAGCAGGCAGGCCGATCGGCACGGCCACACCGAGCGCATCGCGCAGGCGGCCGGCGTCTTCGGCCGCGCACGCGCGCTCCTCGCCGCCGACGCCGCCGAGAAAGGCGCGCCGCTCCCGCACGAGCTGGTCGACCCAGTCCTTCACCGGCGCACCTTCGATGGCCCGCAGATCGAGCTCATCGATCGTGAGCGGTCCGAGGATGCGGAGCTGGTCGTGGAGCTCGTCGACGTCGCGGGCGAGCCGCCCGTCGACAAGGCGCTGGAGCTCCAGCTCGAGGTCTGCGAGAGCCTCAGGGTCGATGAGCTCGCGCAGCTCCTCCGCGCCGAGGAGGTCACGCAAGAGATCGCGGTCGAGGGCCAGCGCGGCGGCGCGACGTTCGGCCAGCGGGGCATCCCCCGCATACATGTAGACGGAGATCCAACCGAACATCAGCGACTGTGCGAACGGCGACGCGCTCCGGGTATCGACCGACACGAGACGGATCCTGCGGCTGCGAAGGTCACGGAGCACTTCGGTGAGGGCCGGCACGTCGAACACGTCGTTGAGGCACTCGCGCGTGGCCTCGAGGAGGATCGGGAACGACGGGTACTTGCCGGCTACCCCAAGCAGGTCCGCCGAGCGCTGCCGTTGCTGCCAGAGCGGCGTGCGCTGGTCGGGACGTCGGCGCGGGAGCAACAGGGCTCGCCCAGCGCACTCTCGAAACCGGCTGGCGAACATCGCCGTGCCGGGGAGCTGGCTGACGATCAGCTCCTCGATCTCGTCGGGGTCGATGAGGAGCTCTTCGTCGAGCAGCTCCTCGACCGACTCGGGCAAGCGGACAACGATGCCGTCATCGCTCCACATGAGCTCGATCTCGGTCCCCCACCGCTCGCCCAGCCGGTGCTGGAGCGCCATGGCCCAGGGCGCGTGGACCTGCGCACCGAACGGCGACAGCACGCAGACCCGCCAATCGCCGATCTCGTCGCGGAAGCGCTCGACGACGATCGTGCGATCGTCGGGCACCGCACCGGTGGCCGCTGCCTGGTCGTCGAGGTAGGCCAGCAGGTTCGTGGTGGCCCGCACATCAAGCCCTGAGTCGATCAAGCGCTTCGTCGGGTCTCCCCCAGCGCGCAGCTCGCGGGTGAAGGCGCCGATCGCCTGGCCCAGCTCGAGCGGGCGGCCGGGGCCATCGCCGTGCCAGAACGGCATCTTGCCGGGCACCCCTGGCGCGGGGGTGACGATCACCTTCTGGAAGGTGATGTCCTCGATCCGCCAGGTGCTCGCCCCAAGGAGGAACGTCTCCCCGACGCGGCTCTCGTAGACCATCTCCTCATCGAGCTCGCCGACCCGTGTTCCGTCGGGCAGCGTGACGGTGAAGAGGCCACGGTCAGGGATCGTGCCGGCGTTGGTGACCGCGAGCCGCTGCGCCCCCGACCGGCCCCGCACGATGCCCTCGACGCGGTCCCACACGAGGCGCGGGCGCAGCTCGGCGAACTCCTCTGACGGATACCGACCGGAGAGGAGGTCGAGCACCGACGCCAGAACCTCGTCGGACAGCTCCGCGAACGGAGCCGAGGCCCGCACCACGGCGGCGAGGTCGTCGACCGACCACTCATCGAGCGCACACATGGCCACGATCTGCTGGCACAGCACGTCGAGCGGGTTGCGGGGGTAGTGCGTGCGCTCGATGAGGCCCGCCTGCATCCGCTCGACGACGACGGCAGCCTCGACGAGATCAGACCGGTGCTTCGGGAACAGCTTGCCCTTGCTCGGTGCGCCCACCTGGTGGCCGGCTCGACCGATGCGCTGGAGCCCGGTGGACACCGCGCCGGGCGACTCCACCTGTATGACGAGGTCGACCGCGCCCATGTCGATGCCGAGCTCGAGGCTGGAGGTGGCGACAAGGCCCTTGAGAGTGCCCGACTTGAGCTCGTCCTCGATCTGGAGCCGCCGCTCACGCGACAGTGATCCGTGGTGCGCCTTCACCAGCTCCACTTCGACTGGCGGGTTGCCCTCCGCCTCAGCTGAGCGGTTCTCGCCCTCCCAGTGCAGCTCGTTGAGGCGGGTGGCCAGTCGTTCGGCCAGCCGACGGGCGTTCACGAAGATGAGCGTGGAGTTGTGCTCCTGTACGAGCTCGAGCAGACGCGGGTGCATGGCCGGCCAGATCGAGCGTCGGACCGGACCTGCGGCGGCAGGGCCGGACACGGGCTCGTCGACGATGGTGCCGAGCTCGGCCATGTCGTCGACCGGGATGATGATCTCGACCTCGAGCGGCTTCCGGACCCCGGCGTCGACGATGGCGACCTGTCGAGGCCGGCGGCGTTCTCCCGAGTCGACCTCGGTCCCTCCGAGGAACTGTGCGATCTCTTCCAGCGGACGTTGTGTGGCCGACAGCCCGATGCGCTGTGGCGCTGGACCGCCCGCGGCGCACACCCAGTGATCGAGGCGCTCCAGCGTGAGGGCCAGGTGGCTGCCCCGCTTGGTGGCGGCCAACGCGTGGATCTCGTCGATGATCACAGCCTCGACGCCACGCAAGGTCTCCCGCGCCGCCGAGGTGAGCATCAGGTAGAGCGACTCGGGTGTGGTGATGAGGATGTCGGGCGGGTTCCGCACGAGTCGGCGCCGATCGTCGGCAGCGGTGTCGCCGGTGCGCATCCCGACCGTGGGCTCCGTGTACGGGACGCCGAGGCGCTCCGCCGCGAGGCGGATCCCCTGGAGCGGGCTTCGCAGGTTCTTCTCCACGTCGACCGCCAGGGCTCGCAGCGGCGAGATGTAGAGCAGGCGGGTGCGGTGGGTTCGGGTGTCAGCCGCTGGCGAGGTGACCAGTCGGTTGATCGCCCACAGGAACGCCGAGAGGGTCTTGCCTGAGCCCGTGGGCGCGAGGATCAGCGTGTGGTCACCACCGGCGATCGCAGGCCAGCCCTGCACCTGGGCGGGGGTGGGCGCAGGGAACGAGGTCTCGAACCACGCTCGCACCGGGGGCGAGAAGGGTGCGAGGGGATCCGGTGCGATCACGCCCCCACGCTACCGACGGGTTGCGACACCGCCCCCGTGGATCTGACGGGCGGGGTCGTGGCCCCACAGGATGTCGGTCGTGACCGACGTCGTCGCTGCCTTCGTGGTGGTGTTCCTGGCCGAGCTCGGCGACAAGACCCAGCTCGTGGCGCTCACGTTGGCGGGGCGATACGCGGCCCGCAAGGTGCTCGCTGCCCTCGGCCTCGCCATCGCCATCCTGCAGACCCTGTCGGTCACCGCTGGAGCGTTGATCAGCGACGCGGTACCTGGTCGAGCCATCGACGTGGGCGCAGGCCTGCTGTTTCTCGGCTTCGCGATCTGGACATGGCGGTCCGCCGCCACCGACTCGGATGACGACGCCGACGTGGTTGGCACCATCGGGCTCCGGAGCGTGGCACTGGCCTTCTTCCTGGCCGAGCTCGGCGACAAGACCATGCTCACGACCGCCGGCCTGGCCGCCGATCGAGGAGCCCTCCCCGTGTGGATCGGATCGTTCGCGGCGATGTTCGCCGCCACCGCTCTTGCCGTGCTGGGCGGCAAGGCGCTAACCCTGCGCATCCAGCCCCAGACCCTGCGGCGCGTCGGCGCGGTCGCGTTCGCGATCGTAGGGACGGCCATGCTCACGAGCGCCTTCATCGGCTGAGCGCGGCAGATGTCGGTGGGCGGAGCCCAAGACACTCACCGGGCCACTGAGGCTGCAATGACAGGAGAAAATATCTTCATTTGGGGTTGACGACGAACGTCAGTTCGATAGTGGGGGCTTCCCCTTCGGGACCTCGTTGCTGGTCCCCGCAACCGTGAACGACCGCGCTGCCCTGCTGTTGGCGGCGCCCCGGACCCGGAGGAGGAACCGTCATGGCAATCGATCTGGCCGACGTGGTCGACCGGGCCGCGGGAGTCCCCGCGGAGCTGGGTTCCGTGGACCTGGATGGGTTGGGCGACGACAAGCTCTCGGATGCGGTGCTCACGCTGCAGCGATTCCGCGGCAGGTTGGACGTTGCCGAGGCACAGATCCTGTCGCGTTGGGATGCGCAGGGCTGCTGGCGTGCCTCGGGCGCCAAGACCGGTGCCGCCTGGCTCGCCTGGCGCCAGCGGCTCCCGATCCAGACAGCCCGCCAACGCTTGCGACACGCCCGCGCGTTGCGCACCCTGCCGACCATCGAGGAGGCGTGGGCCCACGGCGAGATCGACCGGACGCATGTCACCACGCTGCTCGGTGCCCGCACCGCCCGCACCGCAGACGTGTTCGACCGTGACCACAAGACCTTGCTCGACATCGCGCGCACCGGCTGGTTCGGACACTTCAAGCGGGCCTGTGACCACTTCGAGCTCGCCGTCGACCCCGACGGTGCCGAACAAGGCGCCGACGACGACCACAACGCCCGCGCAGTACACCTCTCCCAGTCCTTCGGCGGCATCTGGTTCGGGAAGATCACCCTCGACCCAGTGAGCGGTGAGATCGTCGACACCACCCTGCGCCTGATCGAACGGGAGCTCTTCGACGCCGACTGGGCCGCGGCCAAACAACGCCTCGGACGCGACCCGATGATCATGGAGCTCGACCGCACCCCTGCCCAGCGCCGCGCCGACGCCCTCACCGAGATGGCCACCCGCGCCCGCACCGCCCGCGAAGGTGGCCGCCGACCCGCACCCCTGTTCACCGTGCTCGTCGGCTACGAGACCTTCGCCGGGCCCCTGCTCGAGACCCACAACCGCACCACCATCACCCCCGGCACCGCGGCGGGGTGGCTCGACGAAGCCGACATCGAACGCATCGTGTTCGACAGCCCCTCCCGGGTCATCGACGTCGGCCAGAGACGCCGCTTCGTGACCGGTGCGCTCCGCCGAGCCATCGAAGTACGCGACCGCACCTGCTTCCACCCCACCTGCAACGAGGTACCCCACCGCCCCGAGATCGACCACATCCACGAATACGCCAAAGGCGGTGAGACCACCCAGATCAACAACCGACTCGGCTGCGGCTTCCACAACCGCTGGCGCAACCACCACCCCGACCCAGACGACGACCCCGACCCACCAGGGTGATTGGTATGGCGACTCGCAAGGTGACGGTGACGCTCCAGGAGGCCCAGATCGACCAGATCACGCGGCTCGTCGAGACCGGCGCCGCGCCGAGCGTGTCCGGTTCGTGCAACACGCGGCGTCTGTGTCCCTCGACGACATCTCCGGCTGGGGCGCGCTCCTTGCCGAAGCACTGTCCTCGGTGCTCACAGCGACGCCGTGGAAGCGGGGCAACCGGGATATCTCGATCCGGTCAGCGGGCTGTTCGTGATCACCGCTGCCGAGCACGCGCGGCGCGGCCACTGCTGCGCCAACGATTGCCGGCACTGCCCCTACCGCTGAGGACCGGCCTGGTCCGACCGGGTGACCGTGCGATCAGGCGATCACGCGGTGACGTCCTTGACCGCCGCGCTGTCGAACGTCGCCATCTCCTGGAGGACGAGGGCGGCGGCCTCCACCATCGGCAGCGCGAGGCATGCGCCCGAGCCCTCGCCGAGCCGCAGTCCCATATCGAGCACCGGCTCGAGGCCGAGGTGCTGGAGGACGGCGGACGCCCCCGGTTCGGTGGATCGATGGCCGGCCACCACGAATGGCAAAGCCTCAGGGCAGAGCGCGTGAGCGACGAGCAGAGCAGCATCCGCGATCACGCCGTCCACGATCACCGGCACCCGGTGCGACGCGCCACCCACGATGAAGCCGGCCAGTGCCGCGATCTCGAGACCACCCACCTCGGCGAGCACCCGCAGCGGGTCCGCGTCCGGCGGGATCCGCCCGACCGCTCGCTCGATGACCCGCACCTTGCGGGCGAGGCGGGTGTCATCGATGCCGGTGCCCCTGCCCGTCACGTCGGCGGGCGCCAGGCCGAGCAGGGCGGCGATGAGGGCCGCCGAAGGGGTGGTGTTGCCGATGCCCATGTCGCCGGTGACCAGTGCTGCAGCGCCGGAGGCCACCAGGGAGGCCGCCACCGCCGCCCCGACGTCGAGCGCCTCCTGTGCCTCGCCGGCCTCCATCGCAGGGCCGGCCGCAAGGTTGGCGGTACCGCGCCGCACGTTGCACCGGAGCAGACCAGGCGCGCCGTCGAGGCCGAGTGCGTCGAGGTCACCGGCCACGCCGACGTCGACCACGGTGACCGAAGCGCCCGCCTGGCGGGCCAGCACGTTGATGGCAGCGCCGCCGGCTACGAAGTTGGCGACCATCTGCGCGGTGACCTCCTGCGGCCACGGCGTCACATCCTCGTCGAGCACGCCATGGTCGCCGGCGAACACTGCCACCGCGGCGGGCCGCGGCGCCGGTGGCGGGTTCCCGCCAGCGATGGCGGCCAGCTGCGCCCCGAGCGCCTCGAGCCGACCGAGCGAGCCCGGCGGCTTCGTGAGGGCGTCGTGGTGCTCGGCGGCGCGAGCCGCGGCACCCTCGTCGGGCAGACCCACGAGCGCCCGGGCGGCCGCGAAGGGCCCGCCGGCGTCGGTGAGGGCCGAGCGAACCGCGGCGGTCAGGGTCGTGGTGCGATCCACTCGCGCGAACCCGACGCCGGCGCGACGTGCCGCCTCCTCGTCGACGTCGGCGTCGCCGATGAGGACTGCGTCGGCAGGCTCCGCGCCGAGGCGAGTCAAGACGGCGAGCACACCACGGGGGTCGGGCTTGGCGGCACCGACGTCGCACGAGGTGACGACCACCTCGAGCAGCTCGGAGATGCCGGTGCCGATGAGGGCGTCTCGCACGTCACCCTCGGACATCACCGCCGTGTCCGTCACCGCACCGAGCCGGTGGTGGCGTGAGAGCGCCTCGAGGGTGCGCACGACGCCCTCCAATGGCGCGCCGACGAGCTCGGCGATCGGCGTGCCTGGCGCCGCCGCTCGCACCAGGGTGCCACCGATGTCGAAGAGGATGGTCGTGATCACGCGCCCTCCCGGATGCGTCGAAGGGCGTCGTCGAGCGCCAACAGGCCTCGATCGTCGGGGACGGCGATGCGCACTACCCCGGGCATGCCGAAGCTCGTGCAGTCGCGCACCACCACGCCGTGCGGAGCCAGCCGGACCCGCAGGTCGGGCGCGGCGACGAGCACCCACGGCGCGTCGGCCGCGTCAGCGATGAGTCCGTGGGTGCGCAGCAGGGCCACGAGCTCCTCGCGGCGGCGGGCGATGGATGCTCGCCACCCCGGAAGGTCCGCAGCGGCGAGCAGATCGGCGAGCACCGCCAGCGCCAGCCCCCCCACCGGCCATTCGGGCTGGCCGGTGGTGAGGCGCGGCGCGTCGTCCGCCAGGACGTAGCCGAGGCGCAGACCGGGGCAGGCGAAGACCTTGGTCAGCGACCCGACCACCACCGACCCGCCGTCGCCCCGGGTCCAGGTCCCCGCGGCCAGCGGGTAGTAGGCCTCGTCCCACACGTCGGCGCCGTCGTCGGGGCCGGCCAGACGGCCCGACGGGTTGTGCGGGTTGCTGCACCAGCGGGGGCCTCCCGTGCCGCGCGGGTGGAGACTGAACTCGGGCTCGCGCACCACGCCGCCGCCCATGGCCACCGCCACGAGGGCGATGGCCTCACTGCCGCCGTTGGTGAGCACGAGGCGCTCGGTGTCGACACCGATCACCTCCGCCAGCAGCGCCGTCGCCTCGCGACGATCCGGATACCGTCGAAGCGCGCCCAGATGCCGCCCCGCCAGCGCCACGACGTCGGGGGCGAAAGGGTTCAGCGACATCGACAGGTCGACCACCGTCGCGGGATCGAGCGCCAGCGCCAGCGCCACCGCCAGGCCATCGCCGCCGTGGTCGAGCGGGGGCGGGACCGCGGTCACGCGCGCCTCCGGCCGGCGCGCTGGGTGGTGGCAGCGACAGCGAGGCCCACCACCAGCGCGGTTGCGACGTCGCGGCTCAGGTCGACGGCCCGCCGCACATCGCTGGGCTCGCACGCACGACCTCGGCCCAGATCGGGGCGCACCTCCGCCACATCGCCGTACCGGCTCTCGCCACCCAGGCGCAGCCCGAGCGCCGCCGCGAATGCAGCTTCGGCGACCCCGCTGTTCGGCGAGGGGTGGGCCGGGGCGTCGTCGCGCACGCTGCGCCAGATGGCCCTTGCGGCTCGCGGGCGGCAGACAGCCACCAGCCCCGCGGTGGCGCGCGCCGGCACCCACGCGGCTGCGTCGTCGAGGCGGGCGGCAGCCCAGCCATAGCGCAGGTAGCGCGCCGAGCGGTGCCCGACCATGGCGTCCATCGTGTTGATGGCACGATGGCCCAGGACCCCGGGCGCGCCGGCCACCGCCGCCCACAGCGCGGGCGCGACGACGGCGTCGACCGTGTTCTCCGCCACCGACTCCACCACAGCGCGCGCGATCTCCTCCGCGTCGAGCGAGGCGGGGTCGCGTCCCACGAGGGTGGGCAACAGGGTCCGGGCCCGCTCGAGGTCCTCGGCGTCGAGGGCGTCGGCCACCGCGCTGGCGGCCTCGCCCAGGCCTCGACCGGCGACCGCCGACCAGGTGGCCACCGTGGTGGAGCGCACAGCCCGCCCCACCGCCACCGCCACGGCGGTCCCGAGCGCCGCGTGGGCGACACCCGACGTCTGACGATCGGCGTAGATGCGCTCCTCGACCGACTGCATCATGCGGCCGAAGGCGGCCACCGGATGCAGGCGCGCCGGTGGTTCGCCCACCAGCCGGTCGGCCAGCACCCCCAGGGCGGCGGCTCCCGGGCGGGTCACCATCGGGCCGCCGCCACCAGGAGCGCGACCGTCTCCGTCACCATGCCGGCGGCGCCGAGCACATCGCCGGTGAACCCGCCCAGCCGTCGGCGCGCGGCGACGACGAGGCCCGCGCCCGCGAGCATCCCCACCGCTACCGCGAGCTCGCTCTGGCGACCGCGGGCGAAGGCGCCGAGCGAGACGGCGAGGATCAGCCCGTACAAGCCCACGGGGCGCCAGTCGCCGCCGAGCATGGCGGTGGCCAGTCCCCCTCCCGGTCGGGCGTACGCCACGGCGCGCGCCGTCACCGCCATCACGGTGCGGGCGCCGCACCAGACCCCGGCCACGAGAAGGACGGAGGGTCGCATCGAGGCAAGGGCGGCGTAGCGCAGGAGGAGGACAACTACTGCGGCAATGACCCCGTAGGCGCCGACGGTCGGCTCCGCCATGATGGCGAGCCGGCGGTCGCGGGGCACCTGCGGGAGGAGGCCGTCGGCCGAGTCGATGAGCCCGTCGGCATGGAGCAGGCCGGTGAGACCGAGGTCGACGGCGACCACGATGGCAGCCGCGACCGCGGGGGGCCACAGCTCGCTGGCTCCCCACCAGGTGGAGCCGACGACGAGACCGATCAGGGCGCCCACGACCGGGAACCACGAGAGGGTCCGGTGGTCGGGCACGGAGGGTCCACCGAGCGGGGTGAGGAACGCCAGCGCCCGTCTCATCGGTGCCTCATGGTGCCTCATGGGTGCCTCACGGTCGCGGCAGCAGGAGCACTCGGCCCGCCACCACGAGCAGCACGGCATCCGACGCGTCGGCGACCGCGTGGTTCACGTCTCCCAGGGCATCGCGGAAGCGCCGGCCGGCCTCGGAGGACGGGTGCACCCCGAGCCCGACCTCCTCCGAGACGACCACGATGTCGGCATCTCGTCCCACGAGCGCCGCGCAGAGGGCGTCCACGTCCACCACGAAGTCGTCATGTCCAGTGACCCAGGTGCCCAGCGAGTCAACGAGCACGTTGCCCTCGATGTTGCCGAGCACCAAGGCGAGCGATGCGCCCTGCGCTTCGATCGTGGTCCAGCTCGGATCGCGCCGCATTTGGTGGGCGGCGACACGCGCCACATGATCAGCATCCGCCTCGTCAACCGCGGCGGTCGCCACATAGGTGATCGGACCGCTGAGGCGCATGACCAGCTCCTCGGCGACGCGCGACTTGCCGGAGCGGGCCCCACCGAGGACGAGCGTGATCACAGATTCGTCGCCTCAAAGCGTTCGAGCCCCGCCCGCACTGATGCATGCGCGGCTCGCGCCAGCCGGCTTCCCCAATGCGAGCGCGGTCCGCCGTAGGGCTCGTCGCCACCGGGCGGGCAGCACACCGCGACGGCGTCGGACGCGGTACCGGTGCCACGTACGCCCGCCTCGAGGAGGGCCTGGGTCTTGGCCTCGGTGACGGTGACCAAGAGGTTGGCGAGGGCCGCGTCGGACATCGGGGCGGGAACCCAGCACACGAGGTTGATGGTGCCGGGCTGCCACGCGGAGCGGGCCCCGTCGGCGTCCGCCGCCCAGGTCGGAACCGACACGCCCACGGTCGCGTCGCAGGTGGCCCCGCCGTCGTGACAGGAGGCGACGTCGAGCACCGAGGCGGCAGTGAGGAACACGACCCCCTCTCCGGCCGGCAGCCCGAGACCCGCCGCCAGCTCCGCAGCATGTTCGGCGGGGCAGTGGTGCTCGTAGTGCGCCATGACTTCGGCGTTCACGATCCACGAGCGCCGGCCCAGCCCGCCGCCCAGCACGGCGGTGGCGAGGGTGAGCACCGGGTCGACGAACCGCCAGACCAGTGCGGGTCGTCCCTCCGCCGTCGCGTCGACGCGCTGCAGAGTGGGAGCGGGCATCAGTAGTCGATGCCCTTCTTGGCCAGCACGCCGGTGTCGTAGGCGTGCTTCACCTTGCGCATCTCGGTGACGGTGTCGGCGAGGTCGACCAGCGAGGCGGGCGCGTCGCGACCGGTGCAGATCACGTTCACGCCCTGGGGCCGGCCGGCGATGGTGGCCACCACCTCGTCGGGGTCGATCCAACCCCAGGTCATTGGGTAGGTGACCTCGTCGAGCACCACCAGCCGGTGCGCTCCCGCCGCGATCATCGTCCGGGCGTGCTCCCACGCCTTCTGCGCCACGGCTTCGTCCTGGGTGAGATCGTTGGAGTCCCACGTGAAGCCCTCGCCGATGGCGAACCAGTCGACGCCGAGCCGATCGCGGCAGAGCGCCTCCTCCCCCACCTGCCAGCGTCCCGACTTGAGGAACTGCACCACGCCGACGGGCCACTCGCGGGCGACGGCGCGCACGATGACGCCGAAGGCGGCCGTCGACTTGCCCTTGCCGTCGCCGGTGTTGACGAGAACGAGGCTGCTCACGCGCCGGTGCGGCGGGTTGGTGTGCTCGGTGGGGACCGTCGGCTCAGCTGGGTAGATCATGGATCCTCCGCTCCCGCACGGGCAGGACGACAGGGTGGCCCCCGTCGTGGATGATGCGCACCCTGGCGCCGTAGTAGCTGGCCAGGTTCTCCTCGGTCAGGACGAGGCGGGCGGGGCCGTCGACGATCACTCGTCCCCGGTCGAGCAGGACGAGCCGGTCGGCGTACTGCCCCGCCAGGGTGAGGTCGTGCATCGTGGTGACCACGGTGAGGTCGTGGACCCGGCGGAGCTCGTCGATCAGCTCGAGCACCTGCTGCTGGTGCCCGACGTCGAGGGCGGTGGTCGGCTCGTCGAGCAGCACGAGCGACGCGCCCTGGGCCAGCGCCCGGGCGATGAGCACGCGCTGGCGCTCACCGCCGGACAGGGTGGTGACCTCGCGGTCGGCGAAGTCGAGCAGATCGAGGTGGACCAGCGCGTCGAGGGCTGCCGCTAGATCGCGGGGGCCTTCCACGCCGAGCGGTCGGAGGTGGGGGGTGCGCCCGAGCAGCACGTAGTCCACGACGCGCATGCCCACGGGGATCACGGGCGACTGCGGCACGAGCGCGACCAGTAGCGCCCGCTCGCGCCGGCTCAGCGACGCGAAGGGGCGGCCGGCCAGGTGGAGGTCGCCGGAGCGGCCAACGGCGCCGGTGAGGTACCGGAGCAGCGTCGACTTGCCCGCCCCGTTCGGACCGACCACCGACACCCACTCGCCGCGCTCCACGTGCAGGTCGACGCCGTCGAGCACCTGGTGGTCGCCGAGCGTCACGCGCACGTCGGTGCACACGATCACGTGGTGGCCCCCATCCGCCTGGACGAGCGGAGCACCAGGACGAAGAACGGCGCGCCGAAGAAGGCCGTCACGACCCCGATGGGGATCTCCGCCGGAGACGAGAGCGTGCGGGCGAGGAGGTCGGCCAGACACAGGAACGCGCCACCGAAGAGCAACGACAGTGGGAGCACGACACGGTGACTCCGACCGGCCAGCAGGCGGACGGTGTGCGGCACGATGATCCCGACGAAGGCGATGAGACCGGAGACCGACACGGCCGCTGCTGTCCCCAACGATGCGGCCACGATGATGACGAGACGGCTGCGTCGTGTGTTGATCCCGAGCGTGGCTGCCTCGTCGTCGCCCACGGCGAGCACATCGAGGACGCGTCGGTGCGCGAGTAGGACGACCCAGGTGATCACGGCGTACGGGAGCAGAAGCCGGACCTCGCCCCACCCAGCGGTGGAGAGACGGCCGAGGATCCACGTGTACACCTGGCGGATCGTGTCCTGATTGCGCTGCTGCACGTAGGTCTGCATGGCGGTCAGGAAGCTGGCCACTGCGACCCCGGCGAGGATGAGCGACGCCGTCGATGCACGGCCGCCACCGGAGCTGCCCAGCGCGTAGGTGAGCGCAACGGCGCCAAGTGCTCCGACAAAGGCGGCGAGGGGCGCGAGGGCGGGAGTCGTCGTTCCGCCGGCGGCGCCGACAATGACGAGCGTGACGCCCAACCCCGCGCCGGCTGCGGCCCCCAGCAGGTACGGATCCGCGAGCGGGTTGCGGAAGACCCCCTGGTAGCTGGCGCCGCACAGCGACAGCGTGGAGCCGACCAGCAGCCCGAGCACCACCCTCGGCAAGCGGATCTGTTCAACGATGGCGATCTGGCGGGGGTCGAGGGTGGTGGACAGACCAAGCAGCTGGCGCACAACGTCCCCGGGGTCGAGCGCGGCGGGCCCAACCACAAGGCCAGCCAGGGCGGAGCCGGCGACCGCCACGACGCCGACCATCAACCAGCGCGGTCGCAATCGAGCGGCGTGCAGGGTCAACGGGGGCGACGTGGCGATCGCTGGTGTGGTCACCGCTCGGTCAGAGCCTTCACCGCGGCCACGATCTCGCGCAGGAAGTCAACCACGCGCGGTCCCCATCGACTGGCGACGTCGTCGTCCAGCTCGATCACATCGCCGTTGGTGACGGCCTGCAGGCTAGAGAAGCCGGGGCGAGCGGCGACGGTCGCGGCAGTCTGCTCGCAGCACTTCGTGTCGGCGAGGAAGATCATCGCCGGATTGGCAGAGACGAGGTACTCCGCGGAGAGCTGCGGGTACCCGCCGGACTGACCGTCCGCATCCGCTGCATCGGCGATGTTCTCGAGGCCCACGAGGGAGTACAGCGAACCTATGAAAGTCGTCGAGCTGACTGAGTAGAGCGTGTCGTCGAGCTCGTGGAAGAAGGTAAGCGGCTCGTCGCGTGCAGGAACCCCCTGGAGGATCTCGTCGACGTCCCGTTGCATCGCGGCGACGAGTGCCTCCGCCTCCGCCACGTGACCGGTCACCTCGCCGAGCTGCTCGATCTGGTCATAGGTGTCCTGCAGCGCGGTGGCGGCGGGAAGTGCGAGCACGTTGATGCCGATCTTGTCCAGGCTGGCGTCGAGGTCGCCCGTGCCGTCGGTGATCACCAGATCGGGCTCGTAGGCCGAGATGGCCTCGACGTTCGGCGGGTAGGCCGACAGGTCGGTGATGGGTGCTTCGGGTGGGTAGTTCGAGGTGCTGTCGACGGCCACGACCTGGTCGCCTGCGCCAATGGCGAAGAGCATCTCGGTGGCCGAGGCCGACATCGACACGATCGCCTCCGGGGCGTCGACCGCGGCCAACGTCGTGGTGGTGTCGGCCGTGGTGGCAGCGTCGCTTCCGCACGCGGCCAACAAGCCGAGAGCCGCCACGAGGGCAGCAAGGGTTCGCTTCATCTGGGTGGGTTCCTCCTGTTGGGTCGAGGGGTGGGTGCTCGACGCCAGGAGAGCCCTGCCGTGCGAACCGGGCCCGTCCTCGAGGCTGGTTCGTCACGCCGACCGGCAGGCGACCTGGCTCGCCTCCCCACCGAATCTCGGCGCAGGGAAGGACCACAGTTGCGGGACAGCACCGGAGTCACACCGGTTTCGCTGCCGGTAAGCAGACGTCCGCAACGTAGGACCGGTTCGGCACCACCGTCAACCAGAGGGCTCGCAATAGCCTGACGCCATGACCTCGACCGAGCCCGCCACCCCCGCCGCGGACAGCACGTTCCGATGCTCGCCGTGGACGCGGGCGCAGGGGGTCGACCCGATCGGTTCGACGCCGCAGTTCGACGCGCTGATCCTGGTGGAGTGGCCGCTCCCCTGGCCATCCGACGTCAGCGAGATCCCGGAGCTGGCTGAGGCGTCGATGACACCGGGCGTGCGCGTGATGCTCGTCGTGCCGCGCCACGATGACGGCGCTGAAGGTCTGTCACGCGTGGTTCACCACCGCCGCATCGATGCGAGCGCCTTCGTCGGCACCGACCACCAGGTGCCACACCCCGAGGTGGGGGCGCTCGTGGCGGAGCTCGCCGCCGAGCCGCTCGATGATCGACAGCGCCCTTCGACCGTGGGGGTCGCGCCGCCCGAGGTACTTGTGTGCGGACACGGCAAGCGCGATCCCTGCTGTGGTCGTTGGGGGACGCTGTTGCACGTCGAGCTGACCGCCCGCCTTCCGCAGGCGCGTGTGTGGCGGTGCAGCCACACCGGCGGACATCGCTTCGCCCCCACGGCGATCACCATGCCTGACGGACGGGCGTGGGCCTATGCCGACGCGGACCTGCTCGCCGAGATCATCGAGCGCCGGGGGGCGCCCGCGGAGCTGGGCGCCCACGACCGTGGCACGTCGTCGCTCGACCCCTGGGCCCAGGTGCTCGAGCGGGCCGTGTTCGCAGAGCGCGGCTGGGCCTGGCTCGACCAGCGAGACGTCACTGCCCGCACGGTCGTGTCCGATGACGGACGCCGGGCCGATGTCACCCTCGACTGGCCCGGTGGCACCGCCTCCGGCCAGGTCACGATCACCCGCACCCTCCCCGTGCTCAGCTGCGGGCAGCCACCGGAGCAAGCCACGAAGACCAGCCCCGAGTTCACGCTCTCTCGCTTCGAGATCCACTGAGGCCGACGCCTACTCGACCGGTAGCCTGAAGAGATGGCCGACTATCAGACTCCTGAGTTCCATCCGGCCTTCGAGGAGTACTGCGAGACCATCTTCGAGCTGAAGGAAGACGACGTCGAGGTCATCCAGGCTCGTATCGCCGAACGGCTGGAGCTGTCTCGGCCTGCGGTGTCGGAGATGATCAAGCGGCTCGAGGCCGACGGACTCGTTGACATCAACGGCTCGACGATCAACCTCACCACAGATGGCCAACGACTCGCCGAACGCGTGGTTCGGCGCCACCGGCTAGCGGAGCGCTTCCTCACCGACATCCTCGGATTGTCCTGGGCTGACGCCCACAAGGAAGCCGGCAAGTGGGAGCACGTGATCTCCATGCCGGTCGAAGAGGCGATCATCCGCGTGCTCGGCGATCCCACGACCTGCCCCCACGGCAACCCCATCCCGGGTGCCGACTACGTCGCCCCCGACACCCTCCCCCTGTGCGAGGTGGCCGTTGGCGGCGCCTTCACGGTGAGTCGCATCCCGGAGGAGCTGGAGTTCGCGCCGGGACTGCTCGAGTTCCTCGAGGGCGCCGACATAGTGCCCGGCCGGGCGGGCACCATCACCGCCGCGTCACCGGACGGCACCACGACCGTCGAGATCGACGGCAACCATGTCGGTATCGGCGCCTTCGCCAGCCAGCGCATCCTCGTCACGGTCTGAGTAGCTGACCGCCGGAGGTCCGGCGTAGGTGACCGTGACCGCGTCGCCGCGCTGATGCTGCGGCGCCGAAGGCGCCCGGACCCGTAGCCGCAGACCCTTGGGCGGTCGCACGAGGTACACGGTGTCGTGGCCGTAGTACTCGATGAGCTCGATCACGGCCTCGCCGCCCACGGCGAGGCGCAGCTCCTCGGGTCGGAGCAGAACGGTGGCTGGCCCGGTGCGAGGCAGAGCCAGCGGGACGGCGCCGACGACGGTCAGGGCAGTCCCTCCCTCAGCGGCCCCGCGCACAAGGTTCGCGTCGCCCACGAACTCGGCGACCCACGGCGTGGCGGGGCGCGCGTACAGCTCGGCGGGGGTGGCCTGCTGCACAATCCGGCCCGCCGACATCACCGCCACGTCATCGCCGAGGACGAAGGCCTCCTCTTGGTCATGGGTGACGAAGACAGTCGTGATGCCGAGCTCCACGAGAAGCTGATGGATCTCCGAGCGAACTTGCACCCGCAGGGACGTGTCGAGGTTGGAGAACGGCTCGTCGAGCAGCAGCACTGTGGGCTCTGGGGCAATCGCCCGGGCCAGCGCGACCCGCTGCTGCTGGCCGCCCGAGAGCGTTCCCGGCTGACGATCACCCATCCCGCCCAGGCCGACCAGCTCAAGGGCATCGCGCACCCGGGGCCCTGATCGCTCCTTGCGCGCGAGCCCGTAACCGACGTTGCCGGCAACGTCGAGGTGCGGAAACAGCGCCCAGTCCTGGAAGACCATCCCGATGTGACGCCGCTCCGGGGCCACATCGAGGCCGGGGCCGTAGACGACGTCGCCGCCCACAACGATCGTCCCCGCGTCGGGACGCTCCAGGCCGGCGATCGCTCGCAGCAGGGTTGTCTTGCCGCACCCACTCGGGCCGAGGAGAGCGACGACGCGCTCCGGCGCGACATGCAGGTCGACCCCATCCAAGACCTGCTGTTGCCCGAAGCGCTTGATGAGGCCGGAGACCTCGATCGTGCCCGACGGCGTGTTCAGCATCCTTGACAGGCTATCGCCGGGTCGCCGCACGCCCGTTGGGGGCTCAACGATCCCGCTCCCGCAGCACGAGCACCGCCATCGGCAGCGACGACAGCAGCACAAGGGCCAGCGCCGGCGCGGCGGCTCGCGCGAAGAACGCCTCGGACGTCGCGCTCCAGACCTGGGTGGCCAGCGTGGGGTAGCCAGTCGGGGCCAGCAGCAGCGTGGCGGGGAGCTCCTTCATGCAGGTGAGGAACACGAGTGCGCCACCGGCGAGGATCCCCGGCCGCGCCAGGGGCGCCACCACCCGCCAGAGCGTGAACATCGACCCCCGGCCGAGGAGTCGCGAGGCCTCCTCGAGGCGCGGGCTGATCTGCAGCAGGGAGGCCCGCATCGCACCGAGGGCCTGAGGCAGGAAGAGCACCACGTAGGCCAGGGTCAGCAACCAATGGGTCTGGTAGATGCCGGGGGCCACCCTCGCACCGAAGAAGACGAGCGACAGCGCCACGACCACGCCGGGCAATGCGTGACCGGCCCAGCAGGCGCCCTCCGCGAGCCGTCCCAGCCAGCCGCCTCGGCGGACCGAGAGCACCGCAACGGGCCACGCCGCCACCACCGACGCCACCGCCCCCAATGCCGATGCCCGGAGGCTGTTGCCGATCAACGTGGTGGTGAGCCGCAGCGGTTCACCGGCGTCGAGTCCACGCACGAGCCAAGTCGTGATGACCGCCAACGGCACCACAAGGGCGACGGCAACGAGCCCGGCGAGGAGCGCGAACACCGGCCAGCGCCAGCGCCCCAGGGGCGTGACCGGCGCCGATCGTGCCCCGCTGCTGTGGAGACGATGGTAGGCGGGCGAGCGACGCGCCGCTGACTCGCCCGACAGCACGGCGAGGGTGACCGCCACGAGCACGAGACCGAGGACTGCCGCGGTCGAACGGTCGAGCGAGGCGCGGTACTGCACGAAGATGGCCCGCGTGAAGCTGTCGAAACGCAGCATGGAGACCGCACCGAAGTCGGAGAGGGTGTACAGCGCGACGAGCAGCGAGCCCGCTGTGATCGAAGGTCGTAGCTGCGGAAGGACCACCCGGCGGAACGTCGACCAGCGCCCGTGGCCGAGCATCCTGCTCGCCTCTTCGAGGCTCGGATCGAGTCGGCGCACCGCGGAGCGAACCGTGAGCAGCACGTAGGGGTACGTGAACAGGGTGAGCACCAGCCACGCTCCCGGGAACCCATAGAAGCTCGGCAGCGATTCGACACCCAGCGGCTCGAGCCAGCCCTGGAGGATGCCGCGGGGACCGAGTGCCCCGATGAACGCGAAGCCACCGACATAGGTGGGGATGGCCAGCGGCAGGGCCGTGACGACCACCCAGAAGCGGCGTAGCGGCAGGTCCGTGCGGACGGTGAGCCATGCCAATGGGACCGCAAGCGCGACCGAGCTCGCGGTGACGGTCGCAGCCAGCAGGCCCGTGCGGGAGAGCAGCCCCCGCACCCGGTCGCTGAACGCAATCTCCGCGATGCGGTCCAGCCCCAGGCCCGAGGCCCGGATGATCAGGTAGCCGAGCGGAAGGAGTGCCAGCGCGCCGACCATCACCCCAGCCACCGCGACGATCGGCATCGGTCGGCCGCGACGCACCGGACCGACGTGCCCGAAGCCACGCCGGTCCGGAGTCACGAGCGCCACGTCGACCTCAGACGATGCCTAGCTCACTGAGGAGCGCCAGCGTTCCCGCCAGGTCGTCGAGCTGGTTCAGGTCAAGGTCGGGCAACGTCAGCTCCTCCAGCGTCGGGACGCCAGCAGCAGGCCTTACCCCTGCCGACAACGGCACCTCGAAGGTCTCATCGGCGAAGTACTGCTGCGCCTCGCTGGCCAATAGGAAGTCGACGAAGGCTTGCGCCGCGCCCTCGTTGCTCGCCGTATCGAGGATGCCCACACCGGCCACGTTCACGAGCCCGCCCGGGTCGCCGCCACCGAACAGCTTGTTCGCCACGGCGAGGCCCGAATCGGCCGCCTTCGCCTTGAAGGCGTAGTAGTGGTTCACGAAGCCGGCATCGATCTCACCGGCTCCAACGGCCTCGACGATGGCCGAGTTGCCGTCGAAGGTCGCCGGCAAGTTGGCTTTGATGCCTTCGAGCCACGCCCGGGCACCGTCTTCGCCTTCGAGTACGCGCAGTGCGGTCACGAACGACTGAAACGAGCCGTTCGTGGGGGCCCAGCCGAGCCGTCCCTTCCACATCGGGTCCGTGAAGTCGAGGATCGAGTCCGGCAGGTCGTCCTCGGTAAGCGCGTCGGTGTTGTAGACGACGGCGCGCGCCCGAGCGGAGGTGCCGACCCAACGGCCCTCGTCATCCTTGAGGCCGTCGGGCACGAGGTCGAGCTGGTCATGGTCGAGCTCGATGAGCCGGCCCTCCGCCGCCAGCGCGCCAAGCGCGCCGGCGTCCTGTCCGAAGTACACGTCGGCCGGAGAGTTGCTGCCCTCTTCGAGGATCTGGGCTGCCATCTCGGCGGTGTCGCCGTAGCGGATCTCCACATCGATGCCCGTCAGCTCTTCGAACTCGTCGATGAGGGGTGCGATGAGCTCCTCGCTCCGACCCGAGTACACGACCAGCGTCCCGCCGACCTCGGTGGTGGTGGTCGAGCCAGGCTCTTGGGTGGTCTCGCCATCGCTCCCGCAGGCCGTGGCAACCAACGCAAGGCCAGCCAGGAGCGCCGCCAGCTTGAAGTCTCGTCTCATCGTTCCTCCACACACGTAGGGTTAGGTGACCCTAACTATGTAGGAGTGTCTCCCCTACTGTCCAGCCAGCACGTCAGGCAGAGGACGCTCATGAACGAGGGCGAGCCGCTTGGTGGAGCGGGTAAGTGCCACGTAGAGCGCCCGTGCCCCCTGCACCTCCTCTTCCAAGATCGCCGAGGGGTCGACGACGACCGCAGCGTCGAGCTCCAGACCCTTGACGAGGCTCACTGGCACCAGCGTGATCTGGCTGTTGAGGCCATTGCGAGCGGCGCGCCCGAACTCCACGCCCTCGTCGTCGAAGGCGGCCGCCACCGCGCTCAGCAGTGAGTCGGGGACGATGACCGCCACGCTGCCGGGATCGACGACGTCGCGCTCGTCGAGCGCGGCGCGCACCGCGGCCTGCGCTACCTCCCCGACGGCGGCCTGGATGAAGCGCGGCTCATCACCGTTTTGACGCACCGACGACGGTGGCTTGAGATCAGGTGCGGCGAGAGCGAGGACCTTGGCAGCGAGGACCATGTTGGGGCCAGGCAGCCGATACCCGATGGTGAGCTCGGCTCGGCGAGGCGGCCGCCGGTCGGGAAGCTGGTCCAGCACCTCATCCCAGTCGGCGTGGGCCCACGCCCCCGTGGCCTGCGCGATGTCGCCGACGATCGTCATCGACCCGTTCAACGAACGGCGCGTGAGCATCCGAAGCTGCATCGGCGACAGGTCCTGGGCCTCGTCGACCACGATGTGTCCGTAGGTGCGCTGATCGTCTTCCGTCGCCTGTCCTTGCTGTCGGCGCCGAGGCTTCGGCCCGAGCAGCGCCCGCGCCTCATCGAGCAGCGGCACGTCGTCGACGGTCCACGTTGCTTCGTCGATCGTGGCCGATCGCTTGCGGAACAGCGCCTCGCGCTCGTCCTCGGAGAGGAGCTTCCCACCGGCCAGCTTGATCAGACCGTGCGAGCCGTAGAGGTCATGGAGCAGTTCGGCGGGCGTGAGCAGAGGCCACATCCGCTCGAGGGCCTCGACCACCTCGGGCGTGTGACGAAGCCGGTCGCGAAGCTCGTGCGCCTCCGCAGGGACCCGCGAGCTCTCGGCGAGGGTGGCAAAGAGGCTCGCTTCGACGTGGCGGCGCCCCGCGTTGTGGTGACGGAAGCGACGCTTGGCATCGGCCACGATCGCCTTGCTCTGCCCAACCGTGAGCATCAGCGTCTGGATGCCGTAGCCCACGCGGAGCGTCTTGCGCAGCGGCCGTTGGCGATCACGCACGGCCCGAGCGAGCACCGTGGCCATGCGGAGGTCGCCCTTGATGCGAGCGGGGTCGGGCCGATCCCGACCCTCGATCTCGAGCGTGCCCGCGCCGTCGAGCAGATCGGCGAGCACGGCCAGCTCCACGCCCGCTTCACCGAGGCTGGGGAGCACCTGCTCGATGTAGCCGAGGAAGAGACGGTTCGGGCCAACCACCAGCAGACCCTGCCCCTCCAAGGGGAAGCGATGCGTGTAGAGGAGGTAGGCGGCCCTGTGCAGCGCCACCACCGTCTTGCCGGTTCCAGGACCGCCCTGCACGACCAGAACCCCGGGCAGCTCGGACCGGATGATCTCGTCCTGCTCGCCCTGGATCGTGGCCACGATGTCGGTGAGACGGCCGGTACGCACCTCTTCCAGCGCGTGGATGAGCGTGCTGCGACCACGGATCTCGCGACCTTCGTCGATGATCGACAGCTCCCCACCGAGCAGTCCTGCCGACTCGCCGAAGAGCTCATCTTCGATGGCCAGCAGCTGTCGCCCACGGGTGGCGAAGTGTCGGCGACGCACGAGACCCATCGGCAACCGGCCCGTGGCCCGGTAGAAGGGCTCGGCCACGGGCGCTCGCCAGTCGACGACGAGCGGCTCGCGTTGCTCGTCGGCTACGGCCAGCCGGCCGATGTAGAAGGAGTCCCCCCCCTCGCTCTGTGTCCGGTCGATTCGGCCGAACACCAGGCTCGCGTCACCCAACTGGAGCGACGCGAGGCGGTTCGCGATGTTCCCTTCGATCATCTCCCGCTCCCAGCGGGCCTGCTCCGTGCCGCCCTTGCCCACCTCGACCATCGAACGGAGCTTGGTCGCTTCGACACGCGTGCGATCGAGGCTCTCGTACGCACGATCGATGTGGGCTTGCTCTGCAGCAAGGTCCGGATGAGACGCCAACCATCCTCCCGGGCAGAAACGAGGGATCGTCCATCTTATCGGCCTGAGCGCGGCCGGTGGGCGTAGACCATGCTGAGGCCATGAGCGACCTGCAGAGCGCCTATGGAACCCTGCTCGACACCCGACTGCGGGTCCTGACCTGGAACATCTGGTGGCGCTACGGGCCATGGGAGGCGCGTCGACCCGCGATCACCGCCACGCTCGCCCGGATCGACGCGGATGTGTTGTGCCTGCAGGAGGTTTGGGAAACCGCTGAGGACTCGCTAGCGGCCGAGCTGGCAACGTCACTCGGGCTCCACCACGTCTACGGCAGCCGCCTCGACCTCGACGGGGTGCAGTTCGGCAACGCCGTGCTGTCTCGCTGGCCGATCACGGGACACGAGGTGCTGCCACTCCCCGCCCCCGCCGACGCCAACGAGCTGCGCACCTGCGTTCGAGCTGACATCGACGGACCTCGCGGCCCGGTGCAGGTGTTCACCACCCACCTCAACTGGCGGTTCGACCAGAGTCACATCCGTCAGGACCAGGTGCGGGCGATCTGCGCGTTCATCACCCGCTCGCGCGCAGCGGGGAGCAACTCGTTCCCGCCCATCCTCTGTGGCGACCTCAACGCCGACCCGGAGAGCGACGAGATCCGCATGCTCACCGGCCGCGCCGCCACACCGGAGCCGAAGCTTGTCTTCCACGATGCTTGGGAGGTAGCCGGTACTGGCAGCGACGGCATCACGTGGAGCAACGACAACCTCTACGCCACGCTCGACCTCGAACCGGACCGTCGCATCGACTATGTGCTCGTCGGCTGGCCGAAGGCCGGCGGTGCGGGTCACGTCACGTCCTGCACGGTGGTGGGCCAGGCGCCGGTGGACGACGTCGTCCCCAGCGATCATTACGGCGTCCTCGCCGAGCTCAGGTACTAACAACCAACGTCTGTGAACGCACACGTCCGAATGGCGGACGAAACGCTTCACAGATCTTGGTTGTTAGGTCCCTGGGTCTTCCCCGATCTCCCTGAGCGCATCGCGGAGGGCGACGCGGAGACGGCGGGCCAACACCGGTGACAGGTGGGCGATGAGGCCGGCGCCGGGTTGTCCGACCTCTTCGACCGTCAGGACCACGCGCGGCTCGGCGTCGTCGTAGTCGTCGCTGATGGCGACGGCCCAGGAGATCTGCTGGACATCCTCATCGGTGGGTGGGAGGTCGTCGAGCGAGAACGGATGGTCGTCGATGGAGCGTCGCACGCGCCCATCAGACCACGACTTCGCCCCTCACGAGGAGGCGCCGTAGGTTGAGCGTGCCATGAGCCCCGCCGATCTCGCCGACGCTCCCCTCCTGCGAGCCGCACGGGGACTGCCCGCGGCCCACGTGCCGGTGTGGTTCATGCGGCAGGCCGGACGCTCCCTCCCGGAGTACCGAGCGCTACGAGGCGACGGCAGCATCCTCGACGCCATCCACGACCCGGCCGCCGCCGCAGAGATCACGCTGCAGCCCGTACGCCGCTACGGCGTCGACGCCGCCATCCTCTTCAGCGACATCGTCGTGCCGGCCGCTGCCATCGGCTTTGGGGTCGACGTGGTGCCAGGAGTCGGTCCCGTGGTCAGCGAGCCGTTCCGCAGCAAGGCCGACCTGGCTCGCCTTCGCCCCTACGAGCCGTTGGCCGATGCGCCCTTCGTGCAGGACGCAGTTCGCCTGGTCGTCGACGAGCTCGGCACCGCCACGCCGCTCATCGGGTTCGCCGGGGCGCCGTTCACGGTCGCCAGCTACCTCATCGAAGGGCGCCCGTCGCGCACCTACGGCCTCACCAAGACGATGATGCACAGCGAACCGGACCTGTGGCGCGAGCTGCTCGACCGGCTCGCCGACATGGCCATCGCCTCGTTGCTCGCACAGATCGAGGCGGGTGCCAGCGCGATCCAGCTGTTCGACTCGTGGGCCGGCGCGCTGGCGCCCGACGTGTACGAGGAGCTCGTGATGCCGGCCAGCGCCAAGGTCTTCGCGGCGGTCGAAGCAACCCGAGTGCCCCGCATCCACTTCGGGGTCGGCACCGGGGAGCTACTCGCGCTCATGGGTGACGCTGGCGCTGATGTCGTCGGCGTCGACTGGCGCGTGCCGCTAGACGTTGCCCGCACGCGAGTCCCCGACAAGGCCGTGCAGGGCAACCTCGATCCGGCGGTGTGCCTCGCACCCTGGGAGATCGTCGCCGACCGAACCCGTGACGTGCTGCGCCGCAACGGGGGTCGTCCCGGTCACATCTTCAACCTCGGTCACGGGGTGACGCCTGATCTCGACCCCGGGATCCTCAAGGCCGTCGTCGACCTCGTGCATGAGGAAGGCCGCAGCGATGGCTGACCTCGGCGTCGTGGTGATGGCCTACGGCACGCCGGCCACCCCCGCGGACGTCGAGGCGTACTACACCCACATCCGCCGCGGGAACGACCCCACCCCGGAACAGCTGGCTGATCTGACCGCCCGCTATGACGCCATCGGTGGCATCTCACCGCTAGCCGAACGCACCGAGGCGCAACGGGCCGGGCTCCAGCGAGCCCTCGATGAGCGTGCGTCAGGACGCACGGTGGTGGTGCTGGGCCAGAAGCACGCAGCCCCCTTCATCGAAGATGCGATCGCCACGCTGGCGGCCGACGGGATCACCCGGGTCGTCGGCCTGGTGCTGGCGCCGCACTTCTCGGGCTTCTCGGTTGGTGAGTACCAGCGGCGCCTGTCGACGGCCGCCTCTGAGCACGACCAGGTGGCTGCGGGCGTGGAGTCGTGGCATCTGGAGCCGTCGTACATTCGCTTCCTCACCGACGTCACGCTGGAGGCGCTCGCTCCCCTTCCGGAGCGCACCAAGGTCCTGTTCACGGCCCACTCTCTGCCCGAGCGGGTTCTCGTCGACGATCCCTACCCGGATCAGCTGCGCGAGTCGGCCGCCACCGTCGCCGAGGCGGCAGGCCTCGATCGATGGGCAGGATGGTCTGTCGCCTGGCAGTCCGCGGGACGTACGCCCGAACCGTGGCGTGGCCCCGACGTCCTTGACGTGATCCGCGAGCTGGCCGCCACGGGTGCCGCCGACGGCGTGCTCGTCTGTCCACAAGGCTTCGTGAGCGACCACCTCGAAGTGGTCTACGACCTCGACATCGAGGCCCAGAGGGTGGCCGACGAGGTCGGGCTCGTCTTCGCCCGCACTCGCGTGCTCAACGACGATCCCCCCGTGCTCGGTGCCCTTGCCGATCGAATCCTCGCGGCCGCGCCAGCGTGAGCACCCCGGCAAGGGTCGTGGTCGTCGGTGGAGGGATCACGGGCCTCACGGCAGCGCGCGACCTCGTGACCGCGGGCGCGTCGGTGACCCTCGTCGAGCCCGACCGCCCCGGTGGCAAGCTCCGCACGACCCCGTTCGGAGGCACCGGGCTCGATGAAGCCGCCGACGCGTTCCTCGCCCGGGCACCCGAGGGAGTGGACCTGTGTCGCGAGCTCGGGATCGAGGGCGACCTCGTGTCACCAGCGGACCGCCGGGCCTACGTGTGGAGCCGAGGTGAGCTGCGGCTCCTGCCCCAAGCCCAGCTGCTCGGCGTGCCGACCGACCTCGACGAGCTGGCCGCATCGGGGATCATCTCTGCGGAGGGTTTGGAGCGGGCCCGCCAGGACCTGCGCGACCCCTTCGTCGCGCCGACCGACGACGTTGCCATCGGCTCGCTCATGCGAGCCCGGTTCGGGGACGAGGTAGCCGAGCGCCTGATCGACCCGCTCGTGGGCGGCATCAACGCCGGCGACACCGACCGTCTGAGCCTCGCCGCTACCGTTCCCCAGCTCGACGCCGCCGCCCGCAGCGGCGCGGCCTCGTTGATCGAGGCGTGCCGAGTCCAGCGAGCCGCGGTGGTCGACCCGGAGGCGCCCATCTTCTTCGCCCCGCGCGCGGGGATGGGAGCGCTGGCCGACGCCGTCGCCGCGGCCGCCACCGACCGCGGCCTCACTGTCGTCTCCGGGCGGGCCGTGGGACTCGAAAGGGAGCGCCGAACATGGCGGGTCGCACTGGAGGGCGGTCGCGCCATCCAAGGGGACTCGGTCATCATCGCCACGTCAGCACCCACGGCCGCCGGACTGGTCCGGTCCCACGCTCCTGAAGCGGCTGCTCTGCTGACCGCCATCCCCTACGCGTCGGTGGCGATGATCTCTGTCGCCGCCGACCGCGACGCCATCGACCGCGATCTCGACGGCAGCGGGTACCTCGTGCCCCGCACCGAGGGCCGCTCCATCACCGCGTGCTCGTGGGCCACCTCGAAGTGGCCGCACCTCTCGGCCTCCGGCGGCGTGCTGCTGCGAGCATCGGTCGGCCGCGATGGTGACGACCGCGTTCTCTCGCTGAGCGACGACGCCCTCATCGAGGCCGCACTTGCTGATCTGCGCGACACGATGGCACTGCGGGGTGAGCCGACGGAGGTGCGCATCACACGCTGGCCGTCGTCGTTCCCGCAGTACCGACCGGGTCATCTGGATCGAGTGACGGCCATCGAGACGGCGCTCGCAGGGATCATGCCGCCGATCGTCGTCACCGGTGCCGCCCTGCGCGGCCTCGGCGTACCGGCCTGCATCCGCCAGGGACGGGCCGCCGCCGGCCGGGTCCTGGCCACCCTCGACATCGGCCGCTGACCCTGTGGGGTCGCCCGAGAACGTAGGACCGGGGACGCTGACTCCTAGGGTGGGGGCGTGACCAAGGACCCGGAGCGCGCCCGTAAGCGCGAGGCTGCCGCCGCCAAGCTGGGCGTCACCGAGGACGAGCTGCGCCAGAAGCGGGCGGCGGACGATGCGCTGCACCTCGAGCGCAAGGCGTCCGAGGCGGGCGTGCCGGTCGATCGCTACCTCGACGACAAGCGGCGTGCGCGCAACAAGACCAAGCGCGCCGTCAAGGCCTCGTCGAAGGCGAAGAAGTCGACGAAGAAGT
>JBBDWQ010000021.1:54454-123068 GCA_040902805.1 Acidimicrobiales bacterium
AAGACCAAGCGCGCCGTCAAGGCCTCGTCGAAGGCGAAGAAGTCGACGAAGAAGTAGCGCCCGCACACCGCGTGGTCGCCGCAGCGGGCATCATCTCTCGATGCCCGTGGTCCCGCCTCGACTTGCCATCGCTACGGGCTGCGTCGTCTCAGGTGCGCTGCTGTGCCTCTCACTTCCGCCGTTCGGTTTCTGGCCGCTGGCCTTCCTCGGGCTCGTCGGCGTCGACCGGCTGATCGCCGATCAGCCAGCGCGAGCCCGCTTCGCCCGAGGCTGGCTGGTCGCCATGGCCTGCTTCGTACCGGCGCTGTCGTGGATGACGGCACTGACCGCACCCGGCTATGTGATCGCCTGCATCGCCTATGCAGGCATGCTGGGCGCAGGGATCGCCGCTGCTCCACCAGGTCGAGGCCGTTGGCTGGCCCTGGTCGGCACCTGGACGCTGGCTGAGCTCGTGCGCTGGACGTGGCCCTTCGGCGGCGTGCCGCTCGCGAGCGTGCCGATCGGTCAGGTGTCAGGGCCGCTGGCACCGGTGTTGCGCATCGGCGGACCGGTCCTGCTGCTCGCCGTCACCGTGCTCGCCGGACAGGGCATCGCCGCGGCCGTTCGCCGCGCGTGGCGGCCAGCGGCCGCGCTGCTGGCCGCCGTCGTCGTAGCCGTCGCGGGATCCATGCTTGCGCCGCAGGGCCACTCGGTCGGACGAGCCGAGATCGCTCTCGTGCAGGGCGGTGGCCCGCAAGGCACCCGCGCTGCCGACACCGGGGTGATCGAGGTGTTCGAGCGTCACGTCGCCGCCACGGCGGGCGTCGAGGGACCGGTTGACCTCATCCTTTGGCCCGAGGACGTCATCGACACCGTGGGACGATTCGTCGACCACCCGTGGTTCGGGGTCGTGGGCAACCTGGCGCGGGAGCACCGCTCTCCGATCGTGGTGGGCACGGTCGAGGATGCCGAACCGGGGCGGTTCAGCAACAGCGCCGTGCTGCTCGATGAGACCGGCGTCGAGGTCGACCGATACGACAAGGTCCACCGGGTGCCCTTCGGCGAGTACGTGCCGTTCCGGTCGCTGCTCGAGAAGGTGGCGGGCGACGCGCTTCCAGCCGACGACGCGACGATCGGCACCGGACCGGGCCATCTCGATGTGCCCGGAGTGATCGGTCGGGCCGCAGTGCCCGTGTCCTGGGAGATCTTCTTCCCCGATCGCACGCGCGAAGGGGTCGAGGACGGTGCTCGCCTCGTGCTGAACCCCACCAACGGATCGTCGTTCACGGGCACCATCGTGCAGACGCAACAGGTGGCGTCGTCACGCATGCGGGCCATCGAGACCGGACGCTGGGTGGCACAGGTCTCCCCCACCGGCTTCAGCGCCGTCATCGACGACCGCGGCCGGGTGTTGGACCGTTCGGCCGTCAGCGAAGAGCGGGTCATCCAGCGCACTGTGAGGCTCCGAGAGGGGCTGACGATCTACACGCGGCTCGGCAACACGATCGGCCTCCTGCTTGCTGCGCTGTGCATCGCGGCGGGCTGGGCGATCGAACGGCGCCGTCCACCGCGCTAGCCCTCAGGCGAGGTCGATCGTCCTCGTGACGTCGACTGCTTCGAGGAAGGCGCGGTCGTGGGTGACGAGCAGCAAGGAGCCGTCGAAGCGTGCGAGGGCAGACTCGAGCTGCTCGATGGCCTCGAGGTCGAGGTGGTTCGTGGGCTCGTCGAGCACGAGGCAGTTCACGCCTTGCGCCATGAGCTCGGCGAGCAGGGCGCGGGTGCGCTCGCCCGGTGAGAGGTCGGCGCCGGCACGATCGATGTGCTCAGCGCCCAGCCCGAACTTCGCCAACAGAGACCGGGTCTCGGAGCGGTCCATACCGGTCGTGTCCATGAACGAGCGCAGCAGCGGCTGGTCGCCGCCGTACCGGAAACGACGTTGGTCCAGCAGTCCCACCTGCACACCCGGGCCGAGCCAACGCTCTCCGCCCGATAGCTCCACCTCGCCGAGGATGGCCCGCAGCAAGGTGGTCTTCCCAGATCCGTTCGGGCCGAGGATCGCCACCCGGTCCTGCCACGCGATCTCGAGGTCGATGGGCCCGAGCCGGAAGGTCCCGAGCTCGACGACCGCCCTGTCGAGCCGGGCCACGACATCACCGGCGCGTGTGGACGCCTTCAGCTCGAGCTGCAGCTGCCACGGCTCCCACGGCTTGTCGACCACCTCGAGCCGTTCGATGGCCTTCTCGGTGGCCTTCACCTTGCCCGCCATCTTCTCCGAGCTCTCGGAGCGGAAGTGAGCGACGAACTTGTCATTGTCTGTCTTCTTGGTCTTGGCGTTCTTCACTCCGGTGATCGCCCAGTCCCGCTGGGTCTGCTGGCGCGACTGCAAACGATCGCGCTCGGCAGTGAACTTCTCGTAGCCCTGCTGCTGCTGTGTGCGCAGCAGCTCTCTCGACGCGACGAAGTCCGTCCACCCGCCGGCGTGCTCCACCGCGTCGTGCGCCGGCAAGCGGATCTCCACGATGCGCGACGCCACCCGGTCGAGGAAGGCGCGGTCGTGCGACACAGTGACGACGGCCGCCGGCGTAGAGGTCACGAACGACTCCAGCAGGTCGAGACCCGCGAAGTCGAGGTCGTTGGTGGGCTCGTCGAGCAGCAGCACGTCCTGGCGCGACAACAGGATGGCGGCCAGCGCAGCGCGGGCGGCCTGCCCACCGGAGAGGTGACCGACCTCCACGTCGAGCCGATCGACGGGCAAGCCGACTTGAGCCAGCACGGCCCCGGTTCGGGCATCGAGGTCGTCGCCGCCGATGGCGAGGAAGTGCCCGAGGGCGGCGGAGTACGTGTCGATCGACTCGGCGTCGCCGCCCATCGCGGCGGTGGCGTCGTCGAGCGCGAGGTTGGCCGCGGCTACGCCGGTGCGCCTGGCCAGATAAGCCCGCAGCGTCTCGCCGAGCTGGGCGTCCGGCTCTTGCGGCAACCAGCCCACGGTCGTCGTAGCGGGTGACCGCGACACGACCCCGTCGTCGGGCAGCTCGATACCAGCCAGAATCCGCAGCAGCGTCGACTTCCCGATGCCGTTGGGCCCCACGATGCCGATCCGCACGTCCGGTGTCACTGACAGCGACACGCCACCCAGCACCACCTGCGAGCCGTGATGGCGAACAAGATCCTTGGCAACAAGCACAAGAGACGACGCTACCCGGCGGCCTTCTGCGTTCTCGGGCGGTTTTTCCGTCCCTGGGACGAGTAAACCGCCCGAGAACGCAGAAGGACGGGTCAGGCTGCCGGTGCTGGCGCGATGCGCACGGTGAGGGCAGGGGCCTCGGCGGGCTGACCGGGCAACGTCACGCGGCAGCCATCAGGGGTCGGCTCCCACGGGAGCGGGCCGTCGTGGCCGAGCAGGTGAACCTCCGCACCCGCGGGCGGCGTGAGGTCGAGCTCGACGATCGCCGAGGTCGGGGTAGCCTGCACGATGGCGTACAGCGCATGGCCCACCGTGGTGAAGCGCACGTCGTGTCCCTCGCCCGTCGTGCCCGTCGAGCGAGTCCACGGACGGCTGCCGTAGATGGCCTCGCCGTTTGTGCGCAGCCACCACCCGAGCGCGAGCAAGCGCTGCGCCTGGATCCACGGGATCACGCCGTCACCGGTCGGGCCGACGTTGAGCAGCAGGTTGCCACCGTGCGCCACGATGTCGACGAACATGCGAACCAGCTCGTCGGGCGCGAGATAGGTGTCGTCGGACTCCTGCCGGTTGAAGCCGAACGACGTGCCGATCCCTCGGGTGCTCTCCCACTTTCGCGTGGGGTCACCCTTGGTGGAGTACTCGGGCGTGACGAAGTCCGCGTGCTTCGCCCCGGCCGTCTGGGCCATCCAGTCGAAGCGGTTGTTGATGACTCCATCCGGTACTGCTTCGTAGTAGTCGGCGAACAGCGCGTCCAGGTCCGCGTCGGCCGGGTAGCCGATGTCGTTCCAGAGCACATCGGGCTTGTATCGATCGATGATCTCGTGCCAATGCGCGTTGGCGTAGTCGACGTATTCGGGCGTCTGCGGAATGGCGTTGAACATGGCCTGGAAGTCGGTCATCGGCAGGCCACCGAAGGTCCAGTCGAGTCCGCCGGAGTAGTAGGTGCCGAAGCGCATGTCTCGCGCCCGCACCTCCGCCGCGAGATCACCGACGAGATCACGCTCGGACGCCCAGTGCTCCTTGTGCGGGTTCGGAGTCTTGCTCGGCCACAGCAGCACGCCATCGTGGTGCTTGGTGACGAGCACGACATAGCGAGCGCCGGCCGCCTCGAAGAGGTCGGCCCACGGTTCGGGCTGCCAGCCGGCATGGCCATCGAGGAACTGCTCGACGAAGTCGTCGTAGGGCGCGTCGCCGTAGTGCTCGGCATGGTGGAGCGCGGCGGGACTGCCTTCGATGGAGATCGAGTTCTGGTACCACTCGACGTACGGCGACGAGCGCATCGCTTCTTCCCAACCTCCGCCGCCCGCGGCGAGGTCAAAGGGTGAGTCCATGATCGGAGCGAATGCCGGTACCGCGGCGGCGGTCCAATGCACGAAGATCCCCAGCTTGGCGTCGTCGAACCAGGTCGGCAGCGCTCGTGTCCCCTGTTCCATGGTCGAGGACCGTACCTGTCCTTCAGACCTCGACGAGCAACGTGACCGGGCCGTCGTTGACCAAGGCCACCGCCGACCGAATGCGGGCCGTCGGGCTACCTATAGCGTGCGCCCGGTGGCCACCCTCACCGCCGGACCCGCATCGCTGCGCGTCGACCGTGAGCATGGTGGCCGGATCTCGTCGCTGACGGTGCACGGCCACGAGCTCCTCGTCCAACCCGAGGATGGGCGGGCCACGAACCCCCTGCTCTACGGCTGCTATCCCATGGTTCCCTTCGCCGGCCGCATCCGCGACGGGCGCTTTCGCTGGGGCGGCGCCACCCACGAACTGATCCGCAACCTCGACGACCACGCGATCCACGGGACCCTGCTTGATCAACGCTGGCGGATCGAGCACGCAGCCGACGGGTACCTACGCCTGCGCAGCGCGCTCGAACCGCACTGGCCGTTCCCAGGTTGGGCGATCCAGGAGATCCTCCTCTCGGCGAATCGACTTGTGCTGCGCATGGAAGTCCACAGCGGCGAGCTGCCGTTTCCGGCCACCGCGGGATGGCACCCGTGGTTCCGGAGACATCTGACCGACGGGGACAGCGAGCTCACGGTCGACGTCGACGCCAAGCGCTGGTACCCGCGTGGCGACGACGGACTCCCCCTGGGCCCCCTCGAACCGCTTCCGGACCACGGCCCGTGGGATGACTGCTTCACGGACATCACCTGGCCGGTGACGCTGACCTGGCCAGGAGCGCTCGAGGTCACCATGCACTCCACATGCGACCACGTCGTGATCTACGACGAGCCGGATCACGCCATCTGCGTCGAGCCCCAGACGGGTCCACCCGATGCCGTGAACCTGGATCTGGCTCGCCTCGTCCGGCGCTACGACCCCCTCGTCCTCGAGGCAGCCCTCACATGGCATCCCCTCTGACCCCGTTCGTTGTCCCGAGTCCCTAGGGTTTCAACCATGGAGCCCTTGGGAACGGTGGCGGAGCTCTGGCGGTACCCCGTGAAGTCGTTCCAGGGGGAGCAGGTCGACCGCCTCGACCTCGCGGCCGGCGGCGCGACAGGCGACCGCCTGCTGGCGGTTGTAGACCCCGCCGCCAAGAAGGTCCTCTCCGCGAAGCGGTACGAGGTGCTGCTCATGGCGTCGGCCCGCCTCGACGGCGGCGACGTGGTCCTCACCTTGCCCGACGGCTCTGAGCATCCGGCCAGCGATCCCCACGTGCACGACGCTCTTTCGGCGTGGCTTGATCTCGAGGTCCGGCTCGAGGCCCCGCCCACGGAGGGGGTCTTCCCGATGGAGATGCACACCGGCATGTCCGACGAGTCGACGCCGCTGTTCGATTGGCCAGGGCCACAGGGCACCTGGCTCGACCTCGCCGATGTCCACTGGCTGACCACCGCGAGCCTCGCCGCCGCGTCGGCGCTCGCACCCGACGGTTCCTGGGACGTCCGCCGATTCCGGCCCACCGCCCTCATCGAGACCGACGCCGCTGGCTGGCCCGAGGACGCTTGGACCTCGATCGCCGTCGGCGCCGTCGAATCCGACGTCTTCATGCCGACGCCACGCTGCACCATGCCGTCCCGGGCCCAGCCCGGCCTGGATCGAGACCTGACCATCGGCACCACGCTCCGGGACCGGCACGACAACAACCTGGGCGTCTACGCCTCCATCACCCTTGGCGGCCGGGTGTCGATCGGCGATACGGTGTACGCCCGCTAGCAGTTTGCTAGCAGCAGTGCAGTCCACCACCTGCACGTTGGCTTGACCGATGGGTCAATTGCCCGAAAGGCTTGTCGGACCATGCCCAGCGACGCCCCTCTCCGCATCGCGCTCCTGACCTATCGGGGTAAGCCCCACGTGGGTGGCCAGGGCGTCTACACCCGGCACCTGGCGAAGGCACTCGTGGACCTCGGCCACCACGTCGAGGTGCTCGGAGGCCAGCCCTATCCCATCCTCGATGAGCGCATCCCGCTCGTCGAGCTGCCGAGCCTCGACATCTACAACGACTACTTCCCGATGCGCCAGCCGGGCCTGTGGGAGCTGAAGCACTGGACGGACCTCGTTGAGGTCACGGCCTTCACGGCCGGCACGTTCCCGGAGCCTCTCGCCTTCTCAATGCGGGCCTGGGACCACTTGCGCCACCGCAAGGACGAGTTCGACATCGTGCAGGACAACCAGTGCCTCGGCTACGGACTTCTCCTGATCGAGCGCCAGCTCGGACTTCCTGTGCTCGGCACCATCCACCACCCGATCACCGTCGACCGCCGCCTGGAAATGGAAGCAGCGGAGAGCTGGTACAAGCGCCTCACTCTGCGCCGCTGGTACTCCTTTGTCGACATGCAGACGCAGGTGGCCCGTCGCCTGCAGCGGATCATCACGGTGTCGGAGAACTCCTTCAAGGACATCGTCATCGACCACAAGGTCGATCCCGATCGCATGGCGGTCGTTCCGGTCGGCGTGGACGTCGAGCTGTTCAAGCCGCTGCCCGACGTATCGGTCATCCCCGGCCGCCTGGTCACGACCGCGTCCGCCGACGTCGCCATGAAGGGCCTCAAGTTCCTGCTCGAGGCCGTGGCCAAGCTCCGTACCGAGCGCGACGACATCCATCTCGTCGTGATCGGTAAGCGCAAGCCGGGCGGCGCCAGCGATGCCACCATCAAGCGCCTCGGTCTCGAGGAGCACGTCGAGTTCGTCACCGGCGTGCCCGAGCAGCGGATCATCGAGCTGTACTCGGAGGCCGAGATGGCAGTCGTGCCGTCGCTCTACGAGGGTTTCTCGCTGCCGGCCATCGAGGCCATGGCATGCGGTACCCCGCTCGTAGGCACCACCGGTGGGGCGGTCCCCGAGGTCATCGGCAAGGACGGTGACACTGCGATGGTCGTCGAGCCCGGCAACGGCGAGGCGCTCGCCGCCAAGATCCGCTGGGGTCTCGATCAGCCTGACCTGCGGGGCACCATCGGCGCTCGAGGCCGTCAACGCATCATCGACCGCTGGTCGTGGAAGCACACCGCGGTCAAGACCGTCGAGCAGTACCGCATCCGCCTCGACGGCGAGCACAAGTAGTCCGATGCTGACCGTTCGCTTCGACCAGCTCGATGTGCGCGAGGGGGACCTCTTGCTCGACATGGGCTGCGGCGCGGGCAGGCACGCGTTCGAGAGCTTCCGCGTCGGCGCGCGCGTTGTGGCGTTCGACTACTCGGCCGCCGAGCTGAAAGACGTCGGCGGCCTGTTCGCGGCGATGCGCGATGCGGGCGAAGCTGGCACGCAGCCGGGCGCCATGGCCGTCACCACGAACGGTGATGCCCTGCGACTCCCGTTCGCGGACAACACGTTCGACCGGATCATCGCATCGGAAGTGCTCGAGCACGTCAGCGACGATCAGGTCGCGCTCAACGAGATCCTGCGGGTGCTGAAGCCCGGCGGGTCCCTCGCCGCCACCGTCCCGTCATGGCTTCCCGAGCAGATCTGCTGGGCGCTGTCGGACGAATACCACGCACCCTTCGTCGAGGGCGGCCACGTCCGCATCTACTCCGAGCCGCGTCTGCGGGCCCGGATGCGCACCGCCGGACTGACGCCCGGAGCGGCCCACCGCGCCCACGCGCTGCATTCGCCGTACTGGTGGCTCAAGTGCGCGGTCGGTCCGACCAACGACGACAACCCTCTCGTGAAGGCCTACTTGCAGGTGCTGATCTGGGACATCGCCCAGACCCAGCCCATGGGCACGATCACGCGCTGGACCGAACGGGTGCTCAACCCCGTGCTCGGCAAGAGCATCGTCGTCTACGCCCGCAAGCCCGAGGGGAACGGATAATCGAATGCCCATCGACGTCCCAGGCCTCGTCTCCGCCACCGATCTCCACGCCACAGTCGACGGCATCGCCGAGTGGCAGCTGCCCTCCGGGATGATCCCGTGGTTCCCAGGCGGCCACAGCGATCCGTGGAACCACGTCGAGGCAGCCATGGCCCTCGACCTAGGCGGCCGTCACGCTGAGGCCGACCGGGCCTACGAGTGGCTCGTCGATCTGCAGCGCGACGATGGCTCCTGGCACCAGTACTACATCGCCGCCGATGACGGCAGCACCCAGGTGGAGCAGGACAAGCTCGACGCCAATGTGTGCGCATACGTCGCCGCCGGGGTCTGGCATCGCTGGTTGCTCACCGCCGACAAGGGTTTCGTCGAGACGATGTGGCCCACCGTGGAGCGCGCCATCGACTTCGTGCTCGAGCTGCAGACCCCTCGCGGCGAGATCCTGTGGGCTCGCCACGCCGACGGCACGCCGTGGAGCTTCGCGCTGCTGACGGGCTCCTCGTCGATCTGTCACAGCCTGCGCTGTGCGATCGGCATCGCAGAGCTGCTCGGCCACGAGCGTCCCGACTGGGAGCTGTCCGCGGCCCGACTGGCCCGAGTGATTCGTGAGGTGCCCGAGGCATTCGCGCCGAAGCACCGCTGGGCGATGGACTGGTACTACCCGGTGCTCGGTGGCGTCGTCCTCGGCGACGCCGGTCGCGCTCGGCTCGACGAACGCAGCGACACATTCCTGATGGACGGCCGCGGCGTGCGTTGCGTCTCAGACCGCCCCTGGATCACGGTCGCCGAGACGTGCGAGTGTGCGCTGGCCTACCTCGCGGTGGGCGATCGACAGACCGCCGAGATGCTCTTCGGCTGGGCCCAGCAGTTCCGTCATGACGACGACGGCCGTTACTGGACCGGCACCGTCTTCCCCGACGAAGCCCGGTTCCCGGGCGGCGAGCGCTCCACCTACACCGCGGCCTCGGTCATCCTGGCCGCTGACGCGCTTGCCGGCGGCACCCCCGCCAGCGCGCTCTTCGTCGAGACCGACGGCGTGCTCCCCCCGCTGATGGACCTCTAACAACCAACGTCTGTGAACCCATCCGTCCGGTATGCGGACGTCAGCGTTCACAGACGTTGGAGGATCCGCAGGCTGCCTACAGCGCTGACCTCGGCGAAGCGACCGCTCTCCAGGGCAGGCTTGTAGATGTGGTCGTGGGGGGCTTGGCCGCCCTCGGCGGGGTCGGCGAAGACGTCGTGAATGCAGAAGGTGCCGCTCGGGACGACGTGGGGTGTCCAGCGCTCGTAATCGATTCGGGCCGGTTCTTCGCCGTGGCCGCCATCGATGAACAGGAACGCCAGCGGCGTGGCCCACGCGGCGGCCACCGTCGGCGAATCGCCGACCACGGCGATCACGCTGCCCTCGAGACCCGCGTCGTGGATCGTCTTGCGGAAGAACGGGAGCGTGTCCATCTTGCCGACGGCGGGGTCGACGAGGTCCGGCTCGTGCCACTCCCAGCCCGGCTGGTTCTCCTCGGAGCCGCGGTGGTGGTCGACGGTGAACAGCACCCGCCCAAGTACCTGGGCGGCGGCGCCCAGGTACACCGACGACTTGCCGCAGTAGGTGCCCACCTCGAGCAGCGGACCGTCAGCGGCAACGGCGGCCGCCGCCTCGTACAGGGCATCCCCCTCGTCGACCGGCATGAAGCCTCGTGCGACCTCCGCATGTCGCCGCATGTCGGCGTCCATCACCACGTGTCGTGGTGGATGATGCGGTCGAGATCGCGGCGCGCCCCCGGCTTGAAGTCGGTTCCGAGCGTGTGGGCGACGGGGATCAGTGCCCCCTGCATCACGTGCTCCGGCAGGCCGAGTAGGTCCGCGGCCTGCTGCTCGAAGATCAGGTGCAGCGTCGTATAGCACGTGCCGAGACCACGAGCCCGAGCCGCCAGCTGGAAGCTCCACACAGCCGGGAGGAGCGACCCCCAGATCGCGGCCTGCATGGCCACGGGCGCGTTGTCGGTCCGCCCTTCGATCACCGGGATGATGTGCACCGGCACCTCGCCCATGTGGTCGGCCAGGTACTGGGCCGATCCAATGACGCGCTTCGTGGTCTCGACGTACGCCGGGTCATCCTGCGGCAGGTTGGCGACCACCGCGTCGGGATTGCCGTACATCATCGCGAAGCCCTGGGCATACCAGTCGGCGAGCTGACGACGCTTGTCCTCGTCGGTGACCACCATGAAGTGCCAGCCCTGGTTGTTGCCGCCCGTGGGGGCCTGCGTCGCGAGGTCGATGCACTCGCGGATCAGCTCGGGCTCGACCTCGCGACTGAAGTCGAGGCGCTTGCGCACCGACCTGGTCGTGGAGAGGAGCTCATCGGGACCGAGGTCGAGGATCGGCGGCATGGGCACCGACGCTACCCGCACCCGGTCAGACGGCGGGCGCCTCTTGGCTCAGCACCTCATCGAGCTCGGAGCGGCCGAACATGATCTGGTCGAGGAAGAGGAACTTGGCCACCCAGATCACACCGAAGCCGCTGAGGTTGGCGGCCATCACGAGGAGCTGCGAGTCGGAGGCGCCGTGCACGAGGGCGACGAGGCACGTCGAGAGCAGAAGGCCGGCCAGCGTGAACATCCAGAACGGGACCACCTCGCGGCGGATGCTGAGCTTCCCATCCACGCTCCACACCCACCGCTTGTTGAGGAAGAAGACGGGCACGGAGGAGACGCTCACGGCCGCGATGTTGGATGCGACTGGATGCCAACCAAGCACGCCGATGGAGATGATCAGCAGCAGCTGCGTCATCGTCACGCCCACGACCGACACCATCGAGAACTTGACCGCAAGGGCCCCACGACCCCCGGTGACCTTGTCGAGCAGCGCTGCCGGGGACACGTTCATTGCATCGGAGGATACGGGGTGCATCTTGACTCCCCGCAACCAGGGGCCTCAGTCGACGAGAGCATTGGCCTGGGCCACTCGCCCCAACCAGCGGGCGCTCTCCTTCGGCGTGCGCACGAACGTGGCGCGATCGCAGTCAACCAGACCGAATCGGGGTCCATAGCCGTAGGCCCATTCGAAGTTGTCGAGCAGGCTCCAGTACGTGTAGCCGCGGACATCGATGCCGTCCGCGATGCAATCCAAAACCCCTTCGAGCGCCGCTTGCACATAGGCCAGGCGCTGGGCATCGTCATCGGTGCCGATCCCGTTCTCCGTCACCACGATGGGCACCTCGCCCTTGGTGCGATCCCACGCCCGGCGGATCGTCGCTTGGAGCGACTGCGGGTAGTACTCGTAGCCCATGATGAGCGTGGGCACGCCGTCCTCGCTCCCCACCAGACCGTCGGGGCCGACTCGGCTGCGAGAGTAGGTCTGGACGCCAACGAAGTCGTCGCCGTCGGTGGCGTCGAGGAAGACGTCCTCCATGCCCCGACGGATCTGCTCGAGCTTCGACTCCCCTCCCTCGACGGCCTGGTAGTCGCTCATCGACAGCGTGAGGCCAACCGGCACTCCGGGTGCCGCGGCACGAATCGCGCTGACGGCCTTGCGGTGGGCGTCGACAAAGACGTCGTTGACCTGGTGGCGTAGCGCCCGGTCCTGCTTGCCCGGAGGAAAGGCGCCCGCCAAGTAGCCGATGGTGGACACGATGTTGGGTTCGTTGATCGTGCAGGCACGCTGCATCACCCCGTTGAGGCGTCCCGCAGCCACCTCGCAGAAGGCAGCGAACCGGTCGGCCGTGTCTGGGAGTGCCCACCCGTCCCGCTGCGCCAGCCACATCGGGGTCGTGAAGTGGTGAAAGGTGACGACTGGGTCGATGCCCGCCGCGAGCAACCCTTCGCACAGCGCGACGTAGTGATCGAGCGCGACCGTGGAGAACTCGCCGTCGGCAGGCTCGATGCGGCTCCACTCCAAAGAGAACCGGTAGTTGTCGAAGCCGAGCTCCTTCACCAGGGCGACGTCTTCGGGCCACCGATGCCAGCTGTCGCACGCATCGCCGCTCGACTCCTTGCAGCCGGAGTCGGGGTTGTGCTCCCAGACCCACCAGTCGTTGTTCGTGTTGCCACCCTCGATCTGGTGGGCGGCGGTCGCCGTCCCCCATGTGAACCCGGCGGGGAAGGTCTGTGTGGTCGCTGACATGGGCGGGGACCGTACCGGACCGTGAGTCGGCCATGATTGGCGTCATGTCGCAGGACGCCGTTGATGCACTCGTCGAGCTGATGGACCTCGAGCCGATCGAAGTCAACCTGTTCCGGGGGATCTCACCTGATGAGGACCGCCAGCGGGTCTTCGGCGGCCAGGTGGCGGGCCAGGCGCTCGTCGCGGCCGCTCGCAGTGTCGAACCTGGCCGGTCGATCCACTCTCTGCACGCGTACTTCCTTCGCCCAGGCGACCCAACCGTGCCGATCCTCTACGAGGTCGACCGGATCCGCGATGGTCGCTCGTTCACCACTCGACGCGTCGTGGCAATCCAGCACGGCAAGGCCATCTTCAACCTGCAGTCGAGCTTCCAGGTGCGGGAGGAAGGCCTAGAGCACCAGGACCCGATGCCAACCGTCGCACCGCCGGAGGCGCTGCCCGACTTCAAGGAGCGAATGGCCCCCTATGCCGAGGCCATGGGCGACTGGTACCTCCGACCGCGCCCGATCGACACTCGACACGTCGATTGGAGCCCGCCAGACCGCAAGGAACCGCTTCCTCCGCATCAGGACGTGTGGCTACGAGCAGACGGTCGCCTGCCGGACGATCCGGTGCTCCACGACGTGGTCCTCACCTACGCGAGCGACATGACGCTGCTCGACACGGCGCTGCTCCCCCACAGCGGCAGCTGGCAGAACCCAAGCCTGTTCATGGCCAGCCTCGATCACGCCATGTGGTTCCACCGTCCATTTCGCGCCGACGAGTGGCTCCTCTACAGCCAGGACACCCCATCTGCTTCGGCTGGCCGAGGGCTTGGGAGAGGGCGCATCTTCACTCGGGACGGAGCGCTCGCCGTGACCGTCGTACAGGAGGGTCTGATCCGGGTGAACCGCACATGAGGCGCAGCGGCCCGGTGACCCGCCGAATCGGGTCTCTTCTCGTCGCTGGCGTGCTCGTGGCCAGCGCCTGCAGCGGCAGCGCTGACGACACGAGCTCCCCCATTACCGCGCCATCCACGACCGGAGCCAACCGCTCCACGACAACGACCGCCGAGCTCGCCGAACCCAAGCTGTCCTCGATCGACCTGGACACGGTCGAGGTGGCCGATCTCAAATCGCCGACAGCGATGGCAGCTCGGTCCAGCACGTCGGACCTCTACGTCACCCAGCAGTCCGGACAGGTGCGACTCATCAAGGTCACCACCTCGACATCCAGCTCGACCCCACCTCGATACACGCTGCAGACCATGCCCGTGCTCGACTTGTCGGAGGAGGTGCTGTCGGGGGGCGAGCGCGGGCTGCTAGGCCTCGCGTTCTCCAGCGACGGCCGCAAGCTCTACGTCGACTTCACCGCCAAGCCCGATGGCCGGACGATGATCGTCGAGTACGAGCTGGGCGACCGAACAACGGTGGACACCAAGTCGCGGCGCGTCCTGCTCGAGGTGGAACAGCCCGCCGCCAACCACAACGGCGGGCAGCTCGTCGTCGGCCCCGACGGCTATCTCTACATCGGGCTTGGTGACGGCGGCGGCCAGGGTGACCCGCAGGGCAACGGGCAGGACCGCGACGCGCTTCTCGGGTCGATCCTGCGCATCGACCCGGAGGGGGCCCCAGCGTCACGAAGCCGCGAATACGGCATCCCCGCCGGAAATCCCTTCGCCGACGGCGAGGACGGGGCACCCGAGGTCTGGCTGTACGGCGTGCGCAACCCATGGCGGTTCTCGTTCGACGCCGACACCGGTGATCTATGGATCGGTGACGTCGGTCAGAACGCGTGGGAAGAGATCGATCGCCTGCCATCCACCAATGGGTTCGACGCCGGTCGCGGCGCCAACCTCGGCTGGGACCGTGTCGAGGGATCCCACCCGTTCGAGGGGGACAACCCACCTGGCGGCGTGCTTCCAGCCTTCGAGTACTCGCACGACGATGGCTGCTCCGTGATCGGCGGCTACGTCTACCGAGGCCAAGTGATCGAGGAGCTGCGCGGGGTCTATCTCTTCGCCGACCACTGCGCGCCTGGCCTCCGCGGGTTGCAGCTCGACGGCGGAGCCATCGTGGATCAGCGCACATGGCCGCTCGATGCTGACGGTGTCTACTCCCTGGGCCAGGACAACGCGGGTGAGGTCTTCGTTCTCCTCAAGACCGGGCCCATGCTGAAGATCGTCGAGCCCACGGCCAGCGACAACTGAGCTGGGTCACCTGCTAGCCAGCACCAACGCTGTCCAGCCGTCCTCGCTGCACCGAGTCCACTCCCCTACGGCGCCGAAGTCGTAGACCACCTGGTCGGCTTGACTGTCGAGGATCCCGGCGAGGATCAGGACCCCACCTGACGCCAACCGAGCGAGCAGAGCGTCAGCGAGGTCACACACGACCGCAGCGCCGATGTTGGCGACCACCATCTCGAAGGCCCCACGGAGGTCAGCCAACGGTGTCGTCAACACGGTGACCCGATCCTCTACGCCGTTGGAAAGAGCATTCGCCTCGGTGACCTCGACGGCCTGAGGATCGATGTCGATTGCCAGGGCCGTCGACGCCCCCAGCAGGCAGGCCACCACCGCAAGTACGCCACTCCCGGCACCCACGTCGAGCACACGGTCTCCCTCACGCAGGTGCTCCTCGATGGCGGCGATCACGAGACGCGTCGTGGGATGCGACCCCGATCCGAAGGTCCGACCCGGATCAATGAGGACGACGAGATCAGTTGGCACGGTCTCTGCGACTGGGATCCACGCCGGTTGAATCACCACGTTGCGACCCGCGCGCGCCGGGGTTGCGAAGGCCCGCCATCGGTCGAGGTAGTCGGCCCCGTCGAGCTCCAGGATCGTCACCACTGCTCCGGGTGGCAGTTCATCGAGCACACCGGGGTCGATGACATCCGCCGTGAGACGAACGCGACCGTCGCCTAGGTTCTCCTCGCCGACCGCAGACGGGGCGCCCTGCCAGAGCACATCGGCAGCCAGCTCTGCGTCGGCGTGATCAACCTGCACCTCCACAACCTGTCGAGTCGTGGTCATTGGCCCTGACCCGTACCGTTGTCGGTGCCATGCCTGACGCCCGACCGCTGATCCGACCGCCGATCCGACTGCTGCTCGTGGCTGCCATGGCCGTGGTGGGGTCGTGCGCCAAGCCGGCTGAACGCTCCCCGCTGCACGCAGCGCAACCCGCTACGTCGACGTCCACCATTCCGCGCCCCTCGACAACGACCGTTCCCATGGACCTCTTCTCGCTCCGGCCTCCGCCGCCTGCCGATGATCCAATCCTGCTCGCCCAGCAGATCGAAGTCGCTGAGAACACGCTCCGGGACCCAGCGAGCACCGACGATGCCGCGGCTCGCGCCGCGCTCGCCCAGCAGGTGGCCTACCGACAGCTGGGCGTGCACCCGGAGTGGGACGACACGGTCAAGGCCAATCTTCCCGCGCACCTCCAGCGAGCTGCTGACCTCAACATGATCGCTCGGCGCGAGTTCCGCGCGATGCACACACGGCTGCCGACGGTCATGCCCGCATGGCGCATCGTTGAACCTGCTCCCGCCCCCGCCCTGCTCGACTCCTATCGGGAGGCGGCCGCCACCTTTGGCGTCGCTTGGGAGTACCTCGCAGCCATCAACCTCGTGGAGACCGGCTTCGGCCGCATCCGAGGCACCTCGACAGCAGGGGCTCAGGGACCCATGCAGTTCATGCCCGCGACATGGGACGCCTACGGGAACGGCGGCGACATCAACGACGTACATGACGCCATCATGGGCGCTGGCCGCTACCTCGCCGCCAACAACGGTGCGACCGACATCGGTCACGCTCTCTTCCGCTACAACCACAGTGAGCACTACGTGCGCGGCGTGCAGCTCTATGCGGAACTGATCCGGGAGCACCCGCAGGCGTTCCTCGCGTACTACCGCTGGGGGATCTGGTACCTGACCGAACGCGGGGAGGTGTATCTCCCGGTCGGGTACGAGGAGGTCGCGCCCGTGCCGGTGGAGGAGTATCTCGCCCGCCGATGACAAGGTGATCAGTGCATGGGTCAGTCGGCGCTGACGGCGACCTCGTCCAGCTCATCACTTGCCCTGGGCGCCGCGATCGTGAGATCCACCACGCGGTCGACAAGCGAGATCTCTCGCTCCGCGTGATCCTCCGCCTGCGCCGATGCGCGCTTGGCGGCCTTGCGCATGCGGCGACGGGCACGACGTCGAGCCCCCGAGGCCTTGAGCTCAGCGAGGTCAGCGGCACGCCGGTGCTTCTCGGCGCGGCGCAGCTGTTCCTTCGAGGACCGGAACGACACGATCCCAAGCGTTGAGATGGACGCGGCCTTGCGGATCAGACCCATTCGAGACTCCTTCTGTGGTTGACGTCTCGGCGCTACCACTCTCGCGCCTAATCGAGGCGTCCGCCTACGCTCCTGCTGTGACCGAACCCCGATCGTTCCGCCAGCCCCGCTTTCAGGCGCCACCCGGCGCCACGGAGCTCATCCTCGTGCGCCATGGCGAGTCGGCACCGGCCATCGACGGACAGCCCTTCGAGCTGCTCGATGGGCATGGCGACCCAGCACTCTCTCCAGAGGGTCGGGACCAGGCCGCCCGGGTGTGCGCACGGCTGGCCCAGGAGCGCATCGAGGCCATCTACGTCACGAACCTGCGGCGCACCCACGAGACCGCGGCGGCGCTGGCCGAGGCGCTGCGCCTCGTTCCGATCGTTGAGCCCGATCTCCGGGAGGTCTACCTCGGCGAGTGGGAGGGCGGCCTCTTCCGGCGCCGTGTTGCCGATCGCGATCCGATTGCTGTGCGCATGTTCGAGGAGGAGCGCTGGGATGTGATTCCGGGCGCTGAGCCTGGCCACGAGTTCGCGGGGCGTGTGCGGCGCGGCGTGGAGCGAATCGCGGCGGCGCATCCCGACCAGCGGGTGGCGGTCTTCGCCCATGGAGGCACCATCGGCGAGATCTTTGCCCAGGCCGCTCGGTCACGGTCGTGGGCCTTCAGCTCCGCGGACAACGCATCTGTCTCCCATCTCGTGGTCACGACCGAACGGTGGAACATCCGACGGTTCAATGACACCGCCCACCTGGAGTCCAGCCTCACGGCGATGAGCGAACCGCCGGTGTGCTGATGCCAGGTCGGCTGCTCCATCGACAAGAAGATGGCGTCGGGCCCCAAGATCTGTTCCATGCTGGTGGTCCCCTGCGCTGCTGGTGCTCCCCTGCGCTGTCCAGAGCCGCAGCCCAGGTCGGTCTCGACTTCCGGTTGCCAGGGTGGTGCCAGAGGCGCATGCTGACCGATGGGCGTATCCCGAGCGTAGGGGAGGTTGCACATGTTCGTGCAGATCATCGAAGGCACCGCAAGCGACGCTGAGGGCCTCATACGCCAAGGCGAACGCTGGCAGCAGGAGCTCGGGCCCGGCGCCGCTGGCTTCTTGGGCGTCACCTCAGGAGTCGCTCCCGATGGACGAGCGATCACCATCGTGCGGTTTGAGTCCGAAGCGGCCGCCCGTGCGCAGAGCGACCGACCGGAGCAGGGCGCATGGTGGTCAGAGACCGAGAAGTGCTACGCAGGTTCGGTCAGCTTCACCGAGTCTTCGGACGTGGCCGAGTTCCTCGGCGGTGGCTCGAACACGGCGGGTTTCGTCCAGGTGATGAAGGTGCAGGACGTCGATCGAGCAAAGGTCGATCGACTCGATGCCGAGTTCGAGAAGGTGGCTGCGCGGCTGCGACCCGATCTCCTTGGTGGCGTGCGTGTATGGACCGGCCCGACGTCGTACGTGGAGGCGATGTACTTCACCAGTGAGTCCGAGGCCCGCGCCGCTGAAGAGGCTGGACCACCCGAGGAGCTCCAGCAGCTGATGGCCGAGTTCGGTGAGCTCATGGCCAACACCGAGTTCATCGACCTACCGAACCCACAGCTCCACTGACCTCGTACAACAACGCTCTCATCGGTTTGTATAAAAGGAGGTGGTGGGGGGTACTGGACTGAAGTCCGTCCAACCCACCACTTGGAGATCGTCATGGCCATGAGAGTCTGGGGAGGGATCCTCGCCACCGCTGGAGTGCTCCTTGTTGCTGGAGCTATCGGCATCGTCGGCACCTGGGCGCTGCCCGTGGGTGCCGTGATCGGCCTCGTTGGTTCCATCTGCACTGTGATCTTGCTAGAGGAGCGAGAGCTCGCGTCGTCATCGGCCGCGGCGCTGCCGAACCACCGGAACCACATGGCTGTCGCTGGCCTCATCGTCAGCGACGACGGCGAGCTCACCGCCGCCTGAGTCCTGTGACTCAGAGGCCAACCGCCTCCCTGCGCGTCACCCCGGCGCCCAGATAGTCGGGCTCGAGGGTGCCGCCGAACGCATCGACGCCTCGCCCCGACTCCGTGCAGGAATCACGGTCGTAGCTTGATGCGGTAGACGTTGGTCTCTCGCTGTGTGAAGCCAGCCCTGCGGTAGAGGCGGTTGGCAGCTTCGCGGCTCGGACGGCTCGTGAGCTCGACGGTGGCACAACCGAGTTCCCGCGCCTTGTCGATCATCGCCTCCGTGAGCAGGCGACCTATGCCCTGACCGGTGCTGGCTTCGTCGACGATCACGTCCTCGACCCAGGCGCGCCATCCCGTCGGGATCGGGAACACAGCGAGAGTCGACACGCCCACGATCGCCCCGGTGTCGTCGCGGGCCACGAACTGCGTGATCGCCTCATGCGTCAACATGGTGCGCACGGCGTCGAGCGGCGGAGCTGAGTTCGACCGTGAGAGCTGCGGCACGAGACCCCGCAACGCAGCAGCCAGGTCCTCAGCGTCGGCTGATCCTGCGATGGAGATGGTGATGGCCACGAGTGCCGACCGTAGCGGGCAGAACGCTCAGGTCAGGTCAGGTCAGGTCAGGTCAGGTCAGGGATGGCTGCAGGCGGAGGCGGCCCGACATAGCGAGCCGACGGACGGATGATCCGGTTATCAGCGGCCTGCTCGAGGATGTTGGCACACCAGCCGATCACCCGGCTCGACGCGAACGTCGGCGTGAACAGCTCACGGGGCAGCCCGCAGTGGTCCATCACGACGCCCGCGTAGAACTCGACATTGGCGTAGAGGTCTCGACCGGGCTTGAGCTCGGCAAGCACTTCGACCACCGTGCGCTCCACCGACTTGGCGAAGTCGATCTTCTCAGCACCGATGCGCTCGGCCACCCCTCGGAGGAACGTCGAGCGCGGGTCGTCGGTCTTGTAGACGCGATGACCGAAGCCCATGATCTTCTCGCCGTTGGTGACTGCGTCGATGAGATAGGGCCGGGCCCGGTCGACCGTGCCGATGTCGTCCAACAGGTCGAGGGCGCGCGATGGCGCTCCTCCGTGCAACGGCCCGGAGAGCGCACCCATGGCTCCCACGACAGCGGCCGCCACATCGGCGCCCGACGAGCAGATCACCCGCGCCGTGAAGGTCGAGGCGTTGAAGCCGTGATCGATCGTGGTGATCTGGTACTGCTCGACGGCCCGACCCTTGTCGGCGTCGAACTCCTCGCCCGTGAGCATCCACAGGTAGTTCGCTCCGTATCCGAGATCGTCGCGCGGCTCGATCGGCTGCTGGCCGGACTGCAGACGGTGGATCGCCATGATCAGTGTCGGCATGACGGCGCACATCTGCAGGGCGTTCCGGCGACGCTCGGCATGGTCGATGTCGAGCGTGGGTAGATAGCCCTCGGCCGCGCCGACCATGGACATCGCGGACCGGACCGCCTCCATCACCGTCTTGCTCGACGCGGCAAGCGCCGGCAGCAGACCGGCGATCGCTTCCGGCACCCTGCGCAGCGGAGCGATCTCCCTAGCGAAGGAGTCGCGTTCGGCATGTGTCGGCAGGTGACCCTCGAAGAGCAGGAACCAGACCTCCTCAAGGGACAGCCGATCGGCCAGCTCGACGGCGTTGTACTGCCGGTAGTGGTAGAAGCCCTCGAGCCCGCGGACGTCTCCCACCGCGGTCTCCGCGACGATCACGCCTTCCAGGCCAGGCGGTGCTTCGAGGGCCGAGGGATGCACCACCGGCTGGACCTGGGCAAACTCCATGAGCGATCGGAGCGACACAACCCCGACCAGGGTGTCACCGTCGACGACAGGGAGATGGCGATAGCGGTGCTCGTTGAGCGTTGCGAACGCGGCCTGCACCGAGAGGTCAGGGGCGGCGCAGTCGACAGGTTGGGTCATCCACTCGCTCACCTTTGTCTCGGCAGCAGATGCGCCAGTGGCGTTGAAGCGCACGAGATCCCGCTCGGTCAGGATGCCGATGGGACGTTCACCGTCGACCACGATGGCCGAGCCCTTCTTGCGCTCCTCCATGCGAGCTGACACCTCCGCGATCGACTCGGAGGAGAGGGCGGTGACCGCCGGAGAGGTCATGACCTCGGCGACCGTGCGAGTGGTGGTCGGTGCTGACATGCGGTCGATCCTACCGAGCCCGACCAGGACCTCAGACTCCTCGCCATGCCTCGCTGGTGGCTGAAAGCAAGTGTTCAGCAGGCGTTGACACCATCGTCATTCCGATGTGGCACTCGGGTCACACCTGAGCGCGACAGTCATCCCATGCCATCGATCACCGAGCTCATCCGGTCGCTGGGCAACGACCGGGCCATCGCCAATGCACACCATGAGATCTTGCGCATTGCGCGTGAAGACTGGCTAGTCGCCAGCCTCACCCACCGACTGGACTCGATGCCGGCGGCCACACCACTGGCGCCCGTTGCCAGCATTGCCACACCCGCTGCTTGATCAGCGAGTCCCTCAGCTCATGCGGCGCTTGAGGAGCGAACCGCCGGTCGCCACGGCGGCCGCGGCCACCACCGCCGAACCGAACAACCACGGGGCCGGCGAACCACCACCGTCCCGGGCGTCCGCCTCGAGGGTGGTGCCAGCGAGTGTGTCGCCCGTCGTCGGACTCGACTCGACCTGACCCGCGACGGCCACCGGACCCACCCACAGCAGGACCCCGACGAACACGACAGCAGCCATACGCAGCACAGAACGCATCCCACAGGTCTACCCGCGTCCCATGCGGGCCCCGTAGTCGGCGCTCTGCGCAGGAGCGGCAACGGGGCGCCGGTACGGTGGAGAGATGGAGAACGTGCGATGGACGGTGCAGCCGGAGCTGTCCGACTCCGTAGTGATCGCCGCGTTCGAGGGTTGGAACGACGCCGGTGACGCCGCATCCACCGCAGCGCGCTACCTGATCGAGCGGTGGGAGGCGAAGCTCGTCGCCACCGTCGACCCTGAAGAGTTCTACGACTTCACCACGACGCGCCCCCATGTGCGTCTGGACGACGACGGCCTCCGACAGATCGACTGGCCGGCGACGGAGATCTACACGGCGAACCTCCCCGACTCCGAGCAGCACGCCGTGATCATCGTCGGCACCGAGCCCCAGCTGCGTTGGCGCACCTACACAGACGAGCTGACACGAATCGCTCGATCCCAACATGCACACCTGTGCATCACGCTCGGCGCTCTGCTCGCCGAGGTACCCCACACTCGGCCCACAACCGTCGTCGGGACCGCCCACGAGCCCGACATCGTCGCCGGGCTCGACCTCCAGCCATCGACCTACGAGGGGCCGACAGGCATTGTCGGCGTTCTCCACGACGCGTGGCGGCGCGCCGGTCTGCGATCCGCCTCGCTGTGGGCCACGGTCCCCTCCTATGTGCCGGGGGCCCCGTCACCGAAGGCTGCACTGGCGCTGATCGAGCGCGCGGCAACGATGTTGGAGACGTCGATCCTCACCACGGACCTCGAGATCGCGTCTGCGGCCTACGAGCGCCAAGTGAGCGAGCTCGTGGATGCCGACGAGGAGACCTCCACCTACGTCGCCGCTCTCGAGGAGCGCCATGACGTGACGCCCTCTGTGCTCCCCTCAGCGGAATCCATCGGCGAAGAGGTCGAGCGCTTCCTGCGGGACAAGTAGCCCCGACGCCTCAGTGGGCCTCGGGTGGGTGCCACGGGTGCGTCCGCGGCTCGTCATAGAGCACGTCCACGCGCTCCCCTCGTATCGCCGCAAATGCATGGTCGCCCCACTGCGACACGCCCACCGTCATCTCAGGGAGCTCGCCCTCCCCGAACCAGCCCACGTCTGAGGTCTCCAGTGGATGCCCTTGCAGATCGCCGCCGGTGGCGCGACAGAGAAAGACGATGGAGTAGAGCGGGATCCGGGTGAACCCCATGCGCATGCCATCGAGCACCGCGATGACCCGCTCTGGAACGCAGGCAATGCCGGTCTCCTCCAGCACCTCCTTCACGGCTACCTCGCTCGCGGAGTAGCCCACGTCAGCCCAGCCGGTCGGGTACAGCCAAAGGCCCGAGTCGGCCCGCTGAACGAGCAGGATCCGACCGCCGTCGTCGTGCACGACCGCACCGACCGCGGCCTTCGGGGTGACATAGCCGGCTACTCCGCTGCCGACGTTGCGCATCCACTCGTCGACGTAGTCCTCGACGTCCAGCTCCTGATCGGCGGCCAGAGCGGCACGCATGTCCCCGGCGATGTGCAGAACCTCCTCGAAGCGCTCCCGCTCGTAGAGGCTCTCCGTGAAGCCGAGGCCCGTCCTGGCCACCCCTGCCAGCGCTTCGGACCATCGGACGAGGTCGACATGAGTGGGCGGAAGACGCTGAGCCATGGTGGACCGTCAGCCGGCGAGCTCGTGGAGGAGTGCCCGCTCGACTTCAACGATGCGCATGCCATCCTCGAGTCGCCCACCGCCGATGTCGCGAACGTAGAAGGAGTCAACCACTCGATCACCGAGGGTCTGCACCTTGGCCGAGACAATGTCGAGATCGAGGTCGGCGAGCGCACGAGTGATCCGGTACAGGACACCGACCGAGTCAGGAGCGTGCACCTCCACCACCGTCGCATCGCGGGCGGCGTCGTTGTCCACGACGACGCGAGGTGGCTCAAAGACCGCGCCGCGCCGGGCTGGGACGCCGTACACACGGGCCCGCTCTGCTAGCCGTGCGTCCAGCGCGAGGCCCCCTCGCAGCGCCACGTCGAGGTCAGCGACGACCTTCTCCCACGAGATGGTCGGCCCGAAGCTCGACTCGACCCGCAGCACCTCGAGGGCCATGCCGTCCAAGCTGGTTGCGGCGGCATCGAGCACAGCAAGACCGTGCAAGGCAAGCACGCCGGTCACCCGGCTGAACAGGCCGCGCCGATCAGGGGCCACCACGGTCAGCCGATCCCCGTCGCCGGTTAGCACCTGCTGTCCGGCTTGGAGCAATCGAACGTGCGCTTCGGTGGGGAAGTCGGGGCTCACCTCTGCCGCGGTGCCACCACCGAGCACGTGCATCGTCCGGTGCACGAGATCACGCACCAGGTCGGCCTTCCACGTGCCCCACGCGGCTGGACCCGTTGCCAAGCTGTCGGCCTCGGTGAGCGCCGCGAGGAGGCCAAGGATGCGCTTGTCCCCCACGGCGTCCGCGACCGTGGCCAACGTGACCGGATCGTCTAGGTCGCGGCGCGTTGCCACGTCGGGAAGGAGAAGGTGGTGGCGCACCATTGCCTGGAGCACGTGCACATCCTCGGCGGGGAAACCCAACCGGGCGCCGATCCCAGCGACGAGGTCGATGCCCACGACCGTGTGGTCGCCGGGATAGCCCTTGCCGATGTCGTGGAGCAGCGCACCAAGCACCAGAAGATCCGGGCGATCTGTCCGGGCTACGAGAGCGGCGGCGTTGGCCGACGTCTCCATGAGATGCCGGTCGACCGTGAAGCGGTGGTAGGCGTTGCGTTGCGGCTTGCTCCGGACCGCCTCCCACTCCGGGAACACGAGCACCCAGAGACCCATCTGGTCGAGGGCCTCGACAACCGGGATGGCGTGGTGGCCGGCCAGGAGCAGATCTACCAGTGCCGCCCGCACGTCGTGAGTCCAAGGGGTTGGCAGCGCAGCCGTCTCGCTGGCGAGCCGCTCGAGGCTGGATCGATGAACCGTGGTGGCGCCCATTGATGCCGCGGCCGCGGCCCGCAGCATCAGGCTGTGGTCACGGGCGACCTCGGCGTTCGCAGTGAGGTGGATCTCCCCATCGCGAAGCACCAGTCCTGACCCGACGGGTTGGTCTCGCCGGGACCGCCATCCGGGGGGTCCTGACAGCGACGCGTCGATCCGCCGCCACGCGTCGTCGCTCCGCCACGCGATCGTGCGGGCGGCCGCTGCCACGTGATGCATCAAATGGTCAGCGGACTCCTCGCCGAGGGCAGCGGCCACCGCATCCTGGTCTTCGAGCAACAGACGATCCCCAGGCCGACCAGTTCGGCGGTGTAGCTCCACTCGGGCAGCCAGGAGCATGTCATAGGCGGCGTCGAGCACCGGGTCGTCACCCTCCCAGAGCAGCCTCTGCGCAGCCTCGGCCCACCGCAGGGCATGGACATCACGCAACCCGCCGCGCCCTTCTTTGAGGTCTGGTTCGAGCAGGAATGCGACCTCCCCCGCGCTCTCGTGCCGCTCGCGCACGCGCCGTGACATCACCTCCAGCAATCGCTTCGACCGCTTCTGCCACTGGACGAGCGCACGCTGCGAGAGTCGGTTCGTGAGCTCCTGCTCGCCGACGACATGACGGATCTGAAGTAGAGATGTCGCCGTGTCGAGATCATCGGCCGCCAGTGCGAGTGCCTCGCGCTCGGTGCGTACCGCATGACCCAACTTCAGTCCCTCGTCCCAGATCGGGTACCAGATCCGATCGGCGAGGGCACCGATGTCGGATCGGCTGTCGTGGAGGAGGACCACGTCGATGTCCGACTGGAGGCTCAGCTCAGCCCGGCCGTAGCCACCCACGGCCACAAGCGCTACCCCGCCCGCCCCGCACTCCGCCTCAGCGCTCTCGAGCAGCTCACCAAGCCAGCCGTCGACGAGATGGCTGTACCGCTGGCAGAGCGACCGTCCGATCAAGGACGTGTCCTGATGCAGAGCTTCCCTCGCGGGACCAAGCGCCATCCCAGAGAGTCTTGCAGGCGCGCTGAGCGTGGGAGACTGTCAGGATGGCCGTGCGAGAGGACTGCCGCCACTATTCGACGCGCACGACGGGCTCGGGCGACGTCGTGCAGCGCTGTCGGGTGGACATGGCCGAGGTGACGCCCTTCGCCTGCCCGCCGGATTGCCTGTTCTTCGAATCCCGGTCGATCACCGATGCCGGATGGAAGCGATTCGACAACCCCGGCGACGACGGCGGCGGCTGACTACGGGTCGAGGGTTGTCTTCAACTGGCTCCACCTCGTCGTCGTCTGGCCAACACGACGTGGGCCTTCGCCGCTCCCCATGCCAGCCCTGGGTCGTGCAGCGACTCGTCGATGTCGCTGAAGCTGCCGGGGGTGAGGTCGTACCGGTCATCGGGAAACAGTCGCTCAGCATCAGGGTCACGCACCACATCGGGCACCCCGGCGTCAGCCAGCACTTGGGTCGGGTACGCGATCGCGGCACGCAGGAGTGACAGCGGATTTGAGGGTTGAGCATCCACGTCGGTCCGCAACAGTGCGCCGAGCGATGGCACGATCGCCTCGCGGGCCTGGTCACCGGCGGCTGCTGCAGCGGAAATCAGGCCGAGGGAAGGTTCATCGTCTGCCCAGGCACACCACCGCAGTCGAACGACGCGAACCACCCAAAGTCCGAGCACCCCGTCGACGGCGCGCAGCAAGACCTCAGCGTGCTCGGCCAGCGCGGCGACATCCGCTGGGTCGTCGAGGGGGTTGGCGTTCGGTCCCACAGCGACCATGCTTGCCACATGACGATCCAGCGCGTCGAGCCCGGACCCGGTCAGGAGTCCGTCTGGGACTACCCCCGGCCTCCCCTGCTGGAGGTCACCACCCGTCACCTCCTGGTCTCCCTGGGGGGCGTCACCATTGCGGAGAGCCGCCGCGCCCACCGCGTGCTCGAGACCAGCCAGCCTCCCGCGTACTACTTCGATCCGATCGACGTCCGCGTCGATCTCCTGGTGCCGACCACCCGACACACGTTCTGCGAGTGGAAAGGCCAGGCGTCCTACTTCGACGTGGTGGTTGACCAAACCCGAGCCGACGAGTCGGCCTGGACCTACCCAACCCCGACCCCGGCCTTCGAGGCGGTTCGGAACCACCTCGCCTTCTATGCACAGCATCTGGACTGCTACGTCGATGGGGAGCACGTCACCGGCAATGAGGGCACCTTCTACGGTGGCTGGATCACCCAGGATGTGGTCGGACCGTTCAAGGGCGGCGCGGCGACCGCGCACTGGTGACCGCGCGCTGAGATTGCCGACCTGATGCGCATCCGGGCCTTGTCCGTCTTCGAAGGCGTCGTGTACCACTGCTGGTGCGTCGACTCCGTGCATCCATGCCGACCCACCCTTGAGGTCGACGCACTGCTTCGGCCGGGAGACGCGGACGCCGAGTCCGGCCCTCTCCTGCTCGCAGTGGCCGACTACATCACGATGGCCGGAGGCCGTGAGATCGCGGCACCCTGCCTCGACGGGCTCGCGGCGAAGGGTCGCATCGTCGAGCACCTCGATGTCGATCACATCGCGTTCCCGACGTGGACGACCGTGGAGCTCAGTCCAACATCTGGTTGAAGCCGCCGCTTCGCAAACCGTCCAGATCGAGGGTCACCCACCGGTAGCCCGCGGCACGGACCGCGGCGAGGATCTCGAGGCGCTTGCCCATCACCGCGTCGAAGTCGATCTCGGGCACTTCGATGCGAGCAACATCGCCGTGATGGCGAACGCGGAGCTCGTCGAAGCCGATCGAGCGAAGTCCAGCCTCTGCCCGCTCGACGGCGCTCAGCCGACCGAGCGTGACCGGAGTGCCGTACGGCAGGCGGGATGCCAGGCACGCCGCCGCCGGCTTGTCCCAGGTGCGAAGCCCAAGGCGACGTGACGATGACCGGACATCGGCCTTGGTGAAGCCGGCGTCGACCAGCGGAAACTGGGCGCCCCCCTCTGCGGCGGCGCGCTGCCCAGGACGGTGATCACCCAGATCGTCGAGGTTGACCCCCAGGACAACGGTCGCGCCCGCCGCGTCGGCAACCGGACCGAGCGCCCGGAGCAAGGCGTCCTTGCACCAGTAGCAGCGATCTCCGTCGTTGCGCGCGTAGTCCGGATTGTGGAGCTCGTCGGTGACGACCTCAACCCACCGAATTCCCCATTCCTGGGTCAGGTCTGCGCATGCTGCTCGTTCGGTACCGGGGAGAGAGGCGGAGACTGCGGTCGCGGCGAGGACCCCTTTGGACCCGAGCGTGTCGTGAGCTACCCAGGCGAGGAACGCGGAATCCGCGCCACCCGAGAACGCCACCACGACCGAGCGCAGCTCTCGAAGGCGCGCCCGCAGTACGTCCAGGTCAGCGTCAGACATCGCGGATCTCGATCCGGATCCGCTTGTTGCCCTTGCCCTTTGACTCAGTCTTCAGCACAGCGATACGCCCCACCTCCCGCGTGGAGCGGACATGGGTACCTCCGTCAGCCTGCTTGTCGAGGCCCACGATGTCGACGACTCGGATCTCTGGAACTGAGTCCGGGATGAGGCTCACCTTTGTACGGATGAGATCCGAGTCGAGCACTGCCTCGGCTCGGGGAAGGAAGCTGACCTCAATCGGGCGATCTGCCACGAGCTCTTCGTTCACAAGCTCCTCGATGCGCCGGCCGAAGCCATGCGGTAGTGGATCGAACTCGAAGTCCATGCGGGCAGCGAGCGGCTCCATGTTGCCCCCGGTCACGGGGACCGCCCACTCGTTCCAGATCACTCCACAGAGGACGTGCAGCGCCGTGTGCGTGCGCATCAGGCCATGGCGGCGATCCCAGTCCAGCTGGCCGTGGACCGACTCGCCGACACGTGGAGTCCCGCCCTGGACGGTGTGCCACACGTCGTCGCCGTCCTTCCGGACGTCCACGACCGTCAGGCCCGCCAGCGTGCCGGCGTCGTGCGCCTGTCCCCCACCTGTCGGGTAGAAGACAGTTCGATCCAGCGCCACGCGGTCGTCGACGACGGCGACGACCGCTGCATCGAACTCCTGCAGGTATGCATCGCGCAGATACAAGAGCTCGGTGGACATGGGCCGCAGTCTCTCGCGCCCCGAATCGTGTTGCCATGTCAGGAGCGACTTGTCGCCCAAGGAGCCCAAAAGCGGCCTACCTTGGCGGCTACCTGAGTCTTGACCTGCCACCGACCCTAAGGACCCAATCCCATGACCACGACCATCCGACACGCCCTCGTCGCAGGCGCACTCGCAGCGCTACTCGTTACCGCCGCCTGCGGCAGCGACGACTCGGCGACCACCACCACAACCACGGGCGAGACGGGTGTGGCAGCTCCGGCGGGCCTCGTCGCGGCGGACATGCTGAGCGTCTGCTCCGACACTCCCTACGAGCCGTTCGAGTTCAGGAATGACGAAGGCGTCGACACCGGCTACGACATGGATCTCCTCCGAGCCATCGCTGACTCCGCCGACCTCGGTCTCGACGTGATCGACCTCCCCTTCGATGGCATCCTCGGGTCCCTCGAAGCGGGCGACTGCGACGTGGTTGCGTCAGCCGTCACGATCACGGACGAGCGGGCCCAACAGGTCGATTTCACGGACTCCTACTTCGATGCCGACCAGTCGCTCCTGATCAAGGCCGATCGCGCCGAGGAGATCGGAGCGCTTGCCGACCTGAGCGGCGCCACGATCGGGGTCCAGTCGGGTACCACCGGCGAGACCTACGCCAACGAGAACGACCCTGGCGCGACGATCAAGTCCTTCGAGGACAGCGACGGGTTGTTCGCCGCTCTTGAGGCGGGGGACATCGCCGCCATCCTCCAGGACCTCCCCGTCAACGCCTACCGAGCCACGCAGGACACCAGCGTCAGCGTCGTCGAGACCTACCCGACCGGCGAGAGCTACGGCTTTGCCGTGCGCAAGGGCAACACCGAGGTGCTGGCGTTCTTGAACGATGGCTTGGCCGCTCTCCGCGACAACGGCACCTTCGACCAGATCTACACCACGTACTTCGCGACCAGCGGAGGCTGACCGTCCGGATGTCGATGCGACGCCAGCAGCGGGCCCGGCTCGCCCGGGCCGCTGCCATCGTCCTCCCACTCCTGTTGGCGGCGCTGGTCGGAGCGTCTGCCGACTGGGCGCGGATTCAACGCGCCTTCTTCCAGCCCGACGTCGCCGCAGACCTCTTCCCCCGCATCGTGACGGTCGGCGTGAAGAACACACTCTTGATCACGGGAATCGCGTTCCTCGGTGGGCTTGCGCTCGGATTGTTGCTCGCGCTGATGCGGCTGTCGTCTATCGCGCCCTACCGATGGATCGCCACCGCATACATCGAGGTGTTTCGCGGCATCCCCGCCCTCGTCACCCTCATCCTGGTGGGCTTTGCCATGCCCATTGCGCTCGGCTTCAGGATCCCTGGCCGCTACGGCGCAGCCGGGGTGGGACTGTCCCTGGTCGCAGCCGCTTACATGGCCGAGACGATCCGAGCCGGCATCCAGGCCGTGCCGAAGGGGCAGACGGAGGCGGCCAAGTCCCTCGGGATGGGCCCTACCCGCACGCTCGTGTCGATCGTGATCCCGCAGGCCTTTCGGATCATCGTCCCGCCCCTCACCAACGAGCTGGTGCTGCTGCTGAAGGACTCGTCGCTCGTGTATGTGCTGGGGACCACCGCTGACACCATCGAGCTGTCGAAGCTCGGTCGGGACGCGGTGTCCAGGTCGTTCAACGGCACTCCAATCACCGTCGTGGCGATCCTCTATCTGGCTATCACGCTTCCGTTGACGCAGGTCGCGGCTCGACTCGAGAGGCGCGGGGCGCGAAGCCGGTGATCCCTGCCATCGAGCTCCAAGGCTTGCGCAAGTCATTCGGCACGACGGAGGTGCTGGCTGGCGTTGACCTCAAGGTCGCTCACAGCGAGGTCGTCTGCGTGATCGGGCCATCGGGCTCCGGCAAGTCCACCTTGCTCCGCTGCATCAATCTCCTCGAGCAGCCATCCGCCGGCACGGTGCTCATCGAGGGTGAGGACATCACCGATCCCGATGCGGAGATCGAGGAGCTTCGACGCAAGACGGGGATGGTGTTCCAGCAGTTCAACCTGTTTCCGCACCTCGACGTGCTCGGGAACCTGACGATCGCGCAGCGCCGCGTGCTCAAGCGGTCGAAGGCTGAGGCGGAAGACGTCGCTCGCGGGATGCTCGAGCGCGTCGGGCTGGAGGACCGTGGCGACGCATTCCCCGCGCACCTGTCAGGCGGTCAGCAGCAGCGGGTAGCCATTGCACGCTCCCTTTGCATGCACCCCGACATGATGCTGTTCGATGAGGTCACCTCCGCGCTCGATCCCGAGCTCATCGGCGATGTGCTGCGGGTCATGCGGTCGCTTTCGGAAGAAGACGGCATGACGATGGTCGTGGTCACCCATGAGATGGGGTTCGCCCGACGAGTCGCTGACCGGCTGGTGTTCATCGACGAGGGGCAGATCGTGGAGCAGGGTTCACCAGCGAACGTGCTGGACGACCCGCAGCACGAGCGGACTCGTCGCTTCCTCCAACAGGTGTTAGATCGAGACTGACGTCAGAGGATCTGTGAGAGGAAGAGCTTGGTGCGCTCCTCCTGCGGGTTCGTGAAGAAGTGCTCAGGTGTGCCCACCTCGACGATCTCGCCGTCAGCCATGAAGGCCACCCGATCAGCGACGGCGCGGGCGAACCCCATCTCATGGGTGACCACGATCATCGTCATGCCGGACTCGGCGAGGCTCTGCATCGCGTCGAGCACCTCCTTGACCATCTCGGGATCGAGGGCGGATGTGGGCTCGTCGAACAGCATCACCTTTGGCTGCATCGCCAAGGCCCGGGCGATGGCCACACGCTGCTGCTGACCGCCGGACAGCGCGCCGGGGAGCTTCCTGGCCTGCTCGGGGATCTTCACCATCTCCAACAGCTCCATGGCCTCAGCCTCGGCCTGGGCCTTGGGCTTCTTGCGCACGCGGCGGGGGCCGAGAGTGATGTTGTCGAGGACCGTCATGTGCGGGAAGAGGTTGAACGATTGGAACACCATGCCGCACTCCCGGCGGCACTCCTGGATGTTTCGGATGTCAGCGGTGAGCTCGGTGCCGTCGACGATGATCGTGCCGCTCGTGTGCTTCTCGAGGTGGTTCACGCAGCGGATCAGGGTGGATTTCCCCGATCCCGACGGGCCGATGACCACCACCACCTCCTGCTTTCCCACGACCAGGTTGATGCCCTTGAGGGCCTGGAAGTCCCCGAAGAGCTTGTCGACATCCGTCAGGGTGATCATCGGCTCGCCGGTGCCACCCGCCACCGTGGCGTCGCTCATGACGGCACCGCTTGATGTCGGGGTCGACGCGGTCGACGGGGTCGGGTTGCTGGTTTCGTCGGTCATCGTGTTCCCACTCCGAGTCGGGTTTCGAGGCGCTGTGCGGCTCTTGACATCGAGAAGCACAGCGTCCAGTAGACGGCTCCCACGAAGGCGTACGCCTCGGGTGTGTAGCCCTGGTTGGTGAACTCCCGGCGAGCCAGGACGACGTCGATGATCCCCAGCATCTCCTGCAGGCCGATGATGACCAGCAGCGAGACGTCCTTGAGGAGCGAGATGAACTGGCCAATGAGAGCGGGGATGGAGTTGCGCAGCGCCTGAGGAAGCACGATCTCGCGCGTGATGGTCAGCGGAGACAGGCCCAGCGCCTTGCCGGCTTCGATCTGGCCGCTCGGCACCGACTGCAGACCGCCACGCACCACCTCGGCCACGTAGGCGCCGGAGAAGAGCGTGATCATGATGATCGCCCGCGGTATTGGCCCGGGGATGCTCGCCCCAGGCGGGAACATGAAGCCAATCGCGAACTGGCCCATGAAGAGCAGGCTGATCAGCGGCACGCCTCGGATGAGCTCGATGTAGCCGACCGCGATCGGGCGGATCAGCGGGAACGACGAACGCCGGGCGAGCGCCATCACCACCCCGATGGGGAAGCTCAGGCCGATGCCGGCGAACGCCACCACGAGGGTGAGCAACAGGCCGCCGAAGAGGTCGATGTTGCTCGGGTCGAAGCCAGTGATGAAGCCGAACGACAGCCCGACGAGCGCCAACATGATCAAGCCCAGCCGCCGCTTCAGCGCGCCCCGCACTCGTCGAGCAGCCTGCGACCCGAGGAGCAGGAAGCCAACGGCCCCGACGGTGAGGATCGTGGGCGTGATCGTGCGCGTCATCGACAGGATGAACACGACACCGAAGAGGGGCCCGCCGATCATCGCGGCCCGTGCGCTGAGGCTCATGGCCGGGCCTGCGGAGCGGTTTCCGAGACCGGCGGCGATCCCGCCCGTGAACATGGCGACGTAGATCCCTGCCCAGAGCATCTCGTAGGAGATCCCGGTGCGGCCGAAGTCTTTGCCGACCATGTAGAACGACAGTGGGCCGTCGTAGATGATCTCCCACCGCGCGGTGACGAACAGGTAGCGGAGCGTCCTGAGCGCGATGAAGGCGAGGACCGCCCCGAAGAGCAGCGTGAGGATGCTGTTCTTCAGGTCCTTGAAGAGGTTGTCCCGGAGAATCGCCCGCACCCCACCCGTCCCGCCCTCCGGTAGGCGCGGGGCGCCGTACAGCGGTTCCTCTTGCGCCGACACCGCGCCGAAGTCGTCGCTCATGCGCGCGTCTCCAGCGACAACCGACGGTTGATCAGGTTGGCGATCAACGAGATCCCCAGGCTCAGCGTCAGGTAGAAGAACATCAGCACCACGAGCGCCTGGAGCGCCGGCGTCGCGTTGTTGGAGACCCGCTGGAAGATGGACGCGATCTCCACGTAGCTGATGGCCACACCGAGCGATGAGTTCTTGGTGAGGTTCAGGAACTGACTGGCCAATGGCGGGATCATGATCCGGAACGCCTGCGGCAGGATGACGTACCGGTAGCGCTGAAAGGTTGTCAGCGCGATCGCCTGACAGGCCTCCGTCTGGCCACGTTCGATCGCCTGGATTGCGCCGCGCACGATCTCCGCGACATGGCTCGCGGTGTAGAGCACCAGCGCGATGGTGAGGCCGAGATACGGCGGGAAGATGTTCAGCCCGCCGCCTACCTGGCGGCCATTGACCTTCGCCGGATCGAGGGCCAGCGAGTTGCCCGCCACGAAGTTGCCGATGGCGAGCACCACGACGAACGCCGCGATGCCGTAGAGCCCGCTGCGAGATGGGCGGCCGGTGGCGTCGGTGACGCTCCGCCGCCACAGGCTCACGCCGACGACGGCCACCATCGCGACCCCGACGAACCCGATGAAGGTCAGCACGCTGGCGTCGGGGTTGAGCCACGGGATGCCGACACCCCGGTTGCTGATGACGAAAGCGCCGAACGGGGTGACCTCGTCGCTGAGCGGCGGGAGGTTCTGCAGGATGATCACCAGGTAGGTGATGAAGATCCACAACAGGGCGGGCACGTTGCGAAACAGCTCGACGTAGATCGTCCCGGCCGCCCGCACCAGCAGGTTGTCGCTGAGGCGCATGATCCCGATGAGGATGCCGAGCACCGTGCAGAGCGGGATGCCCACCACGATGACCCGGAGCGTGTTCAGGTAGCCCGCGATGAAGGCTTGGCGGACCGTGAAGGACGCGCTGTCCTGGAGGCCGGGGATGGCAAAGCGGGACTTCCGATCGAGAAAGTCAAAACCCGTCGGCAGACCGGAGGCCCGGAGGTTGCTCGTGGCGTTGCTGTAGAGACGCCAGAGCACCGTCACGACGACGGCCACGACGACCAGCTGGAACACCCAGCGCATCACTCGGACGTCCCGGTACCACGGCGGCCGTGCCGACCGGGCCAGATCCGTCCGAGCTACCGCCACGCGTCGTCTCCTCGCCGGTCAGCTACCGGTAGCACTGAGGTTGCCTGTGGGGCGGCCCGTCGGACCGCCCCACAGCACATCGGTTCCGTCAGCCGAACGGCGGCGAGTAGAGGATCCCGCCTTCCGTCCACAGCTGGTTCAGTCCCTCGGGAATGCCCAAGGGCTTGATGTTGCGGTCGTAGATCTCCTGGTAGTTGCCTACCGCCTCGATCACCCGCACGACCCACTGGTCGTCAGGGAACCCGAGCTTTGGCTCGAAGTCCTGGCTGATGAAGGCCAGCACGCTGGGGTTCGTACCGGTGTACGACGAGATGTTCGCAGCTGTCAGGTCGAACTCCTCGGCCTGGAACGTAGCGAACACCACCCACTGCACGATGTCGAACCACTCCTCGTCACCCTCGCGGACGGCGGGGCCGAGCGGCTCCTTCGACATCGTGTCGTCGAGGATGGTCACATCGCCGTCGTAGGTCGCAGCAAACGATGCCAGGCCCGACTTGTCGGTGGTGTAGCCGTCGCACGCGCCCGAGGAGAAGTTCTCGAGCACCGCGGCCTCATCCACGACGTTGAGGGGCTCGTAGGCCACGTTGAGACCAGCGAAGTACGTCTCCAGGTTGATCTCGGTGGTGGTGCCGGTCTGCACGCAGATCGTGGTGCCACCCATGTCGGCGATCGACCCGAAGCCGGAGTCGGCGTTCACCAGCATGCCTTGGCCGTCGTAGAACGTGGTGGCTGTCCACTGCAGGCCGAGTGCCCCGTCCCGCGACGCTGTCCATGTGCCGTTGCGGATCAGGACGTCAATGTCACCAGACTGCAGCGCCGTGAAGCGCGTCTCCGCGGTGAGGTCGGTGTACTCGACCTTGTCGGGATCGCCCAGCACCGCGGCCGCGATCGCACGGCAGTAGTCGACATCGATGCCGGTGTAGCTCCCGTCGGCCTCGACGTTGGAGAACCCCAACAGCTGGCCGTTCACGCCACACTTCAGCGCGTCGCGGCTGACGATGTCCTTCAACGTCTGCCCCGATGCGGTCGCAGCCGGGGCCCCGCCGTCATCGGATGAAGTGGCAGGGTCATCATCGCTGCTGCAGGCAGCGAGGCTCAACGCCACGGCAACGCCGATGGCGCTCGCCTTGATCCATTTACGCTTCATGGGGCCTCCCAGGCCTAGTCGATTGGTGTGCCCGGGGAGACCGTACCTCTCAGACAGCCGACGGTTCTGGGAAAGCGCGCGATTCCGGGTCAGTCGACACCAATGGCGCGAAGCACGTCCGATAGGGGCGCGACCATTCCGGTGTAGAAGGGACCGAACTCCGCATAGAGCGCAGAGGCCTCGTCGAAGCGCATCGTGTACACGACCTCCTTGAGGTCGTCCGGGTGCACCGCGAAGAGCGTGACCCCCCACTCGAAGTCATCGATGCCAGCCGACCCGGTCACAACTTGGAGCACGCGTCCGGCGAACTTCCGGCCGCTGGTCCCATGGGCGTACATCAGCTCCTTGCGATCGTCGTACGGCAGGGTGAACCAGTTGGCGGCCTCGCCGCGACGCTTCGACATCGGGTAGAAGCAGAAGGCCGCCTTACCCTCGGGAGGAAGGTTGGGGTGCAGCCGAGCTTCCTTCAGCTCATCGGGGACACCCTGGGCGTACTCGGAGAGCTCCGTTAGGGAGACGTAGCTGTCCACGACGTCGAGCCCTGCCTGGGCGAGCTCGGTCTGGAACTGGCGGAGGCGCCACAGATCGGCACCGATGGCCATGAACGCAACATCGGCCTTGTGGCCGAGCATCGCGACCGGCACGACCTGCAGGTCATCAGCCGTGGCGGCCTTGACCGCCGCGGTGACCGCGTCCCGGTCGGCGAGTGGACCGATCTTGCAGAACAGGTGGAGCACGCCCCACCCCACGGCAGGCGCAAGCTGTTGGGGCATGCTCGCAGGGTATCGGCGCGCCCTCGCGCTCCCCTAGTCCTCGAGCAGCTCAACCGAGACGAGGGCGTTGTAGTCAGGCACGTTGGAGTGCGGCTCCCGCTGCAGCGCGCCGCCAGCGACAAGCACGTTGCCCTCTGGCCAGTGGACCTGCAGGCTCCGATGCGCGAGCCGGACGAGCTTGAGCCGCCCGACCAGCGAACCGGACTTGCTCGTCAGACGGACCGCTGCCCCGTCAGCAGCCCCGAGCCCGGCCGCGTCGTCGGCGTCGATGTACACCGCGTCGCGCGATGCGCCGGTGAGCGGATCGGACTTCGCGAAGACCATCGAGTTGAACTGCTTGCCTCGCCGCGTCGTGACCATGAACATCCCCGGAGGCAGGTTCGCTGCGACCGGCCTGAGGGCGGTGAACCGCCCGTTCCCTTCAGGCAGCGGGAACTCGCCGTCGGCGCACAGGTGTCGACCGCCCCACTGCACCTGGTCGCCGGTGGTTTGCAGATTCTCGATGCCCGCGTAGGCGGGCACAACGGCCGCGATCTCGACCCGCAGGGCCTGGTTGGTTGGCCAGGAGAAGGCGGCGGCCAGATCGGGGCGGACGCGGGTTGCGATGTCGGCGAACAGCCGCCACTCACTGCGTGCCTCGCCGACGCGCCTCGGGATCTCCGGGCTGAACACGATCCGGCGCTCTGTGGTGGTCTGCGTGCCCCCTCCCTCCTGCTCGTAGCGGGTGGCAACGGGGAGGAGGAGAACGTCGTCACCGTCGACCAGCATCTGGGACGACACCATGACGTCTTGGTGGATGCGGGTGGGGACGTTGTCCAGCGCTGCGTGCACGGCGGCCGGATCTGGCAGAACCTCGAGGAAGTTCCCCCCGGAGCTCCACAGCACATCGATCTCGCCGGCACCAGCAGCGTCGATCATCTCCGGAGCGGTTCGGCCCGGCACCGACGGCACCGAGAACCCCCACTGCGCCGCCAGGGCCGACGCATGCTCGACGTCGACAGGCAACCCGCCGGGCAGGGCGGTGGCGTAGGCGCCCATCTCGGCACCGCCCTGCACCCCGGAATGGCCACGGATCGGCATCAGTCCGGCACCGTCACGACCCACATGTCCGCGGGCAAGGGCCAGGTTGACGATCGCTCGTACGCCGTCGACCGCATCGCGGTGCTGCGTTATCCCCATTGACCAGACGAGCACCGCTCTGCCCGCGACGGCGTACAGGTCCGCGAACGCATCCACCTGCTCGGCTGTCAGGCCGGCCTGGGCGAGCAGGTCGGCATCGGACTGCTCGGCCAGCGATGTGACCAGCTCATCCCAGCCGACCGTGTGGGCACCGATGAAAGCGTCGTCGAGCGCGTTCCGCGAGATGAGCCGCTTCAGCACCGCGTTCGCCAGCGCCACGTCCCCACCCGGGCGCACGGGCACGTGAACGTCGGCGATCTTGGTGCCGAAGAGCGCCGATTCGACGCTGGACGGCACCCAGTAGCTCTCCAGGCCCGGCTCGAGGTAGGGGTTGACCACCACAACCCGACAACCCCGCTTCTTCGCCAGGTAGAGGTACTTCATGAAGACGGGTTGGTTGTTGGCCGGGTTCGTTCCCCACAGCACGATGAGGTCGGTCTCGATCACGTCCTGCAGCGAGCACGTCGAGGCCGCCACCCCGATCGCCTCCTTGAGGCCAACGGTGGACGGGGCGTGACACACCCGCGCTGCCGAATCGATCCCTGCAATCCCCATTGCTCGCGCCGCCTTGCCGGCCACGTAATAGGTCTCGTTGGTGATCCCACGACTGGTCAGATACAGCGCGACGTGGTCCGGCGCGGTGCGACCGATCGCGTTTGCGACGGCGTCGAGCGCTTCATCCCACGTGATCCGACGAAACCCGGCCTCCCCGCGGCATCGCCGCATGGGGTGCCCGAGACGCCCCATGCGTCGGAGCTCTGCCGAGCTCAGTGCGCGCAGGCTCTCCACATTGGCGAGCCGGGCCGGGTCTACCGCGTCGGCTGTGTTCACCTCGAGGAGGTTGAGGCGTGTGGTGCACAGATGCACCCCCTCGATCGTCCAGTCATGAAGCCCCGCGACGCCAAGCGCGCAACCGTCGCACGCACCCTTGGTGAGTACGTCGATCGCATACTTCAGGTGCGCCCGGTTTGCCCACGCCGCCTTGGCCATGTCGCGGTAGTGATGGGGCTTCTGGAGTCCGGCGCCGTTGGGTCGCCAGCCAACCCACCCTGCACGCCGCCAACCGGTGAGCTGCTCCCGCCAGCCCATCAGCGGCCTGGTTCGGGGCTGTAGACATTGCAGGTCGACGACGCTTCTCCAGATGCCCGCACGAAGCCGGCGAGGGTGATGCCAGCGGCCCGAGCGGCGTCAACGGCGAGGGCCGACGGCGCGCTGACAGCGACGACGGCACTGAACCCGGCCGCCCATGCCTTCTGCACGATCTCGAACGCGGCCCGCCCACTGACGTACAGCCCAAGGTCGGTGGCGGGCAACGCACCGTCCAGGTGGAGACGACCCACCACCTTGTCGACCGCGTTGTGTCGCCCGATGTCTTCTCGAACCAGGGTGACTAGGCCGGCACGGTCGAAGGCGGCCGCCGCGTGCACCGCACCGGTGGCATCGAAGAGGGGCTGTTGGGACCGCACCGACCCGGGGATGAGGGCGAGCAGATCGACCGGCCACGCATCACCCGTTGAGATCGGGCCTATCCGTGCCTGCAGCTCGTCGAGGGCCGTCGAGCCACACAGCCCGCATGCAGAGCTTGTCGCACTGAGGCGGGGTGTGGGCACGGGGGCACGGCCGCCCGTGTCCACCGTGACGATGTTGAACCCTGTCTCGACGGCGCTACCCGGGGCGCAGTAGCGGCACGATTCGACGGGCGCCCCTCGGAGTAGACCGTCGCCGTGACAGAGCCCGATCGCCAGCTCGAAGTCATGCCCGGGGGTCCGCATCGTGGTGCCCACCAGATGCCCGTCGAGGTGGATCTCGAGGGGCTCCTCCACGATCAACTCATCGGGACGACGCGCGAGCGCGACGCCATCCCACCGTTGCATCAGCGTCTTGACCGTGCGTCCGCGCGCCACTCGAAGGAGGCTAGTGACCGGTCAGCGCCCGCGGTCTGTGTCACCGTCACGCGTGGCCTGACGGCCCTGCTTCCACGCGTACCCGACGAGTACGAGGACCGGCAGCACCAGCAGCCACACCGTGGTGCTGGCCGCGACGACCACCATCAGCAGCAGCACGACCAACATCACGGCGTAGGTCGCGGCATTGGACACGCTGGGCTTGTCCGGTATGGCACGGGCCGCCGATCGATGTCCGCGCAGGCGACCCTTGTTCTCTTTGACGAGAGCAGGCTTGACCTCGGCTCGCCAGATCGAGTCCTCGCGCTCGCGATGCTCGCGGAGCCGAGCGGCGAGGTCGCGCAGGGCCTCGGGGGAGTCCGCCCCGGCGTCGACGAGGCGCCGGATCTCTTCGGCCTCGTTGGCGAGCACATGCCCATCGCTGCCCTCAGCGGGCCCCAGGACCGACGAGCCTGTCGGGTCATCACCGCTCAACGCGCCGCTGGCGGGAGCGGCGTCGTCAATGGGCGGTTCCACCATTGGTCAGTACGCTACCGAATGGGTGTTGACGACGGGTCCAAAGCGGGCCGATACGGGCAGGAGAGGCTGACTTGGGGCCCGAGGTGATTCGAGGCAGGCGGAGACGGTCTCGGCACCCGCGTGTCCTTCGAGCCGTCCTCGCCGTCTCGGCGTTGCTCACGATCGCACCCGTCATCTCGGCGCGTGCCGCTGTGCCGGTGCTCGTGCTGGACGGCACTGGCTATGGGCATGGCGTCGGGCTGTCGCAGTGGGGTGCCGAGTACCTCGCGCGAACGGGGCGCACCGCCAGCGAGATACTCGCGACCTTCTACCCAGGCACTTCGCTCGGCCAAGCGACAGGCACCGTTCGTGTCACGGTCGGCCAGCCGGCAAGCCCCATCGCCACCGTGTCGTTCCCGCAGGGTGGCGAGGTGCGAAGCCCACGGCAGGGAGCCCAGGCCGCGGGCTTCCCCGTGCGAGTCAGGCCCGGGGGGAAAGTGCGCATCACCTTCGACGGGAGCTATCGGGTCGAGGCGCTTGTGTCTGGTCGATCGACACAGCGTGCCACCCGCTACCAGCAAGCGCCCTGTGCCCTTCCGCTGCTCTGTGCACCACCGACGACACCCAGATCGACGACGACCACCACACCCCTGGAACCGGAGCAACCTGGCGGAGGTAACCCCGACCCCGATGGCGCTGGTGACGGAGAAGGCGGCGCCGCACCTGGGGCTTCCACCGCGTCCAGCTCGAAGCCGGTGTGGGCGTTGCCTGCCGAGGCAGGCCTGATCGGCATCGACGAACGAGGCCGCTCGTATCGCGGCATCGTCGAGGCAACCGGCGGTGCGGACCTGCGACTCGTCAACGAGCTGGGGATCGAGGACTACCTTCGCGGCATGGCCGAGGTACCCGGCACCTGGCCACCCGCCGCCGTAGAGGCCCAGACCATCGCGGCACGCACCTACGCCCTGCGGGCCATGCAGGCCGGAGGTGAGCTCTGCGATGATGCGCGCTGTCAGGTCTATGCCGGGCAGACGGCAGAGTCTCCCGGAGAAGACGCTGCGGTGCTCTCGACTGCCGGCACTGTGCTGAGCTTCCGCGGCGCGCTCGCCAGCGCGGTCTACTCCGCTGACGCCGGCGGCGTTTCGGCCACGACGGCTGAGGGGTTCGGGACTCCCGACGGCGTGTACCCGTACCTCACCACGGTTCGGTACGAGACGGACAACCCGCTCCCCTGGCACCTCGACGTTGCGCTGCGCGATGTCGGCCTTCGACTGGGGTATCGAGGAACGCTCACCGCCGTTCGAGTGGGGAGCACCGGTCCGAGTGGGCGGGCGCTCGACCTCGTGCTCACGGGATCGAGCGGAGACCTGCATGTCGACGGGCGAACCTTTGCTCGCTCGCTCGGGCTTCGCTCAACCCGCTTCACGGCCACGCTGGGGACCGCCGATGGAGCCCCGCCGCCCCCGCCGCCGGGCGACGAAGCCCTGCAAGAGCTGCCGGAAGACGTCGCCGCGCTCGCTCGACGACCATTGTCCATGGCGATGCGCGAACGGGAGCAGGCCGGGCCGTGGATCGCGACAGCCCAGCGCGGGACCCCCGATCCTCTCCGCTCCGGTCGCGGACTCCCGCTGCTGGCCGCGCTGCTGTTGGTCGCCACGCTCACCGGTGCGCACGTCCCCTTCGTCCTGGTCCGGCAGCTGCACTCCAGGCAGCGGTAGCGGTCGTTGCCCTAGGTGAACGAGCCCGACCCGGCACCGCTGACCCTGCCCCGCGTGCTGGCCCGGGGCTTGACGCGTCGATGCCCGCTCTGTGGCGGCGGCAACGTGTTCAGGACGTTCTTCCTCGTGCGGGATCGCTGCCCGCGATGTCACTTTCCGATCCGACGCGACGAGGGGCACTGGATCGGGGCCGTGGGGATGAACACGGTGGTGAGCTTCGGTCTGCTGCTCCTCACCATGACAACTGTGTTTGCCCTGACCTGGACCGACCGACGTGCCGCGCCTGTGTTCATCTCGGGGTTCGCTGTTGCCGCGCTCACGCCGCTGTTGTTCTTCGGGCCGTCGCAGACGCTCTGGAGTGCGGTCGATCTCCTGATGCGTCCGGTCGAGCCTGCCGACGACGTAGATCCACGCTGGATCCCGCCACCCCGACGCCCTCCGCCTCGTTGACTAGCGGAGCGAGCGGTTCGTGAGATGCGCGAAGTCGTTGAAGCGGACGAGCTCCACGGGAAGGGTCCCCTTCTGGTATGGGTTCGAGGCGAACCGCCACTCGGTGAGAGATGTGTTGTCCGCACTCATCCAGGCTCGTTGATCTGCGACCCCGTCGCCGAGCGAGAGGAAGTGCAGCATCGAGTGCACGATCACGCCGCCATGGCATGCGACGACGATCGTCTCTCCCGGATGGCGAGCAACGAGCGCCTCCAGCGCCCCCGTGACCCGCGTGGCCATCTCACGCCACGTCTCCCATCCCGGCGCCCGACGTGTGTCCGCGTCCCATTCCGCAGGCGGATAGCGCTGGTCGATCTCGGCCCAGCTGAGCCCGTCGGCCTCGCCGGGGTGACCCTCGCAGAAGTCGCACTCGGCCCGCACCTCGAGCCCGTTCAGCGCCGGTGCGAGGATTTCGGCGGTCTCGCGCGCCCGGGACATGAGGGACGTGTAGAGCACCGACGCCTCGGCCAGCTCGCCGGTGAGACGCAGGCGGTCGTGCAGGGCCGCGGCCTGCGCCCGACCCCGATCGGACAGTCCCTGACAACCGTCGTGACCACCGAAGAATCCCTGCTCCTGAGCGCGGGACTCGCCGTGGCGGACGAGGACGATGCGCGTTCCTTCCATGGCTCGAGCCTACGGACTGCCACCGACAACGGCAGCGGCCGCCCCGAAGGGCGGCCGCTTGCTAGACGACAGGTCTGGGCCGGGACTAGTAGTCCTCCATGCCTCCGGGCATCCCGCCGCCAGCAGCCTCTTCGGGCTTGTCGACGATGACGGCCTCGGTGGTGAGGAACAGCGCAGCAATCGATGCCGCGTTCTGCAACGCCGAACGGGTGACCTTGGCGGCGTCGATGATGCCGGCCTTCACGAGGTCCTCGTACTCACCGGTGGCCGCGTTGAGGCCCTCCGATGCGCTGTCGAGGCCACGCACTCGCTCGATCACCACGCCGCCTTCGAGGCCGGCGTTGGTGGCGATCTGCTTCAGCGGCTCCTCGAGCGCCGACGCCACGATGTTGGCTCCAGTGGCCTCGTCGTGGTCCTTCAGCTTCTTGACGAGCGCGAGCACCTTGATCTGGGCCCGGAGGAGCGTCGTGCCGCCACCGGCGACCACGCCTTCCTCGATGGCCGCCTTCGTGGTGCTGACTGCGTCCTCGATGCGGTGCTTCTTCTCCTTGAGCTCCACCTCAGTGGCGGCGCCGACCTTGAGAACGGCCACGCCACCGGACAGCTTGGCGAGGCGCTCCTGGAGCTTCTCGCGGTCGTAATCCGAGTCGGTGTTCTCGATCTCGTTCTTGATCTGCTGGATACGACCCTTGATGTCCTTCTCGTCACCGGAGCCCTGGATGATCGTGGTCTCGTCCTTGGTGACGACGATCTTGCTGGCCCGGCCGAGCAGGTCGAGGGTGGTGTTCTCGAGCTTCAGGCCGACCTCCTCGGTGACGACCTGCCCGCCGGTGAGGATGGCGATGTCCTGGAGCATGGCCTTGCGGCGCTCACCAAAGCCCGGCGCCTTCACGGCCGCCGACTTGAACGTGCCGCGGATCTTGTTCACCACGAGCGTGGCGAGGGCCTCGCCCTCGACATCCTCGGCGAGGATGACGAGTGGCTTGCCGGACTGCATGACCTTCTCGAGCACCGGGAGCATGTCGCGCACGGCGGAGATCTTCGAGCCGACGATGAGGAGGTACGGGTCCTCGAGGACGGCCTCCATGCGATCGGGGTCGGTCACGAAGTAGGGGGAGATGAAGCCCTTGTCGAAGCGCATGCCCTCGACGAGGTCCATCTCCATGCCGAAGGTCTGGCTTTCCTCGACGGTGATGACGCCGTCCTTGCCGACCTTGTCGATCGCGTCCGAGATCATCTCGCCGATCTCGGCATCCGCTGACGAGATCCCAGCGACCTGAGCGATCTGGCCCTTCGAGTCGACCTCGACGGCGCTGTCCTTGATGGCCTTGACGGCGACCTCGACGGCGGCCTCGATGCCCTTCTTCAGGGACATCGGGTTGGCCCCGGCGGCGACGTTGCGGAGGCCGTGGCGGACCATCGACCAGGCGAGCACGGTGGCGGTCGTGGTGCCGTCGCCAGCGACATCGTCAGTCTTCTTGGCGACCTCCTTGACGAGCTCGGCGCCGATTCGCTCGAACGGGTCCTCGAGGTCGATCTCCTTGGCGATGGACACACCGTCGTTGGTGATCGTCGGGGCGCCCCACTTCTTGTCGAGAACGACGTTTCGACCCTTGGGGCCAAGCGTGACGCGCACGGCGTCGGCAAGCTTGTTCATGCCAATCTCGAGACCGCGGCGGGCCTCGTCGTCAAAGGCGATGATCTTGGACATCGGCGGGTGTTCCTCCGTGGGGGTGACTGCTGTGCGTTAGCACTCGCGGTATGCGACTGCTAAGTCAACCACCTTGGATCAGCACTCGCAACCAGAGAGTGCCAGCGGGGGAACGATCAGGCCGTCGACGGCGTGCGGGCGGGCTCCACGGGCGCCAGCAGCGTGCGGAGCCGTGCCGAGATGTGCGCGGCATCGATCGGCTTGGTGAGGTAGGAGTCTGCGCCCAAGACCCAGCTACGGAGCACCGAGCGCTCGTCGTCGTCCGCGCTCAACATCACCACACGGGTCCGGGCGGCCAAGCGACGCTGACGACGCACCTCCAGCACCTCGAACCCGTCGACGCCCGGCATGTCGAGGTCGAGGAGCATGACGGCCGGTGGATCGAGGGCCAGTGCGGCAATGGCCTCGTCGCCGGAGGCGGCGAAGCGCACCACGAACTGCTGGTCGAGCGCGCAACCGAGCGTCTCGCGCACGAGCGGATCGTCATCGACAACCAGGATCTCAGGGAGCGTGCTCACCCGAGCGTCATCGGCGCCCCGTGCACATCAGTTGAGCGAAATCCGCAAACCGCCCGATCCCGGTTGGTCGTGATCGGCCGATCAGCCCCCGGCCACCGCAGGAATGATCGACACCGTCTCGCCATCGGGCACAGGAGTGGCCAGCGCGTCCAGGAACCGGACGTCGTCGTCGGCCACGAACACATTGACGAACCGTCGGAGGCCACCCTCGTCATCGAGGATGCGCTCCGCGAACCCGGGGTGTTGGGCTTCGAGCGACCTGAGCACCTCGCCCACGGTGGCGCCGTCGACCGTCACCTCGGACTTCCCTCCCGTGAGAGTTCTCAGAGTGGTGGGCACGCGGACGATGACGCTCATTGTTGACACCTCAGTGGCGGGGTGGGGTCCGGCACCCAGGGGCGCCGCACGGGCAGGTCGATGGTAGTGAACAGGTTGGTAGCGCCAGCCATTCCCGACCCGCACCGGATCGCCCCCGCGGACCTGTCAGGTTGCTGTTCTCGGCGCCCACCGGTATGCATTGAGCCGTGCGGCGGCCCATGATCCGGACCTTCCACCACGACGACTTCGCCGCCGCGCAGCTGGCGGACCAGAAGTCGCGCCACGGCCACCGGGTGTCGGTGTGCCTCCCGGCACGGGATGAAGAAGTCACGGTCGGGGCCATCGTCGAGACGATCGTGAGCACGCTCGTTGAGCGAACGGGGCTCGTCGACGAAGTGCTCGTCATCGACGATCACTCGCTCGACGCCACGGCCAAGGTCGCAGAGGCCGCGGGGGCCCGGGTCGTCGCCGTCGACGATGTCCTCCCCGACCTCAACAGCGGTGAGGGCAAGGGCGAGGCGCTGTGGAAGTCCGTCGCCGCGGCCGACGGAGACCTCATCGTGTGGTGCGATGCGGACATCACCGACTTCGGGCCCCGCTTCATCGTGGGCCTCGTCGGCCCGTTGCTGGCTCGCCCCGACATCGGCTTCGTAAAGGGCTTCTACGACCGACCCCTCGACGGGAGCGCCCATGGCGGCGGGCGCGTCACCGAGCTGGTGGCCCGCCCGACGATCGCGGCACTGTTCCCCCACCTGTCGTCGATCGTGCAGCCGCTGGCGGGCGAGTACGCCGGCCGTCGCAGCCTGCTCGAGCGGTTGCCGTTCGTGCAGGGGTACGGCGTCGACCTCGGCTTGCTCATCGACATCGCTGAGCTCGAAGGCACCGAGGTCATCGCCCAGGTCGATCTCGGCACGAGACGTCACCGCAATCGGACCCTCGACGAGCTGAGCCCCCAGGCGCTCGCGGTGCTGCAAACGGCACTGGGACGGGCTGGCCAAGACTTCGACGCGCCAGCGACCCTGGTGCGCCCCGATCTCGAGCCGATCGAGGTGAGCATCGGCGAGCGCCCGCCGCTGGTCGAGGTCCCGGCCTATCGGCGCCGCACCGCCTGAGAACGCGCTGCGCGGGCAATCTCTAAAGGTCACCACGCAGAGTGGTCGATGTTGAGGGTAACAACAGACCAGGGCGAAACTGGACTGCCAGATGGATCGCTCTTCCACCACTCACCGCCGCCAGGACCCGATGATCGACCTCGCCACCGTTCCCGAGATGCCCATCGCTCACCGGCTCGGCGAGCTGGTGCAGGCGCTGACTGGCTGCAGCATCGAGCGGGCCGAGCTCGCCGTCAACGACCCAACCCCGTGGGGTCCAGCGTCGAGTGACGAGGCGTTGAGCGCCGTGGCCGGCGCGATGGTGCGGCTACGTCGTCGACGGGTCGTCTGAACGAGCCTCGCGGTCGGGCCCCCCGACTGTCTCCACGACGCCGACCCCCGGTCCTTCGTCGTCGAGCTCCCACACCGCTTCGATCTCGTCGAGGGGCTGACCGAGCACCAGGTGCCGCCAGGCGTGACCGACCACGATCTTGAGCACAGCGGTGGCCGGTACGGCCAGGAGCAGACCGAAGAAGCCGCCGAGGGTGCCACCGGCGAGCAGCGCCAGCATGACCACCGCCGGGTGCAGCTTGACGGCACGATGCATCACCATCGGGCTGATGAAGTGGTTGTCGATCTGCTGAACGATCGCCATCACCACCGCGACGGCGATGCCCTTGGACACGCCTCCGCCTGTGGTGAGCGCGATGACGACGCCGGGCACGGCACCGACCCACGGACCGATGAGCGGGATCATGTTGAACACGCCGGCGATCATTCCCACGATCAACCAGAACGGTAGGTCGATGATGAGCATGCCGATCGACGCCATCGTGCCGACGACGAGCGCCACGGCGAGCTGGCCGCGGAAGTAGCCACCAATGGCATGGCTCAGTCGGCGGCACACGACGATGACATCACCGCGCGCCAGCTCGGGCACCAGGGCACGGGCAGAGATGCGGACGTGGGGCAGATCGACCAGAAGGTAGAACGCGATGATCGGGGCGAGCACGAAGATGATCCCGACGTGGAACACGTTGAGCAACAGCTCACGGGCGCTGTCGATCTGTTCCGCGAAGCGATCCTGCTTCTCCTCAGCGGTGATCTTCCCATCGCCGTTCTTGTCCACGGAGGTGCCGCCGGAGAGCTGGTCTTCGAACTCATCCCAGGTCGGGATCTGGATCGGCCAGTTGTCCGACCGGGCCGATATGTCGTTGACCGAGTCCTCTAGGTCCTGACGCAGCTCAGGCCACCGCTCGGCTAGGTCGTCGTACTGCCGCGTGGCCAGGGGAGCCACGATGAGCACCGTGAGCGTGATGATCGCGGCCACGCCGAGATAGGCGGCCGCAGTGCCGACCGCCCGCGGGATGTGCCGGTGTTGCAGCGCGGTGACGACCGGGTTCAACAGGAAGACGATGGCACCCGCGAGAACGAGGGGAGGCCAGATCACCCGGACCACCCACGCGATCGCGCCAAGCACGATCACGAATGCGGCGACACCGCACATGGCCCAGCAGACCGCCCCCGCGCGTCGGATCCGCTCCACCATCCCGGAAGACCCTACCCCTCGGCCGTTGACGTCACGCGTGAACCGGGGGCCGCCGGGCGGACCAGGGTTGGGCCGTCTCGAGCTGTGCGGCGACCCGCAGCAGCAAGTCCTCTCGACCGAATGCAGCCACGAGCTGCACGCCGATCGGAAGCCCCGCTGCATTCCAGTGGAGCGGGAGCGAGATCGCCGGCTGTCCAGAGACGTTGAAGGGCGGTGTGAACGGAACGATCTCCGCAGCCCGGAAGAGTCCGTGCAGCGGGTTGTCGGCTGGGCTGTCGAAGCTGCCGAGCGGCGGCGGCGGCTCAGCGATCGTCGGGGTCAACAAGAGGTCGAAGCCTTCGCTCCACCATGAGGCAACCTCCCGGCTGTTGAGCTGCAGCCACTCTCGCGCCCACAGCCACTCTGGGGCCGCGCTCGAGCGTCCGAGCTCAGCGAGGGCCCAGGTCAGGGGTTCGACATCGGCCTCGGTGACCTGCGTGCCCGTACGCCGGGTCCAGTAATCGAGGTTCCAGGCAGCTCCCGCCGCCCAGTTCGTGATGAAGTGCCCGGTGTACTCGGGATCGTCGAGTGCCTTTGGGTGTGACACCTCCACGCGGTGCCCGAGTGACTCCAGCAGCTGTCCGGCCGCCTCCGTGGCGTCGACGCAGTCCGCATGCACCCCCACCGATCCCATCGGCGCCTGGGTCATCAAGCCGATGCGCAGCGAACCGGGATCGACGCCGACCTCCTGGAGGAAGGGGCGACTCGGGGTCGGCGCCGTGAAGGGATCACCCGGCTCCATGCCGTGCGTGGCGTCGAGCATCGCGGCGCTGTCTCGCACCGAACGGGTGACGACGTGCTCACACGTGAGTCCGCCCATCACGTCGCCGAACTCCGGGCCCGACGACACGCGGCCGCGCGTTGGCTTCAGGCCAACCAGCCCGCACTCGCTGGCCGGGATCCGAATCGAACCGCCGCCATCGTTGGCGTGTGCGACCGGTACAAGACCGGCGGCCACTGCCGCCGCAGAGCCGCCACTGGATCCGCCCGTGGATCGGGTGACGTCCCACGGGTTGCGGGTGGGGCCATAGGCAGCGGGCTCGGTTGTGGGGAGGATGCCCAGCTCGGGTGTGTTGGTCTTGCCAAGGACCACGAGGCCCGCGGCCCGGAACCGTGCAGCGAGGCTGGTGTCCTCTGGCTCCGTCCACTTCAGCCGCTTGAGAAAGCCCATGCCCTCGTGGAACGGGTCTCCGGCGGAGTGACAGCTCAGGTCCTTGAGGAGGAAGGGGACGCCGCGGAAGGGCCCGGCCGGCAGTTCGCCAGCGGCGTCGGAGCGGGCACGGTCGAAGAGCGGCGCGATGATGGCGTTGAGCTGGGGATTGACGCGCTCGATCCGCTCGACGGCCGCTTCGACCAGCTCGGACGGTGTGGCTTGGCCCGACGAGACGAGATCCGCCTGCGCGGTGGCATCGAGGTTGCTGAGGTCATCGGCCATGCGGTCTCCCTGTCACGTATTGATCCGGCGGGTCAGATCATGACCTGTAGTCGGTGATCACGCTGGCGGCGGCCTCCTCGATGCACGCGAGGGTGTCGGTTCGTGCCCGCACGTCCCCGAAACGATCGACGAGCGACACCGCCGCGATCTGCTGCTCGGCCCCATCAAAGATCTGCCCCGCGATGGCTACGACGGGTACTCCTGCGTGGCCAGCCAGGCCGGACACGCCTCCGACCACCTTGCCCTCGAAGCTCTGTGCGTCGAGGAAGCCCTCCCCCGTGATCACGAGATCAGCGCCTTCGATGCAGTCGTAGAGCCCGACCTCGTCGGCCACGAGATCGAAGCCCGGGACGAGTCGAGCGCCTATCGCCGCGAGGCCGCCGGCGAGGCCGCCGGCCGCGCCAGATCCGTCGATCGTGGTCACGTCGACCCCGTGGTCGTCCTCGTAGACCTGAGCCAACCGCTCGAGCCGACGCCTCAACAGCTCGACCTGCGCGTCGGAGGCGCCCTTTTGGGGCGCGTACTTCTCCGCGGCGTCGAGGAACCGCGTGCGGACGTCGCACGCCACGATCAGGTCGACGCCGAGCAGCCGACCGACTGGGTGAAGCGCACGAAGAGCCGCGAGCCCACCATCAGTCGTCGCCGAGCCTCCGACACCGACGAGGATCCGGGTCGCCCCGGTGTCGAGCGCGGCGGTGATCAGCTCGCCCGTGCCGGCCGTGGATGCTGCGATGGGATCGTTCTGGTCGGCCCCACCGACTACGCCAAGTCCGGAAGCGGCGGCCATCTCGATCACTGCGGTGTGCCCGTCGAGTCGCCAGCCGGCCTCAACTGGTTGCCCGAGGGGTCCGCGCACGGTGGTGACCCGATTGGCTCCGCCGAGCGCATCGAGGGTGCCCTCCCCGCCGTCGGCCATCGGTACCTCATCGCATGCCCAGCCAAGACGGGTTGCGGCCCGAGCAATCGCGGCGGCTGCAGCCGCGGCCGACGCGGTGCCTCGGAGCTTGTCGGGTGCCGCGACGATTCGCATGCAGACATGGTGGCGGACGGAGCGGCCCGGGGGTGCCGATACGGTTGACCGGGCATGGACAGCCCCGGCAAACGCCCTCTCGTGCTCGTGTCCAACCGGGGCCCGATCACCTTCGACATCGACCCTGACGGGGGTCTCCGCAGCCGGCGCGGCGCTGGTGGGCTCGTGTCGGGCATCGGCCCCCTCGTGATGGGAACCGACGCCACGTGGCTCGCTGCCGCGATGACCGACGGCGACCGGCTCGCGTGCGGCACGGGAGTGGTGGAGGCGGACGGGTTCCGCGTCGACCTCCTCTCCATCGACCCCGAGACCTTTCGACTCGCGTACGACGTGGTCAGCAATGAAGTGCTGTGGTTCGCCCACCATGGTCTCTGGGACCTCCCACGGGAACCAGCATTCGATTCGTCGTGGGGTGAGGCGTGGGAGGCCTACCGCTCTGTGAACCAGACCTTCGCCGCCGCCGTCGCGGAGGTGGCTCCGGAGGGTGCGGCGGTGCTGGTGCAGGACTATCACCTCGCGCTCGTCGCCCAGCACCTCCAGGCCGAGCGTCCCGACCTTGCGTGTGTGCACTTCAGCCACACGCCGTTCGCTCCCCCAGTCTGGTTGGAGGCCCTGCCTGATGCGGCCATCGCTGATCTCTTGGGCGGCATGGCTGCCCACCGTGCCTGTGGGTTCCACACGCAGCGGTGGGCCAACGACTTCCTCGCGTCGTCTCGCGATCTCGCCGGACTCACACCCACCACCTTCGTGTCGCCGCTCGCATCGGACCCTGCTGACCTGCGGTCTGCTGCCGCGTCACCCGAGTGCGCCACCGCGCTGGCCGCGCTGGAGGAGCTCGTCGGCGATCGGGCGGTCATCGGTCGAGTCGACCGCGTCGAGCTCTCGAAGAACCTGCTGCGCGGGTTCCAGGCCTTCGGCGATCTACTCGAGCGCCATCCCGAGCACCGCGAACGGGTGATGTTCGTGGCCGGTGCCTATCCGTCACGGACCGGCGTGCCGGGGTACGCGGCGTATCGCGACAGCATCGATGCCGCGGTCGCGGACATCAACGAGCGCTTCGGCACCGTCGGCTGGACCCCCGTCGTCCTCGATGTCGATGACGACTTTCCGCGGTCGGTCGCGCTGATGCGCCGAGCGGACGTGCTCCTCGTGAACCCGATCCGCGATGGCCTCAACCTCGTAGCGTCCGAGGGGGCACTGGTGAGCGATCGCGAGGTGGTCCTCGCGCTGTCCCCCGAGGCAGGGGCGTGGGAGCGGTTGCACCCTGCGGCGCTCCGCGTGCCTCCGTTCGACATCGCGGGCACTGCAGAGGTCCTTCACCAGGCCCTCACCATGCCCACAACCGAACGCAGCCGGCGCTTCGCACTGCTGCGCGAGCTAGCCGAGGCGCGCACGCCGAAAGACTGGCTGGCGGATCAGCTCGCCGCGGCGACCTAAGTCTCACCCCGTCAGGCAGTCAGCGCTCGCAGCAGGTCCAAGACCGCTGGTGGGCCGTCCAGCAGTGCATCGGCACGGCGTCGCATGGTGGCGTCGAGCTCAGAGGAGTGAACGGCGAGTCGGAGAGCGGTGCCACCTCGGGCTTCGAATGCATCCAGCGCGTCGAACGCGGGGAGGTCGCCCACGTCGTCACCAATGAAGCAGGCCGCCCCGACCGCGCTGATGAGATCCGTGATGACGGTTCCCTTGTCGACAACCGCTGGCGGATGCAGCTCGGCCGACATGCGGGCGGTGCGCATGTGGAACCCGGATCGCCCGGCCGCCGCTTCGGCCCACGCCACGACCTGTGGCGCAAGGCCTGGGTGCTCGCGCACGTGCAGGGTCAACGACAGCCCCTTGTGCTCCACTACGACCCCCCTCGGCAGCTCAGCGCTCGCTGCGGTGGCGAGGTCGTCAACGGTTCGGCGCCAGCGATCACCCTCCGGCGGGGTGACCACCGCGCCGTTGCGCACGATCTCGAGGCCATAGAGGCCCACCAGGGTCGGCCCTTCGGGCAGATGTGCCCGAAGATGCTCCAGTGGTCGACCCGACACCACGGCCACCACACCGAAGAGGGCATGCAGAGCGCTGAGCGCCTCTGCCACCCCCGGAAGCGGGACCGCTGCGGTCGGGTCGTCGACGATCGGGGCGAGTGTCCCGTCGAAGTCGAGGAGGATCGCAGTGTCGGAGGGTCGCCGTCGGAGCACCTCAACGAGCAGCGTCACGTCATCCTTCATCCCACGGCGACGGTAGCGGGCGAGGGCAGGGCTACGGTCAGCTCGTGGAACGACGGCTCGTGATCGACAGCCTTGCGATCGCCCTCGTCGTGATCGGCGCACTGAGCGGCTGCAGTCCAGGCACGGTGCGCATCAACGCCGCACCTGTCGTCGGCGAACGGGCCGTCTTCAGATATGAGATCGACGCGACGATCACCCGGGCGCTGGACGGCGAGGAGCCGACCACCACGAGGTTCACATCGACCCTCCTTGCTGATCAGGAGGTGGTCGCCATCACGGAGGACGGCGTCGAGGCAGACATCACGTTGCGCCGCGATGGCACCGCGCCGCGATCCGCGCGAGTCATCCTCGATCGCACAGGTGCGATCCGCAGCATCGAGCTCGTGGCCGGCCTCGAAAGCGACGAGCTCGGACTCGCCGAGCTGGGATCCCTGCTTCCCCCCGTGGTGGCTCCCCCAACCCGCCGGCTGGCGCCGGGCGAGCGGTGGACGATCTCGGAGGGAGCCGTCGACGGGCATGGGCGGCTCACGCGGCTCGGCATCATCGACGACGCGAAGGTGGCAGTGGTCCGCACCTCGGTGACCGAGGCGATCGACGACGCGGTGGCCGGGGCCACGAGCTCCGCGACGCTGCGGGGCGAGCTGCGCTCGGTCGCTACCGCTGCCTATGACCTCGCCGACGGATCCGCACGCCGGTCCTCGGCCCGATCACGGGGGCTCGTGACAGCGTTGATCGAGCCGCCACCGTGGATCGACGCCGTCCCGGCCCAAGGCACGATCAGCTACGACATCCGCGTGGAAGCGACCCGCCTGTCCTGAGGCTCAGGCCGCGGTCGTGGTGGTGGTCGCAGGAGCGGTGGTGGGCGTCGTGGTCGGGGTGAGGCTCGCGAGGTCCGTGCCGATCACGACCACGACGTTGGCGGCCCCGACTTCTCCCGGAGGAGGCGTCGGCAGCGCCGCCGGCACCAATGACGCCGGACCGCCGGCGGCTGCGGCCACGGCCGCGGCCTCCCGTTCGAACCCAAAGGCAAAGAACACCTGGGTTGTTGGGACCTTCGTGGCGGCATCGCCAGGGTCGAGCATCTGGTAGCCGGCCGACGCGATGGCGGTCGTGTACTTGCCGGCCGCGCCACTCACTGAGGTGCCGTTCAAGACGATGACGGTCACCGTCTCCGGGGCACGGGCCGGCACGGTCGTGGTGGTGGAGCTGTCGCTGTTGGCGCTGTCGTCGGGCTTCGAGGTGCTGTCGCCCTTCGACGCCGTCACCACTTCAGAGGTGTCGAGACCGTTGCGGAGGAGCAGCAGTCCGACAACCACAGCGACGACCACGAGGGCGACGCCGCGGGCTGGGTTGACGGTCGGTTCAGTTGGTCGACGTCGGGCCATGGCGGGAGTCTCCCCTATCGTCGATCAAGCTGGCTCATCGGGCGACCCTCGACTCGCGCCCGGCGACGGCGATCGCGCACGCGACGCAAGCGGCGGACGAGCAGCGGGTCATAGGTCAGGGCCTCGTCGTCGTCGAGGAGCTCACCCAGGAGCTGGTAGTAGCGGGTCCCCGACAGGTCGAACCGTTCCCGGATCGCCGTGTCCTTGGGACCGACCTCGGTCCACCAGCTTCGCTCGAAATCCAGGATTGCCCTGTCACGCTCGGTGAGTGCCACGGGAACAGGCTGGCCTGCCGGTGCCCGCGGATCAAGGACCCTCGGGTGAGACTCAGCCGACAGCGACCACTCTCGGGCCGCTCGACAGCCACGGATCAACGAGATCCACATAGATGAGGTCTTGCATGACCGCGTTGATGTCGTCGAAGAACGACTTGAACTCGTCGAGCTGCTCACCCTCGCGGGCGGCCTCGAGGGACGAGAAGTACGCGCTCAACGTGAAGCCCCCGTTGGGATGCCAGGCGAACAGTCCACCGAGCACCTCCGGGCGGTGCGGACCCATGCGGTGAGGCTGCTGGTTCACGTAGAGGTCGCGCAGCCGCGCCGGGTCGTTGCTCACGCCTTGGCGGATCTGGACGAAGCCCGCGGCATCGCTTCCTCCGTTGTTCCACTGCTCAGTCTCGGTGCAGTCATGGAGCTCGATGTCGCGCAGACAGCCCATGGTCTCCACCCACCACCGTGTCTGCTCAGCGCGGGTGGCGTTTCGGCTGGCGGCCTCGGCCGAGTCGAACCGCACCATGGCCATGAAGGTGCCGTCGCCACCCACACCAGCGGTCGCGCCCAGGAAGCCCCCCGCTCCTGGTTCGAGCTCGGTTCCCCAACGTGTCCATTGGCGACGGAGCAACTCGCGGTCCGTCACGGTGGCTTTGATCACCTCTACAAACATGGTGCCCTCCTGCTGCCGGTCCTCGCTGGTGTCGCCCGTCGTGACGGTGGCGGTCATGACCCGACCGTTCGGGGCACAGTGCGGCCGCTGAAGGCGGCAAGTCGCTCGACTGGGGTGGCGTCAGCCGGGGGCTCGGTCTCGGCGGCGAAGGTGTCGCCGTCGCGCATCTCGGGCTTGATCAGTCCACGGAAAAACGCGTCGACGTCGGCCACCAGGAGGTCGGACGGGTCGTAGCCCTGACCTGTGGCGGTCGCGATGTCCCAACCATGCATGAGGCCGTCGAAGGCCACGTACCGGGCGAACATGGCTCCCGGCACGTCGCCGAAGGGGGAGGCGACGGTTCGCTCCTGGGCACCGGGGACATGGACCGAACCGACAAGATCGGCCATGGCATCGCGCCACCGCTCCTGGACACTGCCCGAACCAACCGCCGATGGGGTCGTCTCGCCGCGGAAGGCCGGAGCGAACATCGACGCGCCACCGATCATGTGCTCGAGCACACCGTTGACGGTGAACTTCGCACACGGCGTGTCATCGTCGAGTTGCTCGGGCCGCAGGTCGTCGATCAGCACCTCGAGCAACGGAATGATCTCATCGAGCTGTTGAACTCCGTCCATGGGAACTCCTGGTGGGTTGTTTCGGCGGATGGGGTGTTGCCGGTCGCTGGTCAGCTCTCGTCGTGCGGCGTCGATTGCTTCACGATCACGGCCCAGCGCGATGAGCTTCGATGTCGAGAGCGATTGAGCGTCCAGCGTCGGCTCGTCGGGCATGTGGTCATCCTTCCGTGGCTGGCGATTCGGTGCATCGGCGAGACGGGCCATCGTCGGGTGACCTCGTGGCACGAATTGCCCACGCGGCGGGTATGGGAACGTCCCAAGTTGGGCGAGCTGGCCGATGCTCCCGAGGCCCGTTGACCGCAGGATGACGGCACGGCCCTGCGCTCGCTCGGCCACCTACAGGAGGCACGATCATGCGATACACCTACAAGGAGATCCCCCTCGAGATGGAGCTCGGCCAGATCGAGACCCGCGGGGTCGATTGTGGCGACATCTACACCCGTTACATCGACCTGCCCGCCGGGACAGACTTCCGACCGCTGCTCGCCGGGTTGCACAACGACCACTGCCAGTGCCCCCACTGGGGTCATGTCCTCAAGGGATCGATCACCATTCGCTACGAGGATGGTCGGGAGGAGACGAACCAGGCCGGTGACGTCTACTACTGGCCGGCCGGGCACGTGGGCTGGACCGACACGGGCGTCACGTTCCTCGAGTTCAGCCCCACGACCGACATCCTGCCGGTGCTCGACCACCTCTCGAAGCAGCTCGCAGGTTGACAACGGCCACTCCCACTACCGTGGTCGAGGATCCGAGCGCGGGGTGACGCAGTGGCTGACCAAGCCGATGAGGTGACAGCGACGTCCTCGGCCACACTTGATGACGCCCGAGAGTTCGTGGCGCGTTGGTCGTGGACCGAGGCGCTTACCGCGGCCCGGTCGGTCACCCCTGGGAGTGGCCGGCCAGAGGGTGACCGCCTCGACATCCTCGCCGAGTCCTCATGGTGGCTGGGTCGGCTCGACGACTGCATCGAGGCGCGCGAGCAGGCCTACACGCACTACCTCGACGCGGGCGAGCTTCGACGGGCCGGCCAGTGCGCGGTCTGGCTTTGGGAGCATCACGGGATGCGGGCCCGACCGGCGATCGCCAACGCATGGCTGCGCCGAGCCCGTCGGGCGGTGGGCGAAGACGTCGAATCCGTTGAGTACGGCCACCTCATCCTTCGAGAGGCGGAGGGACTGCACGGAAGCGGCGACCTGAAGCAGGCCAGCGCCATGGCGAGAGAGGCACTGACCCTCGGGCAGGTTCTGGGGTCGATCGACCTCGAGGCCGAGGCGCTGCAGACCCTGGGTCGGGTGCTCATCGATCAGGGCGCGCCGGCCGAGGGCCTCGGCCATCTCGACGAGGCGATGCTGTCCGCTGTCGAGGGGAAGCTTCGGCCGTACACGACCGGCAAGGTGCACTGCAGCATGATCAGTGCCTGCGAGGAGCTCGGTGATCTCCACCGTGCCACAGAGTGGACCGATGCCACCTCGCGATGGTCGGAGCGACATCCGTTCGCGATGTGGCCGGGGATCTGTCGGGTCCATCACGCCGCGTTGCTCCAGGCGCGCGGTGACTGGGACGCGGCGGAGCGCGAGGCCCGCCAGGCGTGCGCGGAGCTGAGCGGGTTCCACCTGCCCAACGTGGCGGCCGGCTACGTCGAGATTGGCGAGATCCGTCGACGACTGGGCGATCTCCGCGGGGCCGAGGAGGCGTTCGCCACGGCGGAGGACATGAGCGGTCAGCAGAGCGCCGGACTGGCGCTTGTCCGCCTGGCCCAGGGGCGGATCGACGAGGCAAGCGGCATCATCACCCGGATGCTGGCCGAGCAGTCTTGGAATCAGCTCACGCGAGCCAAGCTGCTCCCAGCCCGCGTCCAGATCGCGGTGGCCGCAGATGATCTCGGCGCGGCCGAAGATGCCACCGCGGAGCTGGAGCGGATCGCCGCGGAGTATGCCAGCCCGCTGCTCATGGCCGCGGGCCTCACCTGCCGAGGCCGTGTGCAGCTTGCGGCGGGCAAGTCCGCTGCTGCCTGCGGGACGCTGCGCGACGCGCTGCACCGTTGGCAGGAGCTCGAGGTGCCGTACGAGGAGGCAACCGTGCGCTTGCTGCTCGGACAGGGCTGCCGCCAGTGCGGCGACGACGACGGCGCCGGCCGGTCCTTGGCCAACGCTGCCGCGATCTTCGACCGGCTCGGCGCCTCACTCGATGCGCGCAGCACGCGCGACCTGACCACCACCGCTCAGGCGGCGCTGCCAGCCGAGCTCACCGCTCGTGAGGCCGAGGTGCTGCGGCTGGTGGCGTCCGGCCAGACCAACAAGGAGATGGCGGCGAGCCTGTTCCTAAGTGAGCGAACGGTCGCTCGCCACCTCTCCAACATCTTCACGAAGATCGGTGCGACCTCCCGCACCGCGGCTGCGGCGTTCGCCTACGAGCACGGCCTGGCGTAGCGCCCTTTGGAGCCGGGTGCCGGGATCGAGCTCACGACACGTCGTACAGCGGCCACCTGAGGGTCTGGCAGCGATGTGCGGGCGCTCGATCGAGACGCCCAGCTCCCTTCGGGTGACCGCCCCGAACAAGCGCCGGCTCAGCGGTCGGCAGTGTCGAGCCGTGCCAGCATCTGTTCGAGTTCACCGATCGGCCCTGGTCGTGCAAACAGATAGCCCTGACCGAACTGGATACCGCGACCGAGCAGGGCCTCGCGCTGGTCCTCAGTCTCGACCCCTTCCGCAACGCATACCGCGTCAAGGTCCCGCGCAAGGCCAGCAACCGAGTCGACGATGGCAACCGAGCGGCCCTCAGGGCCGAGGTCTCGGACGAAGGACTGATCGATCTTGATGACGTCGATCGGGAGTTGCCGCACATACGACAGCGTCGAGTGACCGGTGCCGAAGTCGTCAATCGAGACTCGCGTCCCGAGGGAACGCAAAACCTGAAGCCGGGCTCCGATGCTCTCGAGGTCGTCGACCAGCGTGGTCTCGGTGAGCTCGATGCAGAGATGTTGGGGGGCAAGTTGGGCGGCGCGGAGCGCTGTCCTGATCTGGGCGACGAAGTCCGGCTGGGCGAGGTTCTGCGCGGACACGTTGACGGAGACGGTGAACTGGTGGAGATCCCGGTCTCGGCGCAGCCGCGCGGCAGCCGTGGCGGCTTCGGCGATGACCCAGCCCGCGACGGACCCCAAGCGTTCGACGTCATCGATGAATGCGTCAGGCGTTAGGAGCCCCCGCGTGGGGTGTTGCCAACGGAGGAGCGCTTCCGCCCCGACGATTCGTCCCGAGCGAAGCGAGACGATGGGCTGGTAGTGGAGCACGAACTCGTTTCGGTCCAACCCGCGCTGTATATCGTCCTCGGAGCGTGATCGTCGGCGCGTCTCCTGAATTGTGGAGGTTCCCAGTCGCATCATGGTGGGGAGCGCCACGCCGATCGCCACAAAGAAGGCAGAGCGGACACTCCAGTCGCTGAGTGGTTGCGGAGTTCTCGATACAACGTCGGCCGGGACCAGGGGCCCCGCGAGCATCGCGGCCATCAGTGCCGTAGTGACGCCACCGATCACCCCGAAGCGCAGCGCCGCGAACAGAATCGGGAAGTAGAACCAGTGCGGCGGCACGTGGGCCGTCCCACCGAGCGCCCACGTCAGCGCGAACGCGGCCACCAGTTGAACAGCGATCAGGGCCACCGCCACCGAAGCGTCGCGTTCAAGGGTCGAGCCCACAACCTTCACCGACAAGCGCTCGGCAAATCGACCCATGATCCCTCCTTGCGGTGCCTAGGTGTCCATTGCAGCGAAGGGTCCTCCGGCCCCTCCTCAGGCAACTATCGGCCAGAAGGTGGGGTTCCTGTAACCGACCCACCGGAGGGTCCGGGCCTGGGCCCTGTCCGCAAGACGCGACACGACCCCCACCCGGCGGCAGGGGGACGGCCGTCAGCTACGACGGGTAGCGCCCCTTGGAGCCGGGTGCCGGGATCGAACCGACGACATCCTCTTTACAAGAGAGGTGCTCTACCAACTGAGCTAACCCGGCGTAGTCGCCAGAGGTTAGCGAGCAGCGTTGGCTACGCGATCAGCGCGAGATCTTCGGTGAGGTCGATGACGGCACGCTCTTCGAGGTGCAGCTCAAGCTTGCGCTTGATGCGCTGCAGGGCGTTGTCGATCGACTTCACGTGGCGACCGAGGTGCTCGCCGATCTCCTGGTAGCTCTTGCCCTCGACGTAGAGCGTGAGCACGTCCACCTCAAGGGTGGAGAGCACCTCAGCGAGGCGATCCTGCATCACACCGAAGCGCTCGTCGGCGACGACGCGCTCGGCGGGGTCACTGCCATGGCGATGCACGTGGATCAGCTCGTCGACAACTCGGTCGCCGGAGTCATCGCCGGCGCGGCCACCCGAGATCGACACGTACTGGTTGAGCGCCTGGTGCTTCTGGCGGGTGGCGGTCTTGATCGCGGTGATGATCTGCCGCGTGATGCACAGCTCGGCGAAGGCCCGGAACGATGACTGGTGCTCCGGACGGAAGTCCCGCGCGGCCTTGTACAAGCCGATCAGCGCCTCCTGCTCGACGTCATCGCTGTCCGCACCGACGAGGAAGTAGCTGCGGGCCTTGGCCCGGGCGAAGCGCCGGTAGCGGGTGATGACCACCGGCAGAGCGTCCTGACAGCCGTCCTGGAACCGGGCGACGAGCTCGATGTCGGTGAGATCGGAGAGTGCTGTCAGATCCATGCGTGTTTGCACTTGGAGGAGCTCCCTGAGGTGGTGTGACGTGTGGTGCGAGCGGTGCTACTGGCAGTAGCGCGAATTGACTAGTCACGTTGAACCATGCGGAGAGTGATGTGTCAATGGTCACCTAGCGTGATCGGACATAAATGTTGGCCCAGATTCCATATTCTCGGCGAAACCGGAAGAATCAGAAGCGCCTCGCGCGCTAGACCATCGAATCAGGCCGCCAAATGGCACCTATGTGATTCGACCGCCCTCAGGATCGGTCGCGCGCCCGAGCTACCTCGAAGCAAGCCAGGGCCGCGGCGGCGGCCACGTTGAGTGAGGTCAATGAGCCGGTCAGTGGGATGCGTACGATCTCGTCACAGCGCTGGCGGACCAGCCGCGACAGCCCCGCTCCCTCCGCGCCGAGGACGAGCGCGATCGGCCCATCGGCCGCTGGGAGGGCCCACAGCGACGTCGAACCGTCTCCATCGAGCCCTACGACCCATACGCCTTGCTTGCGCAGCTCGGCCAACGCAGCGGGCAGTCCACCCACCACCGCGAAGCTGAGGTGCTCGACGGCCCCAGCGGCCGCCTTGGTCACCGTGGGGGTGACGTGCACCGCTCGATGGCGCGGCAGCACGATGCCGGTGGCGCCGGCACACTCGGCAGACCGCAAGAGCGCGCCCAGGTTCCCGGGATCGGTCACGCCGTCAACCGCCACCAGGAACGGCGGGCGCCCACCGGGGCGTTTCGTTGTGAGGACGTCGAGCGCCACCTCCGGGAGCTCCGCCGCCTTGGCCAGCACTCCCTGCGGTGCTTCACACCGCGCCTCAGCGAAGAACTTCCCGCGTGACACCTCTCGCACAGGCACCCGCTCGGCCTGCGCTAGCTCCAGGATGTCCTCGAGGATCGGCGAGGACTCGACATCGCCCAGCACCCAGATCTCCCGCACCTTGCGACGACCAGCGAGCAACAGCTCCCGCACGGCCTGACGGCCCTCTACCTGCTCGCCACCCACACCACTGCGACGCTTCGAGGACCCGCGAGCCTCGCCCCCCGAGCTGCTGCGAGGCGCCCGGCCCGAGGCAGCCTTGGGCGCAGGTGCACCGGCCCGCCCCTTCCCAGCCGGCGGCTTCCGACCAGACGAGGACCGACGGGCAGGCGCCTTGGAGGCGGCCGCTGGGCGACCGGGGCTTCGTCTGGGTTTCGTCACGCGTTGTCGGCCTTGCTGAGCAGCGCCACGGCGAAGCAGGCGATGCCTTCGCCGCGACCGAGCGCTCCGAGCCCCTCGGGACGCTTGCCCTTCACGGTGACCGGCGCACCCACGGCCGCCGAGAGGCGCTCCTGCACCTCATCACGACGGGGAGCGAGCTTCGGGGCATCGAGAACCACGGTGCAGTCCACGTTGTCCGGCCGCCATCCAGCGGCCCGGATGTCCCGCATGGCGGTCCGAAGCATCTCGAGGCTGTCAGCACCCTCCAGTGCCGGGTCGGTGTCCGGGAAGCGCTCACCGATGTCCCCGAGACCGGCGGCGCCGAGCAGCGCGTCGGTGACAGCGTGCGCGATCACGTCTGCGTCGCTGTGACCGGCCAGGCCGCGCTCTCCGGGGAACGTCACGCCGCCGAGCACGAGCACACGATCCGGGTCGTCCGTGAACGGGTGCACGTCGAACCCCTGTCCGACCCTCATCGTCGACACAGCAGGCCCGCTACGAGCAGATCGGTGGGCGTGGTGATCTTGATGTTGGTCGGGTCACCGTTCACGACCACCACCCTGCCACCTCCGGCCTCCACCAACGACGCGTCGTCGGTGCCCTCCGGATCGCCGATGTGGGCTGCGCGCAGCGCGTCGGCTCGGAAGCCTTGCGGGGTTTGCACGGCGAGGAACTGCTCCCGCGGGGTGGTCGATCCGCCCACGACCCGCAGGGTGTCGGTGACCGGTACACACGGGACCGCCGCATCCGCTCCGGCCCTGATCGCCGCCACCACCCGGGCCCAGACCTCGGGGACTGGGACGGGCCGGGCGGCGTCGTGCACGATCACGACGTCGGCGTCGGCGGGCACCAGAGCCAGGCCGGATCGCACAGACCCGGAGCGCGTCGCCCGACCCGCCACGACACGGTCGACCGTGGGCTCCTGGACCGCCGCGGCGTCCTCAGGCACGACCAGCACCACCCCGTCGGACACGGCCCGTGCCGACCGCACCGCCCAGTCGAGCACCCGGGCCCCGCTCAGGGGCTGGTACTGCTTGCGCTCCCCGAACCGGGCACCGCTTCCGGCGGCCACAACGACGGTCCAGACGGGCATCCAGCGGACGCTACCCCCGGAGGACCTTGTCACTAGGCTGCGCGGCCGATGATCGACATGGAGCTACTGCGTGAAACGGACCTCTTCGCGGAGCTGAGCGACCACGCTCTCGAACAGGTGGCATCACAAGCCGTGTCGCGGTCCGTGCAGCGTGGGGATGTGCTCTTTGAGGAGGGTGCGACACCCGAGCACCTCTACGTCGTCGAGGACGGTCGCATCGCAATCGCCAGCAAGTCCGTCGACGGGCGTGAGTCGGTGTTCGCGCTGATGGAGCGCGGAGAGCTGTTCGGCGAGATGGGCCTGCTCGATGGCCTCGGCCGATCAGCCGAGGCACGAGGCCTGGAGACCTCGCAGGTCATCGAGATCCCGTACCAGCCGGTGCGGGAGGTGTTCGAGGAGGAGCCCGCCCTCCTCTGGGGCGTGGTCGCTCTCCTCGCCGGTCGCCTCCGCAGCATGGACTCAGCTCTCGCCGACTCGGTGTTCCTCGATGTCACCGGTCGCACCGCGAAGCGGCTGTTGGAACACGCCGGCGATCAGGACGAGTTCCAGCTGCCCGTCACGCAGGAGGAGCTCGCCGGAATGGTCGGCGCGTCCCGGGAGCGCGTCAACAAGGCCATCGCCAGCTTCGTGCGCCTCGGCTGGATCGATCAGTCAGAGCGCCGGTACACGATCCTCAACCGCGACGAACTGACCCGTCGCGCCCACTGAGGGTCAGGTGTAGCGGTCGAGGATGCTCGACTCGGCGAGCCGGGACAGCCCTTCCTTGATGGCGCGGGCGCGGGTCTCACCCACACCGGACACATCGTCGAGGTCGTCGATGGTGGCTCGCATGACCTTCTGCAGGTCGCCGAAGCGGGCCACGATTCCCTCGACCACCGGATCCGGCAGGCGCGGGATCTTGGCGAGGAGTCGATAGCCGCGCGGCTGCACGCCGTCGTCGAGGTCGAGGACCCGATCGGGAAGGTGGAGCGCGGCACCAACGGCCTTGAGATCGAGCAGCGCCTCGGTGTCGAGATCGGCGAGCGCCTCGAGGGCGTCATCGATGTGCCAGCCCTCGTCCTCGTGGAAGTAGTCCTTCAGCACGAGTCGGCGGTCTTCTTCGACCCCGCCCATCAGCTCGTCCAGCTGAAGTCGTACAAGCCGACCGTCGACGCCGAGCTCGATGATGTCGAGCTCGATCTCCTCGGCGACGCGTCGCACCATCTCCGTGCGCTGCAGCACGGTGACGACATCGCGGAGGCTGACGAGGTCTTCCACTTCCACCGTGGACAGCGATGCGGTGACCTCGTCGAGGCGGACCTTGTAGCGCTCGAGGGTCTGGAGTGCCTGGTTCGAGCGCGTGAGCAGGCGCGGGATGGGCTCGAGCGTGTGCTTCTGATCGTGGGCGTACACGGCGACGATGGCCATGTCTTCCGAGATGGAGATGACCGGAACGTCGATCGAGCGGGCCACCCGCTCAGCGGTGCGATGCCGGGTGCCGGTCTCGGAGGTGGGCACGTTGGGGTTCGGTACAAGGTGGACGTTGGCCCGGGCGATGCGCGTGGCATCACTGGCGAGGATGATGGCGCCGTCCATCTTGGCGAGCTCCGAGAGCCGCTGCGGACTGAAGGCGGCGTCGAGCAAGAACCCGCCCGAGCAGATGTTCAACACCTCGGGCCCGTCTCCTACCACCACCAGGCCACCCATCTTGGCCTGCAGGATCCGGTCGAGTCCCGCGCGCAGCTGCGTGCCTGGCGCGACCACCGCGAGCGCAGACAGCAGCTCGGGACTCGGTCGTTGGGCCATCGAACAATTGTACTTGGCGTCGATCAGGACGCCTGCCGGTCCTCCACTCCACGGACGGAGGGACCAACACGAGCGACACGGATCGCTTCGGCCACAGTCGTTGCGGCGAGCACCTCCATGCCCGGCACCGACACCAGCGCGCTGGATGGCACCACGGCCCTGCGAAAGCCAAGCCGGGCCGCTTCCGCGAGCCGGCGGGCCGTCTGGTGCACCTGGCGCAGCTCGCCACCGAGACCGATCTCGCCACAGGCCACGAGGTCCTCCGCGGCAGAAGTGCCCGTGAGCGCGGAGGTGAGCGCCAATGCGAGTGCGAGGTCGGCGCCTGGCTCGACGGCCTTGACCCCGCCGGCCACGACGGTGTGCACATCGAGAGCGCTGTAGCTCAGCGCCGCGTGCTGCTGGAGCACAGCCAGCACCAGCGCGAGGCGACCACCGTCGAGACCCTGCGCCGATCGGCGGGGTGAGGGGATGTTCGTAGGCACCGCCAGGGCCTGGACCTCCACGAGGAGCGGACGGTGTCCGTCGAGCACCGGTGCCACCACCGACCCCGCGGTGCCGGGGCGACGGTCGGCGAGGAACAGCGCGCTCGGGTCAGGCACGCCGGCCAGACCTGCGTCGGTCATCTCGAACAGACCGAGCTCGTCGATCGAGCCGAACCGGTGCTTCACGGCGCGCAAGAGGCGCAGTGCATGGTGTCGTTCTCCCTCGAAGGACAAGACGGTGTCGACCAGATGCTCGAGCACGCGCGGCCCGGCGAGGCTGCCGTCCTTCGTCACGTGACCGACGAGCACCGACGCCACACCCCGGTCCTTGGACAGCCGAACCAGTCGGTGCGCGCATTCGCGGACCTGTGCGACGGAGCCGGGCGCAGACGACAGCAGCGGGTCGTAGACGGTCTGGATGGAGTCGACCGCGACGACGTCGGGACGTACGGCGTCGATGTGCTCGATCACATGTGGCAGTGCCGTGTCGGCCACCAGCCACAAGTTCGGCGGCAGCGCGCCCAGCCGCTCCGCACGCAGGCGCACCTGCTGCGCGGACTCCTCGGCGGCGACGTACAGGCAGCGACGGCCGTCCTTGGCGAGCCCCGCGAGGGCCTGGAGCAGCAGTGTCGACTTGCCGATGCCCGGCTCCCCGCCGAGCAACGTGACCGACCCGGGGACAAGCCCACCCTGCAGCACACGATCGAGCTCGCCGAGGTGAGTGGCCGACGGCGCCCAGGCCTCCATGTCCACCTCCGCAATGGGAAGTGGCACGCTGGTCGTAGGACCCGCTCCCCCGCCGAGGAGCACGTCACGACCCGAGACAGCGGGCCGCTCGATCTCCTCGACGAGGGAGTTCCACGCCTCGCAGGCGGGGCAGCGGCCCGCCCACTTGGGCTCGGCTGCACCGCACTCGCTGCAGCGGTAGATCGTTCTCGGTCGGGCCATGTCAGCGCACCCTAGGAACGGCCTGTGACATCTACGGCTGCCCGTAGGGTCCGACCAAGCGAGGGAACATGTGTTCGACCCTACTGCACGGTACGGTCCCGCCGTGACCGTGCGCACCGACTGGAACCCCGTGCTGCGCTCTGAGCTCGCCAAGCCGTACTGGGGTGACCTCCAGCGCTTCGTCGCCGACGAGCGGAGCCGCCATCCGGTGTACCCGCCCCACGACGACGTCTTCTCGGCTCTGCACCTCACGCCGCTCGCTGCCGTGAAGGCCGTGATCCTCGGCCAGGACCCGTACCACGGCCCCGGCCAAGCCCATGGCTTGTGCTTCTCGGTGCGACATGGCGTGCCCGCTCCCCCGTCCCTCCAGAACGTGTTCAAGGAGCTCGAGGCCGACCTGGGCTGCCGCCGGCCCGACCATGGCTGCCTCGACCTGTGGGCCCGTCAGGGCGTCCTCCTCCTCAACACCACGCTGACGGTGCGCGGCGGACAAGCGGCCTCGCACCAGGGCCAGGGCTGGGAGACCTTCACCGACGCAGTGATCCGTGCCGTCAACGACAAGCCTGACACTGTCGTGTTCATCCTCTGGGGTGCGGCCGCCCGCAAGAAGAAGGCACTCGTCGACCTGACTCGCCACAGCGTGATCGAGTCAGCCCACCCCTCGCCGCTCAGCGCCCACAACGGGTTCTTCGGCAGTCGACCATTCTCCCGGACGAACGCCGCGCTGACCGCCGCGGGGCGCGAAGGGGTCGATTGGTGCATCCCGCCCCGCTGATCCTTCCGAACCATCAGTAACCCTTCAGATCTACTCCCCGTCTGTCGATGTACTTGGTGGGACCAGAACCGCCAGGGGGCAGCAACCTCATCAAGCGGTCTCACGAGAGGCAAGGGGTAGGGCGATGACCAAGAAGGCTTTGGACAAGGCAGCAGTGCCGCCAATGCACGGTCTCTGTGGGACGTGCGTGGTGGTCGACGGTGAGTCACTCGTGGTCGAGGACACAGTCCTCCACGCGGTGGTGACTGGCCAGATCTCTGACGATTTCCTCGACTACGGTTGCGACACCTACTGGTGCGTGAACGCCACCGGCGGCCACCGGGTCGTCCGGGCCTCCGAGCTCGCAACCGCCTCCTGAGCGTCTGCCGCTGAGCGGCGACACCGCTAGGGTCGCCCGCCATGCGAGCCGTGGTGCTGCGGGGGGAACGGGACATCGTCGTCGAGGATGTGCCCGACGCGGGAGTGCCTGGGCCCGACGGACTTCTGCTCCGGGTGGAGCGCACCGCGATCTGCGGCTCGGATCTGCACTTGTACCACGGCCCGATGACCGTGCCCGGCGCGCACCTCGGCCACGAGTTCGTCGGCACGATCGAGGCCATCGGCTCCGATGTGCACACCGTGCGACCCGGTGACCGGGTGCTCGTGTCGGGTGTGATCGGCTGCGGCGTGTGCGCCGCGTGCCGAGCCGGCGACGTCGTGGTGTGCCTCAACGCCGGCACCAAAGTCTTCGGCACCTCGCTCGAGCTGCCCGGTGGCCAAGCCGAAGCTGTCGGCGTGCCCGCCGCCGATGCGTCCGTGCTGAAGATTCCGGAGGGGATCACCGACGAGCAGGCTGTTCTGCTCACCGACATCCTGCCCACCGGCTACCTCGGTGCGCAGCGCGCGGACATCACGCCCGGCGACGTCGTTGTAGTGATCGGGCTTGGCCCGGTCGGTGTGTTCGCGCTGCAGTGCGCACAGCTCTACGGCCCGTCACGCATCCTCGCCGTCGACATGGTGCCCGATCGTTTGGCGCGCGCCGCCCAGCTGGGCGCGGAGCCGATCGACGCCAGCGACGGCAACGCTGTCGCCAAGATCTACGAGGCTACCGGCGGGCGCGGAGCCCAGGCCGTGATCGAAGCGGTCGGCGCTGACGCCAGCATGAACGACGCCATCTTGTGCGCTGCCCCCGGCGCGACTATTTCGGTCATCGGCGTGAACCTCAACTTCGCCTTCCCGTTCCCCGTGCCCGTGGCGCTCATGAAGCGGCTCACGTTCCGAGTGACGCTGGCGTCCATCCCCACGACATGGTCGGCGTTGATCCCGTTGATCGCCACGGGCAAGCTCCACCCGGAGGACGTCTTCACGCACCGCATGGGCCTGTCCGAAGCCGCCGAGGCCTACCGCATCTTCGACGCCCGCACCGACGGCGTCCTCAAGGTCCTCCTCGACCCCACCACCTGACCAACCAACGTCTGTGAAGCAATACGTCCGCATACCGGACGTGGGCGTTCACAGACGTTGGTTGCTGATCGGTTAGGTCCGGACGGTCAGGTGTCGGATGGCGTCGACGGGCTGGCTTCCGCCAGCTCCTCGATGGCCGGGGGCTCGAAGCCCTCGATGGCACGGAACGTGAGCGCCATCTCGCCGGTCTCGGCATCGGGCTCGGCGTCGACCACGATGATCTGGCCGGCGTGGAACTCCTTGTAGAGGAGCTTCTCCGACAGCGGGTCCTCGATGAGCCGTTGGATCGCTCGACGCAGCGGACGAGCGCCCAGGGTGGGGTCGTAGCCCTTGTCCGCCAGGTGCGACTTGGCAGCCGGCAGGAGCTCGATGCCGAGGCCCTGACCCTCCAGCTGCTTCTGGGTGCGGGCGATCATCAGGTCGACGATCTGCGTGACCTCGTCCTTGCTGAGCTCGTGGAAGACGATCGTCTCGTCGATGCGGTTCAGGAACTCGGGCCGGAAGTGCTGCTTGAGCGCCTCGTTGACCTTCTCCTTCATCCGTTCGTAGGTGACCGCTTCATCCGCCTTGCCGAAACCCAAGTTGGCCTTGCGGAGATCCGCGGTGCCGAGGTTGGACGTCATGATCAGCACCGTGTTGCGGAAGTCGACCGACCGGCCCTGGGCGTCGGTGAGACGACCCTCCTCCAGGATCTGGAGCAGCGTGTTGAACACGTCGGGGTGAGCCTTCTCGA
>JBBDWQ010000022.1:0-17561 GCA_040902805.1 Acidimicrobiales bacterium
GGATCGAACTCCATCATCCCTCCGCGAAGCGCTCTTCGAGGATGGAGGTGAGCTTACGACGGTCGACCTTTCCAGAGTCGAGCCAAGGAAGCTCGGTCTGGCTCGCGAAGACCGCGATGTGACGAGGCACCTTGTAGCTGGCGATCTCCTCCTTGACCCGCTTGCGTGCCTCATCTGGGTCCAGACTCGCTCCAGGACGAAGCGCGATGGCCGCGACCACATCCTGCTCGCGATCGGGGTGAGGCACGCCCGTGACGAAAGCCATCACCACCTCGTCCATCGCCTCGAAGATCAGCTCCACCTCTCGAGGAGTGACGTTCATGCCCGACGACTTGATGAGATCGCCCATCCGGCCGGTGAAGTAGAAGTGACCGTCCTGGTCGAAGTACCCGCCGTCGCCGGTTCGGTACCAACCATCGAGGGTGAACGTGTCGCTCCGCTCCCGCTTGTGGAGGCCGAGCATGAGCGAGTATCCGCGCAGCCACAGCTCGCCGGTCTCACCCACCGGCAGATCCTCGAGCGTGACCGGGTCGGCGATCTTGTGCTCCACTCCGGGTACCGACAGACCGAAAGATCCCTCTTTGTCGGCCGGAAGTGCGTTGTCCTTGCTGTCGAAGGTGTGAGGCCCGAGCGTCTCGGTCATGCCGAGCGAATTGGCCTTGGGAACCTCCGCCTCCGCCTGTTGGGCCTGGGGAAGCAACGCCGCGTAGGAGCCACTGCGGATCGACGACAGGTCGCGCCCGGCGAAGCTCGGATGGTCGACGAGGGCCTTGGCCATGTGGGGCCAACCCAGCACCTGCGTGACGCGCTCTCGCTCGATCAGGTCGAGGGTGGCTCCGGGGTCGAACTGCTCTTCGAACACGAGGCTGGCTCCGACATGCATCGCGGCGATGAGGGTGAAGCTGAACCCACCAACCCAGAAGAGCGGCATCGGGGTGTAGAGCACGTCGTCCGCGTTGAGGTCGCGCATCTGACCCAGGTTGTGAGCGTGGCGCACGCTGGCGCCGTGGCTGTGCACCGCCCCCTTCGGGTCGGCGGTGCTGCCGGACGAGTACACGACCACCATCGGGTCCGCGGGCGTCACCTCTGCTTCTACCTCGACCAGGAGCGCGTCGCTCACGGTGACGGCGCGCCTGGTCAGGTCCGCCACCGGGCCCGCCCACGACCGCGTGCCTTCGCCCCAGGTCCAGATCGATCGCAGATAGGGATGCGACTCGATGAAGATGCGCTCGTGGGGCTGGCCCAGCAGCGAGGGGGCGGCCTGCTCCAGCCGCTCGAGGTAATCGTGACCCAGGTGTGAGTCGACGGTCAGCAGCACCTGAATGTCGGCGTGGCGCAGGATCCAGCCCAGCTCGCGGGCCTTGTTGTAGGTGTTCAGCAATGCCACCACGCATCCGATGCGGGTGGCGGCCAGCCACCCCACGATCCACTCGGGGCTGTTGGGTGCGAGCAGCCCGACACGTGTGCCCTTGCCGGCGCCAGACGCGAGCAACCCTTTGGCCAGCGCCGCGGACTGGGCCTCGGCTTCGGCATAGGTGAGGTGGGTCTCGCCCAGAACAGCGAACACCTTGTCACCGAAGCGCTCGGTGCTCGACCGGATGAGGTTGCCTGAGGTCGGGATGAAGCTGGGGAACGAGGGAGAGCGGGGCACAGAGAAGTCCTAGACGATCCGGGAGGCGCGGTCGCCCCAGTAGCGGTCTTTGAGCAGTCGCTTGTAGAGCTTGCCGGTGTCCTGGCGAGGGAGCGCGGCGTCAAAGTCGATCGAACGCGGCCACTTGAAGCTGGCCAGCTTGTCTTGGCAGAACGCCAGAAGCTCGGTGACCATGTCCGCACCAGCGAGCGTCGGCTCGAGAAGCTGTACGACGGCCTTGACCTCCTCGCCGAGGTCGTCGTTGGGGACGCCGAACACGGCCACGTCGGCCACCTTGGGGTGCATGATCAGCACGTCTTCGATCTCCTGGGGGTAGATGTTCACCCCGCCCGAGATGATGGTGAACGACTGGCGATCGGTGAGGTAGAGGTAGCCGTCGGTGTCGAGGTACCCGACGTCGCCGAGGTTGAACCATCCCTCCGAGCTGCGCGACGACGCGGTCTTGGCCGGGTCACCGTGGTATTCGAAGGCGGCCCCCGGTGTGTCGAACCAGATGTTGCCGATTTCCCCGATGGAGAGCTCGTTGTGGTCGTCGTCGCAGATGTGCACCGTGGTGAAGCGGGGCAGTCCTACCGAGCCGGGGTGGGCCAGCCATTCCTCCGGACCGATGAGCGTGGAGCCCACGTTCTCCGAGCCCGCGTAGTACTCCCAGATGATCGGGCCGAACCAGTCGATCATCTGGTGCTTCACCTCGACCGGACACGGCGCGGCCGCGTGGGTGACGAGTCGCAGCGTGGATGTGTCGTGCCGCTTCCGTACGTCAGGCGACAGCTTGAGCAGGCGAACGAACATCGTCGGTACGAACTGTGCGCTCGTCACGCGGTGCCGCTCGATGGCGGCCAGGCACGCCTCCGGATCCCAGCGCTCCATGATGACGGTGGTGGCGCCCGTGCGATGCGCCAGCGAGCACGTCACCACCGGGGCGGTGTGGTACATCGGCGCGGTCGACAGATATACGTCGTTCGGACCGTTGGCGATCGGGCTCTCATAGCGAAGGATCGGGTGCTCGTCGTGCACGGTGCGATCCGGGAGGGGGAACAGGATTCCCTTGGGGCGCCCCGTCGTGCCGGACGAGTAGAACATGCCGGCGCCTTCGGGCTGATGGTCGAGGGGCGTTGCTCGCTGAGCAGCGACGGCTGCCTCATAGGATTCCCACCCGTCGATCTCGCCTCCGACCACCAAGGGGATCTCGATCTGCAGGTCGGTGACCTTGTCGGCGAAGGCGGCCGCGGCTAGGACGGAACGAGCGCCGCAGTCCCGCACGATGTAGGCCACCTCCGGCGCTGTCAGGTGCCAGTTTACGGGCGTGTAGTAGAGCCCGGAGCGCAGAGCGGCCCACACCGCGTCGAACCAGATCGGATCGTTGGGCAACAAGATGGCGACGTGGTCACCCGGGCCGAGCCCGCGCTGGTGCCATAGCCGTGCCAACCGGTTCGAGCGCTCATCGAGCTCTCGATAGGTGACCGTCTCGCCGCTGGCGGCCATGACCACCGCAGGGTGGTTTGGTCGGTGCTCGGCGTGGAAGCCGGGGAACATCAGCGTCGACGCTCCCAGGTCATCGTCGGACCTCCTAGGCGACGTTCATCAGGCGAGCGAGGTTGCCGCCCATCACCTTGGCGGTGTCCTCGTCGGACAGGCCCTTGAGGTCGTCGACGAAGGAGATCGGATCCGACATGCCCTCAGGGTGGGGGTAGTCCGACCCGAAGAGCACGTTGTCCGCGCCGATGACACCGCAGAGACCCACCGGGTCGTCCTCGTGGAACGGGTGGACGAAGATGTTGCGCTTGAAGACCTCGACAGGGTCCTCGGTGAACATGTGCGGGTTGAACTCGAATGCGGACTTCATGTCGTGCAGAAGCGGGCGCACCCAGCCGCTGCCGTTCTCGACAGGTGTGATCTTGAGACCAGGGAACCGGCTGCAGAGCCCGTGCCCGATGGCCGACGCAACCGTGTCGATGATCGAGCGGTGGCCGCCGTGGGTGATGGCTGCGAAGCCGGAGCCGCCTGAGAACGGCGTGAACTCGTCATCGCGCACTCCTTCCCACTCGTTCAGGTACCGCTGGTAGCCGCTGTCGGAGGCGTGCATGCCGACGACGACGTCCTTCTCCTGCACGAGCTCCCAGAACGGATCGAACTCGGGAAGGGCGAACGACCGCGGGCCGCGGAAGCCGGGTACGGGGGCGGGGCGGATGAGGATGATCTTGGCGCCGCGCTCGGTGACCCACTCGAGCTCTTCGATGGCCTTGTCGAGGATCGGGAGCGTGATGACGGGCGTGGGGAAGATGCGGTCCTCGTAGTTGAACGTCCAGGTCTCGTGCATCCACTCGTTGAGCGCGTGGACGACGACGTGGATCGCGTCAGGGTCGTCGCGGAGACGTTCCTCGACGAGGCTGGCCAGCGTCGGCCACATGAGGGCGCGGTCGAGTCCGAGCTCGTCCATCAGTTCGAGGCGCGGTCCCGGCTCGCGGAACGCGGGCGGCGACTCGATGGCCTTGCCCATGATCTCGCGCCGGCTCTTGCCGTCAGGGTTGCCCACCTTGAAGTACTCCTCCTGGGCGCCGGGGGCAGCCACGCGGTCGAAGGTGGGGTTGGGGATGTAGTCGCTGATCTTGCCCTTGACGGTGATCTTCTTGCGCCCTCGCACCTCGACGAAGTCGATGATCCCAGCATGGCTATCGGGCAGGAACTTCGTCAGCGCGTCCTGGGTCTCGTACATGTGGTTGTCGGCGTCGAACACCGGGAAGTCGAGCTTGCGTGACGGCATGGGGGGTCTCCCTGAGCGATAGTGACACTGCTGTTAGATGACTATAGGCTCGCCCTCTGCAGCGGCGAAAGCGGCGTCGCTCGGATCGACAGGAGGCGTGCGTGGAGCTCGAGCTGAGCGAGGACCAGGAGTTCTTCCGCCAGACGACCCGGAAGTTCCTCGCCGCCGAGTGCCCGGTCACCATCGTGCGCTCGCTCGAATCCGAGCCCGCCGGCTTCGCGGCCGAGTACTGGCGCCGTGGCGCCGATCTCGGATGGACGTCGCTGCTCGTGCCTGAGGCCGACGGCGGCGGCAGCCTGAGCGAGCACGGACTCCTCGACCTCGTGTTGGTCGCGGAGGAGATGGGTCGACTCGTGTCACCCGGACCGCTCGTGCCGGTGAACGTCGTCGCCTCCACGATCGCCCGTTCCGGCTCCGCAGAGCAGCGCGCCGAGGTGCTCCCGGGCCTCCTCAGCGGCGAGAAGATCGCCGCCTGGGTCCCACCAACCAACGTCTGTGAACCCCCACGTCCGCTATCCGGTCCAGACGCTTCACAGACGTTGGTTGTTCGGGCGACTGTTCGCGGGGACGGGTTTGTGCTGTCTGGATCCGCTGGTCCAGTCGAGGCGGGGGCGCAGGCGTCGCATCTGCTCGTCACCGCGGCCGGGTCCGATGGACCGACGCAGTACCTGGTGGCTGCCGATGCACCGGGCACTGTGTGCACACCGATGGGAGGGCTCGACCTCGTGCGACGGTTTGCCGAGGTTCGCTTCGACGATGTCCTCGTCTCCGCTGATGCCGTGGTCGGCTCGGTCGGCGGAGCGGCTGACGACATCGAGCGCCAGCTGCAGATCGCGGTTGTACTCCAGTGCGCTGAGACGGTTGGCGCTATCGACCACATCTTCGAGATGACCCTCGAGTACATGAGCGACCGCTACTCCTTCGGCCGACCGCTCTCGTCGTACCAAGCTCTGAAGCACCGCGTGGCCGATGACAAGATGTCACTCGAGGCGTGTCACGCGATGGCCACCGCCGCCGCCAAGGCCGTAGCCAATGAGGCGGCTGGGGCCGCAGAGCTCGTCAGCGCCGCCAAGGCGTGGATCGGGCCCAACGCCACGGAGCTCATCCAGGACTGCGTACAGCTGCACGGCGGCATCGGCGTTACCTGGGAGCACGACCTCCACCTCTATCTAAGGCGCGCCACCGTCAACCGGCTCACCTACGGCACACCGCAGGAGCACGCGGAACGCATCGCCACCGATCTCTTGGGGGCGGCATCGTGACAAGCGTTGAACGCGAGTCCGTTGAAGACTTCCGGCTCCGAGCAAGAGGCTGGCTGGCCGACAACATGCTGCCGGTACCCGATGAGATCCCCGAGCGGGGCCGCGATGGCCGTCGTGTCGTCGAGCGCTCGTTGCAGCGCAAGCTGTTCGACGGAGGGTTCGCCGGCATCTGCTTCCCCGCTGAGTACGGCGGCCAGGGCCTCAGCCCCGAGCATCAGGACGCGTTCACGCAAGAGTCACTGCCCTACGACATGCCGTCATCACTCAACGTGCCCACCCTCGGCATCCTCGCCGCGACCCTTGTCGACTACGGGAGCCACGAGCAGAAGACCCGCCACCTCCCGGCGATCCTGAGGGGGGAGGAGCTGTGGGTGCAGTTCCTCTCCGAGCCCAGCGGTGGCTCCGATCTCGCCGGTTGCCTCACCCGTGCTGATCGCGACGGGGACGTGTTCATCATGAACGGGTCGAAGATCTGGAGTTCCGGTGCTGCCGAGAGCGACTACGCGATGTGTCTGGCCCGAACCAATTGGGACGTCCCCAAGCACCGTGGACTCACGATGTTCATCGTCAAGATCCACCAGCCAGGCATCCAGGTGGAGCAGATCCGTCAGGTCGACGGCTCAATGGAGTTCTGCCAGGAGTTTTTTGACGACGTCGCCATCCCAGCCTCTGATGTGATCGGTGAGGTGGACGACGGCTGGACCGTGGCCAACCGCTTGCTCGTGCACGAGCGCAACGCCGTGGGAGGCGGTTCGAAGTACACAAGCGGGCGCGCCGATGGCCACCACAGCTCGAGTGACGAGAACCCCCATGTCGCGATGGCTGGGGCCGCCGGACGAACCCAGGACGGCCACGTGCGTCAGATCGTCGCTGAGGCGCACATCCGCCAGATCGTCGGGGAACAGCTCATCAAGCGGATCACCCAAGGCGTAACCATCGGCGAGATGGCTCCGCCGGCCAGCTCGATTCTCAAGCTCTACACGGCGACGAATGTGATGAGGCGCTACGAGATCGGGCTCGAGCTGGCCGGAGAGGGCGCCGCGGCATGGCCAGCGGGGAGCGACACCGTCGGTCGCCGTCTCGGCGAGATATCCCTCTGGCGGCAGGGCATCTCGCTCGGCGGCGGAAGCAACGAGATCCAGCGCAACATCATCAGTGAGCGGGTTCTCGGCATGCCTCGCGAGTTCGCGGCCGACCGAGACGTGCCCTATCGGGACGTTCCGCGCGGCGCCGCGAAGGCATGAGGTGAACGGAATGCCAGGCAGCCCTGAGGACTTTCGAGCCCAGTTGCGTGCATGGCTTGACGCGCACTTCACCCCCGACGTGGCCGTGACGCTGCGCGATCGCTGGAGCGACGAGGCGTTCGAAGCACACCGCAAGTGGAACGCGACGCTCGTCGATGCCGGGTATGGCGCGATCGCCTGGCCCGTCGAGTTCGGCGGCCGGGCCGCAGGGATCCTCGAGCAGCTCGCCTACAACGAGGAGATGGCCCGCGCTGGTGCGCCAGGCCCGGTCAACGCCATCGGTGTCGCCAACATCGCTCCGGCGATCATGGCCTTCGGCACGTCCGAACAGAAGGAGCGCTTCCTGGCGCCGCTGTTGCGCGGCGACGAGATCTGGAGCCAGGGCATGTCCGAGCCCGAGGCCGGGTCCGACCTCGCCTCGCTGCGATGCCGTGCCGTGCTCGACGGTGACCACTTCGTCGTCAGCGGTCAGAAGACGTGGAACTCGAACGGCGACCGGGCCGATTGGTGCCAGCTCTACGTGCGCACCAACACCGACGTCGCGAAGCACAAGGGCATCACCTGTCTGCTCGTCGACATGCGCACTCCTGGCGTGGAGGCCCGACCGATCGTCACCATGGCCGGCGACGCTGGCTTCAGCGAGCTGTTCTTCACCGATGTGCGGGTTCCGGTCACCGCCATGCTCGGTTCGCTGGACCAGGGATGGACCGTCGCCACGAGCACTCTCAGCAACGAGCGTGCCGGAGTGGCGAGCTTGTACCTGAGCCTGCGTCGCAAGTTCGATCGTCTGCTCGAGACTGCCTCGCAAGCGGGCCCCGATGGGACGAAGCCGATCGACTCAGCCGTGTCACGGGACGCGCTGATGGCGCGTTACATCGACACCCGCAACCTCGAGTTCCTCGCCAAGCGCTCACTCGGTACCGCGTTGAGTGGTCGACCGCCTGGAGCGGAGGGCAGCGTCATCAAGCTGGCCTGGGCCAAGAGCGAGCAAGCAGTCGCCATGACGGCGGTCGATGTCCTCGGCATGGCCGCGCTCAGCGACGCCTGGGGATCTGGAATGCTCGGCTCACGGTCGCTGTCCATTGCCGGCGGCACCACCGAGGTGAACCGAAACATCGTTGGCGAGCGCGTCCTCGGTCTACCGCGGGAGCCCAAGCCAGCGCGTGCTTGACGACTAGCGTCAAGCACGGATGGATCCACGGGGGATGATCGCCCGTGAGCCGATGCTCTGGCGGCCGGATTTCGCCTGGAGACGTTCAGAGGATGGCGCCGGAGTCTTTCATCGCTGCGATCTGGTCCCAGTCGTAGCCGAGGTCCATGAGCAGCAGCTCCGTGTGCTCGCCGTGCTCCGGCGCACGCTCCACGGTGACCGCGACCTCGTCGAACTGCGCAGGGCTCGCCACCAGCTGTACCGAGTCGCCGTTGCTGGCCGTCATGGCAGGGAGGTATCCGTTGGCGATGACCTGCGGGTCGTCGTAGAGCTCATCGAGCGTCTGGAATGGACTCCACACACCGTCGAAGTCCGCCAGCGCCTCCTGCCAGTGGGACAGCGGCTGCGAACCAAATGCCTCATCGAGCTTGGCGATGCACTCGGGGCCGTTCTGAGCGCGGACGGTCGAGTCGCAGAACCGCTCGTCGGTGGCCATCTCCGGGACTCCAAGGCGCTTCACGAAGTCATCCCAGTGCTTGTCGCTCTGTAGCAGGATCAACGCGATGAAGCGGCCGTCCGCCGTGCGGTACGTGCCGACGCCGGGGTTCGGGCTGCGGGTGCGATCGCCCTGGGGGATCTTCGAGAACCCGAACAGCTTCGACGCGATCACCATCGGGGAGAGCTGCCACATTGCTGTGGCCAGCAGCGACACGTCGACGACGCTCGGCTCGCCACTGCGCTCACGCTTCACCAGTGCTGCAGCGATCGCGCCTGCGGTGGCGAGACCGCCCATCACGTCGCCGAAGGCAGCCGAGGGTTGGCCGATGGGCCAACCATCCTCGCGCTCGGGCATCGTCATGCCCATGCCGCCCCGTGCCCAGAAGGACGCACCGTCGTAGCCACCCTTCTCCGCGTCGGGTCCCTTCGGTCCGGCGCCTGAGCCTCGGGCGATGATGATCTTGGGGTTGCGTGCCCGGATGTCGTCGGTGTCGATCTTGAGCTTCCGTCGAATGCCGGGCAGGTAGTTCGTCAGGAAGACGTCGGCTGTCTCCACCAGCTTGAGCAGCGCCTCGCGCCCGTCCTCTTGGGTGAGGTCGAGGCCGATCGACTTCTTGCCGCGGTGCGGCTGCTCGACCATGAAGTTCACGCCGCCGGCCCCACCCGGAAGCAGGCCAGACGTGATGAGAGCTCGCTGCGGGTCGCCGGTCATGGGCTCGACCTTGATGACCTCGGCGCCCCAGTCGACGAGCACGGAGCCACCGGAAGGAACGAACATCCAGCTGGCGACCTCGATGATGCGAATGCCGTCAAGCGGTCCAGGCACGGTGTCTCCTTGTCGTGGGTCGCTCAGCCCGCGGGCCAGCCGACCGTCTTGGTCTCGGTGAAGATCTCTAGGCCCTCGATCCCGCACTGGCGACCGATGCCGGACTGCTTGTAGCCGCCGAAGGGAGCGTCGGCGCCGTACCAAAGTCCACCGTTGATGCTGAGGGTGCCGGTACGGATCCGACGGGCTAACGCTTTGCCGCGCTCGAGGTCGGCGGTGGTGATCGCTCCAGAGAGGCCGTAGGAGCTCTCATTGGCGATGCGGACAGCGTCGTTGTCGTCCTCGAACGGGATAACGACGAGCACCGGACCGAAGATCTCCTCCTGGGCGATGGTCATCGAGTTGTCGACGTTTGCGAAGAGCGTTGGTTCGACGTAGTACCCCTTGGAGAGATGGGCAGGCACTCCGCCCCCAGTCACCAGGCGGGCTCCTTCCTTCTTGCCTGTCTCGATGTAGCCGAGGACCCTCTCCTGCTGGCGCTTGGATACGACGGGACCCATCAGGTTGGCAAAGTCGGTGGGGTCGCCGTAGCTGACCCCTTCGAAGCCGGTCTTGGCCAGCTCGATGCACTCGTCGTAACGGGCAGCTGGGACCATGAGGCGCGTCGGCATGGCGCAGCCCTGGCCAGCGTGGAAGCACATCCCTGCCGCGCCAGCCATCGACGCTGCCATGTTGGCATCGTCCAAGATGAGGTTGATCGACTTGCCGCCGAGCTCGAGGAAGACTGACTTCAGTGTGGCGGAGGCGGCCGCCATGATCCGACGACCCGTCGCGGTGGAGCCCGTGAAGGCGATCATGTCCACGTTGGGGGAGGTGCTGAGCACCTCGCCGACGAGGTGGTCTGAGGAGAGCACGATGTTGACGACACCGGCGGGGATGTCGGTCTTCTCGGCGATGAGCCGACCGAGACGGGTGGCGTTCCATGGGGTGTCGGGCGCGGGCTTCAGCACCACGGTGTTGCCCATCGCGAGGATCGGTCCGAGCTTGTTGAGGATGATCTCGATCGGGAAGTTCCAGGGCACGATCACGCCCACGACTCCGATCGCTTCCTTCCACACCTCCCGGTCTGTCTCCTGACCCGAGCCAAACGCGTCCTTGGGTCCGAGGTTGCGGGACCAGGGGTAGTGCTCGATCTGGTCGGCCGGCCAGGTGAGCGCTTCGCGCAGCGGTGCGTCGAGCTGGGGCCCGTAAGTGCTGAGCACCGGGCAGCCGACCTCAGCCACGAGCTCCCCGCGGAGCTCTTCGTGCTCCGACTCGATGGCGGCTTGCAGCTGATAGAGGCATTGCCTACGGAAGTCGTGGTCGGTCGACCAGGTGGTGGTGTCGAATGCGCGACGCGCGGCCGCGATCGCTGCCAGCATGTCGCCGCTAGTGCCGTCGGCGACCTGACCAAGCACCTGCTCGGTAGCCGGGTTGATGTTGGCGAACGTGGCGCCGGCTTCGCCTTCGACCAGCTTGCCGTCGATCAGCATGCGCAGCTCACCCATGATGTCGGTCACCAGATCAGCTCCAGGTTCTCCACGGCTCGCAGGCCCTGGCTGTAGTTGAGGACGATGCCCTCAGGCAGGTGGTACTCGGGAATGGCCTTGTGCCACTCCTCGAGCGCAATGCGCAGCTCCATGCGGGCGAGATGTGAACCGAGGCAGCGGTGCGCACCGCCGCCGAAGGCGATGTGCTTGTTGTTCTCTCGCTCGAAGTCGATCGCATCGGGGTTGTCCCAGGTGCGCTCATCGACATTGGCCGACCCAAGCATCACGGACACCACTTGGTTCGCCGGGATCGGGCAGCCCTTGATCTCGGTCTCCTGGGTGGTGATGCGGATCACGCCCTGCACCGGTGTCTCCCAGCGCAGCATCTCCTCGATCGCGTGCTGGATGAGCGACGGATCTTTGACAAGCTGCTGGCGCTGCTCCGGGTTCTGAGCAAGGTAGGAGAGCATGCAATCGAGGGAGGCAGTGACGGTGTCGAGCCCGGCGAGGAAGAAGAGGTAGCCGATGTCGAGCACGTCATCGTTCGTGAGGCGGTGGCCGTCGACCTCGGCGTCGAGGAACATCGAGATGAAGTCGCTCTGCGGCTCCACCATGCGCTCGTCGATCACTTCCTGGAGGACGGCGTAGATCCGCCCACCCGTAGCGTTGACCATCTCGACGCGCTCTTCAGGGGTCCTAGCGGGAGGTCGGATGATGCCGTCCTTGAGCTTCACGAACTCAGCCGTGCGCGAGACCGGCAGACCGAGCAGCTGCAGGAAGACGGTGCTGGGGTAGGGCTCGGCGATGGCGGTATGGAAGTTGCACTTCCTGTCATCGATCACTGCCGCGATCAGGTCACGGACCAACGCACGCGTCTGATCCTCCAGAAGGGCTACCTGCTTGGGGGCGAAGATCGGGTCGAGCAGCTTGCGGAAGTTCTTGTGTTCGGGCGGATCGATCTGCAGCGGGATGAGCGGACGGACCTGTCCGATGGACACCGCATCCACGCCGGACGAGAAGATGTCGGGGTGGCTGAGCACGTGGCGGATGTCCTCGTCGCCACCGACGATCATCATCCCGCCCATCATGTCGGGGCCGAGGTCGATCACCGGTGCGGTGTCCCGCAGCATCTTGAACAGCGGCTGGGGGTGGGCCAGGGCCTCGGGATCGTGATCCCCGCCCATCATGTTCATGTCACTCACAGGTGTCCCCCTCGGTAGCGCGACGACTCCTGTTCTAGCCGAGATCTAACGTATGCGTCACTTCTGTGACGGCACCCGCGAATGCTGCTCGTCCGGGAGGCTCAGGCGCTGAGAAATCCCTGCACAAGTGGCGCGTTCGTCGAAGCGATCACACCACCGCTGCGCTCTGCGGTGATCGCCAGCGCGGTGAGCGGGCCGGAGGCAACGAAGGGAACGATGGAGCGAGCCTCACCGAGGACCCCAAGCGAAACCGTCTGCGCTCCCATCACGCCCCACAGCTGATAGGTCTGCTCGGCTCCGAGCCGGGGCAGGTTGGCCTGCACCAGGTACCCCTGTCCGTTCGGCAGCACGATGGCGCGCACCACTCGGGAGCCGTCGTCGGACTCGAGGGTGACCGTTCGAGCCTCAGGGTCGACCGCTGCAGCTGCGGCGGCCTGGTCAAGCCCAGTTTGGTCGAACACCGCCGACAGCTCGTCGATTCGATTGCCCTGCTGCACCACCTGCGCGCCGAGCAGTCCGATGACCGACACGGCTGCTGCCGCGGCCACAAGGCTCAGCCGCGGCAGCCGCGTGCGTCGAAGGGCGCGTGCCCGAGACAGGTCGAGCGGTGGGGGCGATGCCTCCAGGTCCGCGGCGATCCTCCCCCAGAGGTCGGCCGGTGCAGACGTGCCCGAGAACGACAAAAGGGCGGCGGCCTCGCGGTGATCGGTCACCTCGGCTCGGCAGCGGGGGCAGGTGCGCAGGTGCTCGTCGATGAGGAGCGCCTCGTCTGGGTCGACTGCGTCGATGGCATAGACGCCGAGAAGCTCCTGGATCTCGCTGTGTGTCAGGTGTGATGCCACGGTTGTCCTGTCTCGCTGTCGATCAGATCCACCCGGAGGCGCTTCAGGCCAGCTCGGATGCGGCTCTTGATGGTTCCCTCGGGCGTATCCAGGATGACCGCCACCTCGCGATACGTATACCCCTCGAAGTAGGCAAGCTCCAGGGCCTGGCGTTCCGCCGTGGGAAGGCTGCTCATCACCTCGTTCACGCGGTCGGCAACGGAGAGATCCATCGCCTCGCGTTCCAGGTCGTAGCCCGCGGTCGCAGTTCGCTTGGCGTCGCGCTCCTCCCGCTGGCGTCGGGCGCCGTCGGAGCGAAGGCGATCGATGGACCGTCCGTGGGCCTGAGCGAGCAACCATGTCCGAAGCGAGCCGCGTTCAGGGTCGAATCGGTCCGGGGAGGTCCAGAGTCGGAGGAAGACCTCCTGGACGACCTCCTCGGCGATCCCCTCGTCGCGAACGACGCGTCGCGCTAGCCCGTACACCGCGCCGCCATGCCGGCGGTACGCCTCGGCCAGGGCATCGTCCCGCCATCGTCCGATCGCCACGACCAGCGTGGCATCGCTCGACTGCGTGAGGTCGTCTCTCATCACGGCATCTACGAGGCTATCGACGTCGTTGGATTGCGAGTTTGGAAGTTGTGGGTGCTGGGTACATCCGGGTTCGAAGCGGCGCCGTACAGGTGAGTGCTCAACCGGATGACCCGACCGAAGGACCACACCTTGACACGCCACCTATGTGCTGCCGCTCTGGTGATCACTTTCGTCGCGGTGCTGGCCGTCGGGACCGCTGCGTGCGGTGACACGTCCAGCCCGAACCCGGGTGGTCCGGTGGCGTCGGAGCCGGCGGGCGGAGCCGTCGTCATCGACACCTTCATGTTCATGCCCGGAACGATCAAGGTCGCGGTCGGCGACTCGGTCACGTGGACGAACCAGGACGACATCCTTCACACCGTCACGTCCGGGGATCGCGAGTACGCACCGGACAACGGTGGGCTCGTGGTGGCGACGAACAAAGACGGTCGGTTCGACGAGCGGCTCAATGGCCGCGGTGCGACAACGACCGTCGCGTTTCCCGAGGCCGGCAGCTTCCACTACTTCTGCGACGTCCACCCCGGCATGGAAGCCGATGTCGAGGTCACCTGAGCCGATCTCGGCCTCGTGCAATCCGCAGGTGTTGCCTGCGCCGTAGTTCCCCTGAAGTCCACCACCCAAGGAGTCCCCCGTGAATCGCAAGCCCCTCAAGGTCATCGGCGCCACCGTTGGTGCCGCCATGCTGTTCGCTGCCTGCGGCAGCTCTGGCAGCGACAACACCGCAACAGACGACGACCAGACCTCCAGCACTGCAAGCGCGCAGACAGCGGCCAACGGCAGCGACTCGCCGGCTTCGGGGCTTCGGGCGGGTCTGACGTCGCTGTTGCAGGAGCACGTGTATCTCGCTGGGATCACGACCGGTACGGCTCTGTCGGGTGAGGACTACACGGCGGCTGCTGCGGCGTTGGAGGTCAACACGCAGGGTCTGCAGGACGCGATCTCGTCGGTGTACGGCGACGCTGGTGGAAAGCAGTTCGGTGATCTGTGGCGCAAGCACATCGGGTTCTTCGTCGACTACACGGTTGGCAAGGCCACCAGTGATGACGCCAAGGTCGAAGCGGCGCGCACAGCGCTTGATGGCTATCGCTCCGATTTCGGTGCGTTCATCGAGTCAGCGACCAAGGGTGCGCTTCCGAAGGATGCGGTTGCTGAGGAGCTCTCCGGCCATGTCGAGAGCTTGTTCGCGGCGATCGATGCTCAGGCCGCGAAGGACCCGAGTTCGGTCGAGAAGCTCCGTATGGCGGCGAACCACATGCCGATGACCGCGGCAGTCCTCGCCGCCGCCATCACCGGCCAGTTCCCCGACAAGTTCGACAGCTGAGCTACCCCGGTGAGCAGGGCGGGTCCCTGCGCGCCTGGTGGGTGCGACTGAGCCCGACGCTCTCCCCCCGGAGCGTCGGGTGCAGCCGCGTCTAGATGGCGAGCGCCTTGGCGAAGGAGCGTGCCTGCAGGCCGTGGTACTCGGCCGCTTCCGAAGCCGACGTCGTGTCGCCGACGGGCCGGGGACGAGCCGGTCAGCCGCCGGCGGTCACGGCGTAGAGGGGCCACTCGCCGGGGATCCCGCGTAGGACGTGCGAACCCCGGTCGGCGAACGCCATGCCGGAGCCGGCGGCGAGGTCTCGGACCGTCTGGCTGGTCAAGACCTCGTCGGGATCGGCGAGGGCCATGACCCGGGCACCGATGTGAACACCGATGCCGGCGACGTCATCCGCAGTCCGTTCGACCTCACCCGTGTGGATCCCGGCTCGTAGTCGCAAACCATGGCCTGCAACGGCGACCTTGAGGTCGTTGACCGCTTGTATCGCTCGCGAGGGTCCGTCGAACACGGCGAGCGCACCGTCCCCGGTTGTCTTGATCACCGTTCCGCCGAAGCGTCGGGTGGCGTCGCGGACGAGGCGGTTGTGCGTCTCCAGCAGGTTGCTCCACTGCTCGTCGCCCATCGCCGCCGCGGTATCGGTGGAGCCCACGATGTCCGTGAACAGGATCGTCGCGATCGCGCGAACCGACTGCTCAGCTCGGTCGTGCTGAGGGGCAATCTGCTCGTCGGTGAGGAAGGCCAGAATCTGGTCCATGAGCGGCTCGAACTCCTTGGTGAGCCAGGTGCAGTGATACTCACCGTCACCTTCGATGTACTGCGCCCCGGGGATCGACTTGGCGAGGTAGCGCCCGGCGTCGACGGATATCAGGGAATCACCCACGTTGTGCACGATGAGGGTCGGCGCGGTGATCGTTGGGAGCAGCGCGCGGACGTCGATCTCGACGTTTCGGCGCATGATCTCTCCAGCCATCTGCGGTGTGCACGCGTTGCGCTCGAACTTTGCCATGGACCGGGCGCCGGCGGCGGCGTCGGGTGCATGGGTCAGGAAGTAGGTACCGGTGACGAGGCCCGACCCCCACTCGGCCTCCACCAGAGCAACGAACGCGTCCCCTAGCTCTGCAGCCACACCCGCCGGGTAGTCGGGCGCCCACAGAGTTCGGGCCATCGTGCCGTAGAGCGCGAGCCGTTCGACACGTTCGGGGTATGTCGCCGCGAACGTCAGTGCGATCGGTCCGCCCTCGGAGATCCCGACGATGGAGGCCGTCGCGGAGCCAGCGGCGTCCATGACAGCCACGACGTCGCGCATTCGGTCCTCGAGGCTGCCGTGTCCGAGCGTGCGGTCCGAGAGACCCGTCCCGCGCTTGTCGAGCTGGATGACGCGGAACTTGGCGCCGAGGCGGCGGGTCCAGTACGAGTGCCAGGCTGAGTCGCCGACGAAGTCGAGATGGGTGGTGAACCCGTGCACGAGGAGCACGTCGCGTGAGCCTTCGCCGTAGGTCGCGTACGCGACGTCGATCCCGTCAGAGGCGCGGGCATACCGGATGTCCCACGCGGCGCTCACCGCGACAGCCTACGTCTCCTCCTCGATCGCGGCCGGACCCGGCCGATCAGGTGGCCGCTGGGATCAGATGGGATCAGCTGCCCGCACGGTGGTCTTCTCGGCGGGGACGATCGCGGGCGCTTCCTTCCACGAGGGGATGCCGTCTTCGGGCTTCGCCGCGGGCCAGCCGTCCTCGTGCACCTCGGCCCAGTGGCTGTGGTTGAGCTGGTGGAGGGTGAAGCAGGCGTTCAGGCTGTTGTAGAAGCCTTGGTTGTCCTGCGTTTCGTTCACCGACTCCTTGATCATCAGCGCGGTCATGGTGGGAAGCTTGGCAATGCGGCGAGCGAAGTCGAGCGTCTTGTCCTCGAGCTCCGCGCGGGGGAACACCTTGGAGACCATGCCGAGCTGGTGGGCTTCGTGCACGTCGATGCTGTCGCCGGTGAGCATGAGCTCCTTGGTCTTGCGAGCACCGAGCTCCCACGGATGGGCGAAGTACTCGAGGCCGCACATGCCAAGGCGGGTGCCGACGACGTCCGCGAACACGACGTCATCGGCGCCGACGATGAGGTCGCAGCTCCACATCAGCATCAGGCCGGCGGCGAACACCGTGCCCTGCACCTGGGCGACGGTGATCTTTCGCAGGTTGCGCCATCGGCGGGTGTTCTCGAAGTAGTAGTGCCATTCCTGGAGCATCCGCTTCTCAGCGCCGAGGCGGGTGGCGCCGTTGATGGAGCTGGTGGGGTGGGTCTGGTACTCCTCCATGGCCACCTTCGAGCCCATGTCGTGCCCGGAGGAGAAGAGGGGGCCGGTGCCGCCGAGGATCACGACCCGGCACCTGTCGTCGGCCTCCGCGCGCAGGAACGCCTCGTCGAGCTCCACCAGCAGGCCGCGGTTCTGCGCGTTCCGAGCCTCGGGACGGTCGAGGAGGATGCGCACGATCGCACCGTCGTCGTGGGTCTCGTACCGCAGGAACTTGTAGTCGGCCATGGGGTCTCCTCGGGTGTCGAACCGGCAGCGCCGAAACATGACGCGAGTGTCAGACTACGCGCGGGAGCGCGGTACCCTGCCAGCGATGAAGATTCGGATCGACACCGACCTCTGCACCGGTCACGGCCGCTGCTACTCGTTGGCGCCGGCCCTCTTCGACACCGATGAGGAGGGCTTCGGCAAGGTGATCAGCGAAGACGTGCCGGCCGATCGCGAGGGCGACGCCCGACGCGCCG
>JBBDWQ010000022.1:17661-25523 GCA_040902805.1 Acidimicrobiales bacterium
CAGCGCCTTCGTCTGGGCTCAGGCTCGGGTGACCAGCCGACCCGCACAGATCGTCGCCGCCACGTCGTCGCTGCGGAGGCGAGTGAGCACCTCGGCGAGCGGCCGGTCGAGTAGGCACAGGTCGGCGGGCGCACCCACCTGCACGGTGCGAGGGGGGCCGCCCGGGTCCCCGGGGGCGCCGAGGAAGAGACGCAGCGCGGTGGCCGGGTCGATTGCTTCCGCCCCACCTACCGTCGCGCCGCTCGGGGAGCGCCGGTGCACGGCGGAGCGCATCGCGGCCCACGGATCGAACGACGTGAACGGCGCATCAGTGCTTCCCGCCACTCGAACCCCCGCCCCGATCAGCGAGCCGCACGGATAGAGGTGCGGCAGATCATCTCGGTCGACCTCGGCGAGGTACTCGTCACCCCGCTCGCCGATGAAGCCTGGCTGGGTGACGACGGTGAGATCGTGCCTCTGGAGCCCCCCGACGAGCTCAGGAGGGACGACGGCGCCGTGCTCGACACGGTCGCCCTCGATGCTTCCCGCTGCGTCCCACGCCGCGAGCGCGAGCACGAGAGCTGTGCGGGTCACGCAGTGGATCGCAACGGAACGATCGTGCTGGTGTGCATGCGAGATGTGGGCGATGAGCTCAGTGAGGCTCGGATACGCGGCGTCGTCGATGACGAGCTTCACCGGCCCTTGCTCGAGTCCCGCGGGGCGGGCCGCGTCGGCCAGGGCTGGTCCGCCGGTGACGACCACTCGCTGGGGGAGGTCTCCGGATCTCACGGCCGTGGCCAACGTCGTCAGCTCGTCGAGATGTTCGAAGGGGGTGGTGTCCGTAACGCCGGTGATGCCGACGTTGGCGAGCGAAGCGCCGAGGCTGGCGAAATCGAGCGCGGGTTCGGCTGGGAGGAGCTGGCGCAGCCAGGCGTCGGCCCGGTGCAGCCGGCCGGTTGGTCGCCCGGTCGCGTCGCGCTCGATGCTGATCTCGTCGCGGCCGGCGAGATCCAGAGCAGCGATCCCGGCACTGTTGAGCATCCAGCGAGCCCCGCTTCGATGCTGGACGCGCAGGGGGCGGTCGGGCACGAGCCGGTCGAGCGCGGCGCGGTCGAGGTCGCCCGCCACCGACTCGTGGTAACCGACAGCTCGCAGCCAGTCCCCAGACGGCAGCACCGCGTCCGCCTCGAGGAGTGCATCGCGCAGCCCTGTCAGGTCGCGTGCTTCCGCGGGGCCGACGGCGGTGGAGCGTGCGGCCGCAGCGGTCGAGTACAGGTGCAGGTGGTGATCGTGCAGGCCCGGAATGAGTGCGCCACCGAGGCCGTCGACCACCTCGTGGCCATCGGTCGACACCTCCACGCCTATCTCCGCGACGAGGCCGTCGACAACCCGCACGTCAACGTTCGCTCCGTCGACCTCGACGTCGCGGAGCAGCAGGCTCATCTCGTCAGACCTGCCATCACCGAGGCCGTGTGCTGACCGAGCGACGGGCCCGGGGCACCCGCCGCGCGGGCTCGTGGGGCGGCGACCTCGAAGCTCGACGCTGGCAGCGTCGGACCGGCGAAATCCGCGGCCACGGCCGCCATCGAGATGTCGAGCACCCACCGCCCATCGCCCGCCAGCGCATCGAGTACAGCTGTCGCGGCGACCAGCCCGCTGGTCGGGTCGGCGATCGCATCGGCGCAGAACACGGGGCGTCCTGATTCGTCCCAGCACACCAGCCCTCCTGCGACTGCGGCGTCATCGCCGAACGCCACGCGTTCGCGTCCAGCACCGGTCCTGCCATGTCCGGTGATCGATGCCCACACTCGGGTCCGTCCATGGGCGACGACGTCGGCGGCATCGATGCCCAGCTGCTCGAGGGCTCGGGGTCTCGATGCCTCGAGCACGACATCAGACGTCCCCACGATCGTGCGCAGGGACTGCACGCCGTCGTTGGTGCGCAGATCGAGCGCCACGCTCTGCTTCCCGGCATTCAAGAGGTCGAAGAACGCGGGCGGACCGAGGCGCGCACCGTCAGGTCGCGCGACCGCCTCAATCTTGATGACCGTGGCGCCGGCCGCGGCGAGCAGCGCGCCGCACAGCGGTCCCGCCCACAGTGCGGTGAGGTCAGCCACGACGATGCCCGCTAGCGGCGCGGGTTCGGATGAGCCCCCGGTGACGCTGAGTCGCCGCACGGGTGGTCGGTCGGCCATGGCGCCCTCCGGTAGGGGTAGCACTCCCACAGGCAGTCCCAACAGCAGTGCTCGCCCAACCAGTGTTTCCAGCCGCTTGCTCGACATGGCGTTGTCGACGGCGAGCCACGGATCCTCGCAGGGAGCGTCGAGCTCGAGCCATGCCGGAACCAGGTCGATGTCGTCCTCGCGAGCGAGGGTGATGGCCACCCATCGCTCGCCGGCCTGGATGAGGCGCGTCGAGCCACCGCAGCTGATACCTCCACCACGATGCAGCCCCGAGACGGCGGCGCGCTCTGCGAGGAGCGAGAGCGCGTCGACGTGGAGCTCGCCGCCGAGGTGCGCGGCGACCGATGTGATCCGATCAGCGAGGCCGACGAGCTTCGGCACAAGCCCCAACGGGGGACCGAGCGGTGTACGCGTCGGGTGCCCGGTCAGTGCCATGGCACCGCTCGCCGCCCAGGCTCTGGCCTGATCCTCGTCGACGCCCACAACGGTCATGGCGCGACAATGGTGCGTAGGCGACCCTGATCGCCACCGCCCGGTCTCTGATGCCCTCCTCTCACCCGCCGCCCCTCGTGCTCATCGACCTCGATGACGAGCACGTTCCGGTGCTCGACCTGCACAGCGGCACGGCGAGCGTGGTGGTCGGTCTCACGGCCGCCAACGCTCCTGAAGACCACCCCGCCGCGCCAACCTGCGATGTCGCGCTCGGTCTCGACGATCCCGCGATCGACGCCATTCAAGCCACCGTCGCCCGCAACCCGATGGCAGCCGTCGCCCTCGCACAGGTGCTGCGGGGCGCTCCGAGCCGGACGATCGATGACGGTTTGATGGTGGAGTCGGCGGTGTACTCATCACTGCAGGCCGGCCCCGAGTTCGCCGCGTGGCGTGCAAGTCGACCGCGACGGGATCGCCCCTCCGAGGGCGATCCGGTGCTGCTCGAGCGACGCGGCCCGACGCTGGACATCACCCTCGACCGGCCAGCCGTGCGCAACGCGTTGAACACGGAGATGCGCGACGCGCTGATGGAGGCGTTCGCTCTGCCGATGGCGGACCCATCGATCACCGACGTCCGTCTCCGCGGGGCCGGAGATGCCTTCTGCGCCGGCGGCGACCTCGATGAGTTCGGTTCGTTCGTCGATCCGGCATCCGCTCATCTCCTACGCCTTGAGCAGAGCGTGGGCCGAGCTATCGCCTCCATCGCCGAGCGCGTCACCGTGCACCTGCATGGCGCTTGCATGGGATCCGGGATCGAGCTTCCCGCGTTCGCGAGTCGGGTGGTGGCGCACTCCTCGACGTTGATCGCCCTGCCGGAGGTGTCGTTGGGCCTCATCCCCGGAGCGGGCGGGACGGTGAGCCTGCCACGACGTATCGGCCGTTGGCGCACGGCGCGCCTCGCCCTCACGGGGGAGAAGATCGATGCAGCGGCCGCCCTGGCGTGGGGACTGGTCGACGCGGTCGACGACTCCGAGGGCTAGCCCAAGGCGACGCTTGCCTCGGCCTCGACCTTCAGGCGCTGCAACGTGGCCGTCATCCCTGCCCGTCCGTCACGCAGGGACTTGGCCGGCAGGCCAGGAAGCATCCGCAACACCTTGATCCAACGCGGCACGGACACCACCTCATAGGCCTCGACAACTCGAGTACCTCCATCAGAGGGCTCGAAGCGGTAGCGCCACCGGGTGGACTCCTCCCCGCGGAAGTAGGTGGAGAAGGCCAGCTCGCGTCCCGGTTCGGCGGCGGTGATCGTGCACTCCCGTGACCATCGGGCGCCGTTGGCCTTGTTGTGACCGACGAAGCGTGCGCCCACCGCGGCGACGTCGGCGCCGTCCAACCACTCGCACCGGTGGCATACCGGGCTCCACTCACCCATGCGAGGGATGTCGCTGACGAGCGACCACACCACCTCCGGCGGTGCTGCCACCTCGATTGTCGCTTCGTCGCCCCACATGCTCATAGCGGGGGACCCTAGATGGGTTTTGACTGGCGTTCTATCCGTGACATACACAATACGATATACTACGGATCATGGATCCGGGTGCGCTGCTCAGAGCGGTGCGTCGCCGCCGAGGGCTGACGCAGGCCGAACTGGCAACAAACGCCGGTACGTCACAGCCGGTGATCTCGGCCTACGAACGCGGGCACCGCGACCCCACGTACCAGACCCTCCGGCGACTGGTGGAGGCCGGCGGTGAGCGGCTGGTGCTCGAGGCGCATCTGGCGCCGCCCGAGCTTGTTCCACCGGCCGACGACGTCGAGCGCGGTCGGCGACTGCTCGACGTGCTCTCGTTGGTCGACGCGATTCCGGCTCGTCCGCGCTCCACCACATTGCGGGCGCCGCGCTTGGTGTCATCGTGACCGCGCTCACCCTCGCGGAACGGGTCACCGCGATCCACCGGGCCTTGGCCAAGGTTCCGCACGCATTCGGGGGCGCCCTGGCGCTTGCCTACTACGCGGAACCCCGAGCCACGATCGACATCGACCTCAACGTCTTCATTCCTCCGGCTCGGTTCGATGAGGTTGCGCGACCTCTTCGCCGATTGGGCGTCGAAACCGCCGCGCCGCAGGTCGAAGAGCTCGTGAGGCGCGACGGGCAAGTTCGGGTCATGTGGGACGCCACTCCCGTCGACCTGTTCTTCGCCTACGACGCATTCCACGATGCCGCCGCAGCGAGTCGCCGGGAGGTTCCCTTTGCCCGTGGAACAATTCCTATCCTGGGCCTGGAGCACCTGCTCGTCTGCAAGATCGTGTTCAACCGCGCCAAGGACTGGGTCGACATCGATGCGATGCTGGCAATCGAGGCGGGCCTCGACGGGGACATCGACGTTGCCGAAGTGCTCCGCTGGGTGGGGCGGATCGCCGGCGACGACGACCAGCGCTACGAGCGGGCTGTCGCGTTGCTGACCCGGCGCTAGTACGCATCTGGGGCAGGCTGGCACGTGATGCGAACGCACTGGGATCGACATCGGGTTCTCGCCATCGCCGCCGGTGGTGTCGTCGGCTCGGCGACTCGGTGGGCGGTGCTTGCGACGATGACGACACCGGGCACGATGCCGTGGCCGGTCCTGGGCGTCAACGTGGTCGGCTCGGTGCTCCTCGGGGTCGTCCTCGCGGAGGAGTGGGTGCACCCTCGCGCCCGGTTGTTGCTCCATGACGGCGCGGCCATCGGGTTCTGTGGCGGCCTGACGACCTTTTCGACGTTCACCGTCGAGATTGTCGATCTCGCTCGGGACGGAGAGCTCGCGGTGGCGGCTGCCTACGGAGCCCTTTCGATCGTGCTCTCGATCGCAGGTGTCCTCGTGGGAGCGGCGGGTCTGCGGCAGGTCCGCGCCGCCTCCTTGCCGCTGGAGGAGGAACCGTGATCACCGCGCTCGCATTCGTCGCGGCGGCGGCGATCGGTGCGCTCGCGCGGGCCGAGGCCGGTCATCGGTTCAACCGGCACTCGGGCTTCCCACTCGGCACGCTCCTCGTCAACGTGCTCGGGTCGTTCCTGCTCGGTGTCCTGTGGGATGTCGCTCCTCCCGTCATCACTGTCGTTGGTGTCGCCGGGTTGGGCGCCTTCACGACGTTCTCGAGCTTTGCGCGAGATGCCGTCGCGCTGGCCCGGCAGCGTCAGCTCGCGCTGGGCGCCGTCTATGTCGGGGCGTCGGCGGTGGCGGGCGTCGCGGCCGCCGCTCTCGGGGTGGCGCTGAGCTGAGGAGTCACTCGGTCGCTGAGATCGAATGCGGGACGATGACGACGGCGCTTGTCGCATGGTGGAGGCACTGGAGGCTCACCGACCCCAGCAGCAGTGAGGCGAACCCGCCTCGACCGCGGTTCCCGACGACCAACAGATCTGCAGTCTTGGCACGGCTGAGCAGTGCAGGAACAGGACGATCCTCGATCGCGAGGAGCTCGACGTCTCTGGGGGTGCGGGCAGCATCGGTCGCAACACGCGCCACCAGCTCTCGAAGCATGCCGGTGCTCTCCGCTGAGAAGTCCTGCCACGGGACGGGCGGGGGAGCGACCCCGCCGAGCGGTACTGCGAACGGGGCACCCCACGCGTGCAGCACGACCAGGTGTGCGTCGCGCCATGCGGCCTCGGCGAACGCCCAGGTGAGGGCTCCCTGCGATTCGGGGGAACCATCGACCCCGACCACGACTTCGCCGGACGCCTGGCCGTCCTCGAGGACGGGGGCCGACCGAGGAATCACTGCAACTGGTCGCGTCGCGTGGTGCACGCACTGGTGACTGACCGATCCCAGCAGGAGGTCGGCGATGCCGCCCCGGCCTCGGCTGCCGACAACCAACAGGTCGGCAGCGGATGCACGATCGAGCAGAACCGATGATGGGTAGCCGCGGACAGTGCTCGACTCGATGCGGGTGACAGATGTGGTGTCGGCAACCAGTGCCAGTGCCTCACCCAACACTTCGTCGGCGAGCTTCTCGAACACCTCGTCATCGAACTCGGCTGTCATCGCGGCGATCTCCGACACCGGAGCGGGGGTTGACCACGCGTGCACCACCTCGAGTGAGGCGCCACGACGCGCCGCCTCGCCCACGGCCCACGCCAAGGCGTGGTGGGCCTCGTCTGACCCGTCGACGCCGACGACGATGTCGCAGGGTGCCGCTGAACTCTCCATGGGTCCAGCGTGCTGCAGCTGCGAATCGGTAACTAGGGCCGTAGGTCCTGAGATCCGGGCCAATGGGTCAAGATGGTTAGATGCGCATCGATCTCATGGCCGGCGCCGCCTCGTGGGCGGACACCGCACAGCTGGCCCGCGACATCGAGACGGCCGGGTTCTCCGGGATGCTGTTCACCGAGACCTCGCAGACGCCGTGGATGGCGATGGCCGCGGCAGCGATGGCCGCTCCGACCCTGGAGCTCAGCACCGGCATCGCAGTTGCCTACCCTCGCAGTCCGATGGTGGCGGCCGGGCTCGCGTGGGAGCTGGCCGAGAACACCCGGGGTCGGTTCCGGCTCGGTCTCGGCAGCCAGGTTCGGGCCCACATCGAACGGCGCTACAGCGCCGCCTTCGATGCGCCCGGGCCACGCTTGCGCGACTACGTCCAGGCGGTGCAAGCGTGCTTCAGGGCGTTTCGCGGCGAGGGTCCGCTCGCTCATGAGGGGCCGTACTACCAGCTGTCTCTGCTGCCCGGGGCGTGGGCGCCGCGCCGTCACCAGCACGGCAACATCAAGGTCGACATCTCTGCGGTTGGTCCCTGGATGTGCCGCATGGCGGGGGAGGTCGCCGACGGCATCCACGTTCACCCGCTGCACTCGCAGGCGTACCTCCGCAATCGCCTCCTCCCCGCCGTAACGGCCGGCGCAGAGTCGGCCGGTCGGGTGCTCGGCGACATCGATCTGATCGTTCCGGTGTTCGCCATTCCCGGCGATACCCCTGAGGAGCGCGCACCCCTTGTCGAGAGAGCCCGGTTCCAGATCGCGTTCTACGGCTCGACGCGAAACTATGCCTTTCAGTTCGACGACCTGGGTTTCGAGGGAACCTCGGCTCGCCTCAACGAGTGCCTCAAGGCGGGCGACCTGGCCGGAATGGCAGCGACCATCACCGACGAGATGCTGGAGCACTTTTCGGTTGTCGCGACGTGGGATGACATGGCCGGCGCCCTGCACGACCGCTACCACGGCGTGGCCACGCGTCTCGTGATGTACCTCGCGGAGGCATCGATCGCGTCGGATCCCGGCGCGCTGGAGCGTTGGGGCGAGAT
>JBBDWQ010000023.1:0-25508 GCA_040902805.1 Acidimicrobiales bacterium
GCCTGCGCAGCGAGGCGCTTCGTGCGTTCCAGGGCGGCCGCCGCCCAGGCGTACTCGGTGCCGAGCACCGCGAACCCGAGCGCGACCACGAGGATCCCGGGCCCTGGCAGGACGAGCATCGCGAGACCGGCAGCCACGAACACGGCACCGACCACCGTGATGGCAATGCGCTTCGAGCTCCGGCCGATGAACCGGATGACCTCACCTGGGCGTACGGCCATCGTCAGCTCGCGGGCTCCAGTAGCACGAGCGGAATCTCTCGATCGGTCTTGCGCTGGTAGCCGGCGTAGTTGTCGTGGTCCTTGATGACGAGCGGCCAGAGCCGTGCTCGCTCGTCGACGTCGGCGACACGTGCGTGCATCGGGCGCTTGCCCTTGTTGTCGGTTGCCACCTCCACGGCAGGGTTGTCACGGAGGTTGAGAAACCAGGCCGGATGGGTGTCGTCACCACCGCGGGAGGCGACTACGACGTAGGTGTCGCCCTCCTGCACCGGCGAGGTGAGCAGGACGGTGCGGGGCTGCCCGCTCTTGCGTCCGATGGTGGTGAGCTCCACCACGGGCATGTTCAGTCCGGTCCAGCCGAGCTTGCCGAAGCTCGCGGTCTGGACGACGCGGTGCAAGAGGTTCATCGTCTTGAGGGTGAGGTCGCTGGGCACGAGCACACGCTACTGAGATGCGGGCGAGCCCGCGGGTAGGTTGCGACCCATGGACAGCGATCCGGTGAAGCGTCAGCGCGGCCTCGAGACGATGGCCGAGGTGTACGGCTGGGGCGAGGTGGGCGACGGGGACGGTGACTTCTTCGGGTACACCGCGGAGCACCTCTTCGGGGAGATCTGGCAGCGCGAGGGCTTGAGCTTCCGCGACCGGCGGCTTCTGCTGATCGGGCTGCTCGTCGGGCGCGGGCTCCACGATGTCGTGGGCCTGCAGATCGAGGCCGCCCTCGGCAATGGCGAGCTCGAACCCGACGTGCTGCGGGAGATCGTGATCCTGCTCACCCACTACGCGGGATGGCCCGACGGCGCCAAGCTCAACAGCCAGGTCGAGACGATCATCGCCAAGGCGGCGAAGAAGGCGGCTCAGGCCGAGGCCGAGTCGTGAGGAGCTGATGCCGACCCGGTCGGGTCTCCCGCCTGCCGATCGCTGCTCTCGCATCCGCGGCAAATGTCCGAAATGTGGCTCTAGCCGGTTCGCGGCACCGGGCGCATGGTGGAACGAGAGGTGGGAGCCACCCGCCGTGGAGGGGGAAGCATGATCATCTTCCAACGAATGGTCACCTTCGAGGGGCCACCCGACGAGGTCGGCGCCTGGGCGATGGAGATCACTGAAGCGGTGAACAAGAGCACCGGTCTCAACGCGTCGCTCTGGCAGGGCTTGTTCGGTGGCCCGGCGGGCACGCTCGTGTGGAGCGCGCTGGTAGAGAACCTGACGGCACTCGAGGCGGCTACCGACAGCATCGCGGGCGACGCTGCCTACATCAGTCTCGTGAAGAAGGCCCGCGACTGGACAGCAGGGCCTGCCGAGGACTCGCTCCTGCGGATGATCCACACCGCCGGTGGAACCTACGTGCGGCCGGATGTGGGCGCGTACGCGGAGGGGACCTTGGCTGTTCCCGCAGAAGGCAAGCTCGCCAAGGCGACAGAGTTCGGCGTGGAGATCTCCGACATCCACTCGAACCTGACCCACTCATCGGTGTTGTTCTGCAGCTCGGCCTACGGGAGCTTCGCGGAGATGCGATGGCTGGCGATGTACGACTCCGCCGCCGCGGTCGATCACGCGGCTGAGGTCATCGCCAAGGACGACGACTATGCCGCCAAGCTCGACAAGGCGGGAGACCTCTTCGTCGAGGGCATCACCCGTCGCAGCCTGGCCCGTCGCATCATGTGAGAGGTGCCGATAGCGCGCACCGCTACTAGCCGAGGACACCGGCCAGCCGCGTCAGCGCGCCGTTGGTGCGGACGCCCCACCAGAGCAGGTCACGACCGTCGACGAACACGACCGGTGCGATGGCCTCGAGTTCCGCGCGGTGTCGTTCCGTGAAGGGGTAGGGCTCGCTCGGCGCGATCACGAGGTCGACGTCGCGGCTCGCCGCCTCGCGGGGATCAACCATCGGATAGGCACCGTCGGCAGCGGCCACGTTGACGATGCCGAGTGCCCGCAGCACAGCCGAGCCGTAGGTCGGTTCGCCCAGCGCCATCCATGGGCGACGCCAGATGGGCACGAACGCGCGTCGCGTCGCGTCGGGTTCGGTGATCGAACCGATTGGATCCCAGGTGGCACCAACCGCCCCTGCCAGTCCGTTCATCTGCTCGTCGAGGTGGGCGAGGTCGCGCACCGCCAGCACGTGGACCGAAATGCCAGCGAAGACGAGTGCGTCATGGTCCTCGCGACGGTTCTCCTCCTCGTCCACCACCACGAGGTCCGGGGCCAGATCCGTGATGGCTGCCAGGTCGGGGTCCTTGGTGCCGCCCACGTGCTGCAGGTCCGATTGTTCACAGAACCGAGTGCAGGCCACCGGTTCGATGCCCCACGCTCGCAGCGTCTCCGTTGCGGACGGGACGAGACTGACGACGCGAAGCATGCCTCCGGATCATGACCCACCGGCGGGCGAGTACGCCACGAGCGACCGCGGCAGCGGGTGGCTAGAGTTCCGCGCTCACCGGTCGACCGACTGGTGGGTGAAGGGGGAGACAGATGCCGGACTTTCCTGCGCTCGGGCACGTAGCGGTGACGGTCACCGATCTCAACGCCAGCCGCCCGTGGTACCGGGCGCTCTTCGACGCCGACCCTGTGCTCGATGAGGACACCGGTCCGTACCACCACGTCGTGTGGCTGCTGGGAGGGACCCTCTTCGGAATCCACCAGCATCAGAACCCATCGGGATCGGATGCGTTCGACGAGGCGCGGCCCGGCCTCGATCATGTCGCCTTCGGTTGCGCGAGCCGCGCGGAGCTCGAATCATGGGCCGACCGGCTCAGCGCGAAGGGAATCGAGCACGGTGGCGTCGTTGATGCCCACTACGGCTCGGGGCTGTCATTCCGCGATCCGGACAACATCGCGCTCGAGTTCTTCGCACCACCCGGGTGAGCCGTCGTCGCGAGCTCACGGTCGTGGCCGCGCAGGCCACGCCGGCCTACCTCGACCGTGCCGCTACCCTCACGATCGTCGCCGACCACATCGCCAAGGCCGGCGAGCTGGGCGCGGACCTGGTGGTGTTCGCCGAGTCGTTCGTCCCGGGCTACCCCGATTGGGTGTGGCGGCAGAACCCTTGGAGCGACGCGGATTGGTACCGCCGCTTCCAGGACCAAGCAGTGACGATCCCGGGTCCGGACCTCGAACCGGTTCGTGACGCGGCCAGAGCCGCAGGTACTTGGGTCGCGCTGGGGATAACTGAGCGAGGATCGACGGGAAGCCTCTACAACGCTGTCGTGTATGTCGATCCGGCGGGGGAGATCGCGGGGTTGCACCGCAAGCTGGTCCCGACCGGTGCCGAGCGCCTCGTGTGGGCCAACGGGCAGGGTCCGATGCTCACCGTCATCGACATCGATGGGATACGGGTTGGATCGCTCATCTGCTGGGAGAACTACATGCCCCTGGCACGAGCGGCGCTCTACGAGCGTGGCATCGACGTCCTGCTCGCGCCCACTTGGGACAACAGCGACGAATGGGTGCCGACGCTTCGCCACATCGCGAAGGAGGGCCAGGTGTACGTGATCGGCGTGACCGCCTACCTCCGGGGATGCGACGTGCCCCGTGACCTTCCCGGCGCCGACGAGATCTACGGCGGCGCCGAGGACCACATGTCGAACGGCAACACGACGATCGTGGCCCCTGGCGGCCACATCCTCGCCGGGCCCTTGATCGGTGAGGCTGGCACGTTGACTGCCACACTCGACCTCGAGCGCATTGCCACCGGCCGTCGGATGTTCGATCCGACCGGGCACTACGCACGTCCCGACGTGCTCAGGCTTTCCGTGAGCACCCCCGACTGATCACGAGATCCCGACCGCTGTCGCCGATGGCGGCAGGTGAGGCGTGCCGTCGCGCATCGGCGGGAACTGGAACGTTGCTGCGGTAGTGCCGCGCGTCATCGTGGTGATGGGTGGCTCCTCGAGCGTCACGTTGTCGTCGTCGATGGTGATCTCCCATCGGCAGTGCGGCTCTCGGTCGGCTGGAATCCGTGGCGGTCGGTGCACGTGGGTGATGTGCGCCTTGGGGTTCACGGCCTGCGCGGTGGGGTCGAAGGTGGCGTCCTCGATGGTGTGGCACATCCCGGTGATGGCCCGCTCGCCCCACGGCTCTACGTCGAGCAGCGCGCCACAGGACCGAAGCTCGAAGAAGCCGTGGTGGTCGTCGACGATCTCGTAGCGCACGTCCATGTAGTGCTGCGGGAAGCCGGGATCGAGCTGCAGCACCTTGAAGATGGCGTCGACGCCGTTGCCGTCGATGCCCATGATCTGTCGCAGCCGGTCGCCGTAGATGGGGCTGGCGCCGCGCCACTCCTCGATGGCGAGCTCCTCTACAACCTCCTGGCCGTACTTCATGCCGATCGCCGCGCACATGGAGCGGTCGAGCAGGTGCACGATGAGTGCATACTCACGCACGAGTCGCACGAGCGCCTCCTTGGAGAGGTCCTCGTAGCGGAAGTCGGGATCGAACGGGCCGGAGTAGTCGGGGCGGTCGTGCAGGTTGTCGTGGCTGGCTGACATGGCAATCAGACTAGTGTCTGGACACCTGTCCAGCCAATGGCTAGGGTGCGCCCTCGTGGCCCCCTCGATGACCGAGCCGACGCGACGTGACCTCGGTGGACGCCAGGCCGATCGGGTCGACGCGTTGGTGGAGGCCACCATCGCCGAGCTGCGCGCCAACGGGTACGACGGGCTCACCGTTCGAAACGTGGCTCGCAGGGCGAATGTCGCCGCCGCCACCGCCTACTCGTACTTCGGGTCCAAGGATCACCTAGTGGCTGAGGTGTTCTGGCGTCGCCTCGCCGCGCTGCCGACGGTGAGCATCGACCGGCGCGGCTCCACCCTCACGCGCGTCTCCGCGGTGCTGCGCGAGCTAGCTCTGCTCGTCGCCAATGAACCCGAGCTGGCCGCGGCGTCCACCACAGCCATTCTCGCCGCCGACCCCGACGTTCAGCGCCTTCGTGACCAGATCGGCGCCGCGTTCAACGAGCGGTTGGTGGCCGCGCTGGGCGATGACGCCGAGCCCGCGGTGGTGCGAGCCCTCAACCTGGCGCTCGCGGGTGCCCTCCTGCAGGCCGGCATGGGGTACTTCAGCTACACACAGCTGGCCGATCGGATGGACGAGGTCGCCGGCGTTCTTCTGGGAGCCAACCGATGACCACCGCAGAGCTCACCTACAACCCCTACGCCTACGAGATCCACGAGGATCCGTACCCCACGTACGCGCGGCTGCGCGAGCAGGCGCCTGTCTATCGGAACGACGCGGCCGACTTCTGGGCCCTGTCACGCCACGCAGATGTCATGGAGGCGTTCCGTGACAGCACGCGGTTCTCGTCCAGCCACGGCGTGTCTCTCGACCCGTCCGCGTCCGGGCCCCATGCGCACAAGACGATGTCGTTTCTAGCCATGGACCCTCCCATGCACGGACGCATGCGGGGCCTTGTGTCGCGCGGGTTCACGCCGCGGCGCGTCGCCGAGCTCGAGCCCCGCATCCGCGAGCTCGCCGGGCGGTATCTCGACGAGGCGATCGACGCTGGCTCGTTCGACTTCATCGGCGCGTTGGCCGGGCGTCTCCCGATGGACGTCATCTCCGAGCTCATCGGTGTACCCGAGGTCGATCGTGCCGAGGTGCGACGCCTCTCGGATCTGCTCGTGCACCGTGAGGAAGGCATGGACGACGTTCCGCCCGCCGGTGTCGAAGCTGCCTTCAGCTTGATCACCTACTACTCCGACATGCTTGCTCAGCGCCGAGTGCAGCGCACCGACGACCTCACCTCTGCGCTGCTCGACGCGGAGCTCGACGGCGACCGTCTCACCGACGACGAGATCATGGGGTTCCTCTTCCTCATGGTGGTAGCCGGCAACGAGACCACCACCAAGCTGCTGGGCAACGCGGTCTACTGGGCCTGGCAGAACCCCGACCAGCGGGCCAAGCCGTTCGCTGATCCAGCGGCGGTGCCGGCCTGGGTCGAGGAGACCCTGCGATACGACACGTCGACTCAGATGCTGGCGCGGGTCACCGCCGCACCCGTTGAGCTCCATGGCACGACGATCGAGGCCGGGGAGCGGGTCGTGCTGCTCGTCGGCTCGGCCAATCGCGACGATCGTGCCTTCGCACAGGCCGATCGGTACGACCTCGACCGCCCCCTTGGCGAGATGCAGCAGATCGCCAGCTTCGGCTTCGGTCGCCACTTCTGCCTCGGCGCCGCCCTGGCACGGCTCGAAGCACGGGTGTGCCTCGAGGAGCTCGTGGCCCGTGTGGCGGACTACGACATCGACCCCACCGGCATTCGTCGCGTCCACTCCGTCAACGTCCGCGGCTTTGCCGAGCTCCCGACGACGGTCCGACCGCACTGATGCCGAAGTTCCCCCCGCACCCTGAGCGTCGGTCTGCCGTCGTCACTGGCGCATCGTCCGGCTTCGGCGCGGCTATCGCGGTGACCCTCGCCAATGCGGGGCACCCGGTCGTCCTCGGCGCTCGACGGCTCGATCGCCTCGAGGAGATGGCGGCCAAGATCCGCTCTGACGGTGGCGAAGCCGTGGCGCTGGAGCTCGACCTCACCGACGACGCGTCGATTGATCGCTTCGCCCGCGACGCCGCTGCCCAGCTCGGACCGATCGAGGTGGTGGTGTCCAACGCCGGCGAGGTCGCCCCCGCCACCGCGCTCGGCATCGACCCCGGAGTGTTCGCGGAGCAGATGCAGGTGAACCTCGTGGGTGCCCATCGACTCGTGCGAGCGCTAGGCCCCGGCATGGTCGAGCGTCGACGCGGCGACATCGTGTTCGTCACCTCCGATGTGGTGCGGTTGCCCCGGACCTACATGGCTGCCTACGTCGCGTCGAAGCACGGCCTCGAAGGTCTGGCCCGCGCCATGCAGATGGAGCTCGAAGGCACCGGTGTCCGCGCCAGCATCGTGCGCCCCGGCCCCGCGAGCACCGAGCAGGGCCGCACGTGGGATCCGGCTGTCATCGATGAGGTGCTGGCGTCGTGGAACGACTGGGGGATCATGCGCCACCCCGGCTACCTGCGCCCGCAAGACGTGGCTGCCGCTGTGGCAGCAGTTGTGTCAGCGCCGCGTGGCTCGCATCTCACACTCATCGAGGTCGAGCCAGAAGCTCCAGCGGAGGATCCATCGTGAGCACAACCACCACCGACCTGCGCGAACCGCCTCGCGTCTCCGGCGACGAGGGCGGCACGGGTCATCTCGAGGAGCTGCGCGCCGATCCGATAGCGCTCATGGAGCGCGTCCGCGCCGAGTGCGGAGACGTCGGCGTGTTCCGGCTCGCCGATCGTGACGTCGTGCTGCTCACCGGCCCGGACGCCAACGAGGTCTTCTTCCGCGCGCCAGAGGAGGACCTCGACCAGGCCGAGGCCTACCCGTTCATGACGCCCATCTTCGGTGAGGGTGTGGTGTTCGATGCGTCACCCGAGGAACGTCGCAAGGCGCTCCACAACCAGGCGCTGCGCGACAAGTTCATGCGCGGCCACGCCGAGACCATCGCGTCTGAGGTCGACCGCATGCTGGCCCGTTCGCCGGAGATCACCGACATCGATCTGCTCGAGTGGTTCGCGGAGCTCACGATCTACACGTCGTCGGCATGCTTGATCGGTGCGCGGTTCCGCGAGCAGCTCGATGGCCGCTTCGCTCGGCTCTACCACGACCTCGAGCAGGGCACCGACGCCATCGCCTTCGTCGACCCTTACGCTGACATTCCCAGCTTCCATGCGCGTGACGCAGCCCGCCGCGGCCTCGTCGAGCTCGTCGAGGCGATCATGGATGGTCGTGCCGAGGAGCCGCCGGCCGACAAGGAAGACCGTGACCTCCTCGATGTGCTCATGTCGATCCGCAATGACGATGGCTCGTTGCACTTCAGTGCTGACATCGTCACCGGCATGTTCATCTCGATGATGTTCGCTGGGCATCACACCACCTCGGGCACCGCCGCGTGGACACTCATCGAGCTGCTTCGCCACCCCGCCTTCCTGGCCGAGGTGATCGAGGAGCTCGAGACCCTCGCCACCGAGGGCACTGAGATCAGCTACCAAGCGCTGCGCGAGATGCCGAAGCTCGAAGCCGCCATCAAGGAGGCGCTGCGCCTTCACCCGCCGCTCATCTTGTTGCTCCGCATGGCCAAGACCGATCTCGAGGTCGAGGGCTATCGCATCCCGGCGGGCTCGCTCGTCGGCGCTTCGCCGTCGGTGTCCAACCGCATGCCGGAGGTCTTTGCCGCTGCCGAGACCTTCGACCCGGCTCGCTACCTCGACCCGCGCGCCGACGACGCCGACAACCCGTGGAGCTGGATTCCGTTCGGTGCGGGACGCCATCGCTGCGTCGGGGCCGCGTTCGCGATGATGCAGCTCAAGACGATCTTCGCCGTCCTGTTGCGCCAGCGATCCTTCGAGCTCACCCAGCCGCATGACACCTACCGCAACGACCACTCCAAGATGGTCGTCCAGCTCGCCCAACCCTGCGCAGCACGAATGACACCAACCAACGTCCGTGAACGCCCACGTCCGGTATCCGGCCAAGACGCTTCACAGACGTTGTGAGCACGTGGCGGATCGTGGTCGACCGTGACCTGTGCCAGGGGCACGGGGTGTGCGAGTCGGAGGCGGCTGAGGTGTTCTCGGTGTCGAAGGACGGTGTCCTCACCGTCGTAGATGCAACGCCAGCCGCCGTGCACTGCAAGGCGGTCGAGATGGCGGTGAAGTTCTGTCCTACCCATGCCCTGTCGATCGTCGAGGAGCCCTGATGTCGTTCCCCCGGGAAGAGCTCGAAGCAATGGTGGAGCGCTGGCTCCAGGCCAACCGTGACGCGGAGGCCGTCGGCGACTGGCGGCCCATGGCCGACCTCTACACCGAGGACGCCACCTACGGCTGGAACTACGGCCCCGAGCACGAGTTCATGGTGGTGGGCCGCGAGGAGATCCGCGAGGTGGCGCTGGGTCTGGAGATGGGAGGTCTCGACGGGTGGGAGTACCCATACGAGTCGATCCTCATCGATGAGGTGAAGGGCATGGTCGTCGGGTTCTGGCGCCAGATCGCGCTCGCCACGCGCGCGGACGGCAGCCGGTATGAAGTGGCCGGCATCGGCGGCTCGTGGTTCGGCTATGGCGGCGACTACCAGTGGAGCTTTCAGCGCGACTGGTTCGACTACGGCAACGCCGCGGCGTGCTTCCTCGAGATGATGAAGGACGGCACCCTCTCTGAGGGCATGACCGCCCGCATGCACCGCTCTCTCGGCGGGGGCCTCCCCGGTCACTACGACCTCGGCCAGGCACCCGCCGCCCTCTGGCCCACAACCCCCTAGCAACCAACGTCTGTGAACCAATACAGCCGGTATCCGGACGTGGGCGTTCACAGACGTTGTAAGGAGACACGATGAGGTTCACGGACAAGGTTGCGATCGTCACCGGCTCGGCCGGCGGGATCGGTGAGGCGTATGCCCGGGCGCTGGCCGCCGAGGGCGCCAGCGTGGTGATCGCGGACATGGACGCCGACCGAGGCGAGGTGGTGGCCAAGGACATCGGCGACGCCGCGTCGTTCGTGCGCACCGACGTGGCTGACGTTGCCTCCGCGGAAGCGTTGGCCGCGGCCACGGTCGAACACTTCGGGGGCATCGACCTCCTCGTCAACAACGCCGCCATCTACGGCGGCATGCAGCTCGACACGCTCCTCACCGTTGACTGGGACTACTACCGCCGCTTCATGTCCGTGAACATGGACGGCGCCCTCGTGGTCACTCGGGCGTGCTTCAAGCACATCGCCAGGCGCGGCGGGGGAGCGATCGTCAACCAGTCGTCCACGGCGGCATGGATCTACGCCGGCTTCTATGGCCTGGCCAAGATCGGCATCAACGGCCTCACCCAGCAGCTGTCCGCCGAGCTCGGCGGCAGCAACATCCGCGTCAACGCCATTGCGCCGGGCCCCATTGACACCGAGGCCACCCGCACCGTCGTCCCGGCCGAGATGATCGATGACATCGTCAAGGGCCTCTCGATCAAGCGGCGCGGCACACCGCAGGATCTCGTCGGCATGTGCCTGTTCCTGCTCTCCGACGAGGCCGACTGGATCACGGGTCAGATCATCAATGTCGACGGCGGACAGATCACCCGCTCATGACCACGGGCGCGGTCGGGTTCATCGGGTTGGGGCAGATCGGTGCGCCGATGGCGGGTCGACTTGTCGACTGGCCGGGCGGGCTGGTCGTGTTCGACGTGCGGCCCGAGGCCGCCGAAGCCCTTGTGGAACAGGGGGCCGCGCTCGCCGGGTCGGTCGCCGACCTCGGCGCGACAGCGGAGGTCATCTCCGTGATGGTGCTCACCGATGACCAGGTGCGCGACGTCGTGGCGGAGCTGCTCACGACCGTGCGACCTGGATCGGTGATCGCGGTGCATTCCACGATCCGACCGGAGACCGCGGAAGAGCTGGCGACGACAGCGGGCGACAACGGGGTGAACCTGCTCGACGTCCCGGTGAGCGGTGGCTTCATCGGTGCGCACGACGGCACGTTGGCCGCCATGGTCGGTGGCGAGCGCGCCGCCTACGAGCTGGCAAAGGACGTGTTCGCTCGGTGGGCTTCAGTGGTGGTGCACATGGGTCCAGCCGGCGCGGGTACCCGAACGAAGCTGGCCCGCAACCTCATGCACTTCATCGCCTACACGGGCGCCGGCGAGGCGCAGCGACTGGCCGAAGCAGCGGGGCTCGACCTGCGCAAGCTGGCCCGAGTGGTGCGCCACAGCGACTCCGTCACGGGTGGACCAGGCGCCATCATGCTGCGAGATACGACGACCGAGCTCCAGCCAGGCGATGACTGGTTCGACATCCTCTCCCACACTCGGGATCTCGGTGAGAAGGACCTGTCGCTAGCGCTCGCGCTCGCTGATGAACTCGGTCTCGATCTGCCGTTGGCTCGCTTGGCGCTGCGCGACTTTGCTGGCGGGCTCGGGGTCCCGCATCCGATGTCCTGAAACGCAAATAACCTCAGCAATGACCCATTTACCCCACCTGATCGCACGCCTACGCTGTCCGCGAGTGCAGGGGGTCACTGGGACGCCTTGCGAGCAAAGAAAGCAAGGCAATGGCCACTGGCACCGTGAAGTTCTTCAACAACGACAAGGGCTACGGGTTCATCACGCAGGAGGGCGGACCAGACGTGTTCGTTCACTTCTCCAACATCGAGGGTGACGGGTTCAAGTCCCTCGAGGAGGGCCAGCGCGTGGAGTTCGAGGTCGCCCCGGGGCGAAAGGGGGACGAAGCCACCGGCGTGCGCGTCGTGGGCTGAGCCCGCAAGGTGTTGCCGTCGCCCCTCGGCTTTGCTGTGGGGCGACGTCGCGCACGGGGTCAGGCGTAGAGCGCCTCGATCTCGTCTGCGTACTTCGCGTGGATGCCCTTGCGCTTGAGCTTGGACGTCGGCGTGAGCTCTTCGGAGTCGGGGAGCCACTCCGTGCCGAGCACGGTCACCTTCTTGACCCGCTCAGCGTTGTTGAATCCCGCCATCGCCAGCTCAAGTCCCTGGTTCACCTCTGCGATGACCGCCGCGTTGCGAGCGAGGTCCTCCATCGAGGTGAACTCGATCCCGTGCTTCTCGGCCCACACCGGCGCCACCTCCCCATCGAGGACGACGAGCGCGGACACGAAGGGCTTCTGGTCACCGATGGCCAGTGCCTGGGCCACGAGAGGAATGGTCTTCAAGGATGCCTCGAGGTTGGCAGGGCTGATGTTCTTCCCGCCCGCGGTGATGATGAGCTCCTTCTTGCGATCGACGATGCGCAGGTAGCCCTCGTCGTCGAACACGCCGATGTCGCCGGAGTGCAGCGTGCCGTCGGCGTCGAGTGCCTCAGCGGTCTTCTCCGGATCGTCGAGGTAGCCCACGAACACGTTGCCGCCCCGGATGCACACCTCGCCGTCGTCTGCGAGGAAGCAGTCGGTGCCGGGGAAGGGCACGCCGACAGTGCCCGCCTTGACTCGGGTCGGTTCCCAGGTCATCGGACCGGTGGACTCCGACATGCCGTAGATCTCCGAAAGCGGCACGCCGATGGCGCGGTACCAGCTGATGAGCTCAGCAGGGATCGGGGCCGCACCGGTGATGCCGTACTCGACCGCGTCGAGGCCGATGAGAGCGCGCACGTTGGCGAACGCGACGGAGTCAAGGAACTCCCACGTCTTGTTGTCCTCGTCGGTGGCGGTGCCGAGGGTGCGACGCTCCATGATCGGGATGGCGGTCGCGACGGCATCATCGAACTGCTGCTTCTTCTCCGGATCGGCACCGAGCGCGGCCTGCACGCCAGCGTGGATCTTCTCCCAGACGCGCGGCACGCCAAACATGATCTGCGGGTGGATCTCGCGCGCGTACGCGGCGATCTGCCCAGGGTCGGGGCAGGTGGTGACGTCGTATCCGCCCATCACCGCGAGGTAGTGCGTGGACATCCGTTCGGCGATGTGGGCCATCGGGAGGTAGGAGACGGCTCGGAACCCGACGGGCTCGACGTCGAGCATCCGCAGGTAGCCCTCGGCGGTCCATACGACGTTGTAATGGGTGAGCATCACGCCCTTCGGTGGCCCTGTGGTGCCGGATGTGTAGATCACCGTGGCAAGCGTGTCGGGGGTGCAGTTGTCGACCTCGCTGGCGAGGTCGAGCGGCGTGGCCCCGTAGAACATGTCGCGCACGCCGGGGTGGGAGAGGTTGACGATGGTGTGCAATGCGGGAAGCTGGCCGCGGACCTTGGTGAAGCGCTCCTCGAACCCGTCGTTCTCGACGATGGCCACCTGGGCCTTGCAGTGACCGACCAAGTACTCGACCTGGTCGGGTGCGGAAGAGTTGTAGATCGAGATCGACGTGGCTCCGAGGGCGGCCACGGCAAGATCGATGAAGTGGAAGTCGGGGATGTTGCGCATCATCAGGACGACGCGGTCGCCGGGGGCGACGCCGAGCGATCGAAGGTGGGCGGCGGCGGCGGCGGTGCGCTGCGCGTACTCGGCGTAGGTCCACTGCTGGAACGAGTCGTCCGGCTGCTTCTCGCGGAGCGCGACCTGGTTCGGATGGGCGGCGACGGTCTGGAGGAACCGACCGCTGATGGTCTGCCCCGTGACGGCGGCGTCCAGTTCTGCCCTGGTGATCTCCAACGGTTTCCCTCCGGTCGCGCGACTTCCTGAGGCATCCATTGTGGTCGAACCGACGCCCGTTCGCATCGGCTGGCCGATTCAGTGCGGAATGGATACCCGCACGAGCGCACCAGGACCGGTCGCAGGAGACTCGATGGCGATCGTGCCGTCGAGGATCTCGACGAGCGTGCGGGCAATCGCCAGACCGACGCCGAGTCCCGGAACCGACGAATTCGACTTCGAGCGCGTGAACAGCTCGAACGCCGTGTCGCGGAGGTCGTCGGGGAACCCCGGGCCACGATCGCGCACCTCGACGACCCAGCGTTCGCCGTCGATCCGTGAGGAGAGCTCTGCGGCGCCGCCGTACTTCACGGCGTTGTCGACGAGGAGGCCGAGCGCACGAGTGAGCAGCGCGCGATCGGTCACCAGCTGTTGACCCGCCGGGTGCTCCACGAAGACCTGCTCCGGTTCCGCGGCCGCGGCGCGCACCGTCTCGAGCACGGCGGTGGCGTCGAGGGCCTCCGGCTGTGGTGTCAGCACCCCTGCCTCGATGCGACTGAGGATCAGCAGCTCCTCGATGAGGTCGGCGAGCCGGGCCGAAGCCGTGCGTGAGCGTTCGAGCATGTGACGCCGTTGCTCTGCATCGATGGTCTGCTCGTGCGCGATCAGGGTCTCGAGGAACCCGGTGATGATGGTGATCGGCGTCCGCAGCTCGTGGGAGACGCGGGCGATGAAGTCGGACTTGAGTCGTTCGAGCTCCATGATCTGTGCGTAGAGCTGCGCCTGTTCGAGCGCACCGCTGATCTGGATGGCGGCGAGCTCGAGGAGGGCTTCGTCACCGGCGGAGAACGCGGCGCCGGCCGCTGGCTCAGCGACCAAGTTGCCTAGAGGTCGATCGCGGGCGGCGAGAGCGACGGTGATGACGCCGGATCCCCCCACCGCACGCTGCACCGGCTCGGTGGGCGATGGACCGGCCAGGAAGTACGAGCCGGCCAGTACCTCGCCACTCGGTCCGGGGCACCACAGCTCCGCTCGACCGAGATCGATCACGGGCGCCAGAACGTCCATGGTGCGCGTGAGGATCGAGGAGGGATCGAGCGCGTTCCCCGCGGCTCGTGCCAGAGCCGCGACCACCGTCGCTACGTCCTGGACAGGCCCGGTCACCCGGTCATCATGCCCGGCAGCGTGGACCTCGGCGTTCATGTGGCGACCGGGGTTGCGGTTTGGAGGGTCGCCTGGGCAGACTTGACCATCCGGTCAAGAGTCTCTGGGATCCCAGCGACCCTGCCTCGTCGAACCCCTTGAGGAGCGATCTCATGCCCACCGCCGTCATCGTCGACGCCGTCCGCACCGCGGGTGGCAAGCGCAACGGAAGATTGTCGGGCTGGCACCCGGCTGACCTCGCCGGGGAGGTGCTCAAGCAGCTCGTCGAGCGCAACCAGCTCGATCCGGAGCTCATCGAAGATGTGATCATGGGCTGCGTCATGCAGGTCGGCAGCCAGGGCCTGAACATCGGCCGCAACGCGGTGCTCGCCGCTGGGTTCCCCGAGTCGGTGCCCGCCACCTCGGTCGACCGTCAGTGCGGTTCCTCCCAGCAGGCTGCCCACTTCGGTGCGCAGGGCGTCATCGCCGGCGCCTACGACATCGTGATCGCCGCCGGTGTGGAGGTCATGACCACCACACCGATGGGAGCGTCGATCACGCCCGGATCGATGCCCTTCGGGCCGAACGTGCTCGCCCGCTACCCGAACATCGTGCCGCAGGGCATCTCGGCGGAGATGATCGCCGAGAAGTGGGGCATCTCCCGCGAGGAGCTCGACGCCTTCGGTGCGGAGTCGGTCCGTCGGGCCGAGGTCGCCACCGCCGAGGGTCGCTTCGACAACGAGATCGTTGGTGTGGTCGAGAAGCGGCTCGACAAGGAGACCGGCAACATCGTCGCGAGCACCGATCTTGTCCTCCAGGACGAGGGCATTCGGCCCGGCACGACCGCCGAGTCGCTCGCCAACCTCAAGCCCGCGTTCAAGCCCGATGGCATCGTCACGGCCGGCAACTCCAGCCAGATCTGCGACGGCGCGTCGGCGATGCTCATCATGAGCGAGGAGAAGGCCAAGGAGCTCGGTCTCACGCCTCGCGCCCGATTCCACACGTTTGCTCTCGCGGGCGTCGACCCGGTGACGATGCTGACGGGCCCGATCCCCTCGACGGCCAAGGCGCTGGCCAAGTCGGGGCTGTCGATGGACGACATCGACCTGTTCGAGGTCAACGAGGCGTTCGCCTCCGTGGTGCTGGCTTGGGAGAAGGAGCTCAGCGCCGATCTCTCCAAGACCAACGTGAACGGTGGCGCCATCGCCCTCGGTCACCCGCTCGGTGCCTCCGGTACCAAGCTCATGGCGACGCTGCTCAATGAGCTCGAGCGCACGGGCGGCCGCTACGGCCTCCAGACGATGTGTGAGGGTGGCGGCCTCGCCAACGCGACCATCATCGAGCGCCTGGGTTGATCCAACGCCCGTCGAGCTGAACCTGGGAACGGGCACCCCATGGGGTGCCCGTTCCGCGTCTGGCCCTAGCCTGATCGCGTGAAGCGACTGGCGATCTCGCGGACGGCGCTGATCCTGCTGGTGGCCTTCGTCGTGCTCGCGGGGGTCCTGACCAAGGCGTCGGTGGGCGCGCTGCTTCTGGCCGCGGCAGCGGTGGGCGTCGTGTTCAAGCTCGGCTTCGTGATGCTGGGGGGCCTCGCGCGCCCAGTGCCCGGCCCCCCGCCAGCCGGCGAGCTGCGCAAGGTGAAGATCATGTATCGGTGCAGCATCTGTGGCACGGAGGTGCGCATGACCGTCGCCAACGACGAAATGCCCGATCCGCCCCGTCACTGTCAGGACGAAATGGACCTCGTCACCCCGGTCGACGACATCTGAGAGTTCTCCACAGGGTGTGTACAACCCTGGGGAGCGTCACATAGATGTAACTTGGCGGCCCCGCGGGGGCCACCTTCGCGTCAGCGGTACTGCGTGGCGGTCATGATGCCGCCGAGGATCGCGCCCAGACCCACCAGCAGGTAGCTGTTCTTCGTGCCCCCGGGGAGGACCCCGAGGTAGTTGCAGAAGATGATCACCAGCCCCAAGCCGAGCAGCGCGAACATCAAGATGGGTACCCATGTCGGACTGACCTTGAACGACTGGGGGATCGGCGGGGTGTAGCGGCTCGACGCTTCGGGCCGGTCCGGGTTCTGGTGACCGCCCTTCGGCGTCACTCGTCCGCCTTGCACCTTGCGCTTGGGAGGCGTTGTGGCCATGGGGTGCGACACTACCCGCAGGGACCGCAGCGTCAGATCGAGATGACGAGCGACTTGTTCTCAGCGACTGCGTCGGCGAGCGCGTTGTCCGCTGCCATGTAGAGGCCGTCGGCATCAGCGGCGTGCTCGGGGTACGCCGCGATCCCCACCGCATAGCGCACCGGCACATCGGCTCCACCGGGGAGCTGGAACGTGCCGCCGATGGTGTCGATCGTCCCCTGCAGGAGCGCGCCGGCTTCCTTCGCTGTGGTCCCGGGCAGCACCACCGCCAGCTCGTCCGTGCGGGTGAGCCCGAGGGTTGCAGCGGCCGGGAGCAGCGCCCGGATCTTGGCCACCAGTCCGCTGGTGACGAAGGTCGTGGCGTCGTCGCCGACTGTGGCGGTGATGTCTGCCAGCGACTGCAGCCGCGCCAGTGCGAAGGCGGTGGGCTCCTCGGGGGCCGCCACCGTGAGCTCATCGATGAGTCGGGCTTCGACGTAGTCATGACCGAGCAGACCGGTGGCCTCGTCGGTGGGAACGGCCTCGCGCAGCTTGGCGGCGCTCTCGATCCGGTCCATCACGAGACCGGCGAGGGTGTTGACGTTGAACGGCTTGGTGACGAAGGCGTCGATGCCCCCGGCGTTGGGCACGAGCTCCTGTGCGTCGGGGCGAGCGCTGACGATGATCACCGGGAGGAGCGCGTAGCGCGGATCAGTGCGCAGGAGCCGGTAGACCTCAGCGCCGCTGAAACCCCGGAGGTTGAGATCGAGGAGAATGCAGTCCGGTGCCTGCTCGTCGAGCGCCTCGAGAACGTCGAGTGGCGTGTCCGGATCGATGTGCACGAGGTCGTAGCCGGAGGCCCGGAAGTAGGCGCGCAGGAAGTCGGCGATGTCGTGCTCGTCCTCGACGACCATGACCCGTTGCGTAGCGGCCAGCCGTCGGGCAATTGAACCCAGTCGGCGATCTTCAGGCATCCGACTACCCTCCACCTCTTGTGACGACTCGTGTGCTCGTGATCGATAACTACGACAGCTTCGTTTACAACCTTGTGCAGTATCTCGGTGAACTGGGCGCTACGCCGATGGTCTACCGCAATGACGAGCTCTCACTCGACCAGATCATCGCACTCGACCCCGACGCGGTCCTGATCTCCCCAGGCCCGGGCACCCCCGATGACGCCGGCGTGTCGAACGAGGTGATCCGCACCTTTGCAGGCAAGGTACCGCTGTTGGGCGTGTGCCTCGGCCATCAGTGCATCGGCCAGGTGTATGGCGGGCAGGTGGTTCGAGCCCCGCAGGTCATGCACGGCAAGACGTCGCTGATTCGCCACGAGGGTGTCGGCGTGTTTGCGGGCCTACCTGACCCGCTCGAGGCGACCCGCTACCACAGCCTCGTGGTGGACCGGGCGTCGGTACCCGAGGAGCTTGAGATCACCGCCGAGACCGACGACGGCATCGTGATGGGTCTGCGCCATCGTGAGCTCGGTGTCGAGGGTGTCCAGTTCCACCCGGAGTCGATCCTGACGGTCGGTGGCCATGACCTGCTCCGCACCTTCCTGTCCGGGGTGCTGATCGACCGGTGATTCCCGCGTCAGGGTGAGGCGACGATTCGCCCGACGCGGATCGTGACCGTGCTGCCCGCGTCCGCTGTGGAGTTGCCGCTCGGATCCTGGGAGATCACACGTCCGTCTTGGGCGGGGTCGACCGTCTCCTGCTCCACCACAGCCACCTCGAAGCCCTTCGCCTGCAACGTGTTGATGGCGTTGGCCTCGGTGAGGCCCACCACTGACGGGACGGTCACCTGCTCCGTCCCGCTCGAGACGACGACGGTGATCTCCGCGCCCTTCGGCTGGGGTGTGCCCGCGGGCGGGTCCGTCCGGATGACCTTCCCCTCCTCGACGGTCGAGGACGGCTCGGTGGTCTGGGCGACCGTGAATCCGTTCTGGCCCAGCAGGTTCGATGCCTCGGACAGTGTCCTTCCCGAGACGTCCGGGACGGGCCGCTCCTCGGGTCCGCTCGAGATCTGCAGCGTTACCTCGGCGCCGCGCGGCGCGTCCTCGCCGGGGCCGGGGGATTGGTCCACGACCTCGCCGACGGGTGCCTTCTCGTCGGGGATGGGCTCCTCGAGGACGATGAAGCCTTGACCGGCGAGCAGGCGACGGGCATCGTCGATCTGCGATCCGGTCACATCGGGGACAGGGATGGCCTCCGCGCCAGCGCTCACCTTCAGGGTGATCGTGGAGCCCTCATCGACCTTCTCGCCGCGCGCCGGGTCCTGGTCGAAGACGTTGCCCTCGTCCTGGTCGTCGTTCGACTCTGAGGTGGTCTCCACCTTGAAGCCGAGCGCCTCGAGTGTGGACGTCGCCTCGGCGACGGGCTGGCCCAGCACATTCGGCACCTCGACCTTGGTCGCCGATGATCCGTCGCCATCGCCGACGCCGAGCGCACGGGCGAGCAGGAACAGCATCCCCGCGAGTAGGGCCAGCAGCACCACCAGCGCAACGAGGAACCCACCGGAGCGTCGGGGCTCGTCCTCCGCGTAGTCGTCGTAGTCGTCCTCATGAAGTGGCACAGCCCCCGTCGCGGGGAGTACGCCGGTGGCGCCGGGTTGCATGGGCGCAGGCATGACAGGTTCGGCGAGGATGCGATCGCCCTCGCGGAACCGGCGCAGGTCAGCTCGTAGGTCCTCCGAGGCCGGGTACCGGTTGGCCGGGTTCTTGGCCAGGCACTTCAGGATGATCGCCTCGAGGGCCACGGGCACCTGGGCGTTGAGTTGGCGGGGCGGGATCGGCGACTCATGCACCTGCTGGTACGCGATGGCGACGGGTGTTTCGCCCGCGAACGGCGGACGACCGAGCACGAGCTCGTAGAGAACGCAACCGAGGGAGTAGATGTCCGAGCGAGGGTCGATGACGTCGCCGCGTGCCTGCTCAGGGGAGAAGTAGGCCGCGGTGCCCATCACGGTCCCCACCTGCGTGAGGTTGTCCTCGGAGCCGGCGGTGATCGCTCGGGCAATCCCGAAGTCGGCCACCTTCACGAGGCCCGCGCCCGTGACGATCACGTTGCCTGGCTTCACGTCACGGTGGACGACTCCATTGCGATGCGCGAAGCCAAGGGCTGCTGCGACATCGGCTCCGATGTCGGCGACCCGATCGGGGTGCAGCGGGCCCTCGTCGCGCAGGATCTCCGAGAGCGTGCGCCCGTCGACGTACTCCATGACGATGAAGTAGGTGTTGTCGGCCTCGCCCCAGTCGTACACCCCGACGATGTTCGGGTGGCTGAGGTTGGCGGCCGCCGTCGCCTCCCGGCGGAAGCGCTCCACGAACGACGGGTCAGTGGCGAACTCAGGAAAGAGCACCTTGACCGCGACCGGACGGTCGAGCAGCTGGTCGCGCGCAAGGAACACCTCCGCCATCCCGCCGCGTCCAAGGCGACGGTGCAATTCGTAGCGGCCGTTGAACACGGTGGGGCCGGGGTCAGACATGTGGCGGAAAGCCTAGTGATCGGTAGCGAGGGGTCATGGTGAGGGGGTGGTGAGGTAGGCCGCGAGCACGGCTTGCGCAATAGGAGCAGCGACGCGCCCGCCGGTCTGCTCACTTGCTCCGTCTTGTCCCTCGACGATGACGGCGATGGCGATGCTGGGTGGTTCGCCCGCCGGTCCGCCGTAGCCGATGATCCACGCGTGCGAGCGTGGTGGGTCGGTGCCGAGCTGGGCGGTGCCCGTCTTGCCGCCGACCACAAAGCCCGGCACCTTCAGCCGGGTGGCGGTGCCTTGCTCCACCACGCCGAGCATGGCGTCGCGCATGAGGGCCGCAGTGCCGCGGTCCATGGCGGTCAACCAGCGCTTCGGGTTGTAGGTGTCGACGATGTTGCCATCGGTGTCGCGCACGGTGCGAAGCACGTGGGGGACCATGATCTCGCCGTCATTGGCTACGGCAGCGGCGACGAGCGCCATCTGCAGCGGTGTCGCGCTCACGTCGTTCTGGCCGATGGCCGACTGCGCCAGGGCGGGGACGTTGCGCTCGAAGTCGGTGGGGAAGTTCGACCGGGCGGGGCGAGTGAGGTCGATGGGCACGCTCTTGTTGAACCCGAAGCGCTCCGCGGTGTCGATCATGGCGTCGGCCCCGGTGTCGACGCCCATCTGTGCGAATGCCGAGTTGCACGACACGCGCAGTACTTGGAAGAGCGTGCCACCGCACGAGGAGCCACCGAAGTTCTGCAGTGGGCGGTTCGTCCCGGGAGGGGTGAAGGAGGTGCTGACCGGATAGGACGGTTCGTCTGTGGAGATGGCCCCGCTGGTGAGCGCGGCGGTGGCCGTCACGACCTTGAAGGTCGAGCCCGGGAAGAACCTCTCCTGATAGGCGCGGGAAAGTCGGGGCTTGTCGGGTGACGCGTCGAGGGCCGCGGACACCGCTGCCGCGGCTGCAGTGTCGTGGTCGGCCAGCTGGTTGGGGTCGTAGGTCGGGAACGACACCATGGCGAGGATCTCACCGTTGCGCGGATCGATGGCGACGACGGATCCCTTTCGATCACCGAGGGTGTCAGCGGCGATGCGTTGCAGGTCGGCCCGCACAGCGAGACTCAGATCACCGGTGCGGTCCTTCTCGACGAACAGATCGCGGAGGTCGCGGAACGTCAGGTCAAGGGTTCGCCCCGCAAGCTCGTCGTTGTAGGTCCGCTCGACGCCAGCGCTACCCAAGGTGAAGCTGTAGTACCCCGTGATGGCCGAGAACAGCGGTCCCTCTGGATACTCCCGTTGGAGCTCGAACCGGTCGCCCGATGGCACCGAGCGGGCGATGATCACACCATCGGCGGTGGTGACGGTGCCCCGCGGGCGAGAGAAGTCGCGCAGGATGGCGCGGGTGTTGTTGGCGTTGTTGTTGAGCGCGCTGGCCTGAAACACAGTCAGCCGGTTGAGCTGCGCGAACAGGAGAGCGAAGCAGACCATGAGGGCCGTGCCGAGGATGCGGATCTGCCGTGTCATCGGGTCCGCCCCTCCTCGCGCTGCACGGTGTCGTCGGAGATCCGGAGCAGTAGCGCGATGAGGATGTAGTTCGAGATGAGCGACGAGCCGCCGTAGGACACGAACGGCAGCGTCACACCCGTGAGCGGAAGCACCCGGATCACGCCCGCCATGATGATGAACGACTGCACACCGATGAGCACGGTCAGCCCGGTCGCCAGCAGCCGCTCGAAGGGGACCTGGGTACGAAGCGCGATTCGCAACCCAGCGCCGATGATGAGGAGAAAGGCCACGAGCACCCCGGTGGCGCCCACGAGGCCGAGCTCCTCACCGATCGCGGCAAAGATGAAGTCGGTCTCCGCGTAGGGGATCCGATTGGGCGATCCGAGGTTGATGCCCGTGCCGGTGACTCCGCCGGACGAGAACGCAAAGGCGGACTCCACGATCTGGTAGCCGTCGCCCTTGGCCACCGGCCATGGGTCGAGCCAGATGTCGACGCGCTGCTGCACGTGCGTGAACTGGCTGTGGGCGAACACCGACCCGGCGCCGAAGAGGAACAAGCCTACGACGAGATAGGTCGCGCGCTCTGTCGAGACCCAGAGAAGCGCCACGAACAGGGCGAAGAACAGCAGCGAGGAGCCGAGGTCCTTCTCCGACACCATGACCACCAGCGACACCGCCCACGCGAGCAGGACGGGGCCGAGATGCTTGAGATCCGGCAGGTGGATCGGCCCGATTCGGTGGCGACTCACGGCGAGCAGCTCGCGCTTCTCCACCAGGTACGACGCGAAGAAGATGGCCAGGAGGATCTTGGCGAACTCTCCGGGCTGGAAGCTCACCGGACCGATGCCCACCCAGATCTTGGCGCCGTTGATCGTCTTCCCCACGCCCGGGACCAGCGGTAGGAGGAGCAGCACGATTCCCGCCATGCCGATCGTCCATCGGTAGCGCTCGAGGTCTCGAACTCGCCGCACGATGAGCAGCGTGGCGATGAAGGCAAGGATGCCGAGGGCGATCCACCCTGATTGCAGTCCTGCGAGGCCCTTGGGCGATGCCTTGGCCTCGTCGAGGCGAACGATGAACACGTAGCCGATGCCGTTGAGGAGCCCGGCGATCGGCACGATGGTGCCGTCGGCATCGGGGGCGAGGCGTCGCACGGCGACATGGGCGGCGAGCTGCAGCCCCAGCACGATCGCGAGGAAGGCGCCGAGGTTCCCCGGGATGCTCGCGTCACGAGCGAGGCTGGCGAGCAGATAGGCCCCGACCGTGATGAGCGTGCCGAGGACGATCAGCCCGAGCTCGGTGTTGCGACGTACGGCGCGCAGCATCCTCAGTTGGCCGCGACGGTCGTCGTCGACGTGCCGGCCGTGGTGCTGGTCGACGCGTCGGGCGTGCTGGTGGTGGTGTCGGTGGCGGTCTCGCTGATGTCTCGCTCGATGTTCCTGACGTAGCGACGAGCGTCGGCGAGGGACGTCTGCTCGTGACCAGCCTCTACGGCATCTAGGTAGGGCGCCGGGACCTGGTCGCGCTCGATGCCGGTGCCTTCGGTGACCTTGGGGTCGATCCACAGCACACCGCCGGGGCGGCCTTGGTAGATCGTGACCTCGTCGCCGTCGAAGCCGACGTAGTACGTGCTCGTGCCGTACCACTGGATCGTGGCGAACGATCCCCCGAGCACGGCGGCGAGCAGGAGTGCGAACAGCAACACCCGCCAGGTGAGGCGACTGCGGACCTGCTTCGTCGCGCGTCGCGCTGCTCGTCGCTGACGTCGCCCCGACGGCGCTTCGGGCGTCTCGCTGGGCCGTGCCGTGCTGAAGCCCGCGATGTCATCAGTGGGCCGGGCGGATCCGGCCGAGGTTCCGGTCAACGCCTTCGATGCCTGGGCCGCGACACCGCCGTCGTCGATGACGTCGACGACGATGACGGTGATGTTGTCGCGGCCGCCACCCTCGTTGGCAAGGCGAACCAGCTCGCTGGCGGCCTCGGCAGGGTCGTGCAGGCGCCGAAGGGCGGCGGTGATCTGGTCGTCCCGAACCTCGTTGAAGAGGCCGTCGGAGCAGAGCAGGTAGCGGTCGCCTCGGACCGGATCAACCGGCCAGAGGTCCGGGGTCACCTCTGGGTAGACGCCGAGGACACGCGTGATGATGTTGCGCTGCGGATGCACCTCGGCCTCTTCGGCGGTGATGTGCCCGTCGCGCAGCAGATCCGCCACCATCGAGTGGTCCTCGGTGAGCTGCGTGAGACCGCCGTCGCGGAGGAGGTAGGCCCGGCTGTCCCCGACGTTCAGGATCAGGAGGTGCTGCGCGGTGCCGTCGTCGCCATCGCCGAGCGATCCCGCATCGGGGTCTGGCTCCTCGGGTAGCAACGCCAACGCGACCGCGGTGGTGCCCATTCCGCGCAGGCTTGGGCTCTCCGAGGCTTCGTGGATCCGCCGGTTGGCCTCGGCAATGGTGTCGAGCAGCGCGTCGGCGCTGGGGTCGCGGTAGGTCTCGCGAACGGCTTCGACGACGAGCTGAGACGCGACCTCGCCACCCTGGGCGCCGCCCATGCCATCGGCCACGAGATACAGCCCGAGGTCGGAGAGGATGACGTAGCTGTCCTGGTTGACCTGACGAAGCTGGCCGGTGTCGGTGGCGCCTCCGCCGCGCAGGACCAGTCGTGTGGGTCCGGTCACTGCTCGAGCTCCAGGATCGTGTTCCCGATCTGCAGCTGGTCACCGCGCTGGATCAACATCGGTCCTGTGACCTTGCTGCGGTTGAGGTACGTGCCGTTGGTGGAGCCGATGTCCTCGACGAAGAGCTTGCCGTCGCGGTGGAACACGCGCGCGTGGAGCTGGGAGGCATAGCTGTCGTCGATCGTCACCTGACAGCCGGCGGCCCGACCGATGGTGGTTTCGTCGCCGAGCTCGTAGGCGCGGCCACGGAGCTCGGGCGGAGCGACCAGCCGCAGCACCGGGGGACCATGGGCGCGGTGCTTGCGAGCTCCCGGTCGTCGCGCGGCGCGCTCGCGCTTGGGGGCGGGAGGAGGTGCCTCAGTGACGCGGGGAGGGTTGACCTCAGCCCAAACCGCTCGAAGGACGCGCAGGAAGAAGAGGTAGAGCAAGAGCAGAAGGAAGATCTTCAGGAGGTTGAGCAGCTGGTCGGGCATGAGGACCTCAGCTCAGCGTGCCCACGGCTGGCCGGGCTCCCACGTCACGATGCCTCAAAGCGCATCTTCGTGTTGCCGAACGAGAGCTCGTCGCCGTCGTGCAGCATCTGGGTATCGATCCGGATGCCGTTGATGCGAGAGCCGTTGGTCGATCCGAGGTCGACGACGACGAAGTGGTCACCCTGCGGACGGATCTCGGCGTGGTTGCGGCTCACGTTTGGATCCGCGAGAACGAGGTTGCAGTCAGGGTGACGACCGATGCTGATGATCGACTCCGTGAGGCTGAACCGATCGCCGTTGGGCAGCACGATCGATCCCGCGCCCGACCCGCCCAGGCCCTCGACCATCCGACCGGTGATCTGGAAGGCGCCAGTGTGCAGCCGAGGGTCCTCCTCGAGGTGCACCTCGACGGGTCCCATGAAGGAGTACCCCTCGTCGCGGGCGTGCTCCCGCGCGGCGTCGGCCAGCTCGCGGGCCAAGCTGTCTTGCACGTCCTCGAACTGGTCGAGGTCGCTGCTGGAGAGCGCCACCACAAAGCTGTTCGGGGCGACGCTGCCGCCGCGCACGCCGACCGAGCGGTTGTCGTCCATCTCCCGCACGATGCGGCGCCCAAGCTCGACGGGGCGCAGCCCGCTCTTGAAGGCGCGGGCGAAGGCGCCCTCGACCAGGCGCTCCAATCGTCGTTCGAACCCTCGGATACCCACGGGGCGCGAGGCTACCCAGGTCAAGAGCGGGTTCTCCGGCGGCAGGGTCTTGGGGGCCCGGTGCCATGCGGCGCTACCATCCAGTCTCCACTCGGGCGAGTGGCGGAATAGGCAGACGCGCTGGCTTCAGGTGCCAGT
>JBBDWQ010000024.1:0-119428 GCA_040902805.1 Acidimicrobiales bacterium
ACGCGAGAGGACGACTTACCACATGGCACCCACGACCAAGGCGGCCGCCAAGGCCGCCAAGGCACCTGCCAAGAAGGCCAAGAAGAGCGCGAGCAAGGCGGGGACGAAGAAGAAGGCCCCCGCCGCAGCGAAGAAGAACGCGCCAGCGACGAAGAGGCCCGCCAAGAAGTCCTCGGCCAAGAAGTCCTCGGCCAAGAAGACCCCCGCGAAGAAGGCGCCCTCGAAGCAGAAGACCACGGCCGCCAAGAAGGCACGGGCCAAGAAGGCTCCGGCCAAGAAGGCTCCGGCCAAGAAGGCTATGGCCAAGACGGCTCCGGCCAAGAAGGCACCCGCGAAGCAGGCGGCTCCGGCCAAGAAGGCTCCGGCCAAGAAGGGACCCGCGAAGCAGGCGGCGGCAATCGAGAAGGCACCCGTCAAGGCGGCACTGCCTAAGCAGCCATCGGCAGCCAGTCGTAGCCGTGGCGGAATCCCAGCCCTCGGCAAGCGCATGCCAAACGAGCACGATCGCAAGGCGCCGCCCAAGCGCACGGGTCCCTTGGACAAGTTCCTTCTCGGCCAGCTCGCGTCACTCAACGAAGAGCGGATAACCTACGAGCGCCAAGCCGCATCGCTGAAGGCGGAGGCCGATCTGCTCGTCGCTGAGCGCGAGCCCGGGGATGTTCAGTTCGATGAGGAGTCCGGCGAGGGCGACACACTCGCCGTCGAGCGCGAGCGGGACCTCGTCTTGAGCGCCTCGGCGTCCGCGGCTGTCGAGGACATCGATCGGGCCATCGAGAAGCTGAACGATGGCACCTACGGGGTCTGCGAGCAGTGCTACGCCAAGATCCCGAAGGAGCGGCTCCGGGCCCTGCCGTACGCAGCGCTCTGCGTGCAGTGCAAGAGCGCGGGGTTCTCGCGTCGTTGACGTGACCACTGGCTCGACGCCCAGTGCGCGTCGACGCTCGGCGGATGTGCCCCGTCGCGCGGGCTTCCTCGGCTCGGCGGTAGCCGTCGCGGGGTTGGACCAGTTGTCCAAGCACTGGGCCCTGGCCACTCTGTCAGACGGTGAGATCGATCTCATCGGGTCGCTGCGCCTCAAGCTGATCTTCAACGACGGTGCCGCGTTCAGCCTGGGCGGCGGTCGCACGACGTTGGTCTCGCTGATGGCCCTCGCCGTGGCAGCGGTAGTCGCGTGGATGGGGCTCAGCGCTGAAACCCGCGCCAAGGCCATTGGGTTCGGGGTCATCTTCGGAGCGGCCGCCGGGAATCTCATCGATCGGGCGGTCCGGGCCGGCGACGGCGTGCTGGGAGGCCACGTAGTCGACTTCGTCGATCTGCAGTGGTGGCCCGTCTTCAACGTCGCCGACGCGGCATTGTGGGTCGGCATCGCGATCCTTGTGGGCGCGTCGTGGCGTCCGAAGGAGTCGTCCGGATGAAGGTCACCGAGACCATTCCGGCGGGGCTCGTGGGGGAGAGAGTCGACCGCGTCGTCAGCATGCTCGCCAGCTGCAGCCGAGCTGAGGCGGCAACGCTCATCGAGGCGGGTCAGGTGATCGTCGGCGGCGCAGTGGTGACGTCGCGCTCGGCCAAGGTGAAGTTGGGGGACACCTTCGAGGTCGACGTGCCCGACCGCTCCCAAGGATCGATCCTCGTGCCCGAACCCGACATCGAGCTCACGGTGGTGCATGAGGACGAGCACCTGTTGGTGATCGACAAGCCCGCGGGGTTGATCGTGCATCCCGGTGCTGGGCAGCCCACGGGCACGCTCGTGCACGGGTTGCTCGCTCGGTATCCCGAGATCCTGCACGTCGGGGTCGATCCGGTGCGGCCTGGTGTCGTGCACCGCCTCGACAAGGGGACCTCTGGTTTGCTGCTGGTCGCTCGTACGCAAATGGCGTACACCGCACTGGTGGCAGCGCTGTCCGCTCGAGCCGTGCATCGCAGGTACCGAACCCTCGTCTGGGGTCGTGTGGCTGCGGCCTCAGGGCTGATCGACGCACCGATCGGCAGGTCCACCCGCGAGGCCATGAAGATGGCCGTCGCCGTTCGGGGGAAGGAGGCGAGGACCCGGTACGAAGTTCTCGCTACCTTCAGCGAACCGGTGGAGGTCACTGAGCTGGCGTGCACACTCGAGACCGGACGGACGCACCAGATCCGGGTGCATCTGACCTCCATCGGTCATCCGGTGGTCGGCGACCTGCGCTACCACGGGGCTCGACAATCGCTCCCGATGGATCGTCCGTTTCTCCATGCCGAGCTGCTCGAGCTCGCTCATCCGATCACCGGTGACGCGCTGCGCTTCGAGTCGGCCATCCCGGAGGACCTCGTCGCTGTTCTGAGCCAGCTCCGCTAGCTCCGACTCAGGGCGACGTGGGTTCTGGCCAGTCCCGCTCGCCGCGAGCCATCGCGGCGATGTCCGCCAGGGTGAAGCTGTCGAGCTGTGCGCGGATCCGGCTGCTGAACCCCGCCCACACCGCAAGGAGCACACACTGCCCCTCGTGGTCACACGCGCCGTCTTTGTGGGGTTCGCCGAAGTCACCGACGACGATCGGGCCATCCACGGCAGAGACGATCTCGCCCAGGGTGATCTGGGCCGGCTCTCGAGCGAGGATGTAACCGCCGCCCACCCCTCGTTTCGACCGCACGATCCCAGCGCCCTTCAGCGCGAGCAGAATCTGCTCGAGGTAGGGCTGGGGGAGCCCCGTGCGCTCGGCGATGTCGCGGACCGAGGTGGGGCCTGACTCGTCCGCGTGAAGCGAGAGCGAGAGCAGTGCGCGGCTGGCGTAGTCGCCCCGGGTCGAGACCTTCACTCCGAGCACTGTAGGGCCGATCGAGGACGCCGCCTCGCACGGTCCGTTCCCGCCTGGTCGGCCGCCCGGGTTGATGTACACGCTGACTCCGACCGGGCCGATACGGTCTACGGAGCCTCATGTCTCACCCTCCCGTACTTCCGTCCTATGACGGCGCCTGCATCTCGAACGTCGTGCCGGCGCTGCTCAACCCTGGCGACCTCGCGCCCGAGTGGTTGCCGGCTGTCGCGGCGGGCGCGGAGCGAGTCGTGCTACTCGTCGTGGACGGGCTGGGCTGGAACCAGCTTGCCTCCCGGCGGGGGCATGCGCCGACGTTGCACGGGCTCGACGGTGGGCCCATCACCACGGTGGCACCTTCCACGACAGCCACTGCGCTGACGTCCATCAGCACGGGTCTCGCGCCCGGGGAGCACGGCGTCATCGGCTACCGCATCGCTGTGCATGGTGAGGTCCTCAACGTGCTGCGCTGGACCACCGCGGCGGGGGATGCTCGACAGACGATCTCACCCAACAAGATCCAGCCCCTCGCAGTCTTTGAGGGGCACCGGCCTCCCGTGGTCACCCGTGCTGAGTTCGAGGGCAGCGGTTTCACGATCGCCCACCTCGATGAAACGCGGTTCACGGGCTATCGCACCCTCGGCACCCTCACCGCTGAGGTCGTGCGTCTGGCTCGCTCGGGTGAGCCCTTCGTCTACGCCTACTACGAGGGCCTCGACAAGGTCTCACACGAGTACGGCCTCCGCGACCAGTACGACGAAGAGATGCGGTGGATCGATCACCTGGTCGCCACGCTGCTCGATCGGCTGCCGACCGGCACCGTGCTCGTAGTCACAGCCGATCATGGTCAGGTCGAGGTACCCGTGGAGCGGGTGCTCGAGCTACCCGGCGAGGTGCAGGCGCATGTGGCCACGCAGTCGGGCGAGGGCCGTTTCCGTTGGCTCCATGCCCGCGGGGGTCGGTCGAGCGCGCTGCTCGACGTCGCACGGAGCTCGCTTGGTGACGTGGCATGGGTGCGCAGCCGCAGCGAGGCCATCGCCGAGGGCTGGTACGGGCCGGTCGTCACCGACGCCGCGGCCGGCCGGCTCGGCGACGTGCTCTTGGCAGCCAAGGACGACTACGCGTTCAACGATCCGAACGACACGGGGCCCTACATCCTCGTCGGCCGACACGGCTCCCTCACCGAGGACGAGATGCTCGTACCGCTCCTCGCGGGGGTGGCCCGGTAGCGGCGATAGGTTGACCGACATGTCCGAAGATCCCCCCGCTGGCAGCGAAGACGACCCCGTTCTTGTTCCGTCCGTGGTGCAGGCCGCGCCCGACGAGCCCACCGAGTCCGTGGAGTCACCCGGCAAGGTGATGCGCATCGGGTCGATGATCAAGCAGCTGCTGGAGGAGGTTCGCCAATCAGACCTCGATGAGCCGAGCCGCGAGCGACTGCGAGAGATCTATGAGACGTCGATAGCGGAGCTGTCCTCAGCGCTGTCGCCGGATCTCGAGAGCGAGCTCAAGCGCCTGACCCACCCCTTCGACTCGCCGCAAGCACCGTCGGAGTCGGAGCTTCGCATTGCCAAGGCACAGCTCGTGGGGTGGCTGGAAGGCCTGTTCCATGGCATCCAGGCCACCTTGTTCGCGCAGCAGATGGCCGCCCGCCAGCAGCTCGAGCAGATGCAGGGTCGGCAGCTCGCGCCGGGCGTTCCCGATGGCTTGCGGATGCCGGGCGATCCGGACGAGGAACGTCCGGGCACCTATCTCTGAGCTACGGGCCGATCAGCAGGGATCCGGCGATCTCGTACCGGCGGCCAGCGTCAAGCCGAAGGTCCACTTGGTCGGTGACGGTCTGGCCAGGCTCGATCTGGCCGATGTCGATCGGTATGGCGAGGTTGCCGAGCTCGAGCTCCACGGAGCCCCGCCAGCCGTAGTCGCTGTTGTTCGTGATGGCGAGGGTGATGTCGGCGCGATCGGACGTTCGGCTCCCCATTGTGATGTCGAGGCGCAATCCACCGCAGACCTCCGGTGGCGAGGCAGCCCCGGTGGGGTCTCGCTCGATCACCGTGGACGACAAGATCGACGGTGCCCCAACCTGTGGCACCTCGACGGTGAAGGGTGATGCGCTGAGCTCCTGACAGGTCAGGACATGGGTGAGCCCGCGGAGCGAGGAGGTGCCGATCGGGATCAGCAGCACAGCGAGGATGCCGATCAATGCGACCTGGGTCCGCAACGCTGATGGCATGTCCTCATCGTAAGCCGCGTGGTGGTGTTCCCAGGGTGGTTACGCTCGGACCGTGCCCACGACGATCCCGGACCGCCTGTCTCGACTGGGCTACGCCACGGCGCGACGCTTGCTCATGCTGACCGGGCTCTCTGTGCTCGGGGTCGTGGTGCTGGTGATGTACGCCCGCCGCGTTGACGGGATCGAAGTCGCGGCGACCCTGCTCTTCGTGCCGATCTTCTTGGCGTTCGTGGTTCGTGGTGTCCTCGGCGGCGTAGCGACAGCCGTCGCGGCCGCGGCGGTGTACGCCGCGCTGCGCTACCCGGCGATCGATGCGGTGGGCTTCGATGAGTTCGCCGGACTGATCGCGTCGCGGTCCGCCGCCTACCTGATCTTCGGCGCGGTCGGCGGGTGGTCGACTCAGGTGCTCGAAGGGTCCCTCGTGAAGTTGGAGCTCTACGACGAGATCGACGACGAGACCGGGCTGTTCAATGCCCGCCACCTGCTACGGCAGACGGATCTGGAGGTCTCGCGGGCGCGGCGATATCAGACGCTGTTCTCGATCGTTGTGCTCGACTTGCCGACCGACTCCTTCGCGGGGCTACGGACCCGCGAGCGACGAGCCGTGGTTCGCGACCTCGGGCGACTGCTCGGCGAAGGTGTGCGCAACGTCGACCATGTCGTGCACGTGCGATACGGCGATGTCCACCGGTTTGCCATCGTGCTCCCCGAGACGGCGCGCGAGGGCGCGGAGGTGTTCCGGGTCCGGCTCGACGAGCGGGTGCGGGCCTACGTCATCGGTCGGGGAGTGACGCCGCCCGCCGATTCGCTGGCGGCGCGGGCGCTGACGGTCCCAGGCGACGACGAGGCCGTGGAGACCCTACGGGCCGAGTTCACTGCTCTGGATGCCTCCCAGCACCGCTGACGCATCGGTCACCCGCCTCGCTCCCGGTCGCGGTGCTACCGTCGAATCACACGGGTGTAGTTTGTCCACAGGCTGTGGACAAACCCCTGTGGACAGCCTGTGGACAAGCAGGTCGCGCAGGACAAGCACGTGCCAGCAGGCAAGGGAGGTGCGCTCGGAGTGGCCGACAGTTTCACGCACCTCCATGTGCACACCGAGTACTCGATGCTCGACGGTGCGGCCCGGATCGCGGACGTCGTCGGCTCCGCCGTCGCCGACGGCCAACCGGCGATCGGCATCACCGATCACGGCAACATGTACGGGATCCTGGACTTCTACAAGGAGTGCCAGAAGCAGGGCGTGAAGCCGATCCTCGGCTCGGAGCTCTACATGGCCCACGAGAGTCGTCATGAGCGCCCGTCACGCCGCGGCCGCATGGACGACGGAGGCGGGGATGCGGGCGGAGGTGCCAAGCTCTACTACCACCTCACCGCCCTGGCGGAGACCGACGTCGGCTACAAGAACCTCATCCAGCTCTCCAGTCGCGCCTTCCTCTCGGGCTACTACTACAAGCCCCGAGTCGACTTTGAGCTGCTCGATGAGCACAGCGACGGCCTGATCATCACGTCGGGATGCCTCGGAGGCCACGTCCTCCAGCATCTCCTGCGCGATGACTACGACGGGGCCGTGAAGGTCGCGGGCCGCCTGCAGGACATCTTTGGTCGGGACAGCTTCTTCATCGAGCTGCAGGACCACGGAATCCCTGAGCAGCACCGCACCAACCCTCAGTTGCTGGAGATCGCTGAGCACCTGCAAGCGCCGCTGCTGGCGACGAACGACAGCCACTATGTGCAACGTGGCGATGCCGTGGCCCACGATGCGCTGCTCTGCGTGCAGACCGGCTCGCAGATGAGCGATCCAGACCGGTTCAAGTTCCACGGCGACGAGCACTACCTGAAGACCTCGCACGAGATGCGCTACCTGTTCGAGGAGCTCCCAGAGGCGTGCGACAACACGCTGTGGATCGCGGAGCGAGCAGACGTCACCATCGAGTTCGGGAAGCCCCAGCTACCCGATTTCCCGCTGCCGGAGGGCTTCGCCACCGATGCCGAGTACCTGCGTCACCTCACGATGGAGGGCGCAACGAGGCGTTGGGGCACCCCGATCCCCGAACACATCGTCGAGAGGCTGGCCTACGAGCTGCAGGTCATCGAATCGATGGGGTTCTCGTCGTACTTCCTCATCACCTGGGACCTCATCAAGCACGCCCGCGACGGCGGCATCCGGGTCGGCCCCGGCCGTGGATCCGCCGCTGGCTGTGCCGTGGCCTTCGCTCTGTGGATCACCGACCTCGACCCGATTCGCTACGACCTGCTCTTCGAGCGCTTCCTCAACCCGAGTCGGATCTCAATGCCCGATATCGACATGGACTTCGACTCGCGGTACCGGGACGAGATGATCCGATATGCGGCAGAGCGATACGGCCGCGATCACGTTGCACAGATCGTCACCTTCTCGACGATCAAGGCGCGCGCTGCGGTGCGCGATGCCGCACGCGTGCTCGGGTACCCGTACATCGTGGGGGACAAGGTCGCTAAGGCAATGCCGCCGCTCGTCATGGGCCGGGACACCCCGTTGCACGCGTGTCTCGAGCTGAATCCGAAGTATGAGGACGGCTACAAGATGGCCGCCGACCTGCGGAAGATGCGCGACGAGGACCCGGACGCGGCGAAGGTCATCGAGGTGGCCAAGGGCCTCGAGGGGCTTCGGCGGCAGGACGGCATCCACGCCGCAGCCGTGGTGATCACCAAGGAGCCGCTCACCACCTACCTCCCGATCCAGCGAAAGCCCGAAGGGGGGCAGAACCCCGAGGACGCACCGATCGTCACTCAGTACGAGATGCACGGCGTTGAGGACCTTGGTCTGCTCAAGATGGACTTCCTCGGACTTCGCAACCTCGATGTGATCAGCGACACGTTGACGGTCATCCAGCAGACCCGGGGGGTGCAGCTCGACATCGACTCGGTTCCGCTCGACGATGCGGCGACCTTGGCGTTGCTCTGCCGGGGCGACTCGATAGGTGTGTTCCAGCTCGAGGGCGCGCCGATGCGCGCGCTCATGCGTTCCCTGGCGCCATCCAGCTTCGAGGACGTGGCGGCGCTCGTCGCGCTGTATCGACCCGGGCCGATGGCCGCCAACATGCACAACGACTACGCGGACCGTAAGAACGGTCGTAAGCCCGTCGAGTACTTCCACCCAGACGCCGAAGCCCTCCTCGCGGACACGTACGGACTCATGATCTACCAGGAGTCCGTCATGCGGGTCGCGCAGAAGTTCGCTGGGTACTCGCTGGCTCAAGCCGACAGCCTCCGCAAGGCGATGGGCAAGAAGTCACGAGAGGTCATGGCCAAGGAGCGCCAGGCCTTCGTGGATGGCGTCGAAGCCACCGGCTACGACGCATCGATGGGAGAATCCCTCTTCGAGATCATTGCGCAGTTTGCCGACTACGCCTTCAACAAGTCCCACTCGTTCGGGTACGGCTACATCGCCTACCAGACCGCTTACCTGAAGGCACATCATCCGGCGGAATACCTCTCCGCGCTGCTCACCAGCGTCAAGGCGAACCTCGACAAGGCGGCCGTGTATCTCGCCGAGTGCCGCGCGATGGGCATCCCGGTGCTCGTGCCTGACGTCAACCGCTCCGAGTCCGACTTCATCCCCCTCATCGAGGACGGTCCCGAGGGCAACGAGAAGGCGTCCATCGTGTTCGGGCTCTCGGCGGTGCGCAACGTCGGTGAGGGCCTCGTGGCGCTGCTCCTGGCGGAGCGCGCTGCCGGCGGCCCATTTGCAGATTTCTACGACTTCTGTGAGCGGGTGGACTTCCAGGTCCTGAACAAGAAGACGCTCGAGTCGCTCATCAAAGCGGGTGGCTTCGACAGCTTCGGCCACCCGCGCCAGGGGTTGCTGCGCGCGTTCGAGCACATCGTCGACTCCACGGTCGCGCGCCGACGCGAACGCGACATGGGCGTCATGTCCCTGTTCGGCGAGGTCGAGGACTCCGGTCCGATGTTCGACGAACGCCCACCCATTCCCGATATCGAGTTCGCCAAGCGTGAGCGTCTGAGCTTTGAGAAGGAGATGCTCGGGCTCTACGTGAGCGACCACCCGTTGATGGGTGCTGAGGCCTCATTGCGACGCAAGTGCGATGGTTCCCTGCCGGACGTTCTCGAGATGGATGACGGCGTCATCCGCACCTTCGGTGGGGTCGTCACCGGGTTGCAGCGCAAGTGGACGAAGAAGGGGGACCTCATGGCCGTCTTCGTGCTCGAGGACCTCCAGAGCTCCGTCGAGGTCATGGTCTTCCCCAGGACGATGACCGATCACGGTCACAAGCTCGAAGACGATGGGGTCGTGGTGGTGAAGGCACGGGTACAAGCGCGTGACGACCAGACGAATCTCATCGCGATGGAGATCGAGCCCTTCGAACCCATGTCCGGGGAGGCGTTTCCGCTCCGGGTGCGGGTCGCTGCAGCAGCGGTGTCAGAGGCCATCGTGGAGGAGCTGAAGCGTCTGCTCGAGACCTATCCCGGCGACTCGCCCGTGCTGCTCCACCTGGGAGACAAGCAGGTCCTGTCGCTCCCACCCCGGTGGACGGTGAGCGTCGTTCCGCCGCTGCTCGCGGAGCTTCGAGTGCTCCTCGGACCGTCCGCGATCGTGGGCTGACCGACCCTTGACCCGCGGGTCACGGGTCGTGAGCAGGCCCTTTGCGTCCTGTCAAGCCGATCGCCGAGTTGCGCTCAGCGGCCGCGTCTACTGGACTAGTGGGGCCACTACGAGCGATACGGGGGCCGAAAAGCGAATGTCGATCCAGGTCGAGACCAAGGACTGCACCGCGTTGGGCGACGCCGAGCTGGCGGAGCTTGCGGATCTGTGTGCTGAAGGACCGTTGCCCTACGAGGTCGGGCTGCTGTCCAAGCAGGCCGACGCATGGGTGCTCATCACGCAGGCGACGGAGAACGGCAAGCTCAAAGGCTTCGCGTTCTCCACGCTGGAGCGCATCGGCGGCACGCCATCCGTGCTCATCGGGTTGGCCTCGGTGAAGCGCACTGCGAAGCGCGACACCGTGCTGCGAGCAATCGTTCACGACCAGCTCCGGCGGGCCGTGCTGGCCTTCCCCGACGAAGACGTGCTGTTCGGCACCCGCTTCACCGTTGCGGACGGCTTCGAGGCCTTCAAGAACCTCAACGACGTCGTTCCCCGACCCGGTCACAAGGCCAGCGGCGAGGAGCGGGCCTGGGGTCGGCGACTGGCCAAGCGCTTCGGCGTCGAGGCATCGGCCTATGACGATCGCTCCTTCAAGGCGACCGGCACCGGATCGCACCCCGAGGTGTTCGACCACGAGAGCGTGAAGCCTGCCAGCGTGCCGGCTGATGTCGCCGCGTTCTTCAAGGGGATGTCCGCCGAACGCGGCGACTCACTCGTGGCCTTCGGCTGGGCAATGGCCGAAGACCTCGCCAAGCTCGCCTGACCCACCAGGTCCTGTGCACCGCCAAGTCCGCTCTGCGGGCCTGTGCGTTCAGAGACCGTGGTGAGCGTTCGCGACGCCGTTGTGCGTCGACGCATGGTCCGTGCCTTCACGGCCGATCCGATCGAGCCAGGTGTCGTCGACGGACTGATCGACCTAGCTCGACGAGCGCCCTCGGCCGGCAACAGCCAGGGATGGGCGTTCGTGGTCCTGTCCGGAGCCTCGGAGACAGCCCTGTACTGGGACATCACCCTCCCCGCGGCCCGGCGAGAGACCTTCCGGTGGCCTGGGCTGGTCCGCGCCCCAGTGCTGATCGTGGTGCTGGCGCGTCCCGCTACATGGGTCGAGCGCTACGCCGAGCCTGACAAGGTCTCGGCGGGGCTCGGCGGCGATCTCGACAGCTGGCCGGTGCCCTACTGGTGGGTCGATAGTGGGATGGCGGTCGAGCACCTCCTCCTGGGTGCCATCGAGGCGGGTCTGGGGGCGTGCTTCTTCGGGTTGTTCGACCACGAGGAGGCGGTCCTCACGGCGCTCGGCGTGCCCGGGGGCTGGCGGGCGGTCGGGACCGTCGCCGTCGGCCACGCGGCACCCGATGAGCCGGGCCGGTCCTCCGGACGCGGTCGGCCGCCGCTCGACGACATCGTCCACCGGGGCGGGTGGCGATCCCAGGGCTAGGTTCGGCAAGTGGCCGCCGACCTGAACCACCGCGTACTGCTGGCCCAACGCCCAGATGGGCTCGTTCGAGAGGACGACTTCACCCACGACACCCAGGCCGTGCCTGAGCCAGGTGAGGGCGAGGTGCTCGTCCGGGTGGAGTGGCTCGGCATCGACGCCACAGTGCGGACGTGGCTGTCGAAAGCTGAGGGGTACATCGAGCCGGTCGAGATCGGCGAGGTGGTGCGAGGGAGCGGCATCGGTCGGGTCGTTTCGTCGCGCAGCGCCAGGATCCCCGCGGGACAGCTGGTGGCAACACTCCCCGGGTGGCAGGAGTATGCGGTCGTCACGGACGACCCGATGCTCACCACGCCGCTCCCTGATGATGCCGATCCGCAGGCTGCCCTAGGAGTGCTTGGTGCCAACGGCCTCACCGCGTACGTCGGCCTCACCGACATTGGTCAGGTCAACGAGGGCGAGACGGTCGTCGTATCCGCCGCCGCAGGGGCCACCGGATCGATCGCGGTCCAGATCGCCAAGATCCTCGGGTGTCGAGTGATCGGCATCGCCGGTACCGACGAGAAGTGCGCTTGGCTTGTCGACGAGCTCGGGGCCGACGGCGCCATCAACCACCGCACCGACGACATCGGCGCCAAGTTGCGAGAGCTGTGCCCCAAGCGCGTCGACGTCTTCTTCGACAACACTGGCGGACCCATCTTGGAGGCCGTGCTCGGCCGAATCGCAGACCGTGCCCGGGTGGTGCTCTGCGGGGCGATCTCCTCGTACAACGACCATCACAAGCCGCCCGGGCCCGCCAGCTACCTCAACCTCATCTCGCGGCGCGCCCGCATGGAGGGCTTCATCTCGTGGGACTCGTGGGGTCGCTATGGCGAGATCATGGAGATCTTGGGCGGGTGGATGGCTGACGGACGGTTACGCCACCGCTCGCACATCTTTGAGGGCCTCGAGTCGGCTCCGCAGGCGCTCAATGCGATGTTCACGGGTGAAAACATCGGCAAGATCGTCATTCGCGTCTGAAGTGATCAACGCTGCTGCAGCTGGTCGCTGAGCTCATTGGCGTCTGAGGTGGGGAGCCGACAGGTGTAGTTCCGACAGACGTAGGCGAGGTCGGCCTCGCGGCCATCCCAGAGCGGGCTCGGATAGTGCTCACCCCACGCCAGGACCAGATTTGGCCGCAGCAGGGCCCGCACCGTGGCGACAAGGTCCGGCCGTTCGCCGGGGATCACGACCTCGGTCGTTCCGCGTGCGACCAGGTCGACTGCAGCCAGCATGTGGCCAAAGGCAGTCGGGTGCTGCACGGCCATCGGCCCGAGCAGTCGGACCACGGCCTCCCCAGTCTCTCGATATCTAGCGTCGTCGGTGAGGGCTGCCAAGCGCAGCAGACCGACAGCGGCGAGGCTGTTGGCGCCAGGCGTTGCGTTGTCCATGAGGTCCTTCGGGCGCGCGATGAGCGCCTCGGCGTCGTGGCCGGTCGTGAACACACCGCCGCGCTCATCGTCCCAGAACAGATCGAGTAGCGAGTCGGCAACCGAGCGGGCCTCCCGAATCCAACGGGCCCCGCCGGTGGCCTCAGCCAGCCGCGTGAAGGCATCGATCAGCGCGCCGTGGTCGGTGGCATAGGCGAGATGCTTGGCCCCGGCGTCCTCCTGCCACGCGCGCAGCCAGCGACCGTCTGGTCTTCGCAGGTTGTCGAGCAGGAAGTCGGCGATCTCCACCGCGGCCAGCACCCAGGTCGTCTCACCGGTGGCCGCGCCGGCCTCCGCGAGCGCGGCCACGAGGTAGGCGTTCCACTCGGTGAGGACCTTGTCGTCGAGCCCGGGTCGTTCGCGCACGCTGCGAGCCTCGAAGAGCGTGTCCCGTGCCGCCTCGATCTGATCGGGTCGCGCCAGGGCCCCGAGTGCGTGGAGGCGGTTCGGGATCGTGGTTCCGTGCTCGAAGTTGCCCCCGGGCCGGAATCCGTACCACTGGCGAGCGGCATCGGCGTCGACACCGAGCACCTCACGCACCTGCGTGTCGGTCCAGACGTAGAACTTGCCCTCGACGCCCTCGCTGTCCGCGTCCTCCGCTGACGCGACGCCTCCGCCGGACTGGCGAAGGTCGCGCAACACGTAGGCGATGGTCTCGGTGAGCGTCTGGCGGAATCGCTCTTCACCGGTGAGCTGCCAGCCATGCAGGTAGAGACGGATGAGCAGAGCGTTGTCGTACAGCATCTTCTCGAAGTGGGGGACAAGCCACACGTTGTCCACCGCGTAGCGGGAGAAGCCGCCACCGAGGTGGTCGTAGATCCCTCCGGCCGCCATGTGATCAAGCGTGACCACGAGCGCTGCGAGGGCGTTCTCATCCCCGCGTGCGGCGGCGGCGGCCAGCGCCTCCTGGGCCATGGGTTGCGGAAACTTAGGGGCTCCGCCAAGTCCTCCATGCTCGAGATCCGAAGCCGCCAGCAGGGCCAGGATGGCGTGGTCCACGTCCGTCACGGTCGGCAGATCGGTGGCGGGCTCGATCAGCGCGGATCGCCCCAACGCGCCGGTCAGCTGATCGGCCTGGTCGAGCAGCTCGTTGCGTCGGGTGCGCCAGAGCTCGTCGATGCGCTCGCAGAGCTCGACGAATCCGATCATGCCGCCGCGCCGCTCCTTGGGGAAGTAGGTGCCCGCAAAGAATGGTCGGCCATCGGGGGCGCAGACCACTGTCATGGGCCAGCCACCCTGACCGGTCATCGCCTGCGTGGCCTCCATGTAGATGTCATCGACGTCGGGTCGCTCCTCGCGATCGACCTTCACGTTCACGAACACTCGGTTCATCACTGCCGCTACCGCCGGGTCCTCGAACGACTCGTGTGCCATCACGTGACACCAATGGCAGGCCGAGTATCCGACCGACAACAGGATCGGAACATCTCGCTCCCGTGCCGTGGCGAACGCGTCCTCGCCCCACGGGAACCAGTCCACAGGGTTTGCGGCGTGCTGGCGCAGGTACGGACTGGTCTCGGTGGCGAGGCGGTTCACCCGGCCACCCTACGGTCGACGCCCCGGGGTACGGTCCGGGTCATGGAGCTCTCCCTCAAGGGCAAGGTCGCCCTCGTCACTGGCGCGTCGAAGGGCATCGGCAAGGCCATCGCGCAGTCGTACGCCGATGCAGGTGCATCGGTCCTGCTGTCCTCGCGCAAGCTCGATGCGCTCGAAGCGGCAGCGGCCGACATCAGCGGCGACGTGGACGTCATGGTGGCGAATGCCGGAGACCCCGCCCAGGCGGCGGCCACCGTGAGTCATTGCATCGAGCGGTTCGGTTCGCTCGACATCCTCGTCAACAACGCCGCTACGAATCCGTACTTCGGTGCGGCTATGGACATCGACCTGGGCCGATACGACAAGACCTTCGAGGTGAACCTGCGCGGAGCACTTGTGTGGACGCAGGAGGCATGGCGTCAGTCCATGCAGGATCGCGGTGGTTCGGTCATCAACATCGCATCGGTCGGAGGGTTCCTGCTCGAACCGGGCATTGGCATCTACAACACGACGAAGGCCGCGCTCATCCACCTCACGAAGACGCTCGCTGGCGAGCTCGCCCCCACGGTTCGGGTCAACGCCATCGCCCCGGGCCTGGTCAAGACCGACATGGCGCGTGCGCTGTGGGAACCGGCCGAGGACAGGATCGCGGCGACGATGCCGATGGCGCGCTTGGGTGAGCCCGCGGACATCGCCAACGCCGCGCTGTTCCTCGCCAGCGACCTCGCGGGCTGGATCACGGGGCACACACTGGTAGTTGACGGGGGAGCACTGCTCGGGCCGGGCGCGCGACGGCCTACGAAGGGCTGAGGTCACTCAGCCTGACCTTGCCGCTAGCGGTTCGCGGGAGGCTCTCCACGACGGTGACCACCGTGGGAGCCGCGTACGGCGGCAGCGTCTCCTTCGCCAACGTGCGCAGATCTTTGAGCGTCGGAACCTGGGACGCGTCGACGGGGACGACGAACGCGACGACGCGCTGGCCCCACTCAGCATCGGGGTGTCCAACAACAGCCACCTCCCGCACGCCCGGGTGGGAGGCAAGGGCTCGTTCCACCACGGCGGGCCAAACGTTTTCACCCCCCGTGATGATGAGATCGCCACGACGTCCGTGGACTGTCAGGACGCCATCTCGGAGCTCGCCGAGATCACCGGTTGGAAACCACCCGTCGGGGAGCTTGGGATCGGTCCCGTCGCGGTACGCGCGCAACAGCATGGGGCCGCGCACATGGATCTCATCGTCAGGGGCGATCCGGACGTCCACGCCCTCGAGCGGCACACCGTCGTAGACGACGCCGCTCCCTGTCTCCGTCATGCCGTAGGTGGCGATGACGTTGGGGCTGCGCTCGGTAGGCGGAGCCTGGCCTCCGACGAGAATGCGGCGGAAGAGCAGCGGATCGATCCGCGCCAGGGCGGTAGGCACCAGTGACGTCAGCGTGCAGCCGTCGCGCGCCGCCGCCTCCGCAGCTTCGGCATCGAAACGCGGGTGCACGGTCAGCGGCGTGCCGGTGACAAGCGCTCGGGTGACGACGGACAGGCCCCCGATGTGGGCGAGCGGAAGGCACGCAAGCCATCGATCCGTCGAGGGATCTGCCTCCAACCGAGCGCTGGTGGCCACGGCGGATGCCCGCACCGCGAGATGCGTGAGCACCGCGGCGCGCGGAGAGCCGGTCGTCCCGCTCGACATCACGACGAGAGCATCCCCCGCCTCTACCGGCGCGGCGGCATCCGCTGTTTCGAGCACCTCTGCCCGAGCGGGGCCAGGAAGACGCTGGTCGAGAGGGAGCACCGCGTTGCCGTCGTCCCAAGCCTGCTGCAGGCGGTCCACGAACTGTGGATCGTCCGCCTCCAAGACCACCAGCTGGTTCGTCACGGTGGCACCCTACGAGCCCCTCGGGGGAGACTCGACGCCGTGATGGCCGCCTCCCGAGACTCAGCCCGGTCATCCCGTGCGGACGCGCCCACCGGGTGGCGCTCTTGGCTAGCGGGCGCCCGCCCTCGGACGTTGCCAGCGGCGGTGGTCCCTGTGCTCGTGGGGACGGCCTGCACGGTTGGCGCGGCAGACGTGATCGCCTGGCGTGCCGTTGCTGCTGGGCTGGTCGCGCTGGCGCTTCAGATCGGCACCAACTTCGCGAACGACTACAGCGACGGTGTGCGCGGCACTGACGACCCGGCCCTTCGAGTCGGTCCGGTTCGACTCGTCGGATGGGGTCTGCAGTCGCCGCGGGCCGTCAAGGCAGCGGCCCTGAGCTCGTTTGCCGTGGCCGGTACCGTCGGTCTCACGCTGGCTGTCGCGGTGGGGCCGGAGCTCCTGGTGGTCGGGGCAGCGGCGCTCGCAGCCGGGTGGTTCTACACGGGGGGACGACATCCGTACGGGTACTACGGCTTCGGCGAGCTCTTCGTGTTCGTGTTCTTCGGACTGGTCGCAACAGTTGGCTCTACCTACGTGCAGACAGGGCGGATCTCGGGGTTGTCGGCGACCTCAGCCGTAGCGGTTGGACTGCTGGCCACGGCGCTGCTGGTCATCAACAACCTCCGCGACATCCCCGGCGACACTGCGGCGGGCAAACGGACCCTGGCCGTTCGGATCGGCGACAAGCGGACTCGAGTCCTGTACGTCGTCCTGCTCGTCGCCGCGTTCGTCACGGTGCCGATCGTGGCCGGTGGGTTCGATCGCGCACCTGCCGCGGTGGCGCTCGTCGGTGTCGTTCTCGCCCGCAACCCGGTGCTCCGGGTGCTGGAAGGTGCCGGGGGTTCGCAGCTGATCGGGGTGCTCGGCGCCACCGCCCGCGTGCAGCTGATCACCGGGTGCCTGCTGGCCGTTGGGATCTGGCTGGGCGCTCGCTAGGCCGACGCTCGCTCAGAGGCCGTGGCCCTCCAGCCACGGTCGAAGCAGGGCAAGGACACTGCGGGGTTGTTCGAGGTGCGCAGCATGACCCGCCCCCGCTACGACCGTCACCTGGGCGTGGGCGCCGATCTCGGTGGCCATCCGGTGGGCCACGGCCGTGAACTTCAGGTCGAGCTCGCCGACCATGAGTAGGACTGGCATCGTCAGCTCGGGGAGCCGGTCCCAGAGCGATTCCTGGGACCCGGTGCCGGACAGCTCGATGCTCGTCGCGAGACCCTCGGCGGTGTTCTCGAGGCGTTCGGCATGGAACTGGGCGTCGGCCGGGAGGCTGGCGAAGAGGGGCTGACGCAGCCAACCAGCAACGAACGCGTCGACCCCTTCACGCCGAACCCGGTCAGCGGTGGCCCCGTCCTGAGCACGCCGGGTGGCTCGCTCCTGCCGGTCGTCGATGCCTGCGGTGCCGCCGATCAGCACAAGACCTCGCACGAGCGAGGGCGTGGCAAGAGCAACATGCAGGCAGAGCCGTGCCCCCATCGAATACCCCAAATAGGTGGCGGTCGCCCCCGCTTCACCGACCAGGCGAGCGCCATCCTGGAGATCGCCCGCCAATGCTGCTGATCGGCCGTGCCCCGGCGCGTCGATTCGGATGACCTCGTGGTCGGCGGCGAGGTCGGTGGCGACCGCTCCCCAGCACCGACGAGTCTGCGTGAAGCCGTGGACGAGCACGATCGGGGGGCCCTGTCCATCCCGCTCTGCGTGGAGACCCATGGCGACGATCTTCGCAGACGATGGGCCGGCTGATGAGCGCCGACCTGGCGTCGTGTGGTCGGATGTTCCCCCGATGACCCCTCGACCACAGGATCTGCAGGCGACGTTCTGCGCGACGCTCGTCGACGAGTGGGTGCGCTGCGGCGTGGAGCACGCTGTCGTGGCACCCGGATCGCGCTCGACGCCGATGGCGCTCGCTCTGGCTGCGGAGCCTCGCATCCGTCTGCATGTGCAGCACGACGAGCGAAGTGCGGGATTCTTGGCGTTGGGGTTGGCGCTGGTTGCCTGGGAGCCCACGGTCGTGCTGACGACGAGCGGTACCGCCGCGGTGGAGCTGCACGCGGCCGTTGTGGAGGCGGACCTCGCCGCCGTGCCCCTGCTCGTGTGCACGGCCGACCGGCCACCGGAGCTGCTCGACGTCGCCGCCCCGCAGGCCATCGACCAAGCCCACCTGTTCGGACGCTCGGTTCGCTGGTTCCACGCGCCCGGCATTGCCACCGAAGCAGCCCGCGGGCACTGGCGAGCCCTGGCCGCTCGCGCTTATGCCGAAGCGACCGGGCCTCGTCAGGGACCGGTGCACCTGAACCTCGCCTTTCGGGAGCCTCTCGTTGGTGAGGTCCGGGATGTGCCGCCACCCCGCTCTGTGGACGGCGCGGGGTGGGCGTGGCGGCCACCGCTACAGGCGCCGGACGACTCGGTGATCAGCCTGGCCGAGGACTTCGCGGGCCGTAGGGGCCTGATCCTCGCCGGTCCCGGATCCGGGCATGGCGAGATGGTCCACCACCTCGCGAGTGGGCTCGGGTGGCCGGTGCTCGCCGCCCCTCAGGCGTCAGTGTGGTGCATCCCTGGTGCCACGATTCCGGGTGCGGACGCCTTCCTTCGCTCTGCGGATCACACCGCGCTCGTGCCCGAGGTCGTGGTTCGCTTGGGCGGCCCCCTGGCGTCACGGGTCGTCGGTGAGTGGACAGCGCGAACCGGAGCGATCGAGATCGTCGTCGCTGGCCCGGCGACGTGGGTCGACCCACATGGGACGGCGTCGGTCGTCCTGGCCGGTGACCCGGCCCACCTGCTGACGGCATGGTCCCGTGAGATGGACGACGTGACTCCGGTTGACGATGGTCGGTGGTTGCGTTCCTGGCAGGACATGGGTGCCGTTGCGCTAGAGGCGATCGATGCCGTGCTGGCGGGTGATCCCGTCGCATCCGAGCCCTCCACGGCCCGCGGTGTCGTCGAGGGCTTGCCCGCAGGCGGAAACCTGATTGCGTCGTCGTCGATGCCGATTCGCGATCTCGAGTGGTATGTCGCCCCGACCCGACCACTTCGGGTGCATGCCAATCGGGGCGCCAACGGGATCGACGGTGTCGTCTCGACGGCGGTGGGCGTTGCCCTCGGATCCGACGGCCCGACTGCGCTGCTCATCGGCGACCTCGCGTTCCTTCACGATTCAAATGGGCTATTGGGCATCGCGTCGCGCGAGGTGGACCTCGTGATCGTGGTCAACGACAACGATGGGGGCGGCATCTTCTCCTTTCTGCCCCAGCACGAGACCGTGGCCCCCCAGACCTTCGAGGCCCTGTACGGCACCCCGCACGGGTTGGACCTCGTCGCCCTCGCCTCGGCGTACGGTGTCGCCGCTCGGTTGGTGGACGACGTCACGCAGGCGGTGAGCGACGCCTGCGCCTCGGGTGGGGTCCATGTGCTGGTAGTGCGCACCGAGCGCGGCGCGAACCTGGACCTGCATCGCCGGATCGGCTCGGCGGTGGCCGCCGCGATCTCACCATGACGTTGCGGAGGCGCGGGACGCCCGTGAGAGCGGCGTAGCGTACGAGGATGCCGCGCAGGACCAAGATCGTCGCGACCATCGGACCGGCGTCGGATGCGCCGGCGGTGCTGCAGGGACTGCTCGAAGCAGGCGTCGACGTTGCCCGTGTCGGTCTCGCCCACGGTCCCGTCGAGGCGAGCGTGGATCGGATCCACCGAGTGCGAAAAGCAGCCGGGGTCGTCGGACGACCTGTCGGGATCCTGGTTGATCTTCCGGGACCCAAGGTTCGCTGCGCTCCCTTCGGTGATGACGGTGTGCGTCTGGAAGCCGGCTCGCTGCTTCGTCTCACCGAGGCGGTCGAGGGCGATCGCAGCTCAGCCGAGGTCGTTGCGGTCGCCCTCGCTGGCGCCATTGACACGCTTGCGCCCGGAGACCGAATCGCTCTGGGTGACGGCGGGGTGGCGCTCGTGGTCGAGGAGCGTGCGGGGGATGCGGTCACTGCGCGCGTGCTCAGCAGCGGGGTGGTGCGTGGCCGCCCGGGCGTCGCGCTCCCCGAGGACCGGGTACCGCTGCGATCTCCCACCGAAGACGACCTCCGGATGCTCGACATCGTCCTCGCCGCCGGCGTCGATGCGGTCGCTGTCTCGTTCGTCCAGTCGGCCGACGACGTCGCCACCATTCGGATGGCCGTTGGCCCGGATGGCCCGATGGTTGTCGCCAAGATCGAGACTGGTGGCGCGGTGGCCAACATGGACGACATCGTGCACGTTTCCGACGGAGTGATGGTCGCCCGGGGTGATCTCGGGGTGCGCCTGCCCCTCGAGGATGTGCCGCACATCCAAAAGCAGATCATCCGCACAGGAGTCGCGTACGGCAAGCCGGTGATCACGGCCACACAGATGTTGGAGTCGATGATCACCGCCCCGGCACCCACTCGAGCGGAGGTTACTGACGTGGCCAACGCGGTCTTCGACGGGACGAGCGCGGTGATGCTGTCAGCTGAGACAGCCATAGGGGTGGATCCGGTGGCTGTCGTCGAGGCGATGTCTCGAATCACGATCCGCGCCGAACGCGACTTCGACTACCGAGGTTGGGGAACCCGACTGGGCGAGCAGCAGATCGTAGGCATGCACAATGCGCCCACGACCGTGCGAATCACGGCCGCCATCACAGCCGCCGCCTGGCGCGCATCGGCCGATGCGGAGCTGGCAGCCATCATCGCCTGCACCGATTCTGGACGCACCGCTCGCATGATCAGTCGGTTCCGGCCCACGTGTCCGATCCTCGCGATGACACCTTCCGACAAGACGGCGCACCAGCTGACGATGGCCTGGGGCATCAAGCCGATCGTCATGAACACCCACGGCACCACTGATGAGATCGTCTGGCACTCCGTGGAGCGGGCCAAGCAGATGAACCTGATCCGAGCCGGTGACATCGTCGGCGTCCTGGTGGGCGCCCCGCACGAGCTGGATCCGACGACAGACGTCCTGCGCATCGTCCGGGTCCGCTGAGGCAACGAGCCCGTTCTGGGTGCCAGGATCGACGCCGTGATCGACGATCCGACGCCCTCAGCAAGCGCGGCAGCAGTAGCACGACGTGTTCTGGATCGACTTGACGGTCTGCTCGAGCGCTTGGGTGAGGCGTACCGCACCGTTCCGGAGTACGCCGCCCTCCCTCCGGGCGTGATCGAGCAAGAGGTCCTTCCGATCTCCCGGGAGATCGTGGCGGGGTTCTTGCGCACCGCAGCGGATGGCGAGGCGTCCCGAACGACGCTGTTCCCTGCGGCGTCACTGTCCGGGCGTCGACGCCTCGAGATGGGTGTTCCCCTCGAACCGATGCTGCACGTCTATCGCATCGCCGGTCGACTGGTCTTCGATGAGATCGCCGCAGTGGCGGGTCCGACCGAGAAAGACGAGCTCGCGATGCTCGGCCGAGCGTGGATCGACTACATCGATCGGGCGTCGTCCGTGGCCGCTACTGGATATCTCGAGGCGAGTCATGAGCGGCTGCGGCACCTCGACGCGCAGCGGGGCGCACTGCTCGACTCCCTGCTCGCCGCCACGGATGCCAGCGACGCCGCCGCCGTCGCCGCAGAGTTCTCTGTGACCTTGGCCTCGAGCTACGTCGTCGTGCTGATAGCGGCTCCGTCGGTTGCCGCCCACGTCGATCGCATTGCTGCAGCCGCACCTATCGGAAGCGTCACTGGCGTACGAGGCACGCGGGTGGTCGTGCTCGCACCTCACGCCGTGCCGATGCGGGAGCTCGCGACGGGGGTGCCGGCAGCGACCGTCGCGGTGGGGACAGCGTCTGAGCCGGGGTTGTCGCTCGCCGCCGACCTCCGACGGACCGAGGCTCTACTCGCGGTCGCCCTCGATCGGGGAGTCCCTGGCTGGTACGGACCGGATGATCTGCTTCTGGACCGGCTTGTGGCGGCCAGCCCTCATGTGGCTCAGTCCCTCGCGCGCCTGGTCCTGGTGCCGCTTCGAGACGGTGACCGGGACGGCCTGGTGGAGGCGACGTTGCGCACGTACCTGCGGACGGGCTCGATTCCTGAGACTGCCACGGTCGAGCTGGTCCATCCCAACACCGTCACCTACCGCCTCCGGCGTGTTGCGGAGCGCACCGGATGTGATCCTCGGGTGCCGCAGGAGGCGGCTGTCCTGGCCGTGGCCCTTGGGTCCTCAGGCCCAGGATTTGTTGTGGATTCCACAACAAATCCTGTCCAGGATGGGCGAAGTCGCAAAGGATGAGCAGGGTTGCACGGCGAATCCCCCTATCTGGTCGGGGACCGGCCAGGGGGACGAGAAGGGACTGATCACGCTGCCTTCCAGGCGATCTCAGCAGTGCGCCATCGCTGTGTGCCTCGTGCTCGCTTCCTTGGTGGCCGCGTGCAGCGGCGCCCGGTTCGACCGCGGAGTCCAACAGGTGGCCGCGGACGGGAGCGTCGTCGCGGGCGACGGTGAGGCCAGTCCTGACGGCGAGGCCACAGATCCGAGCATCGTGGTGGAGGGTGCTCCTGGTGCCCCTGGCACTTCTGACGGCTCCAACGGCCCGGGTACGAGCGCCGGTGGACCGGGGCACAGCAGCGGTGGACCGGACTACATCTCCGGACTGTTCAGCGCCAGGGAGGACTCGCGAGGCATCACCAAGGACGAGATCCGGCTCTGCGCACACGCGGCGCTCACCTACGCAGCGGCCTTCAACACCAGCGCCGCCGACCTGAACGTCTACTGGTCCGCGATCAACGACGCCGGTGGCATCTACGGGCGACAGGTGCGCGCGTACTACGAGAACGACAACTACACCCCCACCGATGCGCAGAAGGCCGCCACCGCCTGTCTCGACAAGTTCGACCCCTTCATCCTCCTCGGTGGCATCGGCTTCGATCAGATCCCGTCGGTGCGCAACTTCGCGGAGCAGCGTCGAGTGCTCTACCTCCACCACACTGCGACCGTGAACGGTTCGGAAGGGAAGCAGTTCAGCTATACAGCGCTCCCCACGACGGAGAAGATGGGCGAGGTGTTCGCGGAGTTGGCGATCACTCGGTTCCCCGGCAAGCCGGTCGGGATCGTCAAACGTCAGAGCGAGAACTGGGAGCCGGGTATCGACGGCTTCAAGCGCGTGGCGGTCAAGCATGGCGTCAAGATCGTGTTGGACCGCCCCGTGCCCCAGAACAAGGGGTCATATCTGCAGGACATCGTCGAGCTTCAGAACGCCGGCGCCAAGGTCGTGTTCCTCTGGCTGAACGCGCTCGAGAGCACCACCTTCATCAAGCAATCCAAGGCACAGGGCTTCAGTCCCCAGTTCATGGTGTTCCCGTTCAACCTCACCATGCAGACCCTTGGTGCGGACGCCCTCAACCCGCCGATCACCGGTGTCTTGATGGCCAACGCCTACAGCTTCGGGGATTACAGCGGCCCCTTTGCGGCCTACGCCGATGACATGAAGCAGTTCGAGGCGCAGTACGCGAAGTACCGCCCGAACGTTGACCTGGGCGGCGTGAGCGGAGATCTCCTGTTCCTCAACTGGTCAGCGCAGAAGTCCACCCATCAGCTTCTGCTTCGGTGCGGGCCCGACTGTGGCCGAAATCGCTTTGTCCAGGTGATGCGCGACTTCCGAGGGAAGCCGACCTCGAGCGCGTGCGAGAGCGACTTTGGTCGCCCCGGACCGGGGAATGACCACCGTGGCGGGTGGGTGGTCTCGACCATGGAGGCCTACCGATCACCCAGTGGTGCCGTGAACATGCGCAACCTCGCCACCTGCGTGGAGCATCTCCTCTGATGGGGCAGGTTCTCGTCATTGGACTCGTGGAAGGGACCCTCTTCGGTCTGCTCGCCGTAGGGATCACCCTCATCTACCGAGGGACCGGGTCGATCAACTTCGCGCTCGGCGAAATCGGAACCTTCGGGCTCTACGTCGCATGGTGGCTCACGATCGACAGAGGCCTGCCGTGGATCGTCGGAGCCGCTGGCGCGGTGGCGGTGTCCGTGGCGCTGAGCCTCGCCTTCGAGCGACTCGTCGTGCGCCCGATGAAGGTCCGCAGTCCGCTCGCCATCTCCGTGGCCACGGTCGGGCTGCTCACCGCGTTGCTCTCGTTCGAGTTCCAGAAGTTCGGCGAGAGCCCGCGGGAGGTTCCCGTACCGATTCACGGTCTCGGGGTGCGCATCGCTGGTGTCAACGTAAGTCCGACGCAGCTGTTGTCGCTGGGCGTCGTGGCAGCCATCGCCTTGGGGCTCGGCCAGTTCCTCCGCCGAACCGACTTCGGTCTTGGTGTGCTTGCTGCGGCGCAGGATCCCGACGCTACGCGCCTCGTAGGTGTGCCTCTGCGGCGCGTCACAGCATTCGTGTGGGGTGCAGGCGGAGCGGTAGCGGCGCTCGCCGCGCTGTTCGTCGCTCCCACGGTTGGGGTGCTCACTCCTGGATTCGCGAGCACTCACCTATTCGTCGTGGCTCTGATCGCGGCTGTCGTTGGGGGGTTGTCGAGCCTGCAGGGAGCGTTCGTCGGCGGCCTCGCCCTTGGCGTCCTCAAGTCCGGGGTGCTGCGAGTGTTCTCGGAGTCGGCGCTGCCCGGTAAGGAATACCTCGTGTACCTCGCCATCGGCGTGGCAGTGCTGCTGCTTCGCCCGGACGGCATCCTTGGCGCCCCGCGTCTCCGTGGGGCGACGTGACTCCCACCGTGCCGATGACTCCCACCGTGTGGCTGCGGTATCTGGGGGTGCTCCTGGTAGCCGTGTCCGCTCCCGTTCTTCTGGGCGAGATGGGTGTCCTGAACGACACGCGGGCGCTCGTCCTCGGTGAGGCCGTGGCCCTGGCCATTGCCGCGCTGTCACTCAACGTGCTGATGGGTTACGCGGGGCAGATCTCGCTGGGACACTTCGCGCTTCTGGGCATCGGAGCCTTCGTGAGCTCCAAGGTCACCGCGCCGAGCGCCGGGAACCCGGTGGCACTCCCGTTTGTGGTCGGGCTCGTCGCGGCCACTGGCGCGGGCGGGGTCGTGGCATTCCTGATCGGACTGCCCGCCCTTCGCCTGCGAGGTCTCTACCTCGCTGTCGTCACCATCGTCTTCAACTTCGTGATGGTGCAGTCGCTGTTTCAGTCCTCCTGGCTGTCGTCGGGATCCGGAGGCGTGGAGCTGCCGCGACCGCTCATCGGGTCGTTCGACTTCGTCCGCAACGCGGACTACCTAGCGGTCCTGCTTGCGGTCCTGGTCCTGGTGTGGCTGATCGATGCCAACCTGAGCGCTTCCAAGCTGGGTCGAGCCTTCCATGCCATTCGATCAGACGAGACGATGGCGGCATCGTTCGGTGTCGACGTCACCCGCTACAAGCTCATGGCCTTCACGATCTCCGGCGCCCTGGCGGGCCTTGCGGGAGCGCTTTACGGCCACCTCTTCACCTTCGTGAACTCGGGCACCTTCGATCTGACCCAATCGTTGTTCCTTCTCACGTTGGTCGTGATCGGAGGTCTCGGGAGCCGCGCCGGTGTCGTCGCGGCAGCGCTGCTGTATGGCGTGCTCGATTTCGTGCTCGGGGAGGTCTTCGGCGCCGACGTGGCGGGATGGGTGGTCTTCGGGAGCGCGCTGCTGCTGATGTTCACGATCGCCCAGCACGCAACAGGACTCGCAGGCGCCATCCGCGACGCACGCGAACGACGTAACGAGCGGTCGGTGCATGTGGCGGCGATAACGCCACAGATGGTTGATCTACCTCGCCCGACGGGCCTGCCTGCGCGGGTCTCCGCCAGTTCAACGGATGGCCCGCTGCTCGCCGTACGAGGAGTGACGGTGGACTTCGGCGGGCTCCGGGCCGTCGACGATGTCTCCATCGACGTGCCAACGGGACGGATCGTCGGGCTCATCGGGCCCAATGGGGCCGGCAAGACCACTCTGTTCAACGCGATCTCGGGCGCGTTGCGACCTGACGCCGGCCACATCGAGCTGCTCGGCCGTGATCTGTCGGGTACTCCCGCGCATGTCAGAGCCGCCGCTGGCATCGGCCGCACGTTCCAGATGATCGGCCTGGCGACTGATCTCTCTGTGACGGAGAACATGCTCCTGGCCCAGCATCAGGTGGCAACGTACGGACCACTCGAGTCGTTGGCTGGGCTCGGCCGGGCCCCTCGGATCGAGGCCGAGATGCGACAGCGGGCCAACGATGCCATCGAGGCCCTGGGTTTCGCGCGCTACGCGGACACGCCGGTCAAGAACCTCTCCCACGGTCAGCAACGCATCGTCGAGATCGGTTGCGCCTTGGTGACCGCGCCCGAGCTGGTGATGCTGGACGAACCATCAGCGGGCATGGCTCCGGGAGCGGTGGAGAACCTCGCCGTGCGTCTGCGCGACATCCGCGACGAGTTGGATCGCACGGTGCTCCTCATCGAGCACAACATCCCGCTGGTGCTCGATGTGTGTGATGAGATCTATGTGCTCGCCAATGGAGCGCTGATCGCACACGGACTCCCAGACGACGTGGTGGCCCGACCAGAAGTCATCGAGGCATACCTCGGGGCGGCGATCTGATGGCCACACCGCTGCTCCAGGTCGAGGACGTCACCACTGGGTTCGGATCAAGTCAGGTGCTCCACGGGGTGACCTTCACCGTCGCCGAGGGAGAGATCGCCGGTGTGTTCGGTCTCAACGGTGCTGGCAAGAGCGTCACGATGAAGACGATTGCCGGTCTCGTTCCGACGTGGTCAGGCCGCATCTCCTTCGCCGGCGAGGACATCACCACGATGGACGCCGAGGACCGAGTGGTGCTCGGCATGAGTCATGTCCCGCAAGGCCGTCAGGTCTTTCCGGCTCTCACCGTCGACGAGAACCTCCGACTTGGCGCCTACACCTCCCGCCGACGTGACCGGGCCGGGTATGCCGCCCGCCTCGACCGAGTCCTCACACAGTTCCCGATCCTGGCCGACAGACGTACACAGCTGGCCGGCACGATGTCAGGAGGCCAACAGGCGTCGCTGGCGGTCGGCCGCGCCCTGATCAACGAGCCCCGTTTGGTTCTCATCGATGAACCGTCGGCCGGGCTCTCGCCCACGGTGGTGAGCGAGCTCCTTGAGATCCTCGGCCAGGTCGCAGCCTCGGGCGTCACGATGGTGCTCGTCGAGCAGAACATCAGCTTCGGACTGAAGCTCGCGCACGTCGCCCATCTGATGCAGTCCGGTCAGGTCGTGCACAGCGGCCCGGTGGCGGAGCTCGACCAGCAGCGGCTGGCGGAGCATCTCGGGGTCGGGCGCATGCTCGGGGCGAGCACCGGCTCAGCGCTGGCCTCGCGACGGCGGCCGGCGCGCGGTTCGAACGGGGCGGCGCCCAGATGAGACGGCGCGGCTCGATGCAACGGGGTTCCATGGCCGGGCTCGCCCTGGCCCTGTTCGTGCTGATCCCGGGCTCGGCCCGGGCAGAGCCGGAGCACAGCGAACCCCAGGGGCCCGCCAAGGTGGCCTTTTCGGCTGGGTTCCCCGAGCTCGTCGACGGCGAGTGGGGCTTCGCGCTCGGTGGCTTCGGGGGAATCCGGCAGGGCGAACCGATCGCCCATGCCCCGGTGATCTTTGTGCACGGCAACACCGTGGACGCAGCCGATTGGTATCCCGTCCGAGATGACTTCAAGGCTGCGGGCTGGACCGATCAAGAGCTGTGGGCGCTCTCGTACAACGGGCTGGGCGGCAACAGCGGGACCGCCTTGACCCGCACAAACCCCGCGAGCGATGCGGAGCACCAGGAGATGGGTTGGGACGGGCAGGTTCGGGTCACCAACAATGCGGTGAACGGCGTTGACCTCTTCAACTTTGTGATGGCTGTGCGGGCCTATACCGGATCGGAGCAGTTCTCGATCGTCTCGCACTCGCTGGGCGTGACCCTGGCCCGCTACACCCTCAAGACCCACCCCGACCTTCGTAAGGACCTAGTTGCGTTCGTGGGGATCGCGGGAGGCAACCACGGGACCTCGCTGTGCCCGCCCGGGTTCGAGGAAAACCTCGTCAGCTGCGGGGAGATCGCGAAGGACACGTCCTGGCTCGCGGACCTCAACGGTCCGGACGGCGAAGACGAGACCTACGGTCCAGCCAAGTGGCTCACGATCTATGACGGCAGCGGCGTGGCGGACCCGGCCTTTGCCGGCCCGGACTACGCCCAGAGCCCTCGGCTCCTGGGGGCAGAGAACCGTGAGTTCGCCGGTACCTACCACAACGACCTTCGGATCGACCCGGCCATCGTGACCACGTACCGGACCTTCATCGAGACGGCGGACGGCGGACGACGCGCCTCGGCTCCCGGGTCGCCGCCAACGGTCGCCCCGGGACCCGCAGCGCCAACGCGGCCGGTGCATCAGGGCGCGTTCAGTGGCGTGGGCGGTTTCGTCGCCCCACGCCCCGCCCAGCCAGACGCCCAGGCCGCCCCGTCGGCGTCCCCCCGCGATTCGGCGGACGACGACGCGGCGCAGGTCGCGACGATCAGCGTCGCTACGATCGGGCGGCACTGGTCGGGTACCGCCAACTCCGTCATGGTGCTGCTGCTCGTCAGTGGCGTCGGGCTGCTGGCGTTCGATCGACATCGACGGAGGCCGTTGCCATGAGCCCGATTGCGCCCGAGACCTTCACGGTGCCCGTGGATGGCGGAAGCCTGGCCGTGGGGCGCTGGCCTGGCCCCACCGGGTGTCCCACGGTGGTCGCCGCCCATGGCATCACTGCCAACCACGTGTCGTTCGATCTGGTCGCCCGGGAGCTGGCTTCGGAGGTGACGGTGATCGCTCCCGATCTTCGTGGGCGCGGTCGGAGCAACGGGATCTCGGGACCATTCGGCATCTCCGCTCACGCGGACGATGTCGTCGCTGTCCTCGACCAGCTCGGTGTGGGGGAGGCCACGATCGTCGGGCACTCGATGGGAGCGTGGGTTGCCACCACCACGGCGGTCCGTTACCCGGAACGAGTCCGCTCGCTGGTACTCGTGGACGGTGGGATCGCGCTGCCACTCCCAGCGGGGCTCGACATCGATGCGGTGCTGCTCAGCGTCCTCGGTCCGTCCATGGCCCGGTTGGCGATGACCTTCGCGGACGCAGATGCCTACCGGGCCTATTGGAACGAGCATCCTGCGGTGGGTGGTCCCTACTGGAGCGACCTCGTGGAGGCGTACGTCGACTACGACCTCGAGGGGGCGCCACCGTCCTGTAGGTCCAGCGTGTCGATCGACGCGGTCCGCGGGGACGCCACCGAGCAGCTGACCGACCCCGCCGTGCGTGACGCCATCGAAGCGGTGGCGTGCCCCGTTCGACTGCTGTTGGCTCCGCGGGGACTCCTCGATGCCGATCCGCTCTACCCGGCGGTTGCGCTCGACGCTGTACGCGACCGCTGGCCAACTGTGGTCGAGGAGTCGACGGTGGCTGACACCAACCACTTCACCATCGTGCTCGGGGCAGGCGCGCCAGTTGTCGCCGCCGCGGTACGCGCCGCGGTCCACTCCTGAGACCGTTCGTCAACCCGGTGCGGTGAGGGCAGTGCGCATCGCGCTGAGCTTTGCTTCCGTCTCGGCGAGCTCGGTGGTCGGATCAGAGCCGGCCACGATCCCGTTGCCGGCATACAGCCGAGCGGTGGCACCCATGACGTCGGCGCACCTGATGCTCACAGCCCACTCGCCGTTACCGCGGCCGTCTATCCAGCCGACCGCGCCGGCATAGCGACCTCGGTCGAACCCTTCGTGCTCGGCTATCCAGGCTCGGGCGAGTGCTCGCGGCGAGCCGTTGACCGCTGGCGTTGGATGCAGTGCGTCAACCAGCTCGAGCACGGTCGGCAGAGGTTGAGAGAGCCGACCCTCTACAAGCGTCGCGAGGTGCTGCACGTTGGCCACGCCGATCACGGAGGGCTCGGCCTCGTAGTCAAGGTAGGAGCACCAGGGGAGGAGAGTGTCATAGACCATGTCGATGGTGATCTGGTGCTCGTGCCGATACGTGGGGGAAGCCGCTAGCGCGGAACCGAGTAGGGCATCTTCATGGGGGTCGCGTCCGCGCGGCGCCGTACCGGCCATGGGCTGAGCTCGCACGCGCTCGTCGGCGCGCCCGACGAGGAGCTCGGGGCTGGCACCGAGGAACCCGTCGACGTGGAACACGAAGCAGTCGGCGTAGTCCGATCTGAGTCGTCCGAGCACAGCGGTCTTGTCGAATGGACGCTCCGCTTCGAGGAGGACCTCCCGGGCCAGCACCACCTTGCGAAGGCCGTCGGGGGCGTCGCGTGCCATCTCGGCAGTTGCCGCAGTGACCAGATCGCACCACCAGTCGGGCGGACGCACGGGTGTGGCCATGATGCGCTCAGGGGGAGCGACGGGTGCGCGTGGCGGCGGAGTGCACAGTGCGGCTAGATCGTCGGCGTCGGCACGTCCTGTGGGCCGGATCGTCGTGACCCAGCTGGAGCCGTTCGCTGATCGTCCCCAGACGATCTCGGGAACGATCATCGTGGTGTCCGGGTCTGGCACGAATGGAAGCGCGCCGAAGGCCACGGGCCCTGTACCTGGGACCTCGATTGGGTCCTCCGACCTGATGGACCGAAGCGCGTCCTCGACGTGCTGCCTCGGTACGGCGCAAGCCACACCTCGGCCGCTCAACCCGACGCGAGATCGCTCGAAGTACAACCCCTCGCCGCCAGCAAGCGCCAACAGATCGAGCTCTGCGTCCACTGCTCGTGTGCGGGCGACGAGGTCGTCTGGCGCCGTTGTCATGCGCGCGTCGCGGTGACCAACTGCGCGATCCCCACTGACAGCAGGCGACGTTCCACGTCGACGAAGCCAGCCTCGGCGAGCTGATCGAGCATGACATCAGCCTCAGGGAGATAGGCCACCGAGCGCGGGAGGTACCGATAGGCGGCCGGGTCCGACAAGAGGCCCCCCACGAGCGGAACGACCTTGCCGAAGTAGAAGCCGTGACCGAAGCGCAGCAGCCTGTTCGGAGGCTCGGCGACCTCGAGGAGGGCTACGCGACCACCGGGGCGTACGACCCGTGCGAGCTCGGCGAAGAACGGCGGCAGGCTGACGAAGTTCCGCAGTGCGAACCCGCAGGTGACGCCGTCGATCGCGCCATCAGGAACGGACAAGCGCAACGCGTCGCCCTGCACCAGTGGTGCGTCGGTACGAGCCGCTTCGAGCATGCCGAAGGACAGATCGACGCCGATGGGTCGCAGGTGCTGGCGGGCCAGCTCACGGCAGAGATCGCCCGTGCCGCAGGCGAGGTCGAGGATCCGGCTCCCCGAGGGGAGCCGAAGGGACGCGACGGTCTTGCGGCGCCAGCGCACGTCCATCCGAAACGTCATGATCCGGTTCACCAGGTCGTAACGGGGCGCGATGGCGTCGAACATCCCGCGCACCGCCGCGACCTTGGCTTCACCTTCGGGCAACGTGTCGGGCGGGGTGAATCGGGCCATCGATCGCATGCGACGCATCATCTCATGAGGGCGTGGTGACCAACGTCGTGCTGCGCCGGCGGCGGTGACTGACCCCCTAGGCTGCACGCCGTGTCCGCCCACGCCCACTTCAGGATCGCTGGCATCCCTGTACGCGTCGAGCCCGTGTTCTTCGTCATCTCGGGGCTCTTCGGGCTGCGCTACGCCAACATCGGACTCGACGTGGTTGCCATCTGGATGGTGGCATCGTTCATCTCGATCCTCGTTCACGAGCTGGGCCATGGCCTCACCCTGAAGGTCTTTGGGCAGCCGTCGGTCATCGTGCTGCACGGCTTTGGCGGCGTCACGATCAGTCAGCGTCGCTCGACCGTGTCCACGTTCCGAAGCGTCGCGGTGAGCCTCGCTGGATCGGTGACGGCGCTGCTCGTCCTGTGGCTGCCGATGCGGCAGCTGCTGGCGTCCGAGTGGATGGTCCGACAGCCAGACGCTCTGATCTGGTTGGTGCTGTTCCTCGCGTTCCAGAACCTGTGGTGGTCGATCGCCAACCTGCTACCGATCCGACCGCTCGATGGCGGCAACGTCACCGCCGAGCTGTTCGGTCTCCCAGCGGCGCGACGCATCTCGATCGGCGCCGCGATCTTCGGCGCCCTATGGGCCTTCGGTCACAACCAGAGCTACGCCGGGTTCTTTGCCCTGTTCCTTGCCTTCAGCAACTGGCAGGAGATGCGAGCCGAGCGGGCGGGTCAGGATGTCGACGCCTTCCAGGTCGACGCCCCGTCCCCCGGTTCGACACCGCAGCGTCGAGGCCGTCGGGCACGCCTCGTCCCGGTGACGCCCCCCGCGCTTGAACCCGCAGGTGCACCATCGCTCAGTTCCGATGATCCAGCCCGTCTGCAGCAGATGGCGTGGAACGCCCTGCGCGACGGAGATCCGGCCGCCGCTGGTCGGATGGTCGAGCGGGTCGGGCCCAACGTCGTCAATCCGTATCTCCGCGCCGCCGTGGCCCTGACGGAGGGACGGCCGGATGCGTTCGAGCTCTTCGAGGGGGCCTACGCAGCTCACCCCGCAGGGCCGCCGAATCTTGTCGCCACGGAGCTGCTCGCTCGCTCCGGCGCAGCCACAGCCGTTGCGAACCGACTCCTCGCCCGGCACGACTCCCCGGGTCGCGAGGCCGCGGCGACCCTCCAGACGCATCTGCACTACGGCGATCACTATCGAGCTGCAGCGGAAGTTGGAGAAGCGGTCTATGCCGCCAGCCCAACCAGCCGAGCGCAGACTGCATTCGAGGTTGCCTGCAGCTGGGCCAGGGCGGATGAGATCGAGCCGTCGATCGTCTGGCTCGAACGGGCCGCTGACGAAGGGTTTCGAGCGGCGCGGATCGTGGAAGCCGAGCCGGATCTCCGCCTCCTGCGTTCCGATCCGCGTTGGCCGGCTCTCCGGGCTCGGCTCAGCTGATCCTCGAGGTGGCCTGCTCCTTAGCCCACCTGTAGTCGGCCTTGCCGGCCGGGGAGCGCTGGATGTGGTCGACGAACCGGAACGCCTTGGGAAGCTTGTAGCGGGCGACGTGGGTTGCCGCCTCGCGCAGGAGGGAGTCCTCGTCCCGGGCCGCGCCGGAGCGAAGCTGCACAACGGCCACGACCTCTTGTCCCCACTGCTCCGAGGGTCGACCGGCCACCACCACGTCATAGACGTCTGGATGGTGCGCGATGGCCTGCTCGACCTCCTCGGCGAAGATCTTCTCGCCACCGGAGTTGATGGTGACCGAGTCTCGACCGAAGAGCTCGATCACACCGGCGCTGGTCAGTCGGGCCCGGTCGCCGGGCACCGAGTAGCGAACACCTTCGATGACCGGGAAGGTGCGGGCGGTCTTGTCGGCATCGCCCAGGTACCCGAGCGGCACGCGACCTCGCTGCGCAAGCCAACCAACCTCGGTGTGGCCAGCGACGAGTGCGGACGTGAGGTCTTCGCTCACGATCGCCGCTCCCGGGCCGGGCGTGAAGGTCCCGGTGCTCGCTGACTGCCCGGCCGCGCTCATGTGCGACATCTGGCTGCCGGTCTCCGAGGCCCCGACGGCGTCCATGACCATCACGGTCGGTAGCTGCGCGAGGAAGCGGTCCTTAAGAGTCGAGTTCAGGGGGGCGCCGCCGGAAACGATCATCAGCATGGAACCAAGGTCGTACGGCTTGCCGGACCCCGCCGCGCGCTCCAGCTCATCGACCAGTGGACGACCGAATGCGTCACCGACGATCAGCAAGATGTTGGCCTGTTCCCGCGACACGGTGCCCCACACGTCCGCGGGATCAAAGCCGGTGGTGTCGTCTTGGATGCAGATGGTGTTCCCGCCGTTCATGGCGTTGAAGGCGAGCCAATGTCCCGCACCGTGCATGAACGGCGGTGCCGGGAGGAGACGAGCTCCGCCGTTGGCGGCGGCCGCAACGATTTCCTCCATCGACGTCCACTCGTCACCCGTCGCGAGGTCACGGCCCCCCATTGCACCGACGAAGATGTCAGCCTGCCGCCACAGCACGCCTTTGGGCATTCCCGTCGTGCCACCCGTGTAAAGGATGTACAGATCGTCCGGGCTCCAGTCGAGGTCTGGCAGCTCGGGGCTGGCCGACGCGAGCGCGTCCTCGTACCACACGGCACCGGGCAGCAGCTCAACTCCGGAGCCGTCGTCGACCTGCAGCAGGACCTCGAGCTTGGGCAGATCGGGTCGCACCTCCGACAAGCGATCGGCGAAGGCCGAGTGGTAGACGACCGCTCGGGCGCTGGAGTCGTTGAGAAGGTATCGCAGCTCCTCGGCGACGTAGCGGTAGTTCACGTTGAACGGGGCTACGCGAGCTTTGTAGGACCCGAGCATCGCTTCGATGTACTCGTTGCCGTTGTGGAGGTAGCACGCAAGGTGCGCTTGCCCCGACTGGTGACCGGGAAGCGCTGAGCGCTCGCTCGCCACGCCGAGGCCGCGGCCAATCAGGTAGTTCGCCAGGCGCCGCGTGCGGTCAGCTACTTCTGCATAGGTGAGTCGACGGTCGCGCCACACGATGCACTCCCGCTCGGGAATCGCTGCGGCGATGGTCTCGTGGACCAGGGCGAGGTTGAACTCCATGCTGGCGTCTTCCTGTCGATGTGATGGGTGGACCCTATGGGGGACCAAGTGGCGCGGGCGAACCGTGCGGCGTCAACAGCGGGCACCCGGTCGCGGCGTCGTCAGATCAACCAGATAGCGAGTGATCGTGGCGTCAGCGCAGTCGGAATCGCCAAGCGCGATGTGGCCGTCGAGCTCGACCGTGAGCAGAACTCCGGACTGCAGATTCGTAGCGACGCGAACGGCTTGGTTGTACGGCGTGGCTGTGTCGCCCGTGCTGCCGATCACGAGGATCGGCGGTGCGCCGGGCGCTGCGACATCGTGCGGCTCGTAGGTCGCTGGGGGAAGGAAGGCGCAGGGCAGCTGGTCGTTTGCTGCGATCCGACCGAAGCGGGGCGAGGCCGCAACGAATGCATCTCCGGAGCGTTGCCATGCTTCGAAGCCGACGGGGTGCGGAAAGTCGAGGCAGGTCACGATCGCGTAGGGCGCGTACGTCACGAGGCCGGTGAACCACGCGGACAGAGCTGCGATACCGGCGAGGTCGTCGTCAAGGCCGCGGCGTAGTGCTGCCCACAGCTCGGGCCATCGAGACTCGCCATAGGTCGCCGCGAACACGGCATAGGCGAGTTGGGTCGGCCCGACCCCGGAAGAGGGGGCGTCGTCCAGTCGCCGCGCAAGCTCGTCATAGGCCGCGACGACTCCGCCCGAGCCGGTCACAGGACAGTCGGCGCGAGCAGCACACGCCGCGTCGATCTTGGCCATGGTTCGATCGATGGCGCCATAGGCCGCGGTTGTGGACTCGTCGCTCTGGGCAGGATCGACCACTCCATCGAGGACCAGGGCGCGAACGGAGGTCGGGTACGCCTCAGCCCACAGCAGCCCGATGAGCGTTCCGTAGGAGAGGCCCAAGAAGCTGATCTGGGATTCACCGAGTGCACGACGGATCACCTCCACATCGCGCACCGTCTCCCAGGTGCCGAGGTGGCCGAGCAGTGGTCCTTCGCCCGACGCGCATTCGTCGGCCACTGCCTTGGCGGCCCGCTCGAGCGCGATTGCCTCGTCGGTCGTGTCGGGATCGAGGTCCATGGCCCTGAACGCGGGGACAGTGGAGCCGCAGCGCACCGGGTGGCTCCGGCCGATTCCTCTGGGATCGAAGCCAACGATGTCGAACCGAGCGGCTACTTCGGAGCTGACCGTCAAACCTCGCCGCACCCGCCGGACACCTGAGGCGCCCGGACCGCCCGGATTGATGAGCATGGTGCCGATGCGCCGGGACGCATCCTTGGCAGGGCGACGGATCATGGCCAAGTCGATCGTTCCGAGCGATGCGTCTAGGTAGTCGACCGGAACGGTCACCTCGGCACAGTCGAACCCGCCTCCGCACCCGCTCCATGCGATCGGTACCGCGGGAGGCAGGGCGAGGGTCGTCGTTGTCGATACAGGCGGCAGCGCGGTGGTTGTCGGAGCTCTCGTCGTAGTCCCCGAGACGGTCGGGTCCTGTCCGGAGCACGCGGCCAAGATGGCCACGATCACCAGGACCCCGACGATCATTCGCGCCTGCACAAGGTGCACGCTACGAGCGCCCGTCTGGCGCTGCGCTAGCCACCGCCCTCGGTCACTCGTAGTAGCGGAACAGGTTCTCACTCACGCAGCTCGGCTTGGGGGCACCCTCGCACTCGAACGTGAAGCGCATCTGCACCTGGCATCCACCGGCGACGTCGGTCACGTCAACGAGTTCAACACCCACCCGCAACATGGACCCGACGGGGACGGGAGACGGGAAGCGAACCTTCTCGCATCCGTAGTTGACCCCCATCTTGATGCCTTGTACTTGGATGACCTGGGGGACCAGCACCGGTCCGAGCGAGAGCGTGAGGTAGCCATGGGCGATCGGCCCTCCGAAGGGGCTCTCCGCCGTGGCGCGCTCGACGTCCACATGGATCCACTGGTGATCGCCCGTCGCATCGGCGAAGAGGTTGACGCGCTCCTGGGTGATCTCCATGTACTCGCTGTAGCCGAGATGCTGCCCGACGAGCTCCTTGAGCCCCGTGATGCCTTGCGCGATGGTCGTCATGTCCTGATCATGCCCGACCTGTGGGCACGGTGCCGATCGTCGGGCGCGAGGATGGCGCGATGACGGAGGACGTAGGTGGAGTGGTCCTGGCGGCGGGGAGCGGCTCGCGGCTTCGTCCGCTCACCCTCGTGCTGCCCAAGGCGCTCTGCCCGATCGGCAACGTGCCACTCGTCGATCTGGCACTGGAGAGGGTGCACTCCGCGGTCGGAGACGTCGCCGTGAACGTCCACCACGGTCGGGAGGCGATGCTTCGACATCTGGGTGACTCCGTGGAGATCTCCGTCGAGGCCGAGCCGCTCGGCACGGCGGGTGCGCTCGGGCAGCTCAACCCCTGGCTCGACGGGCGCCATGCCCTGGTGGTCAACGCCGATGCGTGGTGTCCCGGTTCGCTCGCCTCGTTCGTGGCTGACTGGGACCGTGAGCGAGTCAAGCTGCTTCTGGCCGGCGATGTCGCGCTATCTCCCACCAGCGGGGTGGCGGCGGCGCTCATGCCCTCCTCGATGCTGCGGGGCCTTGCCGCCGAGCCATCAGGGCTCTACGAGACGTCGTGGAGACAGGCGCAGACGGATGGTCAGCTCGAGGTCGCGTGCCATGACGGTCCCTTCGTCGACTGCGGATCTGCCACGCAGTACCTGGAGGCGAACCTGACCGCATCCGGTGGCGCCAACGTCGTAGGGGCGGACGCACACGTGGCCGGACAGATCGACCGCTGCGTGGTCTGGGCGGGCGTCGAGGTTGCGGCCGGCGAGACGCTGCGCAACGCCATCAAGGCAACCAATCAGATGACGGTGCTCGTGCGCTCAGGGGCAGGTCAGCCCTGACGCGACCGAATCGTGACCGGCTCCGAGGGGCTGTGGGTAGCACGCAGCTGGCCGCACGCCGCGTCGATCTCCGTGCCTCGCGTCTGTCGGATGGTGGCGTTGACGCCTCCCTCGCGCAGGCGATCACGGAACGCTCGCACCCGTTGCTTGCGAGTTCCCTGTACGCCGTACCCCGGGGTCGGGTTGAGCGGGATCAGATTCACGTGGGCGGGGAGCGGCAGACTTCGCGACCGCTCGATGAGCAGGTCCGCGTCTCGATCGCGGTCGTTCACTCCGTCTATCAGTGCCCACTCGAACGACAACCGCCGCCCCTTGGCCTGCAGGTAGCCAGCGCAGGCATCCATGAGCATCGAAAGGGGATAGCGACGATTGAGCGGTACGAGGTCGTCTCGCAGCTCATCGTCGGCCGCATGAAGCGACACGGCGAGATTGACCGGCAACGACTCGGTCGCCAGCCGGCGAATGCCAGGGACGACCCCGACCGTCGACACGGTGAGGTGGCGCGCGGAGAGCCCGAGGTCCCCATGGATGCGCTCGACGGCCCGCCACGTGGGGTCGTAGTTCGCGAGCGGTTCCCCCATGCCCATGAACACCACGTTCGAGAGTCGACGACCGTCGTCCCGCGATCGGCGAGCCGCCCGGACCACCTGCTCGAGGATCTCGCCGCTCGTGAGCTGACGATCGAATCCGGCCTGTCCGGTCGCGCAGAACGTGCAGCCCATCGCGCACCCGGCCTGGCTCGACACGCAGACAGTGGACCGATCGTCGTAGTGCATCAGGACGGTCTCGATGCGGGTGCCATCGTCGAGCGACCAGAGCCACTTCACCGTCTCGCCGCCGTCGCTGGTCGACTCGGTCACCACCTCCAGCGCCAGCGGAAGGAGGTCGTCGAGCGTGCGCCGCAGTCCCTTGGGCAGCGACGTCAGCTCGACGGGATTGGCCAGGTGCTCATACAGCCCGCTCCAGACCTGATCGACGCGGTAGCGGGGCTCGCCGTCGAGGAGCGTCGTGAGATCGTCACGTTCGATGCCGTAGCGGGTCGGCGTGGGAGTGCTCATCGGGCCGGTACGTCGATCACGTATGCCCTGTCGGTGCTGTGAACCGTGAAGCCAAGGTCCGCGTAGAGGCGCACCGCAGGAGCGTTGTCGGACTCCGTGTAGAGCATCCCGACCTGAAGGCCCTGCTCGTACAGGTGCGTCAGTCCCGCGAGCACGAGCTGGCGCCCCAAGCCGCGCTGATGTGCGGATGGGTCGACAGCGATGACGTAGATCTCGCCGAGGGGCGGGTTCTCGTTCGGATGAATCTTGGTCCAGCAGAATCCGCGCAGCACGCCTTCGTCCTCGTGGAGCAAGAACCCTGCCGGATCGAACCACGGCGCAGCCTCGTGGGCTTGAAGCTCTGAGAGCGTCATGTGTCCCTGCTCTGGATGCCACTCGAAGGCCCGATTGTTCACCTCGAGCCACGCTGCTTCGTCCACGCCCACCCTGAATGGGCGAACGGCGAGGCCGCCTTCCCCATTGACAGGCAGAGGTCGACGCATCTGCAGGAGCTCACGGGTGAGCCTCATGTGGGCAGCCACCGCCGCAGCGTCCATGGGGTCGTCGTGGCCTCGAACCCAGAGTCGTACGGTGCCACCTCCGCGTTCGGCGACTGCCTCCACGGCGGTTGCTATGGACCGTGCCCGCAGCGCGGGATCGACCGAAGTGTGTGATTCCGCCAGATCGAGCTCCCATCCGCCTTCGACCGGGACCAGCCAGGGGCCGTCGGAACCCGCGGCGACGAGTGCGATGGCACCCGAGGGATGGGTGGTCTCGGGTCGCCGCATGGCACGCAGGGTAGCGACCGATACCCTCGCCGCTCGATGCCCTCCGATCCCGACGACACGCCGCCACGCCGACCCCGCACCGCGGCGGGTCGCGCTCGTCGCACCCATGAGCGGCTGGGCGTGGAGTATCCAGGCACCGCGGCCGAGCTGTGCGCGCTGCGGCACGACAGCCCCTTCGAGCTGCTGGCAGCGACGATCCTGTCGGCCCAGTGCACCGACGAGCGGGTCAACATGGTCACGCCGCATCTGTTTGCTCGCTACCCGACGCCCGAGGATCTGGCTTCGGCCGCGCCGCACGAGCTCGAGGAGATCATTCGCTCCACGGGCTTCTATCGGAACAAGGCCAAGAGCCTCCTGGGCATGGCCTCCGCGGTTGCAGAGCGCTTCGCGGGTGAGGTTCCCAGCGCCATGTCTGACCTGGTCACGCTGCCAGGCGTCGGTCGAAAGACAGCCAACGTGCTGCGAAGCGTGGCCATGGATCTTCCCGGCCTCCCTGTGGACACGCACGTCGGACGGCTCGCCCGGCGCCTCGGCCTGACCGCCGAGACGGATCCCGTGAAGGCCGAGATGGCCCTCAACCCGATGGTGCCGGCCAAGGAGAGGGGCATGTTCAGCCTGCGGCTCATCCTGCACGGTCGGGCTGTCTGCGGGGCCCGCAAGCCCCGCTGCGGTGAGTGCGTCCTCGCGGACTTCTGTCCTAGCGCCTTCAAGGTCTGATCCCGTCACCACCTCGGGTTCACAGCTTCGCTACCAACGATCTCAGGCGGCGGTGGGCGGCCTGCAGGTGTCGCTCGACGTCGTACAGGTCGGCGGCCACATCCTCCCGAGGAGAGCCCTGGTAGGCGTCGGCTAGGCCGACGAGCCGCTCGGTGAGGTCTCCGAGGGCGGTGGACAACGAGGAGAGGTGGGCGGCGTCGAGCTCCATGACGCCAGTGTGGTCGGCCCGAACCGGTTTCGGGGAGTCGACGGACCGCACCTATCCTCACCGCGTGCTCCAACGACTCGACCTACGCGGGGTGACGGGCGATCTCCGTAGTCGGCTGCCCCGCCCGCAAGCCCAGGTCGAGCCGCCCATTGACGAGGTGCGAAGCGTGCTCGCCGATGTGCGGTCACGCGGCGACGTGGCACTTCGGGAGCTCACGGAGCGTTACGACCGTGCGGTCATCGACGACCTGCGCGTTCCACAGTCAGCGTTGCTTGCCGCCCTGGAGGCGATCGGCCCGGAGCTACGGACAGCGCTCGAGGTGGCCCACGCCAACATCACCGCCTACCACGAGACGCAGCGGCACACCGACGCAGAGCACCACAACGGTGCCATCATCGTCCGGGAGCTGCAGCGTCCCGTGGACCGAGCGGGCTGCTACGTGCCGTCGGCGCTCGCGCCGCTCGTGTCCACCGTGCTGATGACCGCCGTTCCCGCCAAGGTGGCCGGGGTGCCAGAGGTCGTCCTTGTCACCTCACCGCAGCCCGATGGCTCGGTCGCGCCCGGGATCCTCGCGGCGGCAGCGCTGGCGGGAGTCGACGAGGTGTACCGAGTCGGCGGCCCCGGCGGGATCGGCGCGCTCGCCTACGGCACACAGTCGATTCGACCAGTGGACGTCATCGTTGGTCCCGGCAGCGCCCGCGTCGCGCAGGCCAAGCGGGAGGTCGCCTCGGCTGGTCTCGTGGGTGTGCCCTCCGCGTTCGCTGGGCCGTCTGAAGTCGTCGTGATCGCCGACGCGACGACGCCGGTGGCGTTCGCCGCCATCGATCTCGTGCTCCAGGCCGAGCACGGCCCTGACGGATTGGCCTGGCTCGTCACCTGGGACGAGCAGGTCGCTGACGCGGTGGCGGCTGCGGTAGCTGAGATCGTGCCGCGGTCGCCGCGCCGAGCTCACTTGGAGGCGACGCTCGCCGAAGGCGGGTACGTGGTCCTTTGCGATGGCCCGGAACAGGCGATCGAGGTGGCCAACGCCATTGCACCGGAACATCTGGAGCTGCTGGTCGACAACGCCGAGGCGCTCGTGTCCATGGTTCGCCACGCGGGGGCAGTGTTCTGCGGTCCCTTTGCACCTGCCTCGGTCGGCGACTACCTCGCCGGTCCGAACCATGTGCTCCCCACCTACGGCTCGGCCCGGTTCGCCGGTGCGCTTCGCGTCGATGACTTCCTCAAGCACATACACGTCGTGTCGCTCGGTCGCGAGGGGTTGGACCAGGTCGCCGAGCACGTCGAGGCGCTGGCTGCCTACGAGGGCCTCGACGCGCATGCCGCGTCGGTGCGAATCCGTCGGGAGGCGCCATGATCGGGCCGCGTGATGACCTTGCGCTCATCGAGGGCTACCACTCGCCCCAGGTGGACGTAGCGGTACGTCTCAACACCAACGAAGCTCCCGAAGCGCCGCCGGAGGGGTTCCGCGAGGCGATCGCCGACGAGCTCGCCGCCATTGACTGGCACCGCTATCCCGATCGGTCCTACAAGCGCTTGCGGGAGTCCATCGCCGCGCATCACGCGGTTGACCCGGCCCGGGTGTTCGCGGCCAACGGATCAAACGAGGTCCTGCAGACGTTGTGCCTGGCCTACGGCGGGCCGGGCCGCTCGGCAGCGGTCTTCGAGCCGACGTACGCGCTGCACAGCCACATCGCCCGCATCACCGGGACTGGAGTGGCGAGCGGTGAGCGCACCGACGACTTCGCCCTCGCCCTGGGCGAGGTGCGCCGCGTGCTGGAGGAGGCTCAGCCGGCCCTCACGTTCCTGTGCTCGCCGAACAACCCGACGGGGATGGTCGAGGACGAAGCGACGGTGAGGGAGGTGCTCGAGCTGACCCCCGGGCTCCTCGTCGTCGACGAGGCGTACGGCCAGTTCGCGCCCTGGTCCGCTCTCAGCCTGGTGGACGACGACACCCCGCTGGTCGTAACTCGCACCTACTCCAAGACCTGGTCGATGGCCGCGGCACGGCTCGGGTACCTCATCGGACCTCGAGACGTGGTGGCGCAGCTCGATCAGATCGTGCTGCCGTACCACCTCGATGCCATGAAGCAGGCGGCGGGTCGAGTTGCCCTCCAGTTCGATGCCGAGATGCGGGCCCGTGTGGCCTCCTTGGTCGAGGAGCGAGGACGGCTCACCGCTCGACTCGCCGACCTGCCCGTCGATCTGTGGCCTTCGGGCGCCAACTTCGTGCTCTTCCGTCCGCGTGACGTGGATGGTCGGGACGTATGGCAGCGACTCCTCGATGCCTCGGTGCTGGTCCGCGACTGCTCGGCCTGGCCTCGCCTCGAGGGATGCCTTCGTGTCACGATCGGCACGCCCACAGAGGACGATGCGTTCCTCGACGCGCTGGAGGTTGCACTCACATGACTCGATCGGCAGCGAAGGAGCGCACCACCAAGGAGACCACCATCTCCGTGCGCATCGACCTCGACGGCTCGACCGAGGTCGTGGAGGCCAGTACGGGCCTGCCCTTCTTCGACCACATGCTCGATCAGCTCGGTCGCCACGGCGGCTTCGACCTCAGCGTCCATGCTCGAGGTGATCTCGAGGTCGACGGTCACCACACGGTGGAGGACGTCGCCATCACGGTGGGGGAGTGCTTCAAGGAAGCCCTGGGCGACAAGGCGGGCATCCGGCGGTTTGCCAGCGGGCTCTTCCCGCTCGATGAAGCCCTCGTCGAGGTGGCGCTCGATCTCTCGGGCCGACCGTTCACAGCCTTCGAGGTGCCCTTCGGCGAGGTGCTGCCGCTCGGCGAGCCACCCTTCAACCCTGAGATGGCGGAGCACTTCTGGCAGTCCTTTGCGACCGCGGCCGGCATCACCTTGCACGTACGGCTTCGCGAAGGCCGCAACACCCACCACATCGTCGAGGCCACCTTCAAGGGCGTGGCCCGCTGCCTGCGCGACGCGGTTCGCGTGGAGGGCGGAGGCGTGCCCTCCACCAAGGGCGTCATCTGAGGTGACGCTCATTGCTGTCCTCGACTACGAGATCGGCAACCTCCGCTCCGCTCAGAAGGCCCTCCAACACGTTGGGGCCGATGCCCGGCTCACGGCTGATCCAGGACTGATCCGCGACGCGGCTGGCGTCGTGCTGCCCGGAGTCGGCAGCTTCGGTCGGTGCATGCAGGCCCTCCGCCGCACCGGCCTGGACGTCGCCGCCCATGAGGTCACGGAGCGCGCGGTGCCGTTCCTCGGCATCTGCATCGGCATGCAGATGCTCTTCGAGGGCTCCGAGGAGTCCCCCGACGAGCCCGGGCTGGGGATCCTGCCTGGCAGGGTCCGGCTGCTGCCCGACGGTGTGAAGCGTCCGCAGATGCAGTGGAACCTGCTGGAGCGACGCGGCCGGCCTGCCCTGCTCGCTGGAGCACCCGATCCGGCGTGGGCGTACTTCGTGCACTCCTTCGCGGCCGAGACCGACGACTCGCTCATCTCGTCCACGTGCGACTACGGCGGCTCGGTGGTCGCCTCGGTCGAGTGGGGGAGCGTGTGGGCCACGCAGTTCCACCCCGAGAAGTCGAGCCGCACTGGGCTCGCGGCCCTTGCCGCCTTCGTAGACATGGCGGCGGGCCGCTGATGGACCTCTACCCGGCGATCGATCTGCGAGGCGGCAAGGTCGTGCAGCTCACCCAGGGCGACTTCGCACGCGAGCGGGTCCATGGTGACGACCCGGTCGCGGTCGCCCAGTCGTTCGTGGCCGCCGGTGCCCAGTGGATCCACACGGTCGACCTCGATGCGGCGCGCACGGGCGATGCGGTCAATCGGCACCTCATCGCGGCCATCGCGCAGGCGGTATCGGTCCCGGTGCAGGCAGGCGGCGGAGTGCGGACCATCGATGCTGCGATGGCGCTGGCCGACGCAGGCGTGGCTCGCGTGGTGATGGGCACTGCGGCCATGGAAGATCCAGACCTCGTCGCCCAGGTAGCGGCCCGTCAGCCAGTGGCGCTCGGGCTCGACGTGCGGGGCCGGGAGGTCGCCGTCCACGGCTGGGAGACTGGCTCCGGGGTCGACTGGGCCGATGCGCTCACCCGCCTGGCGGCCAGTGGTGCCGAAGCTGTCGTTGTCACCCAGATCCAGGTGGAGGGCCTCATGGGCGGTCCCGACACGGCCGGTCTCGCGGAGGTGCTCGCGCTCACGGACCTTGACGTCATCGCTTCCGGTGGCGTCGGCGTGCTCGCCGACCTGATGGCGTTGGACGCGGTCGAGGCTTCGGGTCGACGACTGGCAGGAGCCATTGTTGGTACCGCCATCTATGAGGGTCGTGTCGACGTGGCTGCAGCGGTCGCAGCCCTGGACAGGAGTGGTGCATGAGAACCGCCCGCATCATTCCGTGCCTAGACGTCGATGCTGGGCGCGTCGTCAAGGGTGTGAACTTCGTCGACCTCGTGGACGCCGGCGACCCCGTGGAGCTGGCGGCTCGCTATGACGCTGCTGGTGCCGACGAGCTGGTGTTCCTCGACATCACCGCGTCGTCTGACGCGCGGGACACCACCGTGGAGATGGCCGCTCGGGTCGCCGAGCAGGTGTTCATCCCGTTCACGATCGGCGGCGGGATCCGCAGCGTCGACGATGCCCGTCGGTTGCTGCGAGCGGGAGCAGACAAGGTCTCGGTGAACACGTCGGCGGTCGAGCGTGCCGAGCTCATCACGGAGCTGGCCTCCGAGTTCGGAACCCAGTGCGTGGTCGTGGCGATCGATGCTCGACGGCGCGAGGACGGTTCTGCGGAAGTCTTCACGCACGGCGGACGCACCCCGACCGGGATCGACGCGGTGGAGTGGGCGCGGCGCGTTGAAGCGCTCGGCGCCGGTGAGATCTTGCTCACATCGATGGACAGGGACGGCACAAAGTCCGGGTTCGACTGCGAGCTCACCGCGGAGATAGCTGATGCCGTGGGGATCCCGGTCATCGCATCCGGTGGCGTGGGGACGCTGCAGCACCTCGTCGAGGGCGTCACCGAAGGCCATGCCGACGCAGTGCTCGCGGCGTCGATCTTCCACTTTGCGGAGCACACCATCGCGGAGGCCAAGGCGGCCATGATCGCGGCGGGCATCGTCGTCCGCCCGGCCTGAGCCGCCGGGACCCTATCGTGGAGGCGATGGGCGCCCCCGAGGACCGCGAGAAACTCCCGATCAAGATGCTGAACGACCGCATCCTGGTGCGTCTCACGGCTGAGGCGGAGCGGCGTACATCGGGAGGCATCCTGATTCCGGCCACCGCCGAGATGAAGAAGCGCCTCATTTGGGCCGAGGTCTGTGCTGCCGGCCCGAATGTGCGGACGATGGAGGTCGGCGACCACGTGCTGTTCTCGCCAGAGGACCGCTACGAGGTCGAGGTCCGTGGCGACGACTACATCATCCTGCGAGAGCGCGACATCCACGCCGTGGCCGCCGAGCGCCTACAGGAGTCCAGCACCGGGCTGTACCTCTAACAACCAACGTCTGTGAAGCAAAACGTCCGCTATGCGGACGTGGGGGTTCACAGACGTTGGTTGGTAACGGGTTTCGGGGGGTGTGGGGCGCGGTCGTACGATGGACCGATGCCTCTCGCGACCCCCATCGATGTCACCGACGAGCAGCTGGCGCTCGTGAAGTACGACGACGCCGGCCTTGTGCCCGCCATCGTGCAGGAGGAGGGCACCGGCGACGTGCTGATGATGGCCTGGATGAACCCTGAGACGCTCCGCATGACACTCGAGCAGGGCCGTACGGTCTTCTGGTCGCGGAGCCGACAGGAGATATGGCGCAAGGGCGACACCTCGGGCGACCGGCAGTTTGTGCGGCACGCCTCCTACGACTGCGATGGAGACACGCTGCTCTTCGTCGTAGAGCAGGAGGGCAAGGGCGCGTGTCACACCGGCGAGCGCTCCTGCTTCTTCCGGTCCTTTGGGTGACGCAGGCGTGACGCTGCGGCCCAGCCGGGAGGAGTTCCGGGACCTGGCCCGTAGCCACACGGTGATTCCCGTCTGGCGCGCCCTGCTGGCCGACCTCACCACGCCCGTGGCCGCGTTTGCCCGGTTGGTGGGCGACGCGCCCGGCTTCCTGCTCGAGTCGGTCGAGCACGGCGAGCGGTGGAGCCGCTGGTCGTTCATCGGTCGCAACCCACTCGCCACGCTGACCGCTCGGGGCACCGTGGTGGAGGCGTCCGGCTCACTGCCTGATGGCGTGCCGCTCGACCGCGGGATCCTCGCTGCCGTCGAGCACGTTCTGCAGGTGTGGCGGGCACCCGTGCTGGAGGATCTCCCGCCACTCCACGGCGGCGTCATGGGATACCTCGGCTACGACGTCGTACGCGAGGTCGAGCACCTACCCGACGTTCCGCACGACGACCTTGGTCACCCGGATGCAGTCGTGTCGGTGATCGGCCAGCTCGCGGCCTACGACCACTGGCGCCAGGTCGTCACGCTCATCGACAACGTGCTGGTCGAACCGGGACTGTCCGACGACGAGCTCGATGCGCGCTATGACGCCGCGCTGGCTCGCCTCGATCAGCTCGCGCTCGATGGTGCCCGACCGCTCGACGAGCCCTTGGTGGAGCCGCCCGACCCCGACGATCCGCTACCCGACACCACCTCCACGTTCGCGAGCGGTGAGTTCTGCCGTGCCGTAGAGGTGGCCAAGGAGCACATCCTGGCGGGGGACATCTTCGAGATCATCGTGGCCCAGCGGTTCGATCTCGAGCTCGATGCGCATCCGTTCGACGTGTACCGGGTGCTCCGCCAGGTCAACCCAAGCCCCTACATGTACTTCGTTCGGCAACCGGGTCTCACGTTGGTCGGCTCGTCGCCTGAGCCACTGGTGAAGCTGCTCGATGGCACGGTCATCTCGCGCCCGATCGCCGGTACGCGACGCCGCGGCCGCACCGACGAGGAGGATCGACGCATGGCGGCCGAGCTCGTCGAGCATCCCAAGGAGATCGCGGAGCACATCATGCTCGTGGACTTGGCCCGCAACGATGTCGGCCGGGTGGTCGAGTTCGGCAGCGTGCACGTCGACGAGATGATGACGCTCGAGCGCTACAGCCACGTCATGCACATGACGTCCCAGGTTTCGGGACGGCTGCGCCAGGACAAGACGGCAATCGACGTGCTGCGGGCCACGCTGCCCGCGGGCACGGTCTCCGGGGCGCCCAAGGTTCGGGCCATGGAGATCATCGATGCCTTGGAACCGACCAAGCGGGGTCCGTACGCGGGCGTTGTCGGGTATCTCGACTTCTCGGGCAACATCGACACAGCGATTGCCATCCGCACGCTCGTCGTCGGTGACGACGGCCGGGCGTCGGTTCAGGCGGGCGCAGGGATCGTGGCCGATAGCATCCCCGAGCACGAGGATCTCGAGTGCCACAACAAGGCCCGCGCTCTGCTGGCCGCGATCCCCGCTGCTCGCAAGATGACGGAACGCCGTCGCCAGCACGCCACCGACGGTCAGGCCGCATCCCAGTAGCGTCAGTGCATGCATGAGCTGCCGGATCTGCGAACTGCACTCGGTGCCGTGCCGATCCGGCGGGACGTCGTGCGGGTGTACGGGCCCCAGGCGCTCGAGTTCCTTCAGGGTCAGCTGAGTCAGGACGTCTCGGCGCTGGTGGTTGGCGAATCAGCGGTGTCGCTGCTCCTGCAGCCGACTGGCAAGGTGGAGGCCTGGCTCCGAGTGACCCGCATCGCCGACGACGCGATGTTGCTCGACGTCGACGGCGGTTGGGGGCTGGCGGTCCTTGCCCGCCTGAAGCGGTTCAAGCTGCGCACTGACGCCGAGCTGGACCTCGAGGAGTGGGCGGGGCTTGCCATTCGCGGCCCAGGCGCTGGCGACATCGATGTTCCCCCTGGTTCCCACGGCCTACGTGCCTTCTGGCCGGGGGTGGACGGCATCGACGTGTTGTCCGCGGGCGAGATCGCGCTGGCGGGGGTGCCACTCGTCGAACCCGCGGCGCTGGAGGCGCTGCGCATCGAATGCGGCGTGCCAGCCATGGGCGCCGAGCTCACGGATGCCACGATCCCCGCTGAGGCAGGCGCCTGGTTGATCGACGCGTCGGTCAGCTTCACCAAGGGCTGCTACACGGGTCAAGAGCTCGTGGCCCGGATCGATAGCCGCGGAGGCAACGTCCCCCATCCCGTGAGGGGGCTGCGGATCGAGGCTGGTCCCGTACCCGTCGGGACTGAGATCCTGGTGGGTGACAAGCAGGTCGGCACGGTGACGTCGATCGCACACTCGCCACGACTTGGCGACATCGCACTCGGGTTGGTGAGCCGCTCCACCACGATCGGAGACGTCGTGGAGCTGCGCTGGTCCGACGGCGTAGCGACAGCAACCGTCGCGGAGCTTCCGCTGTGATGCCAGCTGTTCGGGTGACGTGTGCGGGCCTGCTTCTTCTGGCGACGGCCTGCAGCAGTGGCGATGGGGCGGATCCAACGCCTCGCCCCGAGCCCTCGAGTCCCACCACCGAGCTCGATACCAGCGGCATTGCGCTCGCGGGGGTGTCCGGGCGGACGACGACGACACTCGTCAACACCGGCACGGCCTCGATCACCGGTTCTGTGGTTGGCCCCGACGGCCTCATCGTTGGGGCGACGGTTCGCGTCGAGCGCCTGGTCGCAGGTCGAGAGATCAGATCCGATCTGGTGACGGGACCTGATGGCCGCTTCCTCCTCGAGAACATTCCCGGCGGGGGCTATCGAGTGCGAGCGTTTCTTGCTCCCACGCTTGCGCAGGTCGTGCCGGACGTTCGGTTTCTCACCGATGGTGAGGCACACACCTTCGACCTCGAAGTCGAGAACATGTCGGGGGTCGCGGTGCAGGCGAGCGTCGCTCCTGATCCGCCGCTACTCCGGCGGCCGGTCAATCTGGTGGCGTCGGTCGTCAATCGCAGAGTCGACGCGGATGGCATCGTCCGGTCGACACCGGTTGTCGGACTGACCGTGGAGCTCGTGGGACTGGGCCGCTGGGTGCTCCGCGACGATGCCAACCAGCCATCAGACGACGACACGGACACAGATCCGCCGTCCCCGTTCGACCCCACCACCACCACCACCACCACCGAGGTCGCTCCGCCGACTCCAGTGGCGAGGACAGGTGCGGGTGGCCAGGTCCGGTACGAGCTGCGGTGCGAGGTGCAGGGCGCGCCCGGTTTGGCGCTGAGCCTGCCCGTCACGCGTCGCTCCGGCTCGGGGGAGTCGGCCACGACACAAACAACGACCGAGACGATCGAGCTCGATCTGCCGCAGTGCGTGGACCCGGGCACTCTGACCACCACCTCGACATCCACCACGATCTCCCGTTCCTCGACAACAGCGCCCTAGTCATCACCGGGCCGCATCCCACGCGCGCCCCTAGGCTCGGGTCGTGAGCCTCTACGACGTGCTCGGGGTCCCGCCGACCGCGGATGACACGGCGATGCGGCGCGCGTATCTCTCGCTGGCCCGGCGACACCACCCCGACGTTGTCGGCGGTGACCCGGCCCGGATGCAACTCATCAACGAGGCGTGGGCGACCCTCAGTGACCCGATCCAGCGTGCCCGGTACGACCGCAGCGTTGCTCCTGCTTCTCAGGCCGCTGGTCCGGTCGCCCCGGAGCCCCGTTGGGATGCGTTCGAGGACCACGATGAGATCGACGACGACCACGCAATACGAGCAACGGTGAGACTCCCGCGCGGGGTCAGCTTGCTTCCAGCGGCCCTGTTCGCCCTTTCGCTGGTCACCGGGTTCATCGGGATCCTGTTCGTGTCACAGGCCGCACTTGGGCTGGCGCTCGTCGAGCTCGTCTTGTCGTGCCTCTTCTTCCTCGCTGCGCCCTTCATCGCGCTGTTCGCCTCACGAACCGGTGGCGTTGACGGCCGGTCCCAGCAGTAGGGTCGCCCGCCGTGGCGACCTACCTGGACCGGATCCTCGCGGCGCATCGCGAGGCGGCGGCGACCGACCCTCGCTCCCTGTCGGAACTGGTCGACTCCGCCCATTCGGCGCCTCCTCCTCGTGGCTTCGCGGCAGCGCTGACCATGCGAGGCGACGACGGCTTGGCCGTGATCGCCGAGATCAAGCGGCGGTCGCCATCGAAGGGCGACCTCGCGCTGGGGCTCGATCCGGCCTCTATCGGGTCGGCCTACGAGCGGGGTGGCGCAACCTGCCTGTCTGTCCTCACCGATGTGACGTTCTTCGGTGGTTCTCCGGCCGACCTCGCTGCCGCCAGGGCCGCCGTGGGCATCCCCGTGCTTCGCAAGGACTTCACCGTCGATCTCCGCGACGTCTGCGATGCCCGGCTGATGGGTGCCGACGCGGTGCTCCTGATCGTGGCCGCGCTCGACGACGGCGAGCTGACCTCCATGCATGCTCTGGCTCTCGAGCTGGGGCTCGACGTGCTGGTTGAGGTCCACGACGAACGCGAGCTGGAGCGTGCGATCGCAACGGGAGCAACGCTCATCGGGGTGAACCAGCGCGACCTCGTCAGCTTCGAGGTGGATACCGATCGCGCTGTCCGGGTCGCCAAGGCGATGCCCAAGGGCATCGCCAGCGTCGCTGAGTCGGGCATACGAGGGCCGGCGGACCTCCCCGCGCTGGTGGACGCTGGGTTCGACGCGGTGCTCGTCGGCGAATCGGTCGTCACCTCCGGAGACCCGGCAGCGTCAGTAGCGGCACTGCGAGCCGTGCGGTCGGTAGGTTGACGCTGTGTTCGTGAAGATCTGTGGGGTCACCTCTGAGGAGGACGCGCTCCTGGCTGTGGCCATGGGTGCCGACGCGATCGGCTTCAACTTCGTCCCCTCGTCGTCCCGCTTCCTCGCCGTAGGGCGCGCCGGTGACATAGCGAAGCGGCTCCCGCCCGAGATCCTCACGGTGGCGATCTTCCGAGACGAAGCCCGTGAGCGGGTGGTCGAGCTGACCCACCAGGCCGGGTTGCGGGCCGCCCAGATGCACGGGCACGAGAACGCCGAGGACACCCACTGGGTTCGCGAACGGGTGCCCGTGGTGATCAAGGTGTTCCCGGGGGGCGACGCTGAGCTGGCCCGGGCAGCCGGGTACGGCGCCGACATCGTCATGATCGATTCGGCCAGCCCCGGTTCCGGCCAGGTCTTCGATTGGTCGCTCGCCGAGGGCGTTCCATCGGGATTGCGCGTTCTCTTGGCTGGCGGACTGACGCCGGAGAACGTCGGAGAGGCCATAGCGCGCGTACGTCCTTGGGGTGTCGACGTCGCGTCGGGAGTGGAATCGTCCCCCGGAATCAAGGATCCGACGCTCGTGCGGCGGTTCATCAACGCAGCCAAGGCCGCCGAACCGGCCGACTATCACGGCAGCGAGGGCGAGAAGCCCTTCGACTGGATGCTCGACCTCTGAGGAACCGACTGGCGCCCGCCGCGGCATCCCGCCGATGCTCTAGGTCATGAGCGCAGCGCCGGTGATGGGTGACCCTGGTCCCACGGGTCGATACGGGGACTTCGGTGGCCGGTACATCCCGGAGACGCTCGTGTTGGCCTGCGCCGAGCTCGACCTCGCCTTTCGTGAGGCATGGGCGGACGACTCCTTTCGCGCCGAGCTCGATCGGCTTTTGACCGACTACGCGGGTCGTCCGTCGCTCCTCTACGAAGCGCGGCGGCTCTCCGAGGAGCTCGGTTGCACGCTGCTCCTGAAGCGTGAGGACCTGAACCACACAGGCTCACACAAGATCAACAACGTCCTGGGCCAGGCGCTGCTCGCGCGGCGGATGGGCAAGCAACGGGTGATCGCGGAGACTGGCGCCGGTCAGCACGGTGTGGCGAGCGCTACCGCAGCAGCGCTGCTCGGCCTCGAGTGCGTGGTGTACATGGGCGAGGTCGACATGGAGCGACAAGCCCTCAACGTGTTCCGGATGCGCCTGCTCGGCGCCGAGGTGCGGCCGGCGTCGTCGGGCAGCCGCACCCTCAAGGACGCGATCAATGAGGCCATGCGCGACTGGGTCGCGTCCGTGGAGGAGAGCCACTACCTCCTCGGATCGGTCATGGGGCCGCACCCGTACCCATGGATGGTGCGCGAGCTGCACCGCGTGATCGGAGACGAAGCTCGCGAGCAGTGCCGCGCCCTGCTTGGCCGCGACCCGGATGTCGTCACGGCCTGCGTCGGGGGAGGGTCGAATGCCATCGGGCTGTTCTCAGGCTTCGCCGAGCTGCCCGGGGTCGAGCTCGTCGGCGTCGAACCGGCTGGAGGCGCCGCCGTCGGCCATGGCGTGCCGGGCATCGTGCACGGCTCGAAGTCGTATCTCCTCCAGGACGAGCACGGGCAGGTCATGGAGGCGGAGTCCATCTCGGCGGGCCTTGACTACCCAGGCATCGGTCCTGAGCACGCGCACCTCGCGGCCACCGGCCGGGCGCGCTACGAGAAGGTCACCGACGCAGAGGTCCTGGAGGCGTTCGGTGCTTTGGCTCGCACGGAGGGGATCATCGCCGCGCTCGAGTCGGCTCACGCACTGGCCTGGGTGCTCCGGGCGAAGGCAGAGCTCGTGGGCAAGACGGTGATCCTCAACCTCTCCGGGCGAGGGGACAAGGACGTCGCCCAGGTGGCGGAGATCTTGGACCGACAAGGTGGCTGACGTGCTCGCCCTCGAAGCGCACCTGCGTCGTCAGCGAGACAGCGGCCGCAAGCTGCTCGTCCCGTACCTGACCGGCGGCTTGGGTGCGGATTGGGCTGACGTCGTTCGTGCGTGCGCCGCCGCTGGTGCCGACGCGATCGAGATCGGCATCCCGTTCTCGGACCCGGTGATGGACGGCCCGACGATCCAGGCTGCGTCCGAGCACGCCCTCGCCCAGGGCACCACGCTCGACCTGATCCTGGACGGATTGCGGGGCCTGGATGCAGGCGTACCGATCGTCGCCATGACCTACGTCAACCTTGTGTTCCACAAGGGTTATCAGCGCTTCGCGGCCGAAGCCGTGGCAGCAGGGATCAGCGGGGTCATCCTGCCCGACCTTCCGCTCGAGGAGATGGGGGAGTGGGAACCGCATGCCCTCGATGCCGGGCTGGAGACGATCATGCTCGCCTCGCCGCTCACCCCCGATGACCGACTCCCGCTTCTGTGCGAGCGCTCCAAGGGCTACATCTACGGCGTGAACCTGCTCGGCGTGACTGGTGAGCGGGCGACGCTGTCCGACGCCTCCACAGCCTTGGCCAAGCGCCTGAAGTCGGTCACTGACCTGCCGGTGATCATGGGGTTCGGCGTGTCGACCCCAGACCAGGCTCGTTCGGTGGCCGAACACGCCGATGGGGTGATCGTTGGTTCAGCCCTGATGCGCATGCGCCTCGACGGTGCCGGTCCCGAGCAGATGGCTCACTTCGTGGCCGAGCTGCGCGATGGGCTCGACCGCGGCTGACCGCTGCTGGCGGCGGCGCTCGCTCAGAGGTGCTGGCGCAGGAACTCGATCGTCCGGTCCCACGCCAGGGATGCTGCCTCGGCGTCGTACTCGGCACGGTCGTCCTCGAAGAACCAGTGGCGTGTACCGGGGTAGCGGTGGAACGTGACCTCCAGCTCGTCGAGGCGCAGCTCCGCTTCCAGGAGCGCCAGGGTGTCGCCGTCGACGAACTCGTCGGTCCCCGCGAAGTGCCCCAGATATGCCGACCGCGCCTGGTTGAAGTCGATGTCCTGCGCGCCGTAGAAGACGGTGGTCGCGGCGACCCGGTCGGGGACCCGGGCAGACAGCCACAGAGCCATGGATGCGCCCATCGAGAAGCCGATGATCCCGACCGGACCATCCGAGGTGATGGGGAGCTCGCAGAGCGTCTGGAGGCTGGAGCGGGTGACGTGGGCGAGCTCGTTGGCGTCCGCAGCGGCGAGCTCTTGTTCGGCGTCCTCGGCTGTGAGGGAGACGCGCCCATCGAAGAGGTCCGGCGCCAGTGCCACGAACCCTTGCTCAGCCAGGCGATCGCATACGCCTTTCACGACCTCGTTCAGTCCCCACCACGCGTGGAGTACGAGTACACCGGGGCCATCACCCGCGGCGGGGATGGCCAGGTAGCCGGTGCCGGCGCGGTTGGGGTCCATCGGTGGCACGGTAGCGACCGACCGGTAGGTTGACGACGATGAGCACTGGGGTGAAGTCGGACGACTGCGATCTCTGCGAAGCAGCGAAGATCACACACTGGTTCCACGAGGACGAAGTGTGCTGGATCGCGGAGTGTGAGATCTGCGACACGCCGATGGTTGTGTGGCGGTGGCATGGGACCGAACCTGATGTCCAGGATCTGTCGCACATGCACGAACAGCTCGCGAGGGTGGCCACAGAGGTCTTCGACGGGCACTACGTCGACGACAACATGCGCAACATCCCGGACCACTATCACGCGCACGCACGACCCTCAGGTGGGTTCTTCGGCCACGGTCACCGCAAGGATCGCTGAGTGAGCGATCAGGGGAACGTGTTCGACGCCGTCGGTGGCTCGGCGTTCTTCGTCGACCTCGTGAAGCGGTTCTACGCATCGGTGGCCACTGATCCATTGCTGCGCCCGCTGTATCCCGAGGACCTCACGAGCTCCATGGACCACATGGCATTGTTCCTCCAGCAGTACTGGGGTGGGCCGGGTACCTACAGCGAGCAGCGTGGGCATCCTCGCCTCCGGCAGCGTCATGCGCCGTTCGTGATCACCGAGGCGGAGCGCGACGCCTGGTTCGGCCACATGGCGGCGGCCATGGATCAGGTCGTGCATCTCCACGCCGTCGCTCCAGAGATCGAGGCACGAATGCTCGACTACTTCGCGCAGACGGCAGACTTCCTGGTCAACGCACGCTGACGGTTGCAGTCGAGGCGGGCACGACAGATGTCCTGGCCGCCCGAGCTGTGACCAGCGCTGTACCCGCACCCAGCACGATGCCGACGCCGGCCGCGACACCCGTTGGCGCGCCGAGCAGCTTGAGCGCTGATGCCACCAGGACCGCCACCAGGACGGGTCGGATGGCATGGTCGGGGGCCCGCGCTGAGAGGCGAGCGCCCACGTAGACGCCGGGGACGCAACCGACGAGCAGAGATGTGGTGAGACCCAGCTGGAAGTCGCCAAAGAGCAGATGACCTAGAGCTGCGGAGGCGACGAGGGGCACGGCCTGCACGAGGTCGGTGCCCACGAGCGAGGACGTCTGGAGGCGGGGGTAGAGAGCGAGCAGCAGCACGATCATGAGCGACCCGGAGCCGACCGAGGTCAGCCCGACGATCAGCCCGCCGGCAACCCCGACGGCGATGGTGGGGAGGACCCGAACCACGATCTCCTCGGGTGGGGAGCTCGCGGTCTGGCGATGGGCCTGCAGGAGGACCTTGATGGTCATCCCCGTCGCGGCGACGAGGAGGGCACTGCCGAGAAGCACCTTGAGGACGCGATCGAGATCAGCGCCCTCACCTAGCTGGTTGAGGAGGAGGACGCCGGCGAACGCGCTCGGGATCGAGCCGACCATCAGCCACCTCACGATGCCGTGGTGCACCGTGCCCCGACGAAGGTGCACGCTGCCGCCGATGGGCTTCATCACGACCGAGGCCACGATGTCGCTCGACACCGCGGCAAGCGGGTTGACGTTGAAGAGCAGCACCAGCATCGGGGTCATCAGCGCGCCGCCACCCATGCCCGTCAGGCCGACGGTGAAGCCGACGAGAAGGCCACCGACAGCGACCATGGGGTCCAGATCCACCTAGATACCCTAATTCCTCCCGGAGAAGGAGACAAAGGGGTGGCTCAGGGCCCGAAACGTGCCACTACCGTCACACCATGACGCTCTCTCCCGGTGACAAGGCCCCCGCATTCTCATTGCTCGACCAGTCGGGCAAGAAGGTGCAGCTCAAGGCCTTCAAGGGCCAGAAGGTGCTGATCTTCTTCTATCCGAAGGCGGATACGCCGGGTTGCACCACCCAGGCCTGTGGAATGCGCGACATCCTCGGCGACATCGGCGACACCGCTGTCATCGGCGTGAGCCCCGATGCGCCCGCGAAGCAGGCCAAGTTCGACGAGAAGTACGGGCTCGGCTTCCCTCTGCTCTCCGATGGCGACCACGCGGTGGCAGAGGCCTACGGCGCGTGGGGGGAGAAGTCGATGTACGGCAAGAAGTACCTGGGCATCGTTCGCTCGGCGTTCCTTGTCGACGAGCAGGGCAAGATCTCCCATGCCTGGCCGAAGGTGAGCCCGAAGGACACGCCAACCAACCTCCTCAAGTCCCTGGAGTCCTGACCACCATGACGTCGCTGCCGGCTCCCGCCGACGTCCTGCCGCATCGGCCGCCGTTCCTGTTCGTCGACGAGCTCGTTGCGGTCGAGCCGGGGCAGCTCGCAGTTGGTCGATGGCACCTCCAGGGCGACGAAGCATTCTTTTCAGGGCACTTCCCCGGGCGCCCCACGCTTCCGGGCGTGCTCATGGTCGAGGCCCTGGCGCAGGTGGGCGCCATTGCCGTCCTGATGGAGCCCCGGTATGTGGGCAAGCTTCCACTGTTCGGCGGGATCGACGATGTGCGCTTCCGACGCCAGGTCACCCCCGGAGAGACGCTCGAGCTCCGTGTGGAGATGGGTCGACTGTCGGCCCGTGCCGGCAAGGGGCATGGCACCGCCACGGTCGCGGGCGAGGTCGCATGCGAGGTCGACCTGCTCTTCATGATTGTGGACGGGTGATCTCACATCGACCTTGTGCTGGGCGTTGAAGACAGTGGTGGACCTTCCCCCGTTTCAACAGCTGCTCGACGTGCACGGCGTGGACCTGCATCGCTTCTGCGTCGCTCAGGTCGGGCCGGATGCTGGGGCCGACTGCTTTCAGGAGGCTGTCATGGCTGCGCTCCGTGCCTACCCATTGCTCACGAATGCGACCAACCTGCGTGGTTGGTTGTTCACCATCGCCCATCGCAAGGTGCTCGACCATCATCGTGCCGTGGCTCGCCGTGCGGTCCCAGTTGGCACAGTGCCAGAGTGCGGCGCGCTCCCCACGCCAGTGGACGGTGACCTCTGGTCGGCCGTGGCGACGCTGCCTGACAAGCAGCGAGGCGCCATCACGCTGCGCTATCTGGCAGATCTCTCCTACGCAGCCATCGCAGCCGCGCTCGACTGCACCGAGGGGGCCGCACGACAGAACGTACGAGCAGGTCTCGCCAGCCTGCGCGTGGCGGTGACCCGATGACCGCGGACCCGATCGAGGAGCAGCTGCGCCACGTCGACCGCGACCCGATCGGTGCCTCCCAAGTCATGGCCGCCGCGATCGCACGGGCGGAGCGAGAGGGCTTGGTCGATGTGGCGTACACCATCACCGACACCCCCATCGGACCGCTGCTGGTAGCGGCCACCGAAGCCGGTCTGGTTCGGGTGGCCTTCGAGACGGAAGACCTCGATCAGGTGCTCGCTGGGCTGGCCGAGCGAATTGCGCCCCGGGTGCTCGCGTCGCCGGCGCGGCTCGACCCAGTGCGTCGCGAGCTCGACGAGTACTTCCACGGCCGCCGCCAACAGTTCGACGTACCGCTCGACTGGCGACTCTCGTCAGGCTTCCGTCGGACGGTGCTCGAGCACCTGCGCGCCGATGTCCCCTACGGACAGACGGTCAGCTACGGAGACCTGGCGACGATGGCGGGAAACCCGAAGGCAGCACGTGCCGTAGGCACGGCGATGGCTACGAACCCCATCCCGATCGTGGTTCCGTGTCATCGCGTGCTGCGCACCGGAGGCAACCTTGGTGGGTACGGCGGGGGACTGGCCCTCAAGGTTGCGCTGCTCCACCTCGAGTCGGGCGCGGAGACGTTGTTCTGAGCCTCAGGCGGGTCCCAGCACGAGGGACCCGTTGTGGCCGCCGAACCCAAAGCTGTTCGAGATCGTGGGCCCCGGCTCCCACGGGCGAGGCCCGCCGCGTACGAGGTCGATCTGCGGGAGCTCGGGGTCGACCTCCACGGTGACGGCGGTGGGCGGGATCAAGCGTCGCCGCATCGACTCGAGCACCGAGATCGCCTCGATCGCGCCAGCCGCGCCGAGCGAGTGTCCGGTGACCCCCTTGATCGATGTCACGGGCGGGCCAGGTAGCCCGAACAGCTTGGCCATGGCCTCTGCCTCTGCGGCGTCGTTGAGTGGTGTCGACGTGCCGTGAGCGTTGACCTGGCGGATCTCCGATGCGTCGAGCCCTGCGCTCGCCAGCGCGATCTCCATGCACGACAGCGCACCGCGGCCACCCGGGGCAGGCGCAGTGATGTGGTGCGCATCGGCGGTGGAGGCGCCACCCAGGATCTCGCCGAGGATGGTGGCCCCGCGCGCTTCGGCGACGTCCCACGCCTCGAGGATCAGCACGCCTGCGCCTTCGGCGATCACGAAGCCGTCGCGGGTGGCGGCGAAGGGCTCGGAGACACCTCGGCCCGACATGGCGGTCATGTTCGTGAACCCAGCCATGCCCACGGGGGTCATTGCGGCTTCGGTGCCCCCTGCGACGACCACGTCGCAGCGTCCGCTCGCGATCCACATGGCAGCGTCGACAAGAGCGTGGGTGCCCGCGGCGCAGGCGGTGCTCACCGTCTGGCACGGCCCTTGCCAGCCCCATCGCATCGACACCGTGGCGCTGGGTGCGTTGGGCATCATCATCGGGACGAGAAAGGGGGAGACTCGTCGAGCGCCCTTGTCGTTGTAGAGCGCGATCTGCTCTTCGAGCGTGGCGATGCCGCCGATGCCGGTCGCGATCAGGACGCCGCGTCGTAGCGGGTCACCGGTGATCTCGCCCGCTGATTCGAGCGCCTGCGTCGCAGCACTCAACGCCAGCTGCGTGACGCGATCGGCCCGTCGGGTCTCCTTCGGGTTGTCGAAGAACGGCTCAGGGTCGAAGTCGTGGATGCGTCGCTCGCCGTCCGGGGGCGCACCACACAAGCCCTCCCAGAACGCGTCGAGTCCTGTTCCGCAGGAGGAAAGCACCCCGACGCCGGTGACAGCGACACGTCGACCCTGCATCGCTAGGCCGTGGCCCCAAGCTTGCCGCTTACAAGATCAAGGGCGTGCTGCACGGTGGTGATGCCTTCGAGCTCGTCTTCTTCGACCGTGATGTCGAACTCGTCCTCGAGCGCCATCACGAGCTCGGCCAGGTCGAGGCTGTCGGCGTCGAGGTCGTCAGCGAAGCTGGCCTCGGGGACGACCTTGTCGGCCTCGACGGCCAGGACCTGGACGGCGAGGGGCTTGAATCGCTCGAGGACATCGGTCATTGGGGGACTCCTTGGTGCTGGTGGGTGAATCGATCGTTTCGGTCAACGCTAGAGGGGTCAGAACCCCATGCCGATACCACCGTCGACGGGGACGACGGCACCGGTGATGAACCCGGCGGGCTCAGAAGCGAGAAAGGTCACAGCGGCGGCCACTTCGTGGGGGCTGCCAATGCGTCCGACCGGCACCTGGGCACCGAGGACTGCGCGGCGGTCCTCGGGCATGGTTGCGAGCATGTCGGTGTCGATCGGACCAGGTGCCACGACGTTGGCGGTGATCCCACGAGGTCCGTACTCGCGCGCGATTGCCCTCGTGAGGCCGATCAGTCCGGCTTTCGACGCGGCGTAGTTCGACTGCCCCGGGGCACCCATGTACGCGCCGACCGACGAGACGACCACGATGCGGCCCCAGCGCGCCTTCATCATCTTGGGGACCACGAGCTTGGCGAGTCGCCATGTGGCGGTCAGGTTCGTCTCGATGACCGACGTGAAGTCGTCCTCCGACATGCGGACCAGGAGTCCGTCTCGGGTGATGCCCGCGTTCGCGACGAGGACTTCGACGGCCCCCAGCTGCGCCTCGACCTCCGCGACCGCGGCCTCGGCCTGGGCAGGATCGGCAACGTCGCACTTGACCGCGAGGAGCTCGTCCCCGTCGACTGGAGTCGAGGAGAAGGTGACTGCCACGCGGTGCCCTTGTGCGGCAAAGGCGTGCGCGCAGGCAAGGCCGATGCCGCGGCTACCGCCAGAGATCAGGATCGTCCGGGCCGTGAACGGGTCGGCAGTCATCGCGCCCATTCGATCACGGCAGAGGCCCACGACATGCCTGCCCCAAACCCGACCAGGAGCACGAGGTCTCCAGGAGCCAAGCGGCCCGCCTCGGCGGCGTCGGCCAGTGCCATGGGGATGGAGGCAGCTGACGTGTTGCCGGTGGTCGCCAGGATGTTTGCGATGCGGTCCGCGTCGATGCCGAGTCGCGTGCACGCTGAGTCGATGATGCGTGCGTTCGCCTGGTGGGGAACGAACAGCGCGAGCTCATCGACCGTGACGCCGGCGTTGCTGAGCGCCGCCTGGGCGGAGTCGACCATGACTCGAACAGCTCGCCGGAAGACCTCGGGTCCGTCCATCTCGATGGTGCCGCCCACCTCGGCGTGGAGGATGTGCCGCAGTGTGCCGTCCGAGCCGAGGTCGAAGCCGAGGACACGCCCGGGCCCGTCACCGCGCTCCATCACGATTGCGCCAGCGCCGTCGCCGAAGAGGATGGCCGTCCCACGATCGTCCCAGTTCACGATCCGGCTCATCGTCTCTGATCCCACCAGCAGAACCCGTTGCATCCCGGAGCGCAGGAAGCCGTCAGCGGCGACCAGCCCGTACACGAACCCAGAGCACGCGGCATTCAGATCAACCGCACCGCCCCGCACGCCCAACGCTTGCTGGATCACCGACGCACTGGCAGGCATGGCCTCATCTGGTGTGGAGGTGCAGAGGATGACCAGATCGATGTCGGCTCCTGTGACCTCGGCTTGTGCCAGCGCCCGGCGGGCGGCGTCGATTCCGAGGCCGGTGGTGGTGCCTCCAATGCGACGCTCGCGGATCCCAGTGCGCTCAGTGATCCACGCGTCGCTGGTGTCGAGCGACGACTCGAGGTCGGCGTTCGTGACGATCTTCTCGGGTAGGGCCGTGCCCCACCCGGTGATCCGTGCTGACGACGGTTGAGTCACCTGTTCATTGTGCAGGATCGCGGCGCCGCTCACGCGGTGCGAAGCCAGGCCACCGGCTGACTTCGAGTGAGCCGCTCGCCGGTCACCGCGAGCAGGCCCTTGACTGTGCCCCGGAACGGTGAGCGCACCTCGTTGCCCGCGACATGACCCAGCACACGACCCTGCTCGATGTGGTGGCCCTCGGCGACATCGATGGCCGGCGTGAAGACACCCGCGGTGGGGCTGACGACGAGGCGCTCTGCGGCAAAGAGGTGCTCGCCCTCGTGGTGGTCGACGGCCCCGGCGGCCGTGGCGACCTCCAGGATCTCGTCGAGGTCGACCGGTGTGGTGGTCGAGCGTGCTGCGCCGTCAGGCGCAGAGCGCTTGGCGACGGCGGTGAGGACCGACCCCGGTCCTAGCTCGAGGAACGTGGTGACGCCGTCAGCGACCATGCGAGCGATCGTCTGCCGCCACCGGACCTGCGCGGTGAGCTGGGTGGCCAGAAGGTCGGCCCATTGATCGGCGTGCTGGTGGGGGAGTGCATCCACGTTTGTGATGACAGGTACCGACGAGTTCGCGAAGGCCACCTCCGCGAGCGCGGCACGGAGGCGATCAGCGGCGGGTGCCATGAAGGGCGTGTGGAACGCACCCCCGACCGGCAGGGCCATCACCTTGCGGGCGCCGAGCTCTTTGGCGAGTGCCCCGGCGGCCGTGATCGCCGCAGGGTCACCGGCGATCACCACCTGGCCCGCACCGTTGGTGTTGGCCACCCACACATCTCCCGGGGTCTGCTCACAGGCCCGGGCAACCACGTCGTCGTCGGCGCCGAGAACGGCTGCCATCGTGCCTGGACGAGCGTCGGCGGCGGCCTGCATGGCAGCACCGCGCTCGGTGACGAGGCGGACACCGTCTGCCAGTGAGAGCGCTCCCATCGCCGTGAGGGCCGAATACTCGCCGAGGCTGTGCCCCGCGGCGACCCGGCACCGCACCCCAAGGGCCCGAACGGCGTCGTGCACCACGAGGCTCAGGACGTAGGTGGCCAGCTGGGCGTTCTCGGTGCGGCGGAGCTCGTCGGCATCGGCATCGAGCAGCAGCGCGGCGACATCGCGACCGCTGGCGGCCGACGCCGCGGCAACGATCGACCAGGACGGATGGTCAGCCCACGGCTGACCCATGCCAGGTTGCTGGGAGCCCTGGCCGGGGAACGTGAAGGCGAGCATCCAGCGTACGACTGACCACCACCGGCTGGCGTTTCACGTTGGCGGCAAGTTCCCATGGGGTAATGCCATGCCCGCTCGTGAAGGCAAGTTCCAGTGCCCGGGTGCGAGTTAGTCTGGCGATCCCCTCGCCCGGGTGGCGGAATGGCAGACGCGGATGGCTCAAAACCATCTGTCCGAAAGGGCATGCGGGTTCGAATCCCGCCCCGGGCACGCAGACCTATCAGCGGCCTCGACTGGGTGCGCTTCGGACTGCACCCGATCAGGCTACTGAACAGGTGTTCGCTCTACCAGGGTCGTCCTATTCCACGAGGGCGAGGATGGTGTTGTCGCACTCGATTGCCTGGGCGGTCAGGTCGGCGCCGACGACGTTGAGCCCGACGACGTCGGTCAGCGGCCCGAGCACCTGGGTATCGAGAACCGTGAGAAGGGGGTTGACCAGCGTCGAGGTCACCTGGCCGACGGTCTTGTTGATCCCCAGGTTTCCGAGGGTGCCGAGCACGCCGGTGCCACCGACGGTGCTGAGCGACAGGGTCGAGAGTCCGACCGTGCCCGCTCCGGCCTGTTTGGTGGTTGTCCCGAGGACATCCGGGGGCACATCGAAGGCGATCGTCTGGTTGGTGTTGGTCTGGGACGTGGAACCGACGAGGTGCAGGCTGCCGAGAAGCGGACCGAGCACGCCGCCCAGCACCCCTCGCCGTCCGAACTCCACCACCACGTCCAGCGTGAGATCGTAGAGACCCGTCGTGGTCAGCAGATCCAGGCCCAAGGGGGAGCCGCAGTCGATGGCGCTGATCGTGCCCGTGCCATCGGCAAGCCGCAGCGTGGCGTTGATCGTGACCTTGGCATCGACGGCGCCGACGAGGATCCCGTTGAGAAGGCAGAAGAGGTTGGAGAGCTTCGGGACACAGGAGCCGACGCTTTGCGCACCGATCACCGTGCCGACGGTTGCCTCCACCTGACTGTTGCGGGCCGACGTACCCACAGGGCCGTAGGCCGACACTGCGGCCTGGATGACCTTGAGGGACCCCGTGACGCTGAGCAGTGGAAGATTGAACGAAAGCGTGGGGATGTTGATCCCCGAGCACGTTGCAAGGTCTGTCGGATTGGTGCACTGCGAGAGGAATGCCGCCGCCGTGACGATGCTGAGCGCATCGATCGAGCTGCTGATCGCCGCTGTCTGCCCGGCGGTCTCGGCATGGACGAGCTGTCCGATCGTGAGGGGGGGAAGAGCCTGGGTCTGTGGCGTCGCCGCCATGTTCTGGAGGATGGTTGCGTTGGCGGTGTCGCCATTGGCCTGCAGGACCGCAGCAGCGGCCTCCAACATCTCGCTGGCACCCACCGACGTGGTCAGAACTTCGGTCGGGGTGATGAGGCCGAGCTGCGCACCAAGCGCTCCCACCCCGAGAGTGGCGGTGGCCAGCCCCTGGTAGCTCAGCACGTTGATGCCCGCGGGGCTCCCAAGGATCGGTGTGAGGGCGGAGTTCAACAGGCCGGCGTTCTCGGCGCTGAGGCTGGCACCGAACGACCCGATGGAGAACCCGGCGAGCGGGTCCGCGCCACTGGTGGCAACGGCCTGGCGGGTGACGCCTCCGCTTCCCGGCTGGAAGAAGTACTTGGTGGTCTCGGACGTCGTGATCCGTACGGCGTTCGGAATTGCGGTGCCGATCGCCGTGGGGATGAACCCGGACGGCGCCGACCAGGTGCCCCACTCGACCGGACCGATCTGGGTGAGAGGAATCGAGTTGCGGCTCGCAGAGTCGGACAGGGCGGTCGCGGCCGACGCGTGCGTGCCGTCGCCCGCGGTGATCGCGGTGATGTTCCGGCCGTCGGCGAGGCGGATCATGTCGAGCGCGACGATGTCAGCTCGCGCCTGCATGGTGCGGCGGCTCGACCGCTGGCGGCCGAGATCGACTGCGAACGCGGTCATCAAGATCAGCACCGGGAGCAGCATGGCCACGATCACCAAGGTGGCGCCGCGCTCGCGGGGCTGTCCGGTCACAGGTTCACTCGGGCGTCAGACGTCGCCCGGATCTGCGATGGCATGAACGGCGCGATGAGCGGGACGGGTACGACGAGCGGGTAGCCGTCGTAGTCGTAGATGAGGTCAACCTGCACGCAGTTGGCGATGTTGGGGTCGTCACCGTTGGTATCCGGGACAGGGTCGCTGCAGTCGTGCTGCCGCACGAGACAGGTGAGGCCTCCGCCGGTGCAGGACTTGTTGAAGCTCTGCACTGCTTCTTCCGTGGCGTCCGTGGCATCGTCGACCGCGCCCGACGGCGGATACGCCACCGCCGCCGCTCGGGCGCCCTCCGCGGCGGCTCGCGTCAGGTCCTGGTTGAAGGACAGCAGCAGCCCGAAGTTGATGATGCCGAACACCACGGTGAGCAGCACGACCGACACGAGGGCGAGCTCGAGGATCGCACTTCCGCCGTCGCTGCTGCAGCGAGGGTGGGCGGGGCGTGGTGCTCGGTTCCTGAGGGTCATGGTCGCTCCGGGGGCACGGGTGCACGCGTTCCTGATGGCCCAGCGTAGGCAGCGCTGTGTCGCCAGATCGGGCTCTTGTGCTCCGTCGTACGGAATCGCTTGGTTCGTTCACACCTGGCATCGACGGGTTCTTGCCTTGACCACATGGCCCGATCGGGTGGTTTGCGAGGGCCGATCGGACTAGTCGCGCCGACCGTCGGCCAGTGCGGCCAGGTGCTGTGCCACCGACGGCTCGGAGCTGAGGTCCTCCGAATCGACGGGAAGCGCTCGCGACCAGTTGGCTCGCTCGTCGATCGTCCCTGGCACATTGGGCCGCTCGGCGACCTCGCAGAGATCCTCGAGGGTGGCCAGGGTCAGCGCGGCCGGGCTTCGACCGAGCCGCCGGTGGACTGCATCGATGACGGTCCCAGCGGGTGCGGATGCCGGAAGCCCCGCAACCGTGTCGAGCCGGCGGCGCAGCGTTCCACGTTCCGCGGTGGGCGTCCCGCGATCCAATGCGGCGAGCTCGGCCTCGTCGGTGCCCGTCCAGGCGCCGGTGATCGTGGGGAGGTCGTGGGTGGTGACCATGGCCAGCGACGCGGGTGGGTAGTGCTCGGGCGTCGGGTCCTCGAACCAGACGAGTCGCGTGGACAGCACGGCTGCTTGCATCAGATCGTGGCGAAACCCGCCTTCGACGGTGCCGAGGTCTTCGCCGATCACGACCGCCTGCGCGCGGGCGCTCTCGAGGGCGAGGACCTCGAGGAGGTCACGCGGGGGGAAGCGGACGTAGGTCCCTTCGGCTGGCGACGCTCCGGTCGGGATCCAGAACAGTCGGCTCAACCCCATGACGTGGTCAACCCGCAGGCCACCCTGAGCCATAGCGGCGCGGAGGAGCTCGGCCCAGGGTCGATAGCCCGCGTCGCGGAGACGCCACGGGACAAAGGGAGGAAGTCCCCAGGTCTGACCCGCTGGGGCGAAGTCGTCCGGCGGCGCTCCGACGCTGATGTCGAGCGCGAGCAGGTCCTGGTCGAGCCACGCGTCACCGCCGTTGGGATCTACCCCGATCGCGAGGTCGTGGATCAGGCGTACTTCGCCGACTTTGGCGTCGTGGAGCTGCTGGTCGACGAGGAACTGGAGCCAGGTGTGGAAGGCGACTCGATCGGCCCGACGCTCAACCGCGCTGGCGACTGCTGGATCGTCGGGATGGCGCAGTGCGCGTGGCCACGCACTCCACAGAGGCCCGTGCCCCTCGGCCAGCGCGCAGAAGCGAGCCCAACCCTCCAGTCGCTGTCCCTGGGCTCGTCGCCACCGCTCGAAGGCGTCGCCGCCGCGCATCGACTGGTGCTCCCAGATGAGCTCGAGCGCACGTCGTTGCCGGTCCCATGCGACATCCCGGTCGACGATCGGTGCCCTGACCTGGGCTGCCGACCGGGCCTCGCTCGCGAGGACCGCGACCTCCGGCAGATCGGCGGCACCCGGGACCTCATCGACGCGCAGGAGCAGCGGGCTGCGCCACCTCCGACTCGACGGGTAGTACGGGCTCGGCTGGATCGGTGAGACCGGTGTCGGGGCGTGCACCGGGCTCAGCGCCAGAGCGCCCGCGCCGAGGCCGGCCAGCCAGGCGGCAACGCTACGCACATCCGCCAGATCCCCGATGCCCCAACCGCGTCGAGAGCAAGCGGTCGGAATCTGCATGGCGACGCCCCACGTCCGATAGTCGTCGGGGAGGTAGCACTGGCCGGGACTGACGATCACCGTCGTGTGAGCGCCATCCTCCATCGAGGTCAGATCGTGCAGTCCGAGGGGGAGGTCAGCACCCAGCACGTGCACCTCGCCGAGGTCGGTCCCGTCCTCCAGCACCAGCGAGGAGCGCTCGCCGATCTGCTCGGCCACGCCCGGTCGGAGGATCCGCGCGGGTCGGCCAGGGGGAGCGAGGTTGCCCTCCGTGTTCAGCGCGGCGCGGATTGCCGCCAGCGTCGCGTCGGGCGCCTGGTGCCACGCGCCGTCGTTGCCGGCCCATCCGTCGTCGACGCCCCACCCGTCCGTCGTCATCGCGTCAGCTCTCCGGTCCCTTCCCGGCTCGTTCACGGATGAACCCCTCCAGTGACGGTATGTCGAGGCTGTCGCACGAGCGCTTGGCGGTCCACGCTGTGGCGACGATCGCCGTCGCGAGGTCCGAGTTGGGGGCGACCACCACCCGTTCGTCGGCCAGCGCCGCGAGCTCGTCGAGATCGTCGTCCTGCAGGTTCGGCCGGTACTGGATCAGGATGTCGCCCCGTTCGAGGACTCCCACTTGCACGGGCCCCGCCAGTGGTTCCGGGGTCATTCCGCCGACGGCGGGAGCCGGCTGGTGTGGTCCGGAGGTGGGGGGATCGCTGCTGTAGGTCACCCCAGCGCCGTCGCCGACCACGTGCACGAGGTACGCGGGATCGAGGGCCTCCCGGATCGTCGGCCCGCATGCCCGCCCCTCCGTGCCCATGCCCCCACAGGCCGTGGCACTGAGGGCGAGAGCGCAGGCCGCCATGGCGGCGCGTCTTGTCGCTGTCCTGGGCAGGGTCACCGGTGCATCGTCGCATGTCCGATCGGGGTCGCCCGCCGCCTCGGGCATACACTGCCCGCGATGTCCAGGTCTCTCGTCGAACGGCGCCTCTCCGAGGTATCGGCGCGCCTGCGCCAGCTGCGCGACGACCTTCGCATCGCGGAGGAGCAGCTGTCTCAGCTGGTCGAGGTCGCAGATGATGCGCGGCTCCGTTCGCTCATGTCGGAGACTCCGCTTGCCGACCGTGAGCACCACGAGTCCCAGCGCCATGCTGACGCCATGCAGCGCCACCGGTCCGAGCTGAACGAGGACATCGTGCGGCTCGAGCGCACCCAGGACGAGCTCCTCGATCGGCTCATGGCAGAGACCAAATGACCGCAGAAAGGACCCAACGGTGAGCACCCGCGTCGTCATCGCAGAAGACGAAGCCATCATCCGGCTCGACTTGAAGGAAACCCTGCAAGAGGAGGGCTACGAGGTCGTAGGCGAGACCGGTCGCGGCGATGAGGCCGTGCAGCTCGTACGTGAGCTCTCACCTGACCTTGCGATCCTGGACATCAAGATGCCCGGGCTCGACGGGCTCGCGGCCGCTCGCGCCATCACCAGCGATCGGCAGGCCGCGGTGCTGATCCTCACCGCCTTCTCGCAGCGCGACCTGATCGAGCAGGCGAGAGACGCTGGTGCGCTCGCGTATCTGGTCAAGCCGTTTCAGCGGTCCGAGCTCATCCCTGCCGTCGAGGTGGCGCTGGGGCGCTTTCGGGAGATGCAGGCGCTGTTCGATCAGAACTCCACGCTGGAGGACCAGCTCGAGACCCGCAAGGTCGTCGATCGAGCCAAGGGCCTGCTCATGGATGCCCACGACTTGAGCGAGTCGGACGCGTTTTCCTGGATCCAGAAGCGAGCGATGGAGGATCGCCGCACCATGCGGGTCGTGGCTGAGCAGGTCATCGCCGGCGAGCTCTCGCCGTAGTGCCAGCCGCGCCAGTGCCGCGCACCGTTCTCCTCATCGACGGCAACTCGCTCACGTACCGCGCCTTCTTCGCACTCCCCACAGACCTCGCCACCGCATCTGGTCAGGTCACCAACGCGGTGTATGGGTTCACCTCGATGCTGGTGAACCTGCTGAGAGATCACCAGCCCGACGGGATCGCCGTGGCGCTCGACCTGCCTGCTCCGACGTTTCGGCATGAGCGAGTCACGACGTACAAGGCGAACCGGGAGGCTGCGCCCGACATTCTGCGCCAGCAGATGGGTCTCGTCCGGGAGGTCGTCACGTCGCTGGGGATCCCGATTCTCGAGGTCGCAGGGTTCGAGGCCGACGATGTGATCGCCACGCTTGCCACAGAAGGCCGAGATGCCGGCGACAACGTCATCATCGTCACCGGCGACCGCGACAGCTACCAGCTCGTCGAGGATCCGCACGTGAAGGTGCTCTACAACAAGCGCGGGGTGTCCGACTACGCCCTCTACGACGAAGCCGGCATCGCGGAGCGAACCGGCGTCTCGCCGACCCTGTACCCGCAATATGCCGCCCTTCGGGGTGATCCCTCGGACAACCTCCCAGGAGTTCCGGGTGTCGGCGAGAAGACCGCCGCCAAGCTCATCACCAGCTACGGAGGCATCGACGGGATCTACGAGCATCTTGGCGAGCAGACCCCGAAGCTTCGCGAGAACCTCGCCGCCCACGAGGCCAACGTGCGCCAGAACGTCGAGATGATGGTGCTCGTCCGCGACGTGCCCCTCGATCTGGGAGTCGGCGAGCTCGTCTTCGACCGCACTGCGGTTGACGTCGTCGAGGTTCGTCGGCTGTTCGAGTTCCTGGAGTTCAACACGCTCTTCGACCGGCTGGCCGAAGCTCTCGGCACCGACCTCGGCCCGTCCTCGCAGGACACGGTCGTTCTGGACGCTGAGATCGAGGCGGCTCCGTCAGCGGAAGCCGCGGCGAAGTCCCTTCGGGGGCTCGGCGACGTGAACAGCCCGTTGGCCATGGCGCCCGCATGGGCAGGGGAGGAAGGCCGGTCGGCCTTGGACGGCGTGGCCATCGTGCTCGAGGGCACAACGGGAGCCGTCCTGTGGATCTCTGGTGCGTTGCTCGCCGACGCGAAGGTGAGCCACGAGCTTGCCGCCCTGGTGGGCTCCACCGGCCGTCCGCTGGCCGCGCATCAGGCCAAGCCGTTCGTGCGGGCCCTCACCGGGCTCGACATCGATGTGCGGAGCCTTGCCATCGACACCGCGCTGGCCGCCTACCTGCTCGATCCCGCCGAGAGCCGCTACCTGCTCGAGGAGCTGGTCATGCGCTACGCCGGAGCGAGGATCCCCGAGGGCGACGCCGCCGTCGACGGGCAGCTCGACCTCGATGGCGCGTCCTCGCCGTCGTCGGTCATCGCCGCACGTCGTGCGCTCGCTGTCGATCGTCTGGTCGGGCCACTGATGGCGGCGCTGGACGCGCAAGGGCTGCGTCGCTTGCACGACGACATCGAGGTGCCGCTGGTCGGTGTCCTGGCTCGGATGGAAGATCTCGGCGTCGGGGTGGATCTCACCGAGCTGCGCGCGTTGCGTGATCGCTTGGTTGCCGCCGTCGAGCATCATCGACTGGCCATCGTCAAGGCCGCTGGCCACGACTTCAACGTGAACTCCACACCACAGCTGCGGGAGGTGCTGTTCGAGGAGCTGGGCCTGACGCCTCAGAAGAAGACCAAGACGGGGTTCTCGACGGACGCCGCGAGCCTCGAGAAGCTCCTCGGCCAGCATCCGATCATTGAGGATCTGCTTGCCTATCGCGAGGTCGAGAAGCTTCGGTCGACCTACGGCGACGGGCTGTTGAACGAAGTCGGACCCGATGGCCGCATCCATGCCACCTTCAATCAGACTGTGGCCCGCACGGGCCGGTTGTCGTCCGATCAACCGAACCTGCACAACATCCCGGTGCGCTCGGAGCTCGGCCGGGAGTTCCGCAAGGCGTTCGTCCCTGCGGATGGCTTCGAGCTGCTTGTGGCGGACTACAACCAGATCGAATTGCGGTGCATCGCGCACCTCGCCCTGGACCCCGGCCTCATCGAGAGCTTCGAATCAGGCCGTGACATCCACACCGAGACGGCCAGTCGGGTGTTCGGGGTCGGCGCGTCCGGTGTAACCACCGAGATGCGCTCGAAGGCCAAGATGGTCTCCTATGGCCTCGCCTACGGGATGGAGGCCTATGGGCTCGCCCAGCGTCTCAACATCCCCACGGATGAAGCGGCCGTGATCCTCGACGCCTACTTCGATGCGTTCCCCAGAGTGAAGGCGTACATGGAGCGCACCGTGGCGGAAGCCCGCGAGCGCGGGTACACCGAGACGCTCTTCGGTCGTCGGCGCCAGATCCCTGAGCTGGCTTCGTCGAACTTCCGGATCCGTCAAGCCGGCGAACGCCAGGCGATGAACGCCGGCATCCAGGGCCTGGCCGCGGACATCTTCAAGGTGGCGCTCGTCCGTCTCGATGCACGGCTGGCCGCCGGCGGGCTAGAAAGTCGTCTCATCCTGCAGGTGCACGACGAGGTGCTCCTCGAAGTGGTGCCCCGCGAGGTCGATGAGGTGGGAGCGCTCGTTGTGGAGGTGATGGCGGGCGCAGCGGAGCTTTGCGTCCCGCTCGAAGTCCACCTGTCGATCGGGACGAGCTGGGCAGCAGCAAAGGGGTAGTACATGGCGAAGGATCTGTACGGCAAGGGACGCGGCTTCTACTGGTTCGGGGCCCTTGCCCTGGTGCTGTTCTCGCTGTACTCGGTGGCGATCGCGTTCGCTACCGCGGACAAGTGCGACGGGGCCTACTACGCCGGTAAGCACTGGGAGCTGATGCCCCCGCACTGGGAGTGCAAGACGGTCCGCGGCTTCGGGTGACCGAGCCGGACCACTGGTTCGAGCCGGTCGCTGAGCACCTCGGGGCCGCGTACCTGCGCTACTCCTTCACCAAGGGCACCGCCCAGGAGGTCGCGTTCCTCGTCGACTCCCTCGGGCTCCAGCCGGGGATGCGCCTTCTCGATGTGGGTTGCGGTCCTGGTCGCCATGCCCATGCGTTCGCGGCGTCGGGGATCGAGGTGGTGGGGGTCGACATCAGCCAGCGCTTCGTGGATCTGGCGCGAAGCTCGGCGCCACCGGGCGCAACCTTTCATCGGGCCGACGCGAGGGCGCTCGCCTTCGACTCGGAGTTCGACGCGGCCATCTCCCTCTGCCAGGGAGCATTCGGCCTGACCGGGGGGCCGGGAGCGCCGCTGGACGGCGACGGCGCCGTTCTCGCCGGCATGGCCCGCGCGCTCCGACCCGGCGGGGTGCTCGCCGTGTCGGCGTTCTCCGCCTACTTCATGCTGAGGTTCCTGGAGGACCACGACACCTTCGACGCCGCGGCAGGCGTGAACCACGAGCGCACGGCCGTGAAGGACGAGGCGGGTGCGGAGGTCGAGGTCGACCTCTGGACCACGTGCTTCACCCCTCGTGAGCTGCGTCTGCTGGCCACGGCGGCGGGCCTGGATGCCCGCTCCGTGTGGTCGGTCTCCCCGGGCGCCTACGTCGCCGCAGCGGCGGAGATCGACAGCCCGGAGTTCCTGCTCGTCGCCGTCCGGCCGTGACCTGGGGAGAGGGGGCGGTGTACGCTGCCCGGCGCGCTCTGGCGCCTGTCCGACGCTCATTCCATCCCTCTACTCCTGAAGGCCCCTCCCTTGTCCGACGACACCATGACCACCTACGAGCCCAACCCCGAAGCCATCGACGCACCCGTGTCCGGCATGGGCACCTTTGCCGAAGACGGCACCTACACCCCCCGCCAGATCACCGATGACGATCTGGGCGGCGCCTTCGGGGATGCAATCGACGGCACGATGGTCACCGTCGAGGACGGTCAGCTGGTCGAGGGGACCGTGGTCAAGGTCGACCGGGACGAGGTGCTCCTCGACATCGGCTACAAGTCCGAGGGCGTGATCCCCAGCCGCGAGCTGTCGATCCGAAACGACGTCGATCCGGGCGAGATCGTGTCGCTGGGCGACAAGATCGAGGCCCTCGTCCTCACCAAGGAGGACAAGGAGGGCCGCCTCGTCCTCTCCAAGAAGCGGGCGCAGTACGAGCGGGCGTGGGGTGACATCGAGCGCATCAAGGAAGAAGACGGCGTCGTCACCGGACCGGTCATCGAGGTCGTCAAGGGCGGCCTCATCCTCGACATCGGCTTGCGCGGCTTCCTGCCTGCCTCGCTCGTCGAGCTCCGTCGCGTCCGTGACCTGCAGCCCTATGTGGGCCGCAACATCGAGGCCAAGATCATCGAGCTCGACAAGAACCGCAACAACGTCGTGTTGTCTCGTCGGGCCTGGCTCGAGGAGACGCAGAAGGAGCAGCGCGAGGACTTCCTCACCAACCTGAAGCCTGGCGAGGTGCGCAGCGGTGTCGTGTCCAGCGTCGTGAACTTCGGTGCGTTCGTCGACCTCGGGGGCATGGACGGTCTCATCCACGTGTCCGAGCTGTCATGGAAGCACGTCGACCACCCCGGCTCGGTCGTTGCCGTCGGCGATGAGGTGACCGTCCAGGTGCTCGACGTCGATCTCGACCGTGAGCGCATCAGCCTGTCGCTCAAGGCCACCCAGCAGGATCCGTGGCAGGAGTTCGCCACCAGCCACCGCGTGGGCGAGCTCGTCTACGGGCGGGTCACCAAGCTCGTGCCGTTCGGATCGTTCGTCCAGGTGGGCGAAGGCATCGAGGGCCTCGTGCACATCTCGGAGATGTCCGCTCATCACGTGGACCTCCCCGAGCAGGTCGTCACGCCGGGCGAAGAGCTGTGGGTCAAGATCATCGACCTCGACCTGCAGCGCCGCCGGATCAGCCTGTCGATCAAGCAAGCCGCTGAGGGCGGTGTGGTGGCAGCCGAGTACCAGGAGCACTTCGGCGAGCACGCCTACGACACGGAAGGCAACTACATCGGTCCGGCAATCGAGCACGACGAGGCCGCGGAAGCGGCCTGGGCCGAGTACTTCGTGGAGCCAGCGGCAGGTGAGGCGACCCCCGCCGATCCTGAGGCTGACGCCCCCCTGCCGGCCGCCGAGGTGCCCGACGTTGCCCCCACCGACGAGGGTTGACGCCGGCCCGGCGTACGCAAGCCGTCGCCGGTGTCGTGCCGCCACATCGCTGATTCCGTGCGGCAGGGCGCGGTAGGGTTCCGACCGACCATGCAAGAAACCCGACCCGAGAAGAGGTGGGTGTGAGCTCCCGTCGCACTTTGATCCTGATTGCCGCTGTCCTGGTCGGCGCGCTGGCCGCCTACGCCCTCTACACCTATGTAGGTGGCATCGAAGACCGGGCCAACGACAACGCCGAGCGCGTACGGATCTTCAAGATCGTGCAGGACATCCCAAAGGGCACCTTTGGCGACGAGGCCTTCCTCCAGGGCTTCATCGAAGAGGACGTGATCGCCAAGGAGTACCGACCGGCGACGGCGATCACCACGCCCTCGCAGATCGACGGCCTGGTGGCCATCTCGGATCTGCCGGCCAACCAGGTGGTGGTCAGCAACCAGTTCGTGTCTCAAGCGGAGTCGTTGTCGACGTTCTCCAGTCTGCTGAAGAACAACGAAGTAGCGATCACGATCTCAATCGACCAGGTCCGTGGTGTGGCCGGGCTCCTGGTGCCTGGGGACTTCGTGAACATGCTGGTGACGGGTACCGAAGGCGGTGGCACCGTGTACTCGGGCAACGCTCGCTACCTCTTCCAGAAGGTGCAGATCCTCGCCGTTGGGCAGACCCGCAAGCTGGCCCCGGGGGAGTCGGCCCCGACGAACCCTGATGGCTCGCAGGTCGTCGCGGCCTCAGGCATGCTGACCTTTGCGCTCCCGGCGATCGCAGCGCAGCAGATCGCGTCCGTCTCGGGCGGCGCCTTCTACCTGACCCTGGTTCCCAAGGATTACCAGCCGACCCCACTCGCCCCGCTCGACGTGAACGCTCCACTGCCGGGCGAGACGGCCAGCCAGCTGACCCCCTATGGGCCGGCGGGACGGCCCGAATCCTGATCGCAGCGGTGTCCCTTGGCCCAGGGCCTCGCTGTTCACCTCCCTAGTCATGCAAGGACCAACCCCCATCGCTACGAACCCCTCGAATCTTGTCCCGGTGATCGTGGTCGACGACGATCCCGCCGTCCGCGAGCGGTTCGCGAGCCAGATCGGCGACCGGGCCACGACGAGCGCATCAGCGGCCGACGTCAATGCCGGCGATGACGGCGCACTTGTCGTGGTGCTCGGTCCATCGTTCGCCAACCCGGCGGGGTTGGAGTCGGCAGCGGGGATCATGCGGGCGCCGTCCCTGGGGACGATTCTGATCACCGACGAGCTGTCGACCGATCTGCTGCAGTCGGCACTCCGAGCCGGGGTCAAAGATGTTCTCGCAGCGCCGGTCGAGACGGCCCAGCTGGTCGCCGCCGTTGAGCGGGTCGCGTCTGGCCTCGACGCGGGGCGCGCCACTGGAGCGGCTTCGTCTGCCAGTCCCGGAGCCGAGAATCGGTCAGCGGTTGGCAAGGTCATCACGGTGTTCTCCACCAAGGGTGGCGCCGGGAAGTCGATGATCGCGGCCAACCTCGCAGTGGTGCTGGCCCGCCGCAGCACCAAGCCGGTGGTGCTCGTTGATGCCGACCTGCAGTTCGGTGATGTGGCTGTCATGCTCAAGCTGGCGCCGCAGCACACGATCGTCGACGCAGTTGGGTCGATCGACCGGCTTGATGCGGCGCTGCTGCAGCAGTTCTTGATGCGCCATGAGCCCTCAGGGCTGCTGATACTGCCCGCGCCGCTCGAACCATCCTTCGCTGACCAGATCAGCGCGGTTGAGATGGTCACCATCATCGAGCTGCTCCGAACCTTCTGCGAGTTCGTGGTGATCGACACCCCGGCCTACTTCAACGAGGTGGTCCTCGGGCTCATCGAAGAAAGCGACGAGGTCTTGCTCATCGCGGGCATGGACATCCCGAACATCAAGAACGTGAAGATCGGGCTGCAGACGCTTCGGTTGCTCAACGTGCCGATGTCCAAGCTCCACCTGGTGCTCAACCGAGCCAACTCCAAGGTGAAGCTCGATGTCAGCGAAGTTGAGCGGACGCTCCAGATCAAGGCGGAGTCATTGATCCCGAGCGACGTCGTCGTGCCGCAATCCGTCAACAAGGGCACGCCGGTCGTGCTCGACTCCCCGAAGTCGGGCGTGGCCAAGTCGATCGAGCAGCTGGCTGACATGTTCACCAACGACGGGACGGATGGTCGTCGGCGCTGATCAAGCGGCGGGGGTCCAGGGTGCGCGAAACTGCACGAGACGCGATGAAGGGATGGGCTGGATGAGCCTCTACAAGCGCCTACACGAGGTCCAGCCTGGATCGGCGCCCGGGGGAGCGTCGCGCCGTGATCCTGTGCTCGACGAGCTCCGCCAGCGCATCCACCACCATCTGATCGACGAGCTGGGGCCCATCCTCTACGACAAGCGCTTGTCGGAGGATGACCTGCGTCGCCGGGTGCACGAGCAGCTGCACTCTGCGCTGGCTCAGGAGCGGGCGCCCCTGTCGGCGGCCGACAAGGCGCAGCTGATCCAGGACGTCTCCGATGACATCCTCGGCTATGGACCCATCGACCGTCTGTTGAAAGACGACGAGATCTCCGAGGTCATGGTCAACGGACCGGAGTCGGTCTACGTGGAGCGCATCGGGCGCATCGAGAAGACTTCCGCCAGCTTCGTGGACGACACCCACCTACGTCGGATCATCGACAAGATCGTGAGCCAGGTCGGGCGTCGGATCGACGAAGCGGTGCCCATGGTCGACGCCCGACTTCCCGACGGGTCCCGTGTGAACGCGGTGATCCATCCGCTCGCGGTCGGAGGGCCGTTCCTCACGATCCGAAAGTTCTCGAAGGAACCCTTCCAGATCGATGATCTGATCCGCTTCGGCACGCTCAACGCCCATGCGGCCCGCTTCCTGCAGGCCTGCGTCGTGGGTCGCTTGAACGTGATCGTCTCGGGGGGTACCGGCACCGGTAAGACCACCACCCTCAACGTCCTGTCCTCGTTCATCCCCCCCGATGAGCGGATCGTCACCGTCGAAGACGCCAAGGAGCTGCAGCTCCACCAGGACCACGTGCTCTCCATGGAGGCGCGCCCGCCGAACATCGAGGGCAAGGGCCAGGTCTCGATCCGTGATCTGGTGCGGAACTGCCTTCGCATGCGCCCGGACCGCGTGGTGGTGGGCGAGTGTCGTGGCGGTGAGGCGCTTGACATGTTGCAGGCCATGAACACCGGCCACGACGGCTCGATCACCACGATCCACTCCAACAGCCCCCGCGACACGTTGTCCCGCATCGAGACCATGACGTTGATGGCCGGCTTCGATCTGCCCGTGCGGGCGATTCGCGAGCAGATGGCGTCGGCGCTCGACCTCATCGTGCACCTCACTCGGTTGCGGGACGGCACGCGCCGCGTCACCCACATCACCGAGGTACAGGGGATGGAGGGCGATGTGATCACCCTGCAGGATGTGTTCCTGTTCGATTTCGGCATGGGCATCGACGAGCACGGCAAGTTCCAGGGCCATCTGAAGGCCACCGGTGTGCGTCCGAAGTTCACCGAGAAGCTGGCCGACCTCGGCATCCGGCTGGGCCCAGAGGTGTTCCAACCGGAGCCCTTCGCCCGCCGGACGACGGGAGCAGGCTGATGGGACATCGCACGCGGGCCCTCCTGGCTCCGCTGGTGGTGCTTCTGGGCATCGGCGCGATGCTTCTCGCGTCGGGGACCGCCTCGGCGCAGGCAACCTCAGCGCTTTCCGTGCGGTCCGTGGACGCACGGAATCCGGAGGCGGTGCAGGTCACCTTCACCTATGTGGGCGATCGACGAGACCTCACCGGGCTGGCCGTGCGTGAGGGTGATGTGCTGGTTCGGGCCCAAGCAGCGGTGCCGCTGGCCGATCAGAGAGCGCTTGGCATCGCTCTGGTGATCGACGCGTCGACCTCGATGAAGACCGATGGGCTGATCGATCGGGTGCTCGACGCCGCGCACGCGTTCGTCGACGGGAAGGCGGCCAGCGACCAGATCGCAGTTGTGGCCTTCAACAAGACCGCAACTGTGCTGCAGGACTTCACCACCAACTCGAACCTGCTCGATGGAGCCATCGACAGGATCACCACCGGCCCAGACACGGCGGTCTACGACGGGATCGTGAGCGCCGCCGAGCTGTTCACCGACTCGAGCCTGCAGCCCAACATCGTCCTGTTCTCTGACGGAGGGGATACGGCATCGAGGTTCACCGCATCGCGCGCGCAGTCGGCGGTCACCAACGTGGGTGGGGCCCTGTTCGCCATCGGCGTCGAGAACTCCGGCTTCACGGTTCTGGAGACCCTCGCCGCGGCGACGGGCGGAAGCTCTGCGATTGCAAGCGATCCGGCCGGTGTGGGTGAGCTCTTCGACACCGTTCAGGTCGCGCTGGCGCGGCAGTATGTGGTCACATTCGCCTCGAGCGTGTCGGGCGGCAATGTGCCCCTCACCATCTCGGTCGGCGATCAACAGGCGACGAGCACGTTCAGGATCGGGAGCAACGAGACCTCGACGGTGACAGCGCCGCCGGAGGTCGTTCCGGGACCGTCAGGACCAGCCCTGTTCCGAAACAGCAGCGGTCTGTGGCTCGGGCTGATCCTCGTGCTCGTGGCCGTCGGCGTGATGGTGGTGAGCCTCGGGAACACGTTCCTGGGCGGGGAGAACACCCTCAACCGCGCGCTCCGTCCCTACGGAGAGGACTACGTCGCGGCCGACGCAGGCGAGGCGGAAGGTGATGGGCGACCTCAGCAGTTCGCACAGACACCGATCCTGCAACGTGCGGTTGCCGCCACGGGCCAGTTCGCGGAGCGCCAAGGCTTCCTCACCAAGATCGAGGGCCAGCTCGAACGGGCGAACCTGCCGTTGCGCCCGGCGGAGGCGATCTTCTTCTACTTCGCCGGCGTGGTCGTTTTCGGCCTGCTGCTGGTCGCCCTCACCAGGAACGGCTTCGGCGCGCTGATCGGCACGATCCTGGCGGCGCTGATCCCGCCCGCTCTTCTGTCGTATCTCGCCACCAGACGGCAGAAGCAGTTCGACTCGCTGCTGCCGGACACGCTGCAGCTCCTGGCCAGCACCTTGCGCGCCGGGTACTCACTGATGCAGGGGATCGAGGCGGTCTCGCAGGAGGTGTCCGAACCGGTTGGTCGCGAGCTGCGACGGGTGGTCACCGAAGCCAGGCTCGGCCGTCCGCTCGAGGAGTCGCTCGACGGGATCGCCACGCGGATGGACTCAGCCGACTTCGGGTGGGCCGTGATGGCGATCCGCATCCAGCGCGAGGTGGGTGGAAACCTGGCGGAGCTGCTGGTGACCGTCGCCGACACCATGACCGAGCGTGAGCGGCTTCGGCGCGACGTGAATGCACTGGTTGCTGAGGGCAAGATCAGCGCCATCGTGCTCACGATCCTCCCTGTGGGCCTAGGTGGGTTCATCTACTCGGTAAACCCTGACTACATGGAGCCACTGTTCGAGGAGACCGTTGGGAAGGCCCTACTGGGAGGAGCGCTCGTTCTGATGCTCTTCGGGTTCTGGTGGATGAAGAAGACGATCGAGATCGACATCTGATGGCCGGGACGCGCAAGAGGAGGGTCACATGTTGACGATCGGGCTCGTTGGTGTGGCCCTGGCGGTTGCTCTGGTGCTCTACATGGTGCTGGCCCAGGCCGATCAGAAGGCCGTCGTCCGGTCGTCGCTTCGTCAGCTCGACGACTACGAGGTCGAGTCGGTACGGGAGACCGAGCTCCTGGCTCCATTGAGGGATCGCGCGCTCGTACCAATCCTGAGTGGCCTGACCGGCGTGGGCCAGCGGTTCACCCCCCAGGGCTACATGGACGACGTGAACAAGAAGCTGGTATCGGCAGGCAAGGGAGGTTCCGAAGCCCTCGACCGCTTTCTCGCCATCCGGGTCATCACTGTGGTGCTGGCGCCCATCGGCGCGTACGTCGCGTTCGCATACGCTCCTGCGGAGGGAATGGCGCGGCTCCTGATCACCCTCGTCGTCGGCGCGCTGTTCGTCATGGGGCCCGACTCCGTCCTCAACCGACAGGTGGAGGATCGTCAGCTCGAGATTCGCAAGCGCCTTCCAGATGTGATGGATCTTCTCGTGATCAGCGTGGAGGCGGGTCTCGGGTTCGAGCAGGCTCTCGACCGGACCGTGGCCTCGGTGCCGGGTCCGTTGACCGAGGAGTTCTCGCGGATGCTCGGTGAGGTGCGGGCGGGCTCGACTCGTGCCGATGCCATGCGTGCGCTCGACGAGCGGACCAACCTTCCAGAGATCCGGTCCTTCGTGCTGGCCATCCTGCAGGCGGATACCTTCGGCGTGTCGATCGGACGTGTGCTGCGGGCCCAGGCCGATGAGATGCGGATCAAGCGTCGCCAGCTGGCTCAGGAACGTGCTCAGAAGGCCCCGGTCAAGATGCTGCTGCCCATGGTGTTCTGCATCTTCCCGTCGCTCTTCGTGATCGTGCTGGCCCCTGCGGCGATCAACATCTCCAAGAGCTTCTGACCAGGTGCCGCAGCCGGTAGCAGCGAGGGCGCCCCGCCTTCGGCTTCCGCGGTGGGGTACGTCGGTTGCCGCCTTTGTAGTGACCGCGGGCTGGGTCATCGGCCTGCGTCCCCTGATGGACAACTCGTTCTTCACTCACCTGGCGACCGGGCGGATCATCCTCGAAACGGGGTCGGTGCCCGCTACCGACCCGTACACCTTCACTGCTCCCGGGGCCGATTGGCTCGTGCAGAGCTGGCTTGCCTCGTATTGCTACGCCCTCGCGGAGACTCTCGCTGGCGGTGTCGGTATCCGGCTCTTCATGGGGCTCACGGCGGCGCTCCTGGTCGCTGTGGCCTGGCGGTTGACGTCCGAAGCGTCCTCGGTGATCCCACGCCTCGCCATCGGGGTGATCTTCGTGGCGACGGGCGCTCAGCTCTGGGCGGAACGACCCCTGATGCTCGGTTTGATCGGGTTGGGGTGTGTGATGCTCGCCGGCGAGGGAGCGCTCGACCCGCGGTGGCTCGTGCCGATCGCGTGGGTGTGGGTCAACGTGCATGGCTCGTTTCCGCTCGGCGTCGTGTACCTGGTGGTGCTGGCAGTGGGCTCGCGTCTTGACGGGACCCACCCAAGGTTCGAGCTGCGAGCCCTGCGATGGCTGGTGATGGGAGTGGTGGTCGGGGCGGTGGGTCCCCTCGGCCCCGCAGTACTGCTCTTCCCGCTCGAGCTCGTTCAGCGTCAAGATGTGCTGCAGCACGTCACGGAGTGGCGGGCGCCCACCTTTGACTCGCTGGGTCAGCGGGTGTTTCTGCTGCAGGTGATCCTGGTGCTTGCGTCGCTCGTCCGCCGTCCGTCGTATCGGAGCGGGCTTGTTGTGATCGTGTTTCTGGCCGCCGCCTTGGTGGGCCTTCGGAACGTACCCGTTGCCGCGCTGGTGTTCCTGCCCGTGCTCGCGGCGGCGGCACCGACCTGGGGGTCCCTTCGATGCGACGATCGTTCGCCTCTGTCCGCGCTGGTCGGGGGTTTGGCCGTCGCGGCGGCAGTGCTGTTCGGCGCGGCCCGAGCGGGCCAGCACCACTTCGAGCTGTCCGCCTTCCCGATCGATGCCCTTGCGTTCCTACGCCACGAGCATGTTGATCTAGCCCAGCATCACATGGTGACGAAGGATTCCGTCGGGAACCTGATCGAGCTCCTGGACGGCCCCCGTGAGGAGGTGTTCTACGACGATCGCTTCGACATGTTCCCGGACGCCGTCAGCAGAGCGCACCTCGCGATGGTGCAGTCCGGTCCGACGGTTCGGACTGAGCTGGAAACCTACGGGATTGAGCTTGTTCTGTGGCAGCGGGGCGCCGCCGTGGCTCAACGGCTCATCGTTGACCCGGAGTGGCGCGTCCTCTACACCGATGACGTCTGGGTTCTTCTTGGCCGCCGCGGGACGGATTCGTCAGTTCGCGAGGCCGGAGGCAGTCTGGGAGTAGCTGGTGGAGGTCTGATTGCCGATGGCTTGGATGGCCAGCAGGCAGACGACAGCGATGAACGCAACGAGCAGGGCGTACTCCACCAGTGACGCTCCCCGCTCAGACCTCGAGCGGAGCGTCTCGGGCGACGTTGTGGGGAACTCTTGGATCACAGACATGTGGCCTTCTCGTCGGTCGTCAACGTGCAGGGGGCAAGACAATGAAGGGAGGGGCGGGCCATCGGCCCCCCCCTCCCTTCAACTCTGCATAGCGCGTGCTAGTTGCTGATCGCTGAGCCAGTGTCCGAGAAGGATGTGGAGGCGGCCTTGCCGAGGATCTGAATCGCGATGATGCAGACGACGGCGATGAGGGCCACGAGGAGTGCGTACTCCACGAGCGAGGCGCCACGCTCCGAATCGGAGAAGCGGGCCCGCAACCAAGTGGCGAAGAACTCGTAGGTACTGATCATGGATGCTGCTCCCTAGTGGTGGTGGTGCTCCCGAGGTACGAGAACCGTTTCCTGTCCGCGCTTAGTATTCGGCACGCGAGTCGCTCATAAAATAGGCCATGTGAACCAAATCCGCACCGCCGGTAGGGGTGCGCACGCGCACCCAACGTGACTAGGGCTCACGTAAGGTGAACGATGCCCATCCTGACGGCCTGCAGGACGGCCTGAGTGCGATCCCTGGCATCGAGCTTCTGGTAGATCGATGCCAGGTGGTTCTTGACGGTCTTCTGGCTGATGAACAGGCGTTCGGCCACCTCAGGCGTAGAGCACCCGTCAGCGATGAGCTGGAGGACCTCCTCTTCCCGCCTCGTGATGACACGGTCATCCTCGTCCGGGTCCGGGGCCTCGAGCCGACGCACCTCCTCGAGCATCGTGGCAGCCAGCTGTGCTGAGAGCGCGGTATCACCGTTGGCGGCCATCCGGACCGCATCGGCCACCTCTTCGGTCGAGCAGTCCTTGACGAGGTAGCCAGAGGCCCCGGCACGGATCGCCTGCGCCAGGACCTCTGTGTCGGCGTGCATGGTGAGCATGATCACCCGGGTCTCGGTCCCGGAGGCCCGTATCAGACGGGTGGCCTCCACGCCGTCCATCTCGGGCATCGACACGTCCATCAGGACGACATCCGGCTGCAGCTCCGCGGCCATTCGGACCGCGGTCTCGCCGTTGTCGGCCTCGCCCACCACGTCGAAGCCCTCCTCGGTCATCGATCGACGGAGCCCCTCCCGAAGCATGCGGTGATCGTCGGCCAAGAGCAATCGGATTGTCACACGGTCTCCTGTGGGTCGAGTCCGTCGGTGTCAGAGGCTCAACGGGTGGCCAGGGCGCATCGTACTCTCGTCCCTCTGCCAGGTTCGGAGTCGAAGGTCAGCGTGGCGCCGATGCTGGCCGCCCGCTCGCGCATCCCCAGGATCCCGTAGGAGTCCAGGCGGCCGGCGTTGCCCGACGGGAACCCGATGCCGTCGTCTGCGACTTCGAGCGATGCCTGCCGCCCATCGGACTGCCAGGTCACGCTGACCTGCGTAGCCTTGGCATGTCGCTCGACGTTGGTGATCGCCTCCTGGGCGATTCGCCACATCTCTCGCTCTTGCAGAATCGGTAGCCGACCGGTGTCCTGGGCCCGCAGGTTGACCACCAGCCCGCTCCGACCTCCGACCCGACTGAGAAACGCCTCGAGGGTGACGGAAAGACCCTGGGTCTCCGTCACGTCAGTTCGAAGGTCGTAGAGCGTGTCCCGCACCTCCCCGATCACGCCGCGCACGTCGCCCCGAAGCCGATCGAGCGCACTCGCCACGGCCTCGTCCCGAGAGCCACTGTTCTTCACGATCCGGTCGAGCTCAAAGGCCAGATAGGCCAGCGATTGACCGATGCGATCGTGGAGATCCCTCGCGATGCGGGTTCGCTCCTCGTCCGCGCCGACGGTTCTCAGGCGGGCGAACCACCGAGCATTGTCGATGGCGAGAGCAACAGGTTCCGCGAACCCCGCCAACAGCTCGAGGTCGCGCGGGAGGAAGTGGTGTGCCTGGGCGTGCTCGATGGACACAACGCCGATGACCGAACCGCGGGCGGGAAGAACCATGTAGAGCCCCGAGCCAGCGCTTCCCGCCAGCCCGGGGCCGCCTTCGGCCAGCAGGTTGTGCTCGGCGACGAGATGGCGGAGTCGGATGGATCGGGCCAGCGGCGGCGGCAGCTCCGCAGTCGACATCGTGGCCGGGGGGCGGCCTCCCTCCCGACGAACCGTGTGCCACTGCTGGTCGGTGTCGTCGCGCAGGACGATGGCAAGTGCGTCGTAGTCGAAGAGGTCACTCAGCTGGGCACAAGTGGCGTCGAGCACCTCGTCGAGGTCGAGTGACGCGGGAAGCGTCTGTGCCACTTGGTGGAGCTGGAAGAGCAGCGAGTTGGCGTCGGACAGGCGGCCCACCCGGTCAAGTGCCGCGCTCTGTCTTCGCTCCGCTTCACCCGAGATGTGTTGGGCGTAGCCAGCAACCACGGCCACAAGCAGGATCTCGATCGACCACTGGAGCGCTATGCGGGCCTCGTCGGTGGTGAACCCAGGTTCGAGGCTCCAGGCGCCACCCACCGCGAGTATGACTGCGACAGCAATGCGGGTGCCGAAGCCGAATCCGCGCGCGAACCCGGCCACCGCCACAGCCGTCAGCATGGAGAAGGCGAACGGGGACTCCCAGTAGCCGGTGGCGGTCAGGGCTACGACCGTGGCCGCGGCTTCGGCGAGGACCAGTAGAAGATTCGAAGCGACGGCGCCGCCATAGCGCAGCGGCCGCACGGTCCGGACGACCGTGTGGGCGAGGAGCACCGTTGCCGCGACGACCACGCGCGCCTCGCCGTCCTGGATGGCGGGGCTGGCAAGCGCCAGCGACACCGCAGTTGTGCCCCACCTGATGACGAGGACAGGCTGAGCGAACGAGCCGAGGCTGTCCGTCGTCCGGTCGATGGAGGGGGCGTGCCCGATCAGCCGAACGCGCCCTTGATGTCAGATGCCGCCGGCCCCAGGAGCACCACGAAGATGGCCGGGAAGATGAACAGGACCACCGGGAAGAGGATCTTGATGGGGAGCTTGGCGGCCTTTTCGCGGGCTCGCTGCCGTCGCTTGGATCGCATCTCCTCGGCGGATGTCTTCAGCACGCGGCTCACGGGCATGCCAAGTGCGTCCGCTTGGGTCAACGTGAGCACGAAGTTCGACAGCTCCGGTACCTCGGTGCGCTTCTTGAGGTTCTGAAGCGCCTCGCGACGGGGTAGCCCGAGCTCCATCTCGCGTAGGGTTCGGGCGAACTCGTCGGCCAGCGGGGAGGAGAAGTTGTCGCAGACCACCCCCAACGCTCCCTCGAACCCCACCCCGGCCTCGACGGAGATTGCCATGAGGTCGAGCGTGTCAGGCAGATCACGTCGAATGGCCTCGGTGCGCTCCTCCACCTTGCGGTCGAGCCACGACTTCGGCAGCTGACCTCCCAGCACCGGCATGCCTACGAGCAGGATGATTCCCATCCCTCCACCCACTGTGCCTGACCCGACGATGAACAAGCCGACCACCAACCCCGTCAACGAGGCCAGGATCCGCAGGCTGATGATCTCCTCGGGTCGGAACTGCGCGGCGAGACCGGCGTGGAGCAGCTGTGCCTGCACGCGCTCCCGGTGGGTGCTCGGAAGCACCGACTCGAACACGCCGAGGATGGACTCCGCGACGGGGCGCATCACCCGGGAGACGAACGGTTGGGCGAGGAGCCGCTCGAACTCGTCCGGGTCCTCGGCATCGACGTCGAGGCTGCGGAGGTAGGTGCTGGCATCCTCAGACGTCAGCTCCGCCGGCTGCCGTGTCAGACCGACCACGATCAAGCCTGCGCCGGCCAGCAGGAACAGGATCGCCATCGCCGAGCCCATCAGACGTCCACCTTGACCATGCGCAGGATGATCCCCATGCCCGTGGCGATCGACGTCGCCGCCCCCAGCATCCAGATGATGCCCCAGCCTTGGAACATCGGTGCGAGGTAGTCGGGGTTCGTCACCTGCACGAAGATCGCCACGATCACGGGGAGAGCACCCAGCACATACGCCGAGACGCGTCCTTCGGCGGTGAGCACGTTGACCTCACGGCGGATCTCCTCGCGAGCGCGGATGAAGTCGGCCAGGGTGTAGAGGAGGTCGGCGAGCTTCCCGCCTACCGTTTGTTGGATCCGAATGGCCTGCACCACCCAATCGACGTCGCGAATGTCGAGTCGCTGGGCCATCCGACCGAGGGAGTCGACGAGCGGATCGCCGAGCTGGGTCTCCGATACCACCCGCGCGAACTCTTCGGAGATCGGTGGGTCAGCCTCCTCGCACATCAGCTGGATCGACCGCAGGAAGGTGTGCCCCGCCGACAGGGACGAGCCGATGAGGGTGAGCGCGTCCGGAAACTGCTCCTCGAACTTCCGGGTACGGCGCGCGATCCGCCGTCTGAGGTAAGCAACCCCCGCGATCGGGCTCAACACCAGTGCAACGAAGCCGACGACGATGTTCGCCGTGATGGCGGCAAGAAAGATGGCCGAGCCCACTCCAGCGGCAAGTACGAGCAGCACGAACTCGCCTGGCCGAACGGGCAGCCGCGATTGGTCGAGCAGCTGCAGCAGGTTTCCCTTGGCATCGACCCGATCGACGAGCTTCCCGGCCACACCGATGGTGCTCTCCACGACGTTGGAGTGCTGCTCGATGGTGGCGGCGAGGTCGACATCTCGTTCGCCCCACGGTAGGTCGAGGATCTCGACGAGCTCGTCTTCTCGCTCGTAGACGCGGCTCAGCAGGCCCACGACGACGAGCGCCATCCCGCCGCCGACGAGAACGGTTGCGACAAGCTGTCCGACGCTCACCGGCGACGGTCCTTCTCGGCGGCACGGGGGGCGGGACGGGGCTTTCGGGTGCCGCGAGATGCAGTCAGTCGGCTCCCGCTGCTCGCCGCGGCGGGGGCCCTGAACGCGTTCGCGGGTACTTCGATGTTTCGCTCCGCCAGGGTGTCCATGAACTTGGGACGCAATCCGGTCTGCACGAGCTCACCAGTCGGCGCTGACGACTTCCCCGGCTGTGCGCGGTACTTGAAGATGTCCTGGAGGAGGATGATGTCGCCCTCGAGACCCTGGACTTCGGTTACCGCAGTGATCACCCTGCGGCCGTCGGGCATGCGCGACACCTGCAGGATGAGATCGATGGCGCTGGCGATCTGTTCGCGGATCGCCCGCACCGGGAGATCGAACCCGGCCATCAGGACCATCGTCTCGAGTCGACTGATCGCATCTCGAGACGAGTTGGCGTGCACCGTGCTCATCGAGCCCTCGTGACCGGTGTTCATGGCCTGGAGCATGTCGAGCGCCTCGGCCGCGCGGCACTCGCCGACGATGATGCGGTCGGGTCGCATGCGCAGCGCGTTCTTCACGAGATCCCTGATGGTGACCTGCCCGGTGCCCTCGGCGCTCATGGGACGAGTCTCGAGGTTGATCACATGGGGCTGCTGGAGCTGGAGCTCAGCGGAGTCCTCGATCGTGATCACTCGCTCGCCCTCGGGGATGAAGGCTGACAGCACGTTGAGATTGGTCGTCTTACCCGTGCCGGTTCCACCGGACACGAGGATGTTGAGCTTGGCCTGGACGCAGGCCTCCATGACCGTGACGAGATCGACGGTCCAGGTGCCGAAGTTGATCAAGTCCTTGGCCGTGTAGGGCTCCTGCGCGAACTTTCGAATGGTCAGGACCGCTCCGTTCAATGCGAGCGGCGGGATGATGGCATTGACCCGTGAGCCGTCGGGCAGCCGGGCATCGACCATCGGTGAGGCTTCGTCGACGCGCCGACCAACCGCGGAGACGATCTTGTCGATCACGGCGCGGTATTGACCGTCGTCGCTGAACGACAGATCGGTGCGCTCGACTCGCCCGCGGCGCTCGACCCAGATGTCGTCGTACGCGTTGCACATCACCTCGGTGACGCTCTCGTCGACGAGGAGCGGATCGAGCGGCCCGTAGCCGAGCGTGTCGGCCATCATCTCCTGGACGAAGCGACGTCGTTCGAGTGGGGTGACTGCGACGTCTTCACGCTGAAGGATGCGGTCGAGGGCCCCCTTCACCTCGTTGGCGAGCTGCTCGGGCGTGAGCCCCTTCATCTTGGGGGCCACCTCGTTGAGGACGAGCTCCCGGACCTTCTTCTTGGTGGCGTCCCAGTTGCCCGTACGCCGGGCGGCCTTGGGCCGCGCCTTCTTGGCCACGCCGGGGCTCGGCGCGGCGTCGTCGGGCGAGGACTTGCGGGAGGTCTCTTCCTTCTCGAGTGCGGCCAACTTCTCCGACAGCTTCATGCTGCGCCTCCTCGGCGTGTCGAGGTCACGACGTCCAGCGACTGAAGAAGCCAGACTTCTTTGTCACCGTCTGCTGCTCGACTTCGGCCTGGAGGCCCTCGCCGAGCAGAAGCTTCATCCCGCCTGCCATCAGGCTGCTGATCTCAGCGTTGGGCGACTCTGCCATCACGGGCATCCCCAGGTTGATCGACCGGCTGACCTCTTTCGCATACGGCAAGACCGACTCGAAGCCCTGTGGGAAGAGCTTGGTCACCTGCTCGATGTCGATGCCGACGTCGGTCTCCGCCTTGTTGAGGATGAGACGCACGTTGTCCGTCGGGAGCTTGAGCCGTTCGAGCGTGGTGAGAAAGACGCTCATGTTCCGGACGCTCGGCAGATCGAGGGTGGCCATCACGTAGAGCATGTCGGACATGTCGAAGGCCGCAAGAACGGTCTCCGCGAGCGCTGGTGGCGTATCGACGATGACGTAGTCGAAGCGGTTGCGCACCGCCTCCAAGATCCGGGTGACATCCGGAGGGCTGATGCGATCGGCCTCTGACGGCTCCCGCGGCGCGGCCAGCATGCTGACGCCCGTCTCGTGGGTGACGCAGTACTCCTCGATGTGGGCTTGGAGGTCGGCCTCGTCGGTGTCCTCCCGCTGCAGGGCATCGAAGATCGTGTACTTCGGGCGCAGCCGAAGCGCGGTCGACACCTCACCGAACTGCAGGTCGAGGTCGACGATGCACACCCGCTTCTGCGTGTAGCGCCGAAGGAAGTAGGCGAGGTTCGTCGCGTAGAACGTCTTGCCGCACCCGCCCGTAGCGCTGGAGACGGTGTAGACGAGCCCGGGCCCGGTAGCGGCAGCTGGCCCCCCAACGGTTGCCGGCGCGGCCGACGGGGCGGTTGCCGCCTGCTTCGCGCCGGAGAGCTCGATGGCGCGCTCCACCGCCAGCGCCAGCTCCTTGTCGTCAGCGGGAAGCTGGATCAGGTCGATGGCACCCGTGCGCACGATGTCGCGAAGGCTGGCATCTGGTCGGCGACTGAAGGCCAAGGCGAGCGCCATGTCCGGGAGCTCCTCGTGGATCAACCGGAGCCGGGCCAGGCCGGACCGCGTGCCGAGGCTGGGACCGGCCAGGAGCACGTCGAATGGGCCGTCGTTCTCGAGCACCTCCGCGACCGTGCCGACACGAGAGCACGCGATGACCTCGGCATCCGAGTCGAGGTCGCGAAGTGCCGAGCGCAGCTGGTCGGCGAGCGCTTCGGCACGATCGAGGACGAGGATCTTGCGGGTGGCCACGCAGCCCTCTATCGGTTCGCCGCGTCGTTGGGCTCTTCGGCGAGCACGTTGTCCGCATCCCGCCCTGGTGTCGGGCCGGAGGGGGGAGCATCCACAGCGGTGAGGGACGCGTAGAAGCGGGCGAACTCGGTCGTGTAGATCACCTTCTCGGCGTCGAGGGTGCGCAGCGCGAGGAGGTAGGTGACCGTCGAACCGCTGGCCCGCTGGGCGCCGTCCCCCGTTGCGGTGGTGTCACGGGCGGGGATCGTCAGGTCGACGTCCAGCACCTCGACGTTGGTGAGCAGGAGCTCGACTCGGGGGGTTGGTCGGTTGCCGGTCGGGGTTGCGTAGACGCCGTACAGGTTGATCCGGTCGCCGGGGGTGACATAGCCCGCCGCCGCCGGGACGAAGTCGATCTGCACCGCTACGGCCTGGAAGCCAGCGGGGACGATGATCGACGGGTTCTTCAACCGGAGACCGGTCGAGTTGATCTGCTGATCCTTGGCGAACCCTTGGAGGAACTCGGCACCGGCGAGCTGGTTGAGGCTCTGGACAGCCCCTGGGGTCAGCTGGTTGGCCGGCACCTCGATGGTCACCAGCCGTCCGGAGGCGATCAGCTCGTCGGCGAGGCTCCCCGCGGCGATGTCCTGCGTACCGACCACCACCGGGACGGGCCCCGCCGGTCCGTCGCTCGTACCGTCGCTGTCGTTGGTCAGCACGTACACGCTGAGCGTCCCGACGACGAAGAAGGCGACTCCCAGGAGCACAAGCAGGTTGGGGGGACGGCGCACGGGGCCTCCATGGGTTGACGCACCCGCGGGGCGCGTTTCGGCAGCAAGCTGTCCTGTCGGTGGATCAGGGCGAGCGTACCTCTGGGAGTCGTGAGGTTCGGGGACGACGCAGGCGAGTTGTCGGCATCTGGTTCGCCGGCCTGAAGGTGGGATCGTGCCCGCCCCGTCCCAACCGGCGCGGCACCTAGGCTTCGCCCTCGTGCAGCTCATCGGTCTCACTGGCGGGATCGGGTCCGGGAAGTCGACCGTGTCGGCGCTCCTGGCCCGGCTCGGGGCGGTCGTCATCGACGCGGACGGCATCACTCGGGACCTCCAGAAGCCCGGCACGCCGGTGTTCGAGCAGATGGTCGATCGCTTCGGTGAGGTCATCGTCGCCCCCGATGGCGCACTGGATCGCCAGGCTGTGGCGACGATCGTGTTCAGCGATGCCGCCGCGCTCGCCGATCTGGGGCGAATCGTGCACCCCCCAGTCGGGGCCGAGATCGCACGGCGCATCGAGCAGGAGGCGGCCACGGATCACCTCGTGATCCTCGACGTGCCCCTGCTGGTGGAGTCCGGCCGCGATGACATGAGCGGTCTTGTGGTGGTCGATCTCGATCCGGAGATCGCCGTTCGCCGGCTTGTCGAGCGGCGGGGCATGCGAGAGGACGACGTCCGGGCCCGCATGGCCGCGCAGGCCTCCCGGGCCGATCGCCTGGCCAGAGCCGACATCGTGATCGACAACTCCGGGAGCATCGAGGACCTCGAGGCCGCGGTGATGGCTGCGTGGCCGCAGATCGTCGCGCTCGCCGGGACGGCAGATCCCCGCTAGTGGCGATCCGAGAACGCCCGGAGGGCCGTTCGGCACAGGCTGACCTGCTCGGGTTGTTCTCGGTGCTCTGGGCCCTCGCGGCCGTGTGGCATCTGCTCGGCAACACCGTGCTCGCTCCCGCCTGGGCGCAGGCGCTGCTCTGCATCGGGGTGGGGCTCGTGCTCATCCGGCCGGGCGCGCCGCTGCCGCTGGGAGTGCTCGCGGCGGCGGGGCTGCTGACCGTGTGGGAGGAGGCTCCTCTCCTGGGGAACCACTGGCTGCTGGCCGGCGGCGTCAACCTCGTCATCGTCATGGCGATCGTCGTCGGCGCACTTCGACGACGAGTCACCGATCGCACCGACCTGGCCGATCGCCTCTTCCCCGCCGCCCGGCTCTGCGTGCTGATCTTCTACGGGTTCGCGGCGTTTGCGAAGCTGAACACAGCGTTCCTCGACCGCGCCGTGAGCTGCGCCGTCTTCTACTTCAACGAGTCGACCGAATCGATCGGGCTCTCGGGAGTGCACCTCGCGTCGAGTTCGCCGCTGGCATGGGTCGTCATCGTGGTGACCCTGGTGGTGGAGCTGTCGATCCCGGTGCTCCTCCTCATGCGCCGGACTCGTGCCGTTGGCGTCGTGGTGGGGCTGTGCTTCCACGCCGTGCTCGCGCTCGACCAGACCCACCAGTTCTTCGACTTCTCGGCGGTCCTCTTCGCGCTGTTCGTGCTCTTTCTGCCGCCGACTGCTGGCACGTGGGTCGCCGAACGTGTGGGTTCGATGCAGGCTCGGCTCGCGCTGCGCAGCGAGGCACTGCCTGGACGGGTGCAGCTCATTCTCGTCGGTGTGCCGGTCACGGTGGGACTGCTCGTTGCGGTCGACGTCCTCACGCCCGCCCTGGGCGTCGATGTCGGGTGGTGGCCCTGGCAGCTCTACGCGGTGGCGGTCATCGGGACCTCCCTGGCCTTCTTGCGTCAGCACCGCGACCCGTCACCGCACTGCCTTCGTCCGCATCATGCGCTGTTCGTGATCGTTCCGCTCCTCGTCGTCGCCAATGGGCTCACCCCCTATCTCGAGCTGAAGACCGGGTACGGCTGGAACATGTACGCCAACCTGCGCACGGTGGATGGGGAGACGAACCACCTGATCGTGCGGCGCACACTCCCGCTCACCGATGAGCAGGTCGACCCGGTGAGGATCCTCGACACGAACTCCGCGGCCCTCGCCCGCTATGCCGCCACCGACTACGGCCTCACCTGGCGACAGCTGCGGGACTACCTCGCGGAGCACCCACGGACCCGCATCACCTACCAGCGGGGCTCACAGGTGGTGGCTCTCCAGGAGGCCCGCGATCGTCCAGAGCTCGTGGAACCGGTCCCGGAGTGGCGCGAGAAGCTCCAGCTGTTCCGGGCCATCGACCTGCAAGATCCGGAGCGGTGTCTCGTCGCCTTCGGGCCGGCTCGGTAGGACCGACTGTCGCAGCGCGTCGGTAGCATCGGCGGGTGCCCCCCTTTCGGATGGTGTCCGACTTCGAGCCCGCTGGTGACCAGCCTGCGGCCGTCGCGACCCTCGTCGACGGGATCGAGCGTGGGGATCGCTTCCAGACCCTGTTGGGGATCACCGGTTCGGGCAAGAGCGCCACGATCGGCTGGACGATCGAGCAGGTCCAGCGCCCCACCCTGGTCCTGGCCCCCAACAAGAGCCTGGCGGCGCAGCTCGCCAATGAGTTCCGCGAGTTCTTCCCGGAGAACCGAGTCGAGTACTTCGTCTCGTACTACGACTACTACCAACCCGAGGCCTACATCGCGTCGAGTGATACCTACATCGAGAAGGACAGCTCGGTCAACGACGAGATCGACCGGCTGCGCCATGCGGCGACCTCGGCGCTGCTCACCCGACGCGACGTGATCGTGGTGGCGTCGGTGTCGTGCATCTATGGCCTCGGCTCGCCCGACGAGTACCGGGAGAACCTGCTCCACCTGCAGGTGGGGGAGCAGATCGACCAGCGTGGAGTGCTGCGCAAGCTCGTCGACATGCGCTACGAGCGCAATGACATGAACCTCGTCCGGGGCAAGTTCCGGGTGCGGGGCGACACGATCGAGGTGCACCCCGCCTACGACGAAGCCGCGGTGCGCATCGAGCTCTTCGGCGACGAGGTGGAGCGCATTCAGGTGGTCGATCCGATCACGGGGGAGCAGGTCACCGTTCTCGACGATCTCGTGCTGTATCCGGCGACGCACTACGTGGCAGGTGAGGAGCGGATGCGCAAGGCGGTCGAGCGCATCGAGATCGAGCTGCAGGAGCGGTTGGCTACCTTCGAGAAAGAGGGCAAGCTCCTCGAGGCGCAGCGTCTGCGCATGCGCACCCAGTACGACCTCGAGATGATGCAGGAGGTCGGCTACTGCAACGGCATCGAGAACTACTCCGCTCCGATTGATGGGCGCGGCCCGGGCGAAGCGCCGAGCACGCTCATCGACTTCTTCCCCGACGATTTCTTGATGGTGATCGACGAGAGCCACGTCGCGGTTCCGCAGCTCCACGGCCAGTTCGAGGGCGACCGCTCGCGGAAGCTGCAGCTCATCGAGCACGGCTTTCGCCTGCCCTCCGCGGCTGACAACCGACCGCTGCGGTTCGAGGAGGTGATGGAGCGCCTCAATCAGGCGATCTTCGTGTCGGCCACGCCGGGCCCCTTCGAGCGCGAGGTGAGCCAACAGGTGGCCAGCCAGATCGTGCGCCCAACGGGGCTGGTCGACCCTGAGGTGATCGTGAAGCCCACGAAGGGTCAGATCGACGATCTGATCGAGCAGATCAACGGTCGGATCACCGACGGCGCGCGGGTGCTGGTCACCACGCTCACGAAGAAGATGGCTGAGGATCTCTCTAACTACCTGCTCGAGCAGGGTCTTCGGGTCAGGTATCTGCACTCCAACGTCGACACGATCCAACGCATCGAGATCCTGCGCGACCTTCGCCTCGGCGAGTACGACGTGCTGGTCGGCATCAATCTGCTTCGCGAGGGGCTCGATCTTCCGGAGGTGTCGCTCGTCGCCATCCTCGACGCCGACAAGGAGGGCTTCCTTCGGTCGGAGACGTCCCTCATCCAGACCATGGGACGGGCGGCGCGCAACGTCGACGGTCAGGTGATCATGTACGCGGACACGGTCACCGACTCGATGCGCCGAGCTATCTCCGAGACGCAGCGTCGTCGCAAGCTCCAGCTCGAGTACAACGAGGAGCACGGCATCAACCCGGAGACGATCCGCAAGGCGGTCACGGACATCCTTGCCATGCTTCGCCCTGCAGAGAAGGCCCCGGTGCCTGGCCGCGATCAGCGTGATCGAAGCCGCGACAAGCTCCACGCAGAGCTGGGCAACCTGGCCGGGGACGAGCTCCGGCGGCTCATCCTCACCCTGGAGGAGGAGATGCACGAGGCCTCAACGGAGCTGCGCTTCGAGTACGCCGCCCGTCTGCGCGACGAGATCAAGGACCTGAAGCGCGAGCTGCGCGACGTGGGGTGATCGCTCGGCTCGTCTGTCACTGGCAGACTCCACTGCCGTGGGCATCGAGCGCTACGAGTGGCTGAGGGCTCACTTGCGGCGGCCCGTGGTCGCGGCCGCAGCGTTGCTGGCGGTGTACGTGGTGCTGGCGTTGATGATGGATCCGCGGGGGTACCTGGGAACAGACACGGGTGCCAAAGTGGCCACGCTCGAGGCGATGGCACGGTCAGGGTCCCTGAGCCCGGACGTCGGGTACTGGGCCGAGGAGTGGGATCCCGCGGGGGCGGTCCATCCGCTCTACCAGTCGAAGCGCACCCAGGACGGGTCATGGGTGGCGGTCACGACGCTTCCGCTTCTCGAGGTGGCGGCTCCGCTCTATCGGCTGGCTGGGTATAGGGGGGCGTTGCTCCTGCCAATGCTTGGGGCGCTCGGGTGCTCGTTCGCGGCCCGAGCGCTGGCCCGACGGCTTGGTCACCCCGACGGATGGTCATCGTTCTGGGTCGTGGGACTTACCTCGCCAATCGCGCTGTACGCACTGGACTTCTGGGAGCACTCCGTTGGCGTCGCGCTGATGCTCGCCTCGGTGGCGCTGCTCATGGATGGCGTTACCGGACGGCGCGGGTGCTGGCGGCCGCTCGCTGCAGGCGCGTTGCTGGGTGCTGCCGCGTCGCTGCGCTCCGAGGCGATCGTCTACGCGTTGGTTGCGGTGGGTGTCGCGAGCTTGGTCACCCTGGTACGGGATCGACGGCCGGGGGTCGCGGTCGTCTCCGGCGTTGCTTCGTTGGTGGGCTTCCTGCCGGTGTGGGTGATGAACCGCGGACTGGAGCTTGCCGTGGGAGGAGCGTCGCGCGGTGTCCGTGCGGTGCAAGCGGCAGAGAGTGCTACGAAGTTCGCGGGGTCACGAGCGAGTGCCAGAGTCAGCGAGGGACTGGTGACGACGGTCGGGCTCAAGGGCACCGAATCCGCCTCATGGCTCCTTGGTGTAGCCCTCATGGCGGCGATGCTTGTTGGGTGGAGAGCGAGCCGTCGAGGCGACTCGGCGCTCTTCCGGACTTGTTTCGTCCTGGTCGGAGTTGTGTACCTCGTGAGCGTTCTGGCCGATCTCTCGTTCATTCCGGGCCTGTTCATCGCGTTCCCCGTCGCCATCGGTGCCCTCCTGGTACCGGCCGAAGGCACCCGCGGTGTTCTGCTCGGCATCGCGCTTGGCGCGCTCCCGCTCGTCTGGGCGTTCCAGTACGTAGGCGGCGCCGGAGCGCAGTGGGGGGGTCGGTATGTGCTCGCCTCCAGCATGATGCTGGGTGTCCTCACAATCACGAGACCAGCCGGGCGCGACGGAGAGGTCGGCCGGGCCCTGGTCGTGCTGTCGCTCGGCATAACGGTCCTCGGACTTGGCTGGACCGGGGTCCGTACGCGCGGGATCGACGACGTAGCGCGCGACCTGGCATCGGTTGACGCTGAGGTCCTCATTGTGCGAGATGCCTTCCTGTTGCGCGAGACCGGCGCGTCGGTGTTGGACGAGCAATGGCTCACCGCGTCAGGCGATGAGACCTACGCCATCGCCGTGGACGTCGCTGAACGCTCAGGTGCGCGACGGGTTGCGGTGGTCGAGCCCGGTGCGCCGGCGCCTCCACCGACGGCAGTCCCAGCGGGTTGGGTGGAGGCAGAGCGGCTGCGCATCGACTTCCTGGGAGATGACCTCGGTGTGGTCGTCTACGAGCTCCCTCGCTGAGCAGGTCGATTGACTAGCAGCGCCGCCGCGCACGCGGCGATGGCGAACCCGACGGGGAGCAAGACACCCCACGACGGCCCGCCGGCCATCGCGTAGAGCGACCCGGTCCACTCGCCGTCGAACACCCGACCCATCCAGATGCTCAGCGCGCCGATCGAGCGCTGGGCCTCCAACGGATTCGTCCAAGTCGCGACCAGCATCACCACCGAACCGAACATCGCCGTACCGAGCGACGCTCGCGGCCATCGTCGCCAGGCTTCGGCCAGTCCTGGCGCAAGGAACGCGAGCGTGGCCACGGTGTAGCGAGGCCCCGGCGAGTCCCCACCGGTGGGATTGCTCCAGTTGAACTGCACCGCTAGCCCGGAAGCGATACTGACCGCGGCGACCACATAGCTGGAGCGGACGATGCCCGCGCTGCTTCGCAGAAGGAGGGCAAGGCCGACTATGGCCAGGGCGGTCACGGGGTTGACGACGAACAGCCCGCGTTCTCCGACGAGGGTCTTGACGGTGTTGCTGATCAGACTCGGGTGAAGCGCTTCCACGCCCAGCTCACGAGTCCGCGCACCGAATGTCGAGTGGCTGTAGGAGAAGTTCAGCGGCGCGCCGAAGGCGAGCCACTGATAGGTCAGAAGTGCCACTACCGCGGGGGCCGCGCCCGCAACGAACGCGACGGCGCGCCGGCGATGCCAGACGATCACGTGTACCAGCAGGGCGCCTGCGACTAGGGCAAGCGTGTACTCCGTGAGAACGGCGAACCCGACAAGCAGCCCGCTCATCGCCAACCGGCCTCGAGTCGGGACCGGATCCGTGACCAGCAGCCAAGCCGCGAATGCGAGCGTGGCCGCGAGGATGTTCCCGAACAGCACCGTCGAGAAGGGAAGGATCATCGTGCCGAACACCAGCGCCACGGCGACTGGAGCGGATGCCCGGGAGTCGACTCGCGCGGCCGCTCTCGCGATCAGCAGTATGAGAAGCGCTGCAGGAAGGACGCAGCACCACAGAGTGACGGTCCACAGGCCCAAGTTGTCGACCTGGCGGAAGTGTCGGGCCGATTCACCACCTAGTGCTCGATATGCCGCGTAGGCAGGGATCGCGAACAGCGGCTGCCCCGGTGCCTTGTCTGAGTACACATGGCCATCGCGTTCTGCCTGATCGGTCCCGAGCGGGTAACCATCGATCTGGACGCTGCCGTCATCCCACATGGCGGCGGTCAGGGCCATTCGCGATAGCTGCTGGGCTCCATGCGGTTGCACGATCGGAACACTGGTCACCAGGACCAGCACGATGAGTCCGATCTGGACACGATGGCGCGCCACCCAACGTCGGCCCTCAGCGTCACGTGGGCTATCGGCGCCGCTTCCTGGCATCAGTGAACCGTAGGCGTTGCGGCACTCGACGCAGGTAGCGAAGCGAGCTGAGCGTCAACCCAGGTCGCTTGGCATCGACGAACGGAGCGCGACTGCCAGACTCGCAGGGTGATGGCAGGGTGATTGCGGGGTGATGGTGGGGCGAAGAGGGAGCAACCAGAACCTGTGGCTTCACGGCGCACTGCTCGGGGTCGTGTTGTTGCTGCTGCTTCCCCTGGTAGGCCCGTACGGGTCAGTCTCGGTTGACGACGGGGGCGCGGCCATCCAGGCCAAGGCCCTCGCTGGCGGGGACGGGTGGTCGCTGCCGCCACCGATTGCCTCCATCCCGTACGAGGATCTGCACTTCCCCCTCACCAAGGCTTCCGAGACCGACGCCGGGTGGGCCCCCTTCGCTCGCCACCCCATGTACGCAGTGTTGTTGGCCGCGCTGTTTCGGGTTGCGGGTGAGCTGGGGATGGTGTTGTCCTCGCTCGCGGGGTTGGTGCTGGCGGCGGTGGGAGCCGGTCACCTCACGCGACGAGCCGCTGGCGACCACCTGAGTGTGGTTGGGCTCTGGGGCGTGGGCCTAGGCACCCCGTTGCTCTTCGATGGCTACGTCCTCATCGCGCACACGTTGGGCGCCGCATGTGTCGCATGGGCAGCGGTGCTGGTTTGGGACACGAGCGGCGTACGGTCGCTGGGCGGTCGAGCGGCCCGACTCGTGGGGGTGTGGATTCTCATCCTGCTGGGCGTGCTGCTCCGCGCCGAGGTCGTCCTTGTCGCTCTGGCCGCGGGAGCGGTGATGGTCTGTGCCGCCATTCGTTCGCGTCGGGTGGCGGAGGTTGCAACCGCCGCAGTCCTGGTCGGGGCGGCGGGAGCGGGCCTGATCATCGAGATGGCATGGCGTCGAAATATCGGCACAGTCGCCGGCGGCGTTGGCGGACCGACACGATCGGTGCAGACCGATGGCAGCGGGTGGCTGCGCGACCGCTGGTCGGGCGTCGAGGCGAGTCTGTTGAACCCGGGTACGGGTCGCTATGCGCCGCTTCTTGCGCTCTCGCTGTTCCTCCTCGCCACGCTGGTCGTGATGATTCGGATGCGGTCAGGTCGGCACCTGACGTGGACCGTTGGTGTGGCGGCGGGAATCAGCGCGGTGGGCTGGGGAGTGGCCGAGCGCGGTGCATTGGTGCCCGGCCTTCTGATGGCCTGCCCGTTCCTCGTACTCGCGTCGCTGCTCGGGCCAGGGCGAGTAGTCCTTGATGCCAGGACGCGGGCCCTGACTGCGGCGCTCCTGCTCGGCGCGACGGGGATTGTCGCGCTGCAGTACGACGGGGGCGGGTACGTCGAGTGGGGGGGCCGATACTTTGCGGTGCTGCTCCCGGGCGCCGCGGCCGTGGCGGTGAGCGTCCTGGCTAGCGCCCGACTCTCGGAGCGCGAGCGACGTTGGACGGTCACGGGCCTTGCAATCTTCACTGGAGGGCTCTCGGTGATGGCCCTCGTTGCACTGCACGACATCGATCACTACACGGATGAGACCTTGCGAGACATCTCGGCCTACTCAGTGCCCGCGCGATTGGCCTCCGCCCCCACGGATGTGCGCCCCGTGCTGATCACGAGCCAGTTCGCGGCACCTCGGTTGGACTGGCGGCGCTACGACCAGCATCGTTGGGTGCTCATCGGGTCACTGCTCGAGGACGACGTTGAGCCAGGGGTTGATCGGCAGGTTCGCGCCGTCGCTGCGGACATGTTGTCGCCGCGACGGGTCACGCTCGTGTCGGTACGCCTCGATGAGGATCTCCGTCGTCTCGGTCCGCACCGGGTCGTTCGAGGACCGTCCAGAATCGGACCGTTTGTCGTCGTCATCGTCGAGCTGCTGTGAGCGGACTGCGCCTGTCTCGGATCAGCCGGCGAAGGTGCACCGCTACCACGAACATGCGTTCGTCTCATCGGTGCACCCGCTAACCTCCAGGCTGTGTCTGATTCCCTGGTCGTGCGTGGCGCTCGTGAGCACAATCTCAAGAACATCGCGGTCGACCTCCCACGCAACAAGCTGATCGTCTTCACGGGGCTGTCAGGGTCGGGAAAGTCGTCGCTCGCGTTCGACACCATCTATGCCGAGGGCCAGCGACGGTACGTCGAGTCCCTGTCCTCGTACGCACGCCAGTTCCTTGGGCAGATGGACAAACCTGATGTCGACTTCATCGAGGGCCTGTCGCCGGCGATCTCCATCGACCAGAAGTCGGCGTCAAGAAATCCGCGCTCCACCGTCGGCACGATCACCGAGGTGTACGACTACCTGAGGTTGCTCTATGCCCGCATCGGTGTCCCGCACTGCCCTGAGTGTGGGGCGCAGATCACGCGTCAGACTCCGCAGCAGATCGTGGACCGCATCCTTGAGCTCCCGACGGGGACACGGTTCCAGGTCCTGGCGCCCGTCGTCCGGGGCCGAAAGGGAACCTACGAGACCCTGCTCGCTGATCTGGCCGGGCAGGGTTACGCCCGGGCGCGGATCGATGGTGAGCTGCACGAGCTGACCGACAAGGTTGACCTGGCGCGCTACGAGCAGCACACGATCGAGGTGATCGTGGACCGCCTCGTCGTGAAGGACGGCCTCGAGCGTCGCTTGACCGACTCACTCGAGACGGCGCTCAAGCTGGCCGACGGCGTCGCTGAGGTCCAGATGGTGCGCCGCGACGGAGAGGCGGTCGGCGGAGCGGAAGACGGTGAGGCCGACGACACGCTGACGTTCTCCCAGCACCTCGCCTGTCCGAACGGGCACGGCTCGTTCGAGGAGCTGGCACCTCGGAACTTCTCGTTCAACTCGCCTTACGGTGCCTGCGCCACCTGTGACGGTCTGGGCACGCGCTTCGAGGTGGACCCTGAGCTCATCGTTCCGAACTCAGATCTGTCGATCGACGAGGGCGCAATATCGCCTTGGGCGGGCGGTCACAGCCAGTACTTCAAACGTCTCCTCGAATCGGTCGCGGAGGAGCTTGGTGCTGACGCAGGAGCCCCGTGGGCCAAGCTCACCAAGAAGCACCAGCAGGCCTTTCTCTACGGAACCGGCGTGGGCAAGGTGCAGGTGCGGTACAAGAACCGCTACGGCCGCACCCGTGCCTACACCGCGAACTTCGAAGGGATCGTTCCGTATCTGCAGCGGCGTCACATCGAAAGCGAAAGTGACACGCAGCGCGAGCAGATCGAGGGCTACATGCGCGAGGTGCCCTGCCCGATCTGCGCTGGCGCCCGGCTCGGCCCGTTGCCGCTCTCTGTGACGATCGACGGGCACTCCATCGCCGAGATCTGTTCGATGTCGATCGGCGACGCCGCGAAGACTCTCGCAGGCCTCACCTTGTCCGAGCGCGACCGCATCATCGCCGAGCGCGTGGTCAAAGAGGTCAACGCCCGCATGGGCTTCCTCCTGGACGTCGGGCTCGACTACCTCTCGTTGTCTCGTTCTGCTGCGACGCTGGCCGGTGGCGAAGCTCAACGCATCCGGTTGGCCTCTCAGATCGGTTCCGGCCTCGTGGGCGTGCTCTATGTGCTCGATGAGCCATCGATCGGCCTCCACCAGCGTGACAACCACCGGCTCATCGAGACCTTGGTTCGTCTCCGCGACCTCGGCAACACAGTCATCGTGGTCGAGCACGACGAGGACACGATTTCGGTCGCAGACCATGTGGTCGACATCGGCCCGGGTGCCGGGGAGCACGGCGGGGAGGTGGTCCACTCGGGAACCGTCAAGGCACTCCTGAAGAACAAGGTGTCCGTCACCGGCCAGTACCTCGCCGGCAAGCGATTCATCCCCATCCCCGAGAAGCGTCGAGAGCCGGGGAAGGACCGCCTCGTAGTGAAGGGCGCGCGGGAGCACAACCTGCAGAACCTCACCGTCGAGATCCCGCTCGGAGTGCTCGTGGCGGTTACGGGCGTATCAGGCTCGGGGAAGTCCACGTTGGTCAACGACATCCTCTACCGGGCGCTCATGCAGCGGATCTACAGCTCCAAGACACCACCGGGCATGCACAAGACGGTGACGGGCCTCGATCACCTCGACAAGGTGATCAACATCGACCAGAGCCCCATCGGCCGGACGCCCCGCTCGAACCCGGCTACCTACACCGGAGTCTGGGACCACGTCCGCAAGCTCTTCGCCGCCACGCAGGAGGCAAAGGTCCGCGGCTACCTCCCGGGCCGCTTCAGCTTCAATGTGGCGGGAGGGCGCTGCGATTCATGTTCGGGCGATGGCACTATCAAGATCGAGATGCACTTCCTGCCCGACGTGTATGTGCCCTGCGAGGTCTGCAAGGGGAAGCGCTACAACCGCGACACTCTCGACATCACGTTCAAGGATCGTAACGTCAGCGATGTGCTCGACCTGTCGTGTGAGGAGGCGCTCGAGTTCTTCGGCAACCAACCGGCAATCGCCCGGCACATGCAGACCCTCGTTGACGTCGGCCTCGGCTATGTGCGTCTTGGTCAGCCGGCGACGACGCTGTCGGGCGGGGAGGCGCAGCGGGTGAAGCTTGCCTCCGAGCTGGCCAAGCGCTCGACCGGTCACACCATCTACATCCTCGACGAGCCGACTACCGGCCTGCACTTCGAGGACATCCGCAAGCTCCTCACGGTGCTCAGTCGCCTCGTCGATCAGGGCAACACCGTGCTTGTGATCGAACACAACCTCGATGTCATCAAGACGGCCGATTGGCTCATCGACCTCGGACCCGAGGGCGGAAACGGTGGAGGCACCGTCGTGTGCGAAGGCACGCCCGAGGATGTCGCCGAGGTGCCGGAGAGCTGGACCGGCCAGTTCCTGAAGCCCTTGTTGGCGCGGGGTGCTTGATCGACGGGGCGCGAGGTCTGCGAGGGAGGCTCGGCCTCGATGCGGGAGGGGCATCCTTGAGTCGGCGTCCTCCGGCGTCGATGCTTGAGCCGATGGATCGGCAGGAGGCCTCATGAGACGCGCCGCGCGGCCGGTGATGTACGCCGGCGTGCTATTGGTCGTCTTCGGCCTGGCCCTCATCCATGCCGGGCTCCTCAACGACTACTCCTTCACCGGCACGAGCCGGTTTGGCTGGACGATCACCTACATAGGTCTCCTGTGCGCCTTCGCCTACGGCTTCGGCTTGCCCGATGTGCCTCGCTCCCGTAAGGCCGCACTGGGCTCAGCGGTCGGCGCCGCGTTCCTTGGGGCGGCGGCCATCTCGCTGGTCCAGCTGTTCGTGGGCGACGCCCTGCTGCCGCGGTTCGTCGTGTTCGGGTCGGCCCTGCTCCTGCCGGACTGGTACCGGATCTGCGTGGGGATGGCGGTCGGTGGCCGTTCCCGAGCCGAGGCCCGTGACCGCGTGGTGGTGGTGGCCGGAGCCGACGAGGTCGCCGCGCTGGACCTGGAGCTGCACGCCTTTCCGGAGCGACCTGCGTCGATCGTGGCCAGCCTGTCGCCGGAAGCGGCGACCAGCGGGACTGGCGCCACCGGCCCCCTCGCAACCCTCCTGCTGGCGGAACACCCGACGGTTCTCGTGCTCAACCGCGATGCCCAGGACCTCCCAGGCGTGGTGGCCCAAGCCGCCGTGCTGCACGGACAGGGCGTCCGGGTGCGGTCACTCACGATGTTCTACGAGGAGTGGCTCGGGAAGCTCCCCATCTCCGAGCTCGAGCGGGCGTCGATGCTGTTCGACATCGGGGAGGTGCACCGAGCCGGCTACGGGCGGGCCAAGCGCCTCGTCGACATCCCGCTGGCCCTCGTCGGGGTGGTGGCCCTTGTGATGATCGTTCCGATCGTTTGGATCGGCAACGTCCTGGGCAACCGCGGACCGCTGCTCTACCGCCAAGACAGAATCGGCAAGTCCGGCGCGTCCTTCTCAATCCTCAAGTTCCGCACGATGGCACCCCAGGCCACCGGGGAGCTCGCCAACGAGTGGACGAGCGAAATCGATCCGCGCATCACGAGCTTCGGCGGGTTCTTGCGGCGCACGCACGTGGACGAGCTCCCCCAGGTGGTGAACATCCTGCGGGGCGACCTCGGCGTGGTCGGCCCTCGCCCCGAGCAGCCCCACTACGTGATGGAGCTGTCAGAGAAGCTGCCCTTCTACCCGCTGCGCCACCTGGTGCGCCCCGGCCTCACGGGGTGGGCGCAGGTGAAGTACGGGTACGCGGGTAGCGAGAGCGACGCGCTGGAGAAGCTCCAGTACGAGTTCTGGTACCTCCGCCACCAGAGCGTGCGAACTGACGCACGCATCATCGGGCGCACGATCCGGTCGGTGCTCGGCGGCAAGGGTGCCGGACGATGATCGTTCCGGTGGTCACGATCATCGTCCCCACACGCGACGAGGTCGCGGACATCGAGGGGTGCCTCGAGTCGATCGCGGCCCAGGACCACCCTGTCAACCGGATGGAGGTGATCGTCGTCGACGGTTGCTCATCCGACGGGACCGCTGATCTCGCCCGCCGACAGCTGGGGCGATGGGGGTTCGCGTCTTCGGCCGTGCTGGCGAACGAAGGTCTGACTGCGTCGAGCAACCTCAACCTGGGCCTGTCACACGCAACGGGCGAGATCGTCTGTCGGGTGGACGCGCGAACGCGGATCGAACCGCACTACGTCCGTACCTGCGTCGAGGTGCTCACGGCTCACCCCGAGATAGCCGTGGTTGGTGGCGCCCAAGCGGCGATCGCCCGTGATGCGACCGCCCGAGCGATCGGCATCGCCCGAGCCCTCAACAACCGCTGGTCGATGGGCGGGTCTCCCTACCGCCGCTCCACCACGAGCGGCGTGTCGGACACGGTCTACCTCGGCGCGTTCCGTCGGGACGATCTGGAGCGGGTTGGAGGCTGGGACGAGAGGCTCGCGTCCAATCAGGACTTCGACCTCAACCGCCGCATGTCCCGGCTCGGTCAGGTGTGGTTCGAGGCGTCGCTCCGGTCAGGCTACGTGCCCCGCAGGACCTTCCCGGAGCTGTGGCGCCAGTACCTCCGATTTGGCCGAGCCAAGGTCGTCTATTGGCGAACCGCCGGCGACCGACCGAACGCGCGCCAGCGCCTGCTCCTCGCGTTGCCGGCGGTCAGCGTTCCCCTGGGCCTGGCTGCCTTGCGGAGCAGCCGGACCCGCCTCCCAGCTGTTGTCGTCGCCGTCGCGAGCCTCGCGGTCGTCGAGTCCACAGGTTCAGAGGCTCCTGGGGGTGGACCGGCGGCCCACGCCCTTTCTGCGGTCGCGATGACGGTGGTGGCAGGGGCCTGGCTTTCGGGGGTCGCGCGGGAAGCCGTCCACCGCTCCGGATGAGACGGGTCCTCGTCTATGTGCCTCGGGTGCTTCCACTGTCCCTGACGTTCGTTGCCGACCAGGCGAGGAGCCTCAGGCGGTGGCATCCGGAGCTGGTTGGCCGCGAGCGCCTCCCCGGTGGGCTCGTCGTCGACGATCTGCTGGCACCGGAGATGCGGGAGACCTCCGGACCCACCTCACCCATTCCACGAATGATGGGGCAGGTGACACGCCGGGCGCCGCTGCTGCGTGAGGTCGTCGCTCGAACCCACCCCGAGCTGATCCACGCGCACTTCCTGACGGGCGGCTTCGACGTAGTCGCCACCCTTCCTGCCCCTCCGTGCCCGCTGGTCGTGACCGCCCACGGGTTCGACGCCACCTGGTACGGGCGGCCGCCAAGAACCCTCCGTCCCGAGCAGTGGTTGCACGGCGTTCTGCGCAGGCGGCTCGTGCGCCGGCCGGTCCACTTCGTCGCGGTCTCTCACTTCATTCGGGACCAGCTCCTGCGATTCGGCGCGCCGGCCGACCGGGTCGTGGTCCATCACACCGGGGTCGACACCTCCTACTTCACCCCGCCGGAGCCCGGAGCGGAGCGTCGGGGCATCCTCTTCGTCGGTCGACTCGTCGAGAAGAAGGGAGTGTTCGATCTGCTCGAGGCCGTGGCTCGACTGCGGGCCGACGGGATCGCGCCACCGGTCGAGATCATCGGTGACGGCCCGGTGCGCGCCGATGTCGAACGATTCGTTGCTCGGGAGCGGCTCGATGTGCGGCTGCGGGGCGCCCAGCCGCGCGAGGAGGTGCGGGCGGCGATGCAGCGTGCCGCGGTGCAGTGCAACCCCAGTCGAACGGCTCCGAACGGCGATCGGGAGGGCTTCGGCATGGTCCTGGCCGAGGCGCAGGCCACCGGCCTGCCGGTGGTGGCGAGCTCGTCCGGCGGCATGGTAGATGCCGTCGATGACGGCCGCACCGGACTGCTGGTTCCGGAAGCCGATCCGGTCGCCGTGTCCGACGCCCTTCGTCGGTGCTTGCTCGAGGATGGGCTCCACGCACGGCTGAGTGCAGCGGCGCGACCGTGGGTGGTCGAGCGCTTCGACCTCGCCCGCCAAGCCGCCGTTCTGGAGGATCTCTACGATGCGTGGAGTTCGCCGAATTCATGACTGAACCCGTCATCGACGTCATCGTTCCGGTGCACCGAACCGATCGGGCAGTTGACGTCGCTGTGGCGTCCGCACAGTCCTCGGTTCAGGGGATCGCCACCCGTGTGCTGGTCGTGCTGCACAACCTCGACCTGGACGAGGCAGCGCGGGTGCGTCTCGAGGAGTCGGCGACGGTGCTGCGGTGCGACGATGGTGTGGCCAGCCCCAGCGGTCCCCGGAACACGGGGTTGGGGGCGGCCTCGGCGCCGTTCGTGTTCTTCCTCGACTCTGATGATCGGCTGGCACCGAGGTGCCTGCGGCGACTGCACGACGCGGCGGAGGCCACCGCGACCGATGTGGTGCTCCCATCGCTCTGGGTCTCCCGCCGGTACGTGGGCACGCCGCTGGTGTGGTCCCGGCGCGCCCGTGTGCTCGACATCGTCGACCATGACCTGTTCATGCGATCGCACGTTCCCGCGCTCATTCGCCGTCGCGTTCTGACATCCTCTGGCATCCGCTATCCAGACGGGATTCGGACGTCGGAGGACCTGGTCGTCATGGCACACCTGTACGCAATCGCCCCAACGTCGGTGGCCCTGGACGCCGTGTACCTCGTGCTCGACGACGCGGTGGAGCGGGCGAGCACGGCACCGCTGCCGCCGAACGAGCGGTTCGCGGCAGTCCGTCTCCTGCTGGAGGCGCCATGGGTCGACCGTCTCGACGTTCGGCAGCGGGACCTACTCGTTCGGCGCATCCTCTCGGTCAACGTGGCCGGGGCTTGGCGCGACGCCTCCGAGCCCGCGAGGTCGCGCTCGCGCGAGGAGCATGTCACGGCTCGCGACCGCGCCTTTGGACGGAGCCCAGGTGCCCAAGCGCTCCTCTCAGTGCGCGATCTCGTGTCGCTGCGATTCGACGACGACCCCGGATGGGTTGCCCGCGTGCTGATGACGCGCCCGTTTGGGCTGGTTCCCGTCAGCCTGAAGGTGGCTATGACCCGCCACGCGCCCATGGTTCGCGAGGGCCGGAGCTGGCTGGTACGACATCGCCGCCGACGGGTGAGCGCCGAGGCTGGGTGACCCTGCACCTGGTGGGGTCTCCGTAGGATGCGCACATGCCGTCAGCCGCCAGCGATCAAGCGTCGGCTCCGCTTGTGTCCATCATCACCCCCACGTTCAACATGGGCGGACGCCTGGACCGATGCATCGCGAGTGTGCGCGCTCAGACGTACCCGGAGATCGAGCACATCGTGATCGATGCGGGCTCGACGGATGAGACGCTAGATGTTCTGGGTGCGAGCGACGTGCATTGGATCTCCGAGCCTGATCGAGGACAGAGCGACGCGATCAACAAGGGGCTTCGCTTGGCCACTGGGGACATCCGTGGCTGGCTCAATGCCGACGACACGCTCTTCCCTCGATCGATCGAGCTCGTGGTCGATGCCGTCCGGAGGACACCGACCGCGGGACTGGTCTATGGGGACATCGACCAGGTTGTCCTCGGGGTGTCTCGCCGCGTGGTGCCCTCGCCCGACTTCTCCTTTGCTGATCTTTGGCAGGGAAACCGACTCTCGCAGCCTGGCACCTTCTGGACACGATGGGCTCAGGAGGTCGTGGGCGAAATCGACGAAGAGTTCCACCTAGCGATGGACTTTGAGCTCTGGCTTCGGTTCGCCAAGGCGAGGATTCCCGCGGTGTACGTACCTGAGATGCTCGCCCGCTTCGAGGTGCACGACGACTCGAAGACGGGGAGCCAGACGGCCCTTGCCTTCGCAGAGGAGGAGGCGCGCGCTCTCCGAAAGCACGGGGAGATCCACGGCGCGGCCATGGTGTTCGATCGCTGGTATTGGAATGAGGTGAAGGGAGAGATCGCTGACGCCGCAGCGAAGGGGAGGTACTCAGAGATGTCGGCGATCGCCCGACGGTCCCTGCCGCGGATGCGATCCGTCTACAGCCGAACTCGGTGGTTTCTCTGGCTCACACGATTCGCTCCGCGAATCGCCGCTCGCGTCGAGAAGGCCGTCGTAAGCGGGTCGCGGATGCGCTGACACGTGCCGGCCTAGGGCGGTCGGCGTCCCAGGTCGGCGCGATTACGCTGGCTCTGGCCCAGCCATGCGACCTGTGGCTGATTCGCGGCCTACGAAACGTTAGGAGGGACCCTGGGAACGGAGGAGCTGAGAGGGGTCACGGATCTTTCAGGTTGTCGTTTTTGCGGTCGCCCACTAACGCTGACCCTCGTCAATCTCGGCAGTACGCCGCTTGCGAACTCATACATGGACCCGGCCGCGCGGGATTCGACCGAGGCGTCATATCCACTCCACGCCAGGGTCTGTGAGTCGTGCTACCTCGTGCAGGTCGATGACGTCGTAACGCCCGAGGCGATCTTCAACGACTACGCCTACTTCTCCTCCTACTCGGAGTCCTGGCTGAGCCACGCGAAGGCGTTCGCCGAGGAGACAGTCAAGCGTCGGGGGCTTGGCTCTCAGAGCCTCGTGCTCGAGGTCGCGAGCAACGATGGTTACCTGCTCAGGGAGTTTGCGGCATTGGGGATCCCAACACTGGGAGTCGAGCCTGCGGCCAACGTCGCCGAGGTCAGCACGTCGCTCGGCATCGAGACGATCGTGGAGTTCTTCGGCTCGGACCTCGCCCGCAGTCTGGCGGCGGACGGTCGGCTGGCGGACGTCGTTGCCGCCAACAACGTCGTGGCACACGTCCCCGACCTCAACGACTTTGTCGAAGGGCTTCGGCTTGTCCTCAAGCCGGAGGGGGTGGTCTCCATCGAGGTGCCCCACTTGCTCAGACTCCTCGAGCAGGTCGCCTTCGACACAATCTACCACGAGCACTTCTCATACTTCTCCTTCAGCACCCTCAAGATGGTGTTGGCGCGCCACGGGCTCGCCGCATTCGACGTGGAGGAACCCGCCAGCCACGGTGGGAGTCTGCGGGTCTGGGCGGCTCACGAGTCCGCAGGGGCCCTCGTCAGAGAGCGGGTCCAGGCGATGGAGCAGCTCGAGGGCAGGGCCGGGCTTGCGACGGCTAAGCCTTACCAGGAGTTCACGACCCGCGTGGAGCGGTGTCGCGACGACTTCCTCTCGTTCCTGGCCTCTAGCAGAAGCTCTGGACGCTCGGTGGTTGCCTACGGCGCCGCAGCCAAGGGCAACACTTTCCTCAACTACTGCGAGGTCACGGTCGAGCAACTCGATTACGTGGTAGATCGGAGCCCTCATAAGCAGGGCATGCTCTTGCCGGGTTCCCGGCTCCCGATCTTCGCTCCCAGCCATGTTGAAGAGACTGAACCGGACTATCTCCTGATCCTGCCGTGGAACCTTCGCCGTGAGATCTCCGCACAGATGAGTTCGATCGCCCGATGGGGCGGCCGCTTCGTCACGGCCATACCCAGCGTGGAGGTCTTCGGGTGATCTTCGAGGAGACCTTGCTGCAGGGCGTCTGGATGATCACCACGACGCCAAGGGAAGATGAGCGAGGCTCGTTCGCACGGACATTCTGCGCTGATGAGTTTCTTGCGTACGGAATCGACCACCGGGTAGCGCAATGCAGTCTGTCGACAACGCCTCAGCGAGGAACCCTGCGTGGAATCCATTTGCAGCAGGCACCCCACGGCGAGACCAAGCTGGTGCAATGCGTCCGGGGCGCCATCTTCGACGTCGCCGTGGATCTGCGCGCCGGATCTCCGACGTTCGGCCAGCACATCAGCACCACGCTTTCCGACTCGAACCGGCGGGCGTTCTTGCTGCCACCCGGCGTTGGACATGGGTTGCTTACCCTTGAAGCAAATGCCGCGGTCTGGTACCAGATGTCCGTGCCGTATGTGCCGGGGGTGGCGACGGGTGTTCGTTGGGATGACCAAACGCTCAACATCGACTGGCCCACATCGCGGCCCCGAGTCTCCAAGCAGGACCAACAGCTTCCCGGTCTCGATCATTGGGTACCTGCACCCGATTAGCCGTTGTCGGAGGCGCGGCACCGATGCCGCGATCGATCGTGCACAGTCCGACGGTCGTGGCTGCGGCGGACCGACGCCAGGTGGCGGTACGTCCCTTGAGGAAGTATGCGGCGGCTCGCCGTCACGGCGATTTCACGGATGCGGCGCGAGGCCGACCAGTTCCACCACACCGCAACGGCACATGAGCCCGACAGGGCGCGACCGAATCCTTGGCCGCGCGTGTCCTCATAGACCGCGCGCATGATCGGGAGGACGAAGGAGCGCATTGTGGCAGGGCCGCTGTTGTCAGACGCCCCACCACGCTCCCGGTGAATAGTTGTCTTGGCCCGCCGAATCTGGCCCTGAGCAGCCAGGCGGGCCACATGCAGCCAGTCGCCCGCGAGTGTGTCCAGGAGCACGACGTTACGCCGCAGGTCCGTCCGCGTGACCCCGTAGAACGTGCCGTTGGAGGCCACCGTGCGGTAGTACCGAAGAAGTCGTCGCCACGGCGCTCCGGTGAGCTCAGCGGCGAACTCATGATGAAGATCGCTCCCCCAGTGATAACGGGCGTCTCCCGCTGCCAGCACGACCTCGTCTCGGAGGACCTCAAGGCATGCACTGATGTACCCCGGGTCCAGCCAATCGTCATCCGCAAGCCACATGAAATACTCGCTTGTGGCCGCGTCCAGCGCAGACTGGAAGTTGGCCTTAGCTCCTAGATCGGCAGCATGGCGGATGTAGCGGATACCCGCAGTGGCTTCCATCAATGCCTGGGTTGCGTCGGTGGAAGCGTTGTCGCAGACGATCACTTCAACGGGTTGGTCCTGAGCGAGCGCCGACGCTACGGCGCGGGTGAGGCGGTCGGCCCGGTTGCGTGTGGGAATGCCGATGGTGACGGTTGGCATCAGACAAGACTGTCAGGCGTTGCCATGCTGAGCCTGTCGTACGACCAGGACGGGGCACCGTACCTGGTTGCCGGGTCATCGTCCGGTAACTTTCGGCTTGGACATGGTGAACGACGCGAGCAGCGCAGCATCCCCGGATGTCGTCGTGATTGAGCCGCCGCGGGGCTGGGTCAGGATCGGCCTCCGTGACCTGTGGCTCCACCGGGAGTTGCTGTATTTTCTGGCGTGGCGTGATGTGAAGGTGCGATATGCGCAGGCAGCGATCGGATTTGCGTGGGCCGTCCTCCAACCCCTCTTGATGATGACGATCTTCACAGTGTTCCTCGGCCGTCTCGCGAAGGTGCCATCCGATGGGATCCCATATCCGGTCTTCGCCCTCGCCGGTCTGGTTCCTTGGACCTATTTTGCCAACGCAGTGGGTGGCGCGACGGACAGCCTCGTGACCAGCTCGAACCTTGTGTCCAAGGTGTACTTCCCACGCCTGGTGGTGCCTTTCGCTGCGCTACTTGCGTGGCTGCCCGACCTTGCGATCGGATCCGTTCTCCTGGTTGGCGTCGCGCTGATCTACGGGATCAGTCCTTCGGTCTCCATCTTGCTGATCCCGCTTTTCGGAGGACTTGCGCTGCTCGCAGCGGCCAGCGTGAGCATCTGGTTGTCGGCTTTGAATGTCACATATCGCGATGTGCGATATGCCGTTCCGTTCCTGCTGCAGCTGTGGCTGTTCGCCACCCCGGTCGTCTACCCGTCCAGCCTCGTGCCCGAACGGTGGAGGCCCGTCTTCGGACTCAACCCGATGGCCGGGGTCGTCGAAGGATTCCGCTGGTGCCTACTCCGTCAGGCGCCACCGAATTGGTGCGTCATGGCCGTCTCGCTTGCTGCGACGACGACGCTGCTGATGGCGGGTTTGTACAACTTCCGCCGAGTTGAGCATCGGTTCGCGGATGTCATCTGAGCCGGCTATCCGGGTGTCCCGCCTGTCCAAGCAGTACGAAATCGGGGCCACCACCGGTGGGACTGCCTCCTATCGGTCGATCCGGGAGGACTTTGCTGGCATCGTCACGCGGCGCCGTCGCGTCGCCGAGCGTCGAATGATCTGGGCCCTTCAGGACGTCTCATTTGAGGTGGCTCCGGGCGAACGGGTTGGGGTCATCGGTCGGAATGGCGCTGGCAAGAGCACTCTTCTGAAGCTCCTGTCGCGGATCACTGCACCGACCCGAGGACGCGCAGAGGTTCGTGGGAGGATTGGCTCGCTCCTTGAGGTCGGCACTGGGTTCCATCCTGAACTGTCGGGACGGGACAACATCTCGTTGGCAGCAGCGATCCTCGGCATGCGGCGACGAGAGGTCGACGCCAGGCTCGACGAGATCGTGGAGTTCGCAGGCGTGGCGGCATTCTTGGACACGCCCGTCAAGCGCTACTCGTCAGGCATGTACCTTCGACTAGCGTTCGCCGTCGCAGCGCATCTCGAGCCCGAGATTCTCATGGTTGATGAGGTTCTCGCCGTCGGAGACGCGGACTTTCAGCGAAAGTGCCTCGGTCGCATGACGGAGATCGGTGAAAGCGGCCGAACCGTCTTGTTCGTGTCTCACTCGATGCCTTCGGTGTTGCGTCTATGCGATCGCGTGATCCTCTTGGATCAAGGTGGAGTCGCGGCTGATGGCCCGCCCCGGGAGGTCATTCGCCAGTACCTCGGCAGTGGGGAAGGCTCGTCGGCCGAGAGGTCCTGGTCCTCTCCGGACGAGGCGCCTGGAGACGGGGTGGCGCGTCTCAAGGTCGTGCGAATCCTTCAGGGAGGCCAGGTGGATGAGGAGATCGACGTCGCGAGGCCGGTCGACCTGCAGGTCGAGTACTGGTTGCTTGAACACACTGACCTCCGGCCCTTCGTCAATCTCCACCTCGCGAACGAGGATGGTGTGCTCCTCTTCATCACGTCCGATTCCACCAACCTTGCGTGGCGTACGTCGCCCCGTCGCTCGGGCGTCGTCACCGCCACGTGTCGCATCCCCGCCCACTTTCTCGCAGAAGGGCGCCTGTTTGTCCTTGCTGCGGTGAGTTCGCTGAATCCCACCACAGTCCACGCGATGGAGGCCGACGCTGTGTCATTCCACGTTGTGGACCGAACGAGCGGCGAAGGGGCGCGCGGAGAGTGGGCCAACGATCTACCGGGTGTCGTTCGCCCCCTGCTCCCATGGACGATCAAGGATTCCTACGGCGAGGTCTGGACACCTGACCTGACAAGGATTGTGGAGGAGCGATGAAGTGCGTGATCCTGGCGGGAGGGCGAGGGACGCGGATCAGCGAGGAGTCTCACCTTCGGCCGAAGCCGATGATCGAGATCGGTGGCCGCCCGATCCTCTGGCACATCATGAAGACGTATTCGCACCACGGGGTGACGGACTTCATCGTGTGCCTGGGCTATCGCGGCTACATCATCAAGGAGTACTTCTTCAACTACTTCCTCCACAATGCGGATGTGACGATCGATGTCGCCGCCAACCGGATCGAGTATCACGACAGCAGGGCCGAGCCCTGGCGAGTCACGCTCGTCGACACGGGCGAAGCTACCCTTACTGGCGGCCGAGTGCTCCGGGTCGGGGCGTATCTCGACCAGGACGAGCCGTTCTTCCTCACATATGGAGATGGTCTCGCCGACGTCGACATCTCGGCGCAGGCGGACTTCCATCGGTCGAACGACCGCCTCGTGACGATGACGGTGGTGCGTCCGCCGGCCCGGTTCGGCACGTCGGTCGTCGATGACGATCGAGTGGTGGCGTTCGAAGAGAAGCCACAGGCGCGCGAGGGGTTGATAAATGGCGGCTTCTTCGTGCTGTCGCCTGGAGCACTCGACTACATCGACGGCGACAACACTCCGTGGGAGACCGAACCCCTACGCCGCCTGGTGGCCGACGACCAACTCGGCGCGTGGCGCCACGATGGCTTCTGGCAGCCGATGGACACGCTGAGGGAGCGGGAGTTGCTGGAGTCGCTGTGGCACGACGGTACCGCCCCCTGGAGAATCTGGGAGTGAACGAACGATGAATGATGATCGAGCCGAATTCGACGACATGAAGCGGCGCAGCGCTCGGGAGATGTCCGCAGACCCATCATTGACCTCGCTCGCCCAGGATCTGCTCATTTCGGCGGACCAGCACTCGTGGTCGTACCAGTGGACGTGGCTGGGCCTGCCCATCATCCAGCTTCCGACGGACCTTGTCGCGGTCCAAGAGGTCGTCTGGTCCCAGCAACCGGACCTCATCATCGAGACAGGGATAGCGCGTGGTGGATCGCTTGTCCTCCTTGCCAGCCTTCTCGAGCTGCTCGGCTGCGGTGAGGTCGTCGGCATCGATGTGGAGATTCGACCGCACAACCGAGAGGCAGTCGAAGCACATCCGCTCGCTCCGCGGATTTCCCTCATCGAAGGATCGTCGACGAGCGACGAGGTCATGGCCCTGGTTTGCAGTGCGGCAGCGTCCGCTTCCCGGGTCATGGTCGTGCTCGATTCAAATCACACCCACGAGCACGTGCTCCGGGAGCTCGAGCTGTACGCACCCCTCGTGACGCCAGGCCAGTACCTTGTCGTTTGCGACACGGTTGTCGAAGACCTTCCGCTTCAAACGCATCGCCCGAGGCCGTGGGGCCCAGGCGACAATCCGGCGACTGCCTTGCGCGAGTTCCTTGCGTCGTCTGATGAGTTCGAGGTTGACCGGCGCCTCGCAGAGAAGCTGCTCCTGACCTCGTCGCCAGGTGGCTACGTACGACGGATTTCCGAAGTTTCCACCTCATGAACGTCTACCTGATCGGCGCGAAGAACCCCGAGACGCGCCGTCAAATCCTCGCCCAGGAGCGGGCCGACGATTCGTTTCGGGTCGTGGGATTCGTCGACAACGACGTCGCGAAGCTCGGCTCGACCTTCTGTGGGCTGCCGGTGCTCGGTGGCATTTCGGCTGTCCCGCGGATCCTTGCGCGTGATCCCGACGCACGGTTCGTCAACCTGATCACCGGCAGCACTCTGGCGCGGTTTGAGGTGTCGCGGGACCTTGCCGCTCTTGGATGCCAGTTCGCGAACCTAGTTCACCCCAGCGTGGACCTCACCGATGTCACGATCGGGCTGGGCAACTACATCCAAGAGGGGGTCATCATCCAGGCGGGTGCCCAGATCGGCCACAACTCGAGCATCCACATTGGCGCCCTCATCGCCCATGAGGTAGTCGTCGGCAGCTCCGTATTCATCGCTCACGCGTGCAGCGTGTCCGGGGAGGTTCTTATCGGCGGCGGGGCGTTCATTGGCACGAACTCGACGATCGTCCCCCAGCGGGCCATCGGCGCGTGGGCCACCGTCGGGGCTGGAAGCGTCGTCACCAAGGATGTGCCATCAGGCGCGACGGTCGCAGGCAACCCCGCGCGGTTGCTACGCGAGGTCGAGGCGCCACACGTGACTGCAGATCCGAATGAGCGGCCATGACTAACCGCATCCCAGTTGCTGGGCCATGGATCACCGAGAAGGAGATCGCCTACGTAACAGATGCCGTGACTACGAACTGGTACCAGCGCGCGGGCGAGTACGTGGGGCGCTTTGAAGACGCGTTCCGGGTCGCGACTAACCGGCGGTATGCCGTCAGTCTCCCTTCGTGCACCGCTGGGCTCCATCTCGCGCTCGCCGCATTGGACGTCGGGCCTGGCGACGAGGTAATTGTGCCGGACCTCACTTGGATCGCAACGTCGGCTCCCATCAACTATGTCGGTGCGACCCCCGTGTTCGTCGACGTGGACCCGGCGACCTGGTGCCTGTCCCCTTCGAGCCTCCGAGCAGCCATCACCGACCGGACCCGCGCCGTCATCGTCGTCGACCTCTACGGCGGGATGGCTGACTACGACGAAATCCTCAAGGTGGCTCGCCGACGATCGATCCCTGTCATCGAGGACGCGGCCGAAGCCATCGGATCGGAGATGGGCGGTCGGCCCGCCGGTTCGTTCGGCGTTGCCTCCGCCTTCAGCTTCCACGGCTCGAAGACCCTCACGACCGGTGAAGGCGGCATGCTCGTCACCGACGACGAGCAGTTCGTCCGGCGGGTGCGGACCCTTCGTGACCACGGCCGACTGCCTGCGGACCGGACGTTCGTCAATGCCGAGGTGGCCTTCAAGTACAAGATGAGCTCAATGCAAGCCGCCCTCGGCTTAGGCCAGCTCGAACGCCTCGGCGAGCTCATCGCTCGGAAGCGCGAGATCTTCGGGTGGTACCAAATCCGACTCTCGACATCGGTGCAGCTCAACGCGCAGCCTGTCGGCACCCTGAACTCCTATTGGATGATCACGGCGGTGGTGCCCGAGGACTGTCGGGTTCGCACGCCCGAGCTGATGCGTGGCCTCGAGGAATTCGGCATCGACACGCGGCCGATGTTCCACCCGTTGAGCTCGCTACCGGCGTACTCCGGCTTGGCCTCCGCACGGGGGGCCCGTGAACGGAATCCGGTGAGCTACTCCGTGAGCCCCCGAGGGATCAACCTGCCATCGGCGCTCTCCCTGACCGAGACTGATGTCGAGCGGGTGTCGACCGCCCTACTGGAGTTGATCGACCGCTGATGGGGGCTTCCTTCTGGAACGGCCGCCGGGTGTTGGTCACGGGCCACACTGGCTTCAAGGGAGCGTGGCTCTCGCTCTGGCTTGAGCGGCTCGGAGCCGACGTGTATGGGTTGGGCCTCGCGCCAGCGGGGAGTGGAGGAGCCTATGAGGCGCTGAGCAAGCCGACGGGCGGCGAGGCGCTTTTTGACATCCGGAACCGAGAGCGGGTGCGAGCGGAGATGGAGGGGTGGCGCCCGGAAGTCGTGTTCCACCTCGCGGCACAGGCCTTGGTTCGTGCTGGCTACCAAGATCCCATCGGCACCTACGAGACCAACGTGCTCGGTACGGTCAACACCCTCGCCGCCGCCGCTGCGGCCGGCGCGCAGGCGGTCGTGGTCGCCACCAGCGACAAGGTCTACGCGAATGACGGGTCCGGGAGAGCCTTTAAGGAGGCCGATCCGCTCGGGGGCCGGGACCCTTACAGCTCATCGAAGGCGTGTGCTGACCTTGCGGCCCAAGCGTGGCGCTGCCTCGAGGAGAGTGCTGGCACTGCGATCGGGGTCGCCCGGGCTGGCAACGTGATCGGTGGGGGCGACGAGGCTGAAGACCGCTTGCTTCCTGACGCATGGAGAGCCGTCCAGGCGGGCCAGGCACTCCAACTCCGGCATCCCGACTCCGTCCGGCCCTGGCAGTTCGTGCTCGATCCCCTCTTGGGGTATCTGCTGATGGCCGAGCGACTAGTCAGCGACCCGTCGAACACGCCACCGGTGGTGAATTTCGGCCCGGACCTCGCGTCGTGCCGGCCGGTGCGAGAGGTGGTCGACCTGGCCTATGCGGGCCTGGGACGAGGGAGCTGGCAGATCGAGGAGGGGTCACACCCCGAGGAGGCCGCCATCCTGCGCCTTGACGCCTCACGTGCTGAGCAGGCGCTGGGGTGGAAGCCTCGGCTGGATCTCGTGGCCGCTGTCGAGTGGACCGTCGCGTGGTGGCGGGGTGACCTGGCCGGTGATGACCTCCGCGGGCTCGCGATGGACCAGATCGCGGCCTACGAGTCACTCCGTTGAAGGTCCTCCTGGACGCACGGGTGATGCCTGGCTTGTCGGGTGGTGTCTTCCAGGTGATCCGCGCGATCGCGCGCGAGCTCTTCGAAGAACCGGATCCAGCGCTGGCGCCTACCCTGCTCACCTATTCCGGCTCAGAACTCGCGGAGGTCGGCCTTCCGACCGTTCTCGTACCCCAACCCTCGTCTACGTCGTCTGAGACGTCCTTGCGGGCACTGGCCCGACGTGTGCCTGGCGCCCAGCGAGCTCATCACGTGCTCAGGACGGCATGGCCGCAGCTCGACCAGTCACCGATCCAGGTCGACGGTTTCGACGTCGTGCATCTGGCGATCCAGCACGGCTTTAACTCGAGTCGGCCCACCGTGTTCTCGCCCTACGACCTGCAACACGAGCACCTTCCGGCGATGTTTAAAGCCGCCGATCGGCGCGATCGGCGGTTCCGCTATCGCGAGTTCGCGCAGCGCGCCCAGGCGGTGGTGGTCATGAACGGCTGGACGGCGCGGGATGTCCTGGAGCGGCTCGATGTAAGGCGGGAGCGCATCTTCGTGGTCCCACTGGGGATTAGTAAGCCGATGTCGCTCGGGTCGGAGATCCACGCGGTGATCACCACCCCAGCCACGAGGCTGAGCTTGGGGCCGGCGTTCGCGCTATATCCGGCGCAGACCTGGTCTCACAAGAACCACCTCGGCCTGGGCCGCGCGCTACAGGACCTACGTGCCAGCGGCCTGGATGTGCCGGTCGTCTGTCCCGGCCACCGGACCGCCGAGCATCGCCACATTGAGGCCCGCCTGGCGAAGATGGGCGTCGATGATCTGATTGTCTTCCCGGGTTACGTCTCGGATATTCAGATGGAGGTTCTCTACCGTCGAGCCCGCATGCTGGTCTTCCCGAGCCTTTTTGAAGGCGGGGGCATGCCAATCTTCGAGGCGATGGCGCGCGGGCTGCCCGTCGCGTGTTCGGATGTCTGCGGCCTACAGGTCGCGACCGATGGAGCGGCGGTGCTCTTCGATCCGCGTCAGCCGGCGGCTATCGCTGCCGCTATCGAGTCGGTTTGGACCGATGAGTCGGTACGAGCTCGGCTTGGAGCGTCCGGGCTTCAGGTTGCCAACCGATACACGTGGGCGGAGGCATGCGCTCGGCTGCGAGCGATCTACAAACTCGTCGGAGGGGCTGAGCTCTCCGAGCTCGATGGGGATGCGCTCGTGCGCTCCAGATCCTGGCAAAGCGAGCGCTCGACTTGAGGGTGGCCGCCTTCGCGGCGAAGTCGTAGGGAGGAGCTCCTGGCTAGAGTGCGCTGGCGGTGTCTTGGTGCACGCCGTGCTCGATGAACCAGCGATAGGTGTCGTCGATGCCGTCCTGCAGCTCGACCGTGTGCCGCCAGCCGATCCCGTGGAGTTTCGAGACATCGAGGAGCTTGCGCGGCATGCCGTCGGGCTTGGTCAGGTCGTGCACGATCTTCACCACCGGGTAGACGGCATCCCGCACCATCTCGGCGAGCTCGAGGATCTGGAGGTCCTCGCCGGTGCCGACGTTGATGTGGCCCTTGTCCTCGTAGTGGTCCATGAGGAACAGGCAGGCGTCGGCGAGGTCGTCGACGTGCAGGAACTCGCGGCGAGGGGTGCCCGTTCCCCAGATGACCACCTCGTCGGCTCCCGCGAGCTTGGCGTCATGGAACTTCCGGATCATGGCCGGGAGCACGTGGCTGCTCGTCAGATCGAAGTTGTCGTTCGGGCCGTAGAGGTTCGTGGGCATGGCGGAGATGAAGTTGCAGCCGTACTGCTGGCGGTAGGACTCGCACAGGCGGATGCCGGCGATCTTGGCGATGGCGTACGCCTCGTTGGTGGGCTCGAGCGGGCCGGTGAGGAGCTGGTCCTCGGTGATCGGTTGCGAAGCCTCGCGGGGGTAGATGCACGAGCTGCCCAGGTAGAGGAGCTTGGCCGACCCGAACAGGCGGGCCGCCTCCACCACGGTCGCATGGATCATCAGGTTGTCGTAGAGGAACTCGGCCGGCCGGGTCGAGTTGGCGAGGATGCCGCCCACCGTGCCCGCGACGAGGTACACGTACTCGGGTCGATGATCACGGAACCAGTAGTTGACTGCCGCCTGGTCTCGTAGGTCGAGCTGCTCCCGGGAGGCGGTGGCGACGTTGTCGTACCCGGCGGCTTCGAGCCGCCGCAGGATCGCCGAGCCAACCAGGCCGCGATGTCCGGCAACGAAGATCCGGGCGTCAGTGGGGACTTGGGGCATCACGACCTCCGTGAAATCGGTAGGAAGCGTATCGACGCGACACGTCCCAACCCTGAGTGCTACCTAGACGATCTCCAGCATTCGCTGGAGGGCCACCCTGGCCCATTCGGTTGTGTCGGGGTCGACCGTGATCTGGTTGACCACGGTTCCCTCCACCAGGTTCTCGAGTACCCAGCACAGGTGTGGGGCATCGATGCGGAACATCGTGGAGCACGGGCACACCAGCGGATCGAGCGAGACGACGGTCTTGTCAGGTGTCTCGTCGTTGAGCCGGTTGACGAGGTGGATCTCGGTGCCGACCGCGATCGTTGAGCCGGCAGGGGCCTCGTTGACGGTGCGGATGATGAAGTCGGTGGAGCCGACGTGGTCAGCCATCTGGCACACCTCGTAGCTGCACTCCGGGTGCATGACCACGATGCCGTCGG
>JBBDWQ010000025.1:0-3527 GCA_040902805.1 Acidimicrobiales bacterium
CGCTTTCGGCGGGCAACCGAGACGCCCTTCAACGCCGTACTGGAGGCTCGGCCCTAGTCCTGCTCCGGGAAGCTGCATCTCTGGGAAGCTGCATCTCTGGGAAGCGCTGTCGGCGCGGCCCGCTACCGTTCGCCTCGTGGGAATCGTCGACGAGGACATCGTGGCGGTGCGGGCCGCGACTGACATCGTCGCCGTGATCTCCAAGTACACTCAGCTGCGGCGCTCAGGCCAGCGGTGGGTGGGGCTCTGCCCGTTCCACGGAGAGAAGACGCCCTCGTTCAACGTGAACCAGGAGATGGGGCTCTACCGCTGCTGGGGCTGCCAGGTGCGGGGTGATGCCATCACCTTCGTCCGAGAGATCGAGCACCTCGACTTCGTGCCGGCCGTCGAGCTGCTGGCGGGCTGGGCCGGGATCACCCTGCGCTACTCGGACAAGGACGAGGGTGAGGGGCGCAAGCGCCGGACCCGTCTCGTGGCGGCTGTTGAGAAAGCCGTCGACTGGTACCACGAGCGGCTCTTGTCGGCGCCCGACGCTTCCGTTGCGCGGAAGTACCTGCGGGAGCGGGGCCTGAGCGGTGAGGAAGTGCGGGCCTTTCGGATCGGTTGGGCGCCCGACGCATGGGACGAGCTCACCAAGGCGCTGAAGCTCCCCGACGACATCGTTCGAGACACAGGGCTCGGATATCTCAATCGGAGCGGCCGACAGACCGATGCCTTCAGGGGACGGATCCTGTTTCCGATCTTTGACGCCAACGGCGATGCCGTGGGCTTCGGGGGGCGGGTGATGCCTGGGGGCGAAGGCCCCAAGTACAAGAACACCCCGGAGACCACCCTGTACCAGAAGTCCAAGCTCCTCTATGCGCTCAACTGGTCGAAGGCCCAGATCGTCAACGACGACCGGGCCATCGTCTGCGAGGGCTACACGGACGTCATCGGCTTCGCGCGGGCTGGCATCCCAGCCGCGGTGGCGACCTGCGGCACGGCCCTCACCGAGGAGCACGTCCGCCTGCTGCGGCGCTATGCCAAGCGGTTGGTCTTGGCCTTCGATGCCGACTCCGCCGGGCAAGCCGCAGCGGAGCGCTTCTACCAGTGGGAGCGTGATCACGATCTTGAGGTCAGCGTCGCCGATCTGCCACCGGGGGTCGATCCGGCCGATCTCGCCGGTTCCGACCCCGCGCGACTGGCGGCCGCGGTCGAAGAGTCGGTGCCGTTCCTCCGCTTCCGGATCGATCGGGTCTTGCAAGGCGCCGACCTAGCCACCGTCGAGGGTCGCGCCCGAGCCGCTGAGGGAGCAGTGGAGGTCATCCGCGAGCACCCCAGCGATGGCGTGCGCGACCAGTACCTCATGGAGGTGGCAGGCCGCTGCCGCATCGAACCGGACACCCTGCGAGCCATGCTGGCTCGCCCGGCGCCGTCGCCGCGTGAGCGGCCAACAGACCGTCGGGGCCCGGAGCGGATCGTCGAACCACCGCCGTCAGTCGCTCCACCGCGGCTCAACGAGGAGCGCGACAGCCCCGAGCTCGAAGTGCTTCGCCACGTCGTGCATCAGTGGGAGGGCGTGGAGCCGTGGATCCTCTACGAGGATCTGTTCGTCGGAGATCTCCATGCGAGAGCGTTCGTTGCGCTCATGGCGCACCCGACGGTGCCCGATGCCATCGCCGCGGCCGATCCGTCTGTCGCTGAGCTGTTGACGCGTCTCGCCACCGAGGAGGTGGCCACCGAGCCGTTTGACGCGGTGGTTCGGATGCTGACCGAGACGGCGCGGACCGAGGTGCGGATGCTCCACGCGCGCGTGGCCGCGGAGCCGGACGATGCGGAGCTGCTCCGTCAGCAGCATTGGCTCACCCAGACCATCGATCGTCTGCGCGACGAGCACTCCGTCGGTGAGGCCGCGGAGCAGTTGGTAGCCTGGGTCGGCGAGAGAGGGGAGGGGGGATGACCGATACCACGCCGGCCCTCCCCCCTGTCGGCATCGGCTCCGACGACCTCCAGCGGCTTGTGGAGCGGGGGAGACGAGTGGGTGAGCTGACCATGGATCAGGTCGTCGACCTGCTCCCGCTGGTCGAGTTCAGCGCTGAGGTCATCGAGGCGATCAGATTCGGGCTGGCCGCGGCCGGAGTGGTGCTCGACGAGTCGATTCCTGACTTGGATCTGAGCGAGCTCGAAGGCGACTTGCCACCGGTCGAGCTGACGGGCGCCGTCACCGCCACCCCTGAGTCCGTCGAGGCCGAGCTGCACGAAGCCCAGGACGCGGCGGCGCACATCGCCGGAGACTTCGAGGAGGACGGTCCAGAGCTCGGCGGAGTCCGGCCCGCTCGATCTGCGGCAGCCCGCCGACGGGCACTGCGAGCGGCCCATGCGCCGGCTTCGGATCGCGGCGGCACCTCTGATCCCGTGCGGATGTATCTGAAGGAGATCGGGCGGGTGCCGCTCCTCACCGGCGCGGAAGAGGTGAAGTACTCGAAGCTGATCGAAGCTGGTGGCCTCGCCGCCGGACGGCTGGCCGATCTCTCGGCGGCCGGTCAGCTCGATCAGCTCGACTTCGCCGATCGGCGGGCGCTGCAGCGCACGATCCGTCGGGGCGAGGATGCCCGCGAGGTGATCATCGAGGCGAACCTGCGCCTGGTCGTGTCGATCGCCAAGCGATACCTGGGACGCGGTCTGCACTTCCTCGATGTCATCCAGGAAGGCAACCTCGGCCTCATGAGGGCAGTGGAGAAGTTCGATTACACGAAGGGCTTCAAGTTCTCCACCTATGCCACCTGGTGGATCCGTCAGGCCATCACCCGCGCCATCGCGGACCAGGCCCGCACCATTCGCATCCCCGTGCACATGGTCGAGTCGATCAACAAGGTGCATCGGGTGCAGCGCCAGATGTTGCAGGAGTTCGAGCGGGAGCCCACCGTCGAGGAGCTCGCTGAACGGGTCGGGCTCACTGAGGACCGGGTGCGGGAGATCCAGCGGATCAGCCTCGACCTGTTGTCGCTCGATGCGCCGGTGGGCGAGGAGGACGACTCCAACCTCGCGGACTTCATCGAGGACCACGCCGCGGAGGCGCCGGCCGAGGTCGCGGCCCGCAGCATGCTGAACTCAGCGGTGCTTGATGCGCTGGACGAGCTGAGTGATCGCGAGAAGGCTGTGGTCCGGCTGCGCTTCGGACTCGAGGATGGTCAGGCCCGCACGCTCGAGGAGGTGGGCAAGGAGTTCGGCGTGACGCGGGAGCGGATCCGTCAGATCGAGTCGAAGACGCTGGCCAAGCTCCGTCACCCCCATCGAAGCCAGAAGCTCCGGGACTACCTCGACGGCGAGTAGGTGGCCTGGCGGCCAGCCGGACCGCTAACGTTCGAGGCTCATTCCGGGGTAGCTCAGCTGGCAGAGCGTCTGACTGTTAATCAGAATGTCGTGGGTTCGATCCCCGCCCCCGGAGCTTGCTGCAGGAGGGTCTTCCCGAGCTGCCGACGCCGCCTAGGGTTCGTCCGGGCCCGTAGCTCAGTGGTCAGAGCAGGGGACTCATAATCCCTCGGTCG
>JBBDWQ010000026.1:0-83980 GCA_040902805.1 Acidimicrobiales bacterium
TCATGCCTCCAGGGGCTCGAAGCCGAAGCCGATGGCCTCGGTACCGTCATCATCAGTGCCGGCCACAAAGGTGGCCAGGCGGACCTTCATGCCGAGCGACACGTGCTCGGGATCGGGGTCGACGTTGATCACGTTGCCCCGCACGCTGGTGCCCTCACAGTCGATCATCCCGGCCACGAACGGCACGGGGACGCCGGGGGAGGCGAAGGCCACGATCGTGAACGCCTTGACCTCGCCGGTGGTGGCGATGTCGACGTCCGTGAACTCCAGGCCAGAGCACGAGGCGCAGGCGTTGCGGCGGTCGAAGAACCGCGCCTTGCACGACGTGCACTCCTTGGCGACGAGGTGGGGCGTGTCGCCCAGCACCAAGTAGTCGACGATCGGTACGGCTGCGGCCATCGGGCCCCCTCTGTTGCGTCGAATGCGGATTCTGCCTGTCTGGCTAGCAGGTCGCACGGCGACTGCAGAAATCCCTGTCCCCGAGAGACCTCAGTCGCGTGAGTAGGACCAGTCGGGCTGCTTTCGCGCCTGGCGGTCATCGTAGGTGGCGACCCCATCGGCAATGTCGACGAGCTTCGGAACGATGATGGTCCGGGGCTCGTCCACCGAGCAACGCCCCTCGAGGTGGAGGGCGAACTCCTCAGGGAACTCGCGCAAGATGCTGGAGATCATCACCTGTTCCTCGGCCGCTAGGTAGCAGCGGGTCTGGTCGGTGACCGAACGGAGCCGGGCGCCGATGATCTCAACCGTCTGGTCTGTTCCCTCTCCGATTAACAGCGATGCGAGTGAGCGCGTGACGTCGCCACAACCGAACTTGCAGCTTCGGCACTGGCCGCATGACTCCACGTAGAGAAAGCGCGAAAGGGTGTGGGCCACCTCGACCATGCAGGCGGTGTCGTCGTACAGCACGAAGCCCGCTGACCCCAGACCGCTGCCGATCGTGGCGAGCCCTTCATAGGACACCGGCACGTCGAACTGGCTGAACGGGATGACGGCGTTGGCGACTCCTGAGAACGCGGCGCGTAGCGTGCGTCCGGGCCGTGGTCCTCCGGCCTGCTCGATGAGCGACTGCAACGAGGTGCCGAGCTCGATCTCGGTGACGAGCGGGGTGCGGACGTCGCCCACGATCGTGGCCACCGTCGTGCCGGGAGAGTCGGTCGTGCCGAGGCTGCGGAACCACGCCGCACCCTCGAGGAGGATGCGGGGGACGTGCGCAAGTGACTCGGCGTTGTTCACGAGCGTTGGGTTCGGGCCACCCTGCCCGACTGCGCCGGGTGGAGCATCGACGGCCTGCCATCCGGTCTGGATGTCAGTTGCGAAGAGCCCGTGCTCGTAGGGCGGCAGCAGTCGAGGCAACGGGTCGTTGCCCTCGATCACCTCGAGGAGGGCCTTCTCTTCCCCGAAGAGGTACTCGTCAGGACCGAGCACAAGGGTGAATCGCACCTCTCCGAGGAGACCGCCTGCCTGCAGCTCCTCGATTGCGCGCGCGATTGCTTCGGCCTCGCGCTGATAGCTGGCCTTGGTGGCGATGTAGGCGGCTTCTGCACCGACGGCATGGGCAGCGATGGCAAGCCCTTCGAGCACCCGATACGGGTTGTGACGCAGCAGGGCACGGTCCTTGAACGTGCCTGGTTCGCCCTCGGCGGCGTTGCACACCGCGAAGCGCCGGCCCGGCCCGGCTGCTCGGATGCCTGCCCACTTCTTGCCAACGGGGAACCCACCACCACCGCGCCCTCGCAGGCCGCTGGCGGTGATCTCCTCGACGATCACGCTGGGGTCGAGCTGCCGGGCGGCCGCGTAGGCCTCTCCTCCTCCGGCAGCGACGAAGTCTCGTAGCGATTCGATCGGATCCCCATCGAGCAACACGGCCGCCACGCACTCGACCCTACCGCCGGGCGTCAGCTGCTCGTTGACGTCCTTGTGGCCTCGAACACCTCGTCGAAGCCCTCCCGTAGGCACTCCACGAGCACCTCAGGGTCAGGTGCGGCGTTGGTGTCGATGCTGATGCCGAGGTGGCAGGTGTTCTGGTACGACAGCAGCGTCACGTTCAACGCGGCTCCGATCGTGGGCCCGAATGCGTATTGGGCGAGCACCTCGGCGCCGGCCAGATAGACGCGGAACGTGAACCCCGGGACGTTGCTGGCCACGACGTCGACGTGCTTGAGCATCGACCCGATGACCCTGGTCGGCAGCAGGTTGAGCGTGGCCGCGATCGCATCCGTGTGCTGCACAGCGGGCTCATCACGGGCTCGTCGACACGCGGCGTGCACGGCACGCATGCGGGCCTTCACATCGAGCTCGTTGGCGGCCAGCTCGAAGCGTTGCAGGGTGATCCGGTTGCCGCCCAACGGATCCTCTGGCGTTCGGAGGCTGATCGACAGCGTGACCCGAAGACGGTCTAGGGCCACGTCGTGACGTTCGTGGTACTTGCGCACGCCACCGATGACGCTGGCGAGGAACGCGTCGTTCAGCGTGCCCTTCGCGGCCGTAGCAGCGTTGTGGAAGCTTTCGAGCGGCACCGGTGATCAGACGACCCGCGTTGTGCAGCGCCCTTCTGGCGTCGACCGCGAGAGCGTCGCTGATGACGTCGACGGTGGAGAGGTGCTCACCGTCTGGGGCATCCGGCAGGGGACCGCCGTCGACGACCTCGGACTCCGTGTCGAAGAGCCGCAGGGCGAGCTCCATGCCGCCGATCCCATCGGTGAGGGAGTGGTGCAACTTCATCACGACGGCGGCCTGACCGTCGGGGAGGCCCTCGATGACGGTCACCTTCCAGAGAGGGTGCGCAGGGTCGAAGGACGTCATCACGTCGCGGCGGGCCTGCTGCATCACCTCGTCCCACGATGGCAATGACTCCCAGCGCAGATGCCAAGACAGATCGAAGTCTTCGTCCACCGTCCAGCGAGGGGTGGCGATCCGCCAGGGCGCCTCGATCACGCGTTGCCGCCACATCGGCAGCTCCCGGGTGAATCCGGCCGCGCGCTCGGTCAGCCGGTCCCGGTCCGGGGGCTCCGCCAGCCTCAGCACCGTGATGATCGTCGAGCGGAGGTTGGGGTCACGTTCCATGTACCAGGAGAACGCATCGCTGTTTCGCATGTGGGTGTCGGACATCGCGGGCTCCTCGTGCAGGGCATCCTGCGGCTCCCCTTCACGATGGACACGTCGAGGCCTAGGTAACCAGGGCCCATGGTCACTGCGTGGGGGGACGAGGTGGCACGGGGCGGAGGATCGGGCACACCCGAGGGCATGGGACCTGTCTCTGACGCTCAGTCGAGGGCTGCATGCAGGAAGCGACGGAAGCCCTCGGCGTCGAAGCGCACCACCATGCGCCCGTCATCGTCATGACTGATGTCGAGCGCCGGGCAGAAGAAGTCGCCGCCGCCCGTGAAGAAGTGGGGAGAGCCACTGACGCCGCGCCCGCGACCCTCGGCGAGATCGGAGTTGATCGAGGCATTGTCCGCTGGCATGGGGTCGGGCACGCTAGCTCGGCTCGTAGCTCCGCGAGGACAGCGGGATCGGCGATGTCACGTCCGTGCTCCCAGAGGGCGTCGCGCACGGCCAGTGCGAAGGCCTCGCCGATGTCGGGACCAGCCCGGTACGCGGCCGCGGTGGATGCCATGGCCGGCCGGGTTGTGGCGGGGAAGGTGGTTGCGTCGAAGCCCGTGAAGAGCTCAGGTGCTGGTCCTTCCTGGAGCGCGGCGATCTCTGGCGCGAGGAACGAGCCGGAGGTGGGCTCACCGTTGACGATCTCGAGCGGCCAGGCCCGCACCCGTAGGTGAGGTTCGGTGGTGCCCCGCTCGTCCCGAATGGCGACGACCGCTCGGAGGCCGGCGTGGGTGAAGGGACATCCGACGTCGGCGAACACCTCGATCTGCTGCATCGTCCCTGTCTACCCCGGCGTCAGCGCTACCCGTTCGCAACGAGCAGCGATACCCACATCCGGCCGAGCCAGTCGACGAAGCGGTCGGTGTCCCATCCCCGCTCGACCACGAGGCGGTGCCAGAGCATGCCGTCGGTCGTCGACCACATGACATCGCGGCACTCCTCCTCGCTCACCGCGAGCTGGCGGGTGGCGGCGGCCTCGGCGGCCATGACCGTCATGCCCGCGACGCGCTGGCGGTCCATCTCGGCGAGCATGTCGGCCGCGGCGGGGTCGGCCCCTGAGGCCGCCTGCACCATGAGCTGGAACGGTGCGATGCGCTGCGCGGTGGTGGTGGAGAACCGGGCCTGGAGCATGAGGCGGGTGGCGAGGTCAGGCTCGGCCCGGATGGCCAGCACCTCGGGCCGCTCGTGGAACACGACCGCTTGGTCGTCGCCGCCGACGGTGATGTCCCAGGCCCGGTGCAGGAGCGTGGCCTTGTTGCCGAAGGCTCCGTAGATGGTCTCGACGGAGACATCGGCGGCGGCCGCCACCTCGGCGACGGTGGTGCGGCCATAGCCCTGCTCGAGGAAGAGGTCGCGGGCGTGGCGGACGATCGAGGCGCGAGTGGCGTCCGCCTGGGCGCGGCGCCCAGAGGAATCGTAGGAACGTCGGTTGACAGGCTTCCGAGAATTCATTACACCTACCCTGTATTCGTTTAAGTTCCACTGTATCGAATGGAGACGACCCATGACAGACCTGACCACCCCCGCCGAAGCCTGGACCGCCGTCGCCGACGCCTGGGAGACCCACGTGGACTACGTGGACGAGCACTCCGAGGTGGCGACCAAGGACCTACTGGCCCGAATCGATCTGCAACCCGGTGATCGCGTGCTGGAGCTGGCCTCCGGACCCGGAACGCTCGGGGCATCGCTGTCCACGCTCGTGGGGCCCGAGGGAACCGTGGTGCTGAGTGACCTGGCACCCGGCATGGTCGCCGCAGCACGACGGCGGACGGCTTCGCTCGCCAATGTGACCGTGGCAGAGATCGACGCGTCGGCCATCGACCGGCCTGACCACTCCTTCGACGCGGTGGCGTGCCGCATGGGCCTCCAGTTCACCTCCGATCCGTCTGTGGCCTTGGCCGAGATCGTGCGGGTGCTCGCTCCCGGTGGCCGCATCGGGGCGCTCACCTGGGGCGGCCTCGAGCACAACCCGTGGCTCACCTGTGTCGGCATGGCCGGGATGCTCAACGGTCTGGTGACCGGGGGCCCGCCAGTCGGACCGGGCACGGTGTTCGGACTGAGCGACCCTGCGCAGCTGGAGGCCCTCGCCAAGGGGGCGGGCCTCGTCGACGTGCAGGTGAAGGAGATCGACACCCTCTTCCGAGTGTCGGACATCGACACCCACGTCGCCCGTGTCAGCTCGCTGGCCGGCGGTGCCCTCGCCCAGGGGTTCGCCAACGCGACGGCCGAACAGCTCGCGGGCGCGCGGGCCACTGCGGCCCAGCTGGCCGAGCCGCATCAAACCGAGGTCGGGTACGCGATCCCCGGGAGGTTGCTGCTCCTGTCGGCACACGTGTGAGCCGGGTGGCCGTCGCTGACGGTGTCGGGCCCCGGTTCACTGTCACACCGCGTTTCTAAGGTGGTGGCATGTCGTTGATCGAGCATCCGCAGGAGCGTGCGTGGGCCGTGGGTGAGTCCGCGACGGTCGCGCTCATGGGGACGATCAACGTGGCGGTCGCTCAGCTGGTGGCCACGATCCGGATGCTGATCGACACCGGAGGCTGGGGTGGCCATGGCATCCAGTCGGTCGAGCACTGGGTCACCTGGAAGGCGGGCGTGTCTCGTCGGCGGGCGGGAGACCTTGCCCGGATCGCCCGGCGGATCGACGAGCTGCCTGCGTGCTGGGCGGTGTTTGAAGCGGGCCGGCTCACCGAGGACGCGATGGTGCGAATTGTCCGCCGGGTGCCTGTCGAGCGTGACGCCGAGGTGGCTTCCTGGGCGCCGGACATGCTGATCACCCAGCTCCAGCGCGCGCTCGCGTCGTATCCGGAGCTGCCCGACCCGAAGGACGACGTCGTGCCCCCATCGGATGCTCGGGAGCGGTACCTCCGACTGTCCGAGCATCCCGATGGGTGGGGACAGGGTGAGTTCTGCCTGCCACCTGACGAGTTCGCTTCCCTAAAGGTCGCGCTCGCTGTGGCCCGCGACGCTGAGTTCCGGGATTGCAACGGGCTCGAGCTCGAAGCTGAGGTGATCAGCAGTGGCTCGGTCACCTGGGCGGATGCACTGATGCGTCTCGCCGTTGAGGGCACCGATGCGCTCGACACGACCTTGGCTCGCACGGGCCGCCGCGGGGAGCGCACCAAGGTGGTCCTGCACCACGACATCGACCCCACCGGCTCCCTCGGGCCCGGCCAGCTCCACCTGGGTGCGGTCATCCCCGACCCTGTCGCTCGCTTCCTGTCCTGCGATGCCGAGGTGCTGGTGGCTGCCTATCGAGCGGGTGAGCTGATCGGCATCACGCCGACCGACCGCACCGTGAGTCGCAACCTCCGTCGGGTGATCGAGCGGCGCGACCAGGGCTGCGCGCACCCGCTGTGCACGCAGACCCGCTGGCTCCACATCCACCACATCGTCCACTGGGCGCAGCGCGGGCTCACGATCCCGCCCAACCTGGTGTGCCTCTGTCCGACGCACCACCGTGAGCTCCACACCGGCGACTTCACGATCACCGGCAATCCTGAGACCGGCACGCTCCGCTTCATCGATGCCCGAGGTAGCCCGATCGAACCACCCGATCTCGGCTCGCCACGGCTTCCCCATCCGAGCGGGCCCAGCCCCTTCTCCCCACCTCTCGGCGAACGCCTCGACCCCCGCTGGTTCGGCTGGAACTAGCGCGGCACCGGACTGGCGTGGGGGAGTCGACAAGACTGGCTCGGTGAGGGGCGATCTGGGTGCCAGGCGGAATCGATACGACCGTCTTCGGACGTTGCGTCGGCTGGCTCGCCCCATCGAGGCGGCGCAGGTGCGGGTGCTCGGTGGGAGCGCTCTGTCTGTGTTGCTTCGGACGCCCGTGCTCGTCTTGATCACGACAGGCCGGCGATCGGGTGCGGCCCGGAGCACCACACTCGCGTACCACCGCCTCGACGCCGGGAACCTCGTCGTGGTGGCCGGTGCCGGGGGTCAACGCCGGTTACCCGATTGGGTCGCGAACCTGCGAGCGGATGGTTCAGCCGCAATGGTCGTTCGTCGAACGCGATTCGATGTTCGGGCCGCCGAGCTGCTCGGAGACGACCGTGTTGCGACGTGGAACGAGCTCCGGCGGGTCTGGCCACAGATCGACACCTACGAGCGGCGCGCGGGGCGCGACGTCCCTGTGTTTCGCCTGCGCAAGGTCTGACGATGTCGACTCAGCCCAAGGCGAGCGCGAGCAAGGGGATCGTCACCAGGGCCAGGATGAGGCCGACGCCGACGACCGTCGTGGCGAGCTCCTCGTCGAGGCCGGCGCGGGCGGCGATCACACCGGCCGTGACCATGGGGGGCATGCCGGACTCGAGCACCGACGCCCGCCAGGCCGGATCGTGTCGCACGCCGGTTGCCAGTGCGACTGCCAACACTCCCAGCGGGAGCAGCACCATCTTCGTGCTGAGGCACCAGATGGCGGCTTGGCGGGCATGCGCGGTGGCGACGACGCGGAACCGCAGGCCGAGCGCGAGCATTGCGAGCGGCGCGACGAGGCGTCCCACCTGGCCGAGCGCCTCGTCGAGGCCGACCGGGAGCTCCACAATGCGCACAGCGAAGCTCACCAGCACGGCGATGAACGGCGGGAAGCGCAGCAGCCGGGTGATCACCCGTCGGAAGCCGCCCTCGGCGCTGCCCCAGTGGGCGGCGATGACTGAGCCATAGATCGACAGGCCGAGGCCGTTACCGATCTGGTCGTAGGCCACGGCTCGCGTCAGCGCCGCCGAGCCGAGCAGTGACGACACCATGGCCAGACCGAGGAAGGTCGTATTGCCCAGTGGCGTGACGAGCAGCAGCGCGCCCGTGGTCTCGCGGCTCCAGTCGTAACGCCGACTGGCGGCGTACACGATCAGCGCGGCAACGGTCAGCGTGGTCCACGCGACGAGCACAGGCACCGCGAGGTCGGCCCCGAAGGCGAGGTCGGGGAGCTTGGCGACGATGAGGGCGGGCACCGTAACCGAGATGACCGCGTGGTCGAGCCACGGCACGAGCCGGCGCGTCGGTGGCGTAACACGCTGGAGCACGAGTCCGACCGCGAAGCACGCGAGGACGACAGCGAGCACGGGAGACTGACTACCAGCCCTTGAAATCGGGGGAGCGACGCTCGCCGAAGGCCTTGATGCCCTCGGTCATGTCAGCCGTCGCGGTCACCAGCTCCTGCGCGTAGGCCTCTTCTTCGAAAGCAGTGTGCCGACCCGATTCGTGGCTGCGGTTCACGAGCCACTTCGTCATGGCGATGGCCTTGGACGGACCGGCCGCGAGGCGGGTCGCGAGCTCGTCGACCGTGGCCCCGAGCGCCGCGGCGGGCACGACCCGGTTGGCGATGCCCCACCGCTCGCAGTCAGCCGCCGATAGGTCGTCACCGAGGAACATGAGCTCCTTGGCGCGCTGCGGGCCGACGATGCGGGGGAGGAGGTAGCAGCCACCGGCGTCGGGAATGATGCCCCGCTTCACGAACACCTCGATGAGCCGCGCCGTATCGGCCATCACCACGAGGTCGCAGGCGAGCACGAGGTTGGCGCCCCCGCCGGCAGCCGTGCCGTTGACCGCCGCGATCACGGGTTTCTCGCAGTCGAGGATCGACGCCACGAGTCGCTGCCAGCCCTTGCGGATCAGTCGGGCCACGTCGCCGAGAGCTCGGTCAGGCGCGCCGTCGGGGCGGGAAGGCTCGGGCTTCTGCGCTCCGCCGAGTCCGGCGCCGGTGCAGAAGTGCCGCTCGCCCGCGCCGGTGAGGACGATGGCGCGCACGCCGAGGGTGGCGGACAGCTCGTCGAACGTGCCGGCGAGGTGATCGCGCATCGCAGCGGTGAGCGAGTTCCCCGCGTCGGCTTTGTTTATCGTGACCCGGGCGATCCCCTCGGATACCTCGGTTCGGATGAGATCGTCAGGCATGGCGCATCAACCTAGTGGTCGAACCGTTCAGACCGGGAAGGGTGACCGACCGCCACGAGCCCGCTCCGCCGCCTCACGTAGCCCGTCCCGGAAGTCTGGATGGGCGATGGCGGCGAGCGCGTCGCCTCGCTGGTGCACGGTCTTGCCTGCCAGCTCCGCGGCGCCGTACTCGGTGACGATCACGTCAACCTGATGGCGAGGGGTGGTGATGACGGCGCCTGCGTCGAACCAGGGCACGATTCGGGATCGAAGTCGGCCGTCGACTGTGATGGTGGAGGGAAGGCACAGCAGAGAGCGGTCGGTGAGATCGAGCGCGGGTCCAGCGACGAAGTCCTCATGGCCCCCGATGCCCGAGTACTGCACCGAGTTGATGGTGTCGGCGATCACTTGACCGTGGATGTCGACTGACATGGCGGCGTTTATCGTCACCATTGACCGGTTGCGGGCGATCACGTCGGCCGCGTTCACGACGTCGACGGGCAGGAACGCCACCTCGTGGTTCTCGTGCAGCCAGTCGTACAGCTCTCGGGATCCGGCCGCGAACGTTGTGACCGACACTCCGTCGTAGATGCCTTTGTGGTTCGTCACCTTGCCGGCCTGGTGGAGCTTCATGAGCCCGGTGGTGAACATCTCGGAGTGCACGCCGTAATCGCCGCCGCCGCCCTCGGCGAGCAGTGTCGCCACCATTGACGGCACGGCACCGATGCCGGTTTGGAGTGTGGCGCCATCGGTCACAAACGATCGAACGACCTCCGCGATGGAGCGGTCGACGTCGGTGGGTGGCGGGTCCGCGGTGACGATCGGCTCGAGATCGCTCTCGACGAGCACGTCGATCTCGTCGACGTGGAGAGCGTGGCGGTGGTCGCCCAGCCCGTAGGTGCGGGGGAACGATGGGCTTACCTCGACGATGAGCAGGCGATCGGGGTCGGAACCGGCAGCCTGCATCTGGCGGACCGAGGCGCCCGCGTGCAGCGACAGGCTGCACCAGCCGCCCGCGTCCGGGGGCGAGGCCGCCGTGATCATCACGCGCGGCGGGTCGGCGTCGAGGATCGGCTCGAAGCGTCGGAAGTCGGCCGGGGCGAAGCTGATGTTGGCGCCGGCGTCGCGCAGCAGACGGTCGAGCGGTCCGTAGAAGCCGCTCAGGTAGTGCACGTTCGGGTGAGAGAACAGGTCGGTGAAGACGGTGAGCAGCGCACCGCCGATGCGTAGGTGCTCCCAGTCGGTTCGGGTGCCGAGAGCCTGCAGCAACGCCGGTGGCTGGCCAGGGCCAAGCGGCATGCCGATCGCATCGATCGGGCGAACTCGGTGCGCTGCGTCGGTTGCGGTGAGTCGCTCAACCACGGGAGTCATCCAAGCGGCCTGCCAATTGCGCCACGAGCTCGACGACCTCTGCTGCGCACGCGGCGTAGGTGCCGACGTCACCACCACCGGGATCGATGACTTCCTCCCAGTTCCCCAATTCGACGTTGGCAAGGTCGAGCTGGGCGACGCGCGCCGCCAGCGACTCAGGACCATCGGGGAGGTCGCGTACGAGACGGCGCAGCGTGGCCGTTCGCGGTCCGGCGACCTGGTGTGTGCGGCGGACCCACAGCACGTGCTCCGGGGCGAGGGCGATCACCAGTGCAGCATGGTCCAGGTCTGCCGGGCCTGCTTGTCGGCTGCGGTGATGGGGCGCGGCCAACCCGACACGCTCGAGTGCGGTCCGAGTGCGCACGCTCATCGGCTGGCCCTCCACGACGAGCGTGCCTGCCGTCGTGACCTGCCACTCCGGCAAGTGGGCCGACAGTGCGGCGCCGGCCATCACCGAGCGGGCCGCGTTGCCGGTGCACAGGAACACGACAGGGGTTGTCATGCGCTCACTCCTCTCACCAGCGCAACCTGGCTCGAATCGGCAGGTGGTCCGAGCCAAGGTCCGGGCCGACCTCGCCCCAGAGCACCTCGACCGAGGAGGTGATCAGGAGGTGATCGATCTGGTGCCGCGGATGATGTGACGGCCACGTCTTCCCGCGTACTGCCCTACGCCATCCGTCGGGGACCATGCGATTGATCGCCCAGCCCCACATGTTCATGTCACCTATCAGAGCTCCGGGCACATTGGCGGACGGCAGGCTGCGACGAAGACCCATGGTGCTGAGGTGGGCGCCGTACTTGAGGTGCGGGAGGTGCGTGCCCCTCACGTCAAGCGTCGAGCCTTCAACCTCGATCTCGGTGGCGAGCACTGCCCTGTCAGCATGGTCGGCCCAGAGGCGCGGAAGTCGGTGGATCGCAGGAGGCCGCGTCGGCAGGCGCGAGAGGATGGCGATGTGCCACCCGCCGTTACCGAACGTCGTGTCCTGGCTCGCCCGCGCCAGAACGCGTGGCAGGGGACCCAGGGTTGAGCGGGCGAGGCACAGGTCGACGGCAACGTGCAGGCCCAGTGCGTCCGCCACTCGCTGGTGGTCGGCCAGACCATCGTCGGGCGCCCAGGACTCCTGCAGCACAAGCACATCGGGGTCTAGTCGCCGGCAAGCATCGACGACGTCGAAGGGTCCGCCGCCCAACCGCTTCGGTCGATGCCCCCAGTGGATGTTGTAGGACGCGACCGTCAGCTCAGCCATTGGGTCGTGTGCGTTGGAGGATCATCCTGGATGGTCGGCCGTCCAGGTGGCTGCCTGATGGCCGAGCTCCGTGGAGGGTGTGCCGCTGACGAAGGGCCATAGCTCCTCTGAGATGCGGCGCCAGTTGGCCGTCGCGTGCAGCTGGCCGAAGATCGCATAGAGACCGAGGTTGATGCGCTGGATGATCACGAACGACGGCGGCACGTTCGCTGACTTCATGATCGGTCCGTACGGTCCGGTGCTGTCGAAGAAGCGACGGACCGTCTCGGACGCGTACTCGGAGGTGATCGTGGCCACCTCGTCGCGGAGGACGAAGTCGTAGAAGTGCCCGAAGTAGTCCTCCACCTCGGTGTCGGTGAATGGTGCGCCGGGTTGGAGCATGCCGATCTCTTCGATCGTCCGTCGGTACTCGGGGATGTCGTGCTCGAGGACCATCGCCGTGACCATGCGCTCCAGCACCTCGATCTCGGGTGCCGTGAAGTGCTTGACGAGCCCGAAGTCGAGGAAGGTCACCTGCCCGCCGGGACGGAAGAGGTAGTTGCCCGGGTGCGGGTCGCCGTTGAAGGCGTGCAGTCGATACAGGCTTCCGAACACGAACCGAAAGATCGACTCGGCCGCGAGGTCGCGCTCGTCCTGGCTCCACTCGAGGACGGTCTCGAACCGGACACCCTCAGCCAGCTCTGTGGTGAGCACCCTCCGCGTGGATAGGTCACCGACGACCTCGGGCACATGGATGAATGGATGTCCACGGTAGAAGTCGGCGAAGAGGCGCTGGTTGTCGGCCTCGAGCACGTAGTCGAGCTCCTCGACGAGCCGGGTGCGCAGCTCCGCCACGATGGGCTCGGGCTCGAGGCCCGGAAAGAGCATGCCGACCGCGCCGAACAGCAGCCCCGCGTTGTCGAGGTCGGCCCGGATTGCCTCGCTCACACCTGGGTACTGCACCTTCACGGCGACGGCCTGACCGTCGTGTGTGATGGCCCGGTGGACCTGACCGATCGACGCTGACGCAATCGGGGATGGGTCCCACTCGGCGAAGATGCGCTCCGGTTCCTCGCCGAGCTCTTCGCACACGACCTTCGCGGCGAGCTCGCCGCTCATCGGCGGTGCATTCGACTGAAGCTCGGCCAGCGCGGCGCGCACGTGCTCGGGCATGCCTTGGTCGAGGTAGCTGGCCATCTGGCCGAGCTTCATCATGGCGCCCTTCATGTTTCCGAGCGCCTGGGTGATCGACTCCGCCGTCTTCAGCTCGAACTGGTGGTCGAGAAACACTTGGCGCTCAGCGGACGCGAACGCTCGACGGGCACGATGCACGGCGTAGGCGCCGCCAGCCTTGGCACCGATGCCAGCCATGGCCGCGGTGCGCTGCGCTCGGCTGGAGGTGTCGACCGGCGAGTTCGCCGCTGCGTCGGCTCTGCGGCGCGCCTCCTTCACGGCGAGGACGCCTGCGGCCGCTGCGGTGGCCAACCCAACGAGGGTCAGCGCGGTGCGAGCGCGGGAGCGGGCCATCGTGCGAGCGTAGGCGGAGGTCGAGGCCAAGGGTGCCGGTCCGTCCCCACTAACGTCGCCGTGATGAGCGACGTCGACTCGATCAACCTGGCCCTTCTGTTGTTCCGTGGGGCGCTCGGCGCCGTGATGCTGGCGCACGGCATCAACCACATCTTCGGCGGCGGCAAGATCGCGGGTACGGCTCGCTGGTTCGCCGGCCTTGGCATGAAGCCGGGCATCCTGCACGCGTGGATCGCAAGCCTCGTGGAGGTGGTCGGCGGCGTCCTGCTCGTGCTGGGCCTGCTCACCCCCTTCGGTGGGGCGGTGATCATCGGCGTGATGCTGGTGGCCTGGATCACAAACCATCGCGGCAACGGATTCTTCATCTTCCGGCCCGGTGAGGGCTGGGAGTACGTGATGACGCTGACCTTCGCCGGCCTCGCCATCGCGGTGCTCGGCCCAGGGGAGTGGTCACTCGACAACGCCCTGGGCCTGTGGGATTCGTTCCCCGGCGCTGCCGGCCTCGCCATCGCGGCAATCGCCGGAGCGGGCGGAGCGGCCGGTCTGCTGGTCGGCTTCTGGCGCCCCGAGAAGAAGTAACCAACGTCTGTGAACGCCCACGTCCGAATGGCGGCCAAAACGCTGCACAGACGTTGATTGGTGGTGTTTACGCGATGACGCCGTCGGCTCTGAGTTGGGCCAGGGCGTCGGCCGTCAGGCCCAGTTCTGTCGTCAGCACCTCGTCGGTGTGCTCGCCGAGCCAGGGGATCCGCGTCTCTGGGCCCTCGGCGACCTGGGTGAGCTTCACGGGGTTGCCGGGGATGAGCACCGGCTCCAAGACGCCGTCAGTGCGGGGCATCTCGACGAGCATGTGACGAGCCGCGACATGCGGGTCGCCCACGACCTCGTCGTCGCGGAAGCACGGACCCGCGGCGATGCCGGCAGCCGACATGGCCTCGCAGGCCTCGATGCGCGTCATCTCCGCGGCCCACCGCTCGACCGCGGGGCGGATGAGGTCATCGAGGTGGTCCACCCAGCCCTGCCGTGCCGCGAGGCGTGGGTCGTCTGTCCAACCCGGTTGGCCGACAAGCTCGGCCAGCTTGGCGAACTGCGGTTCGCGGCCAACTTGGATGATGAACCACCCGTCGTTGGCCCGGAAGCCGTCCATGATGAGGGGGGCGACGTCGCCTCCGCGGAGCCCCAGCGACCAGAAGTTCGTCACGAGGTCGGTCATCGCGACCATGGCATCGAGCATCGCGATGTCGATGTGCTGGCCGACCCCGGTGGCGTCGCGATGCCGCAGGGCGGCAAGCACGCCGATCACGGCGTAGAGGCCCGAGCCGATGTCCCCCAGCGCGCCCACGGGGGCGACGAGTGGCGGAGCGTCACCGCGCCGCTTGAACTCGTAGATGCCCGACATTGCCTCGACGATTGGTGCAAACGCGGGCCAGGCGTCGTAGGGCGACCGCGTCTCACCTGCGGATGCCGCGTTGCCGAAGCCGGACACCGACAGGTAGATCACCGCTGGGTGGACCCTCGCGACATCCGCGTACCCAAGGCCAAGGCGCGCCATCGCGCCAGCTTTGGAGTTCTCGGCCACGACATCGAACTTCGGCGCCAGGTCCAGCACGAGCTGGCGGCCTGCGTCGGTCTTGAGGTCGACGCACACGCTGCGCTTGCCCAGGTTGTTGCGCAGGAAGGTGGCGCCGACGGAGCGTCCCTGGGGATCGGTCATCGCAGGCTGCGAGCCCCGGCCGAGGTCGCCGCCCTTGGGGTGCTCCACCTTCACGACCTCGGCGCCGAGCCGACTGAGGAGCTGGGTGGCGTAGGGGAGGGCCTGCATCTGCTCGAGAGCCAGGATGCGCACGCCGTCGAGAGGCTTTCCGTTGCCCGCGGCAGCGGCGTTGGCGATGTCTCCGAGGCGCACGTCCGGACGGTACGACAAATGTGACGACCCGTCAGATTCCCTCGTACGCTCGTCGCATGACTCGTGGGATCCTCGGCGCCGCTGTCTACGTGCCCCACTGGCGCCTCGATCGCAGCACCATCGCCGCGGTGGCGGGCAACGGGGGGGGCATGGGCACCCGCGCCGTGGCCGGCTACGACGAGGACACCACCACGATGGGGGTCGAGGCGGCACGAGCGGTGCTCCATGGCAGCGCCATCGCACCCCACACGCTGTGGTTCTCCACAGTCGCGCCTGCCTACGCCGACAAGACCAACGCCACCACGATTCACGCCGCCCTCCGACTCGGCGCCGACGTGGGCGCCTTCGACGCCAACGGGTCGGTGCGCTCGGCCATGGGCGCCCTTCACGCCGCCCTCGCTGGGCGCGGCACCCACCTCGTGGTGAGCGCCGACCTGCGGGCCGGCCTCGCCGGTGGTCCCGACGAGTCCACCTTCGGCGACGCCGCCGCCGCACTGGTGGTGGGGAGCGAAGACGACGGCCCAGTGCTGGCCGAGCTGATCGGCGGCGGATGGGCCACGGAGGAGTTCCTCGACCGTTGGCGCACGCCCGGCGAGGCGCGGTCCAGGGTGTGGGAGGAGCGCTTCGGCGAGACCCGTTACGTGCCCCTCGGTCAAGCTGCTTGGGACGACGCGCTGAAGACCGGTGGGCTCGTGGCCGAGCAGGTCGACCAGGTGGTGGTGGCCGGCACCCACAGCCGCGCCAACGCGGCGCTGGCCAAGAAGCTCGGCGTTGGCGAACGCCTCGTCCCCGACCATCGCGACACGGTGGGCAACGTCGGTGCCGCCCAGCCCGCCGTTGGACTCACGGCTGGCTTGGAGGCATCCCGGCCGGGCCAGGTGATCGCCCTGGTGGTGTTGGCCGACGGCGCCCACGTGCAGCTCTTCCGCACCACCGACGCGCTCGCGTCTTGGGCGCCCGCCGCGACCGTCGCCGACCAGGCTGGCGGGGGTGCCCCGATCCCGTACGGCACGTATCTGCGTTGGCGCGGCGTCCTTCCTGCCGAGCCGCCCCGCCGCCCCGAGCCAGCCCGCACGTCGGCCTCCGCCTCGGCCCGCTCGACCGAGTGGAAGCTCGGCTTCGTCGGCTCGGCTGACGACGACGGCGAGATCCACCTCCCACCCCAGCCCCTCGACGCCACCGCCGTGCCCATGGCCGATGCCACGGGCACGATCGTCACCTTCACGGTGGACCGTCTCGCGTACTCGCCGAGCCCGCCCGTGGTGTTTGCCGTGGTGGACTTCGACCGTGGAGGCCGTCTGCCGGTGGAGCTCACCGACCTCGACGTCGACCAGGTGCGCATCGGTGCCCGCGTGGCGCTCACGTTCCGCAAGCTGTTCACGAGCGACGGGATCCACAACTACTTCTGGAAGGCGAGACTGGTCTGATGGGCTCACACGGGATCAAGGACCGGGTGGCGATTGTGGGCATGGGCTGTACACGTTTCGCCGAGCACTGGGACAAGGGGCTCGATGACCTGCTCCTCGACGCCACTGGCGAGGCGTTCGCCAGCGCGGGGGTGACAAAGGAAGAGGTCGACGCCTACTGGCTCGGCACGGCCCAAGGCGGCATGTCGGGGATGCTGCTCGCCAAGCCGCTGCAGCTCGAAGGCAAGCCCGTTACGCGCGTCGAGAACATGTGCGCCACCGGATCCGAAGCGCTGCGACAGGCCGCGTACGCGGTCGCATCGGGCGCGTACGACCTTGCGATGGCCGTGGGTGTGGAGAAGGTGAAGGACTCGGGCTACCAAGGGCTCAATGCGTTCCCTGTCCCAAGTGACGGCACCCAGCGCACCTTGACCGCGGCCGCGATGTTCTCGATGGTCGCACCCGCCTACGCGGAACGCTACGGAGTCCCCATGGCGGACCTGAAGGCCACGCTTGCTCGCATCGCATCGAAGAACCACTACAACGGCGCTCGGAACCCGAGGGCACAGTTCCGGCGTGAGATGTCGGTGGAGCAGATTGTCGCCATGCCCGACGTCGCCGGCTGCTTGTCGGTGTTCGACTGTGCGGGCGTGGCCGACGGGGCCGCGGCGGCCATTGTGTGCCGAGCCGAGGACGCCCACCGGTACACCGACAACCCGCTGTACGTGAAGGCCCTGAGCTTCGTGGCTGGAAACGGGTCAGGGCTCACCGACCCGTCCTACGACTACACCACGTTCCCCGAGATTGCCGCCTGCGCGGCTGATGCGTACGCACAGGCTGGGATCACCGACCCCCGCACCGAGCTGGCCATGGCTGAGGTGCATGACTGCTTCACGCCCACTGAGCTCGTACTCATGGAAGACCTTGGCTTCTGCGAGCGGGGTACCGCCTGGAAGGAGATCAACGCAGGAGCCTTTGATCTCACCGGTGACCTGCCGGTGAATCCCGACGGGGGACTCAAGAGCTTTGGCCACCCGGTGGGGGCGTCCGGGCTTCGGATGTTCTTCGAAGCCTGGTTGCAGCTACGCAACGAGGCGCCCGCCGAGCGTCAGATCGCCACGACCACCGACCGTCATCTCGCTCTCACCCACAACCTGGGCGGCTACCCGGGCGAGATGGTGAGCTTCGTGGGCATCGTTGGCACGGAGCTGGCCAACTAGCCGTACGCTCCCGGCCCATGCAGCTGCGCGTGGACCGAGTCGAGGTGCGCGGCGCTCGTCCGCACGACCTCGAGGTCGACTGGACGGCATCGGGGGAACTGGTCACGTGGTCGGTCGCGAACCGCGCCGACGATCCTGTCGCAGTCGACGCGGTGGCGTTGGTCTGCCGACTCGAAGCCGTGGTCGAGCCGTTGCGCGTCCTCCGACACGGCTACCAGTCATGGTCACCGACGGCGGTGGCGACGTTTCGGGTGGACGACGACCCGTCACGCGCCCCGGGGGCCCGTTCGCTGGTGCTCGGCATGCACCACGCTGACGCCGGGATAGCGGAGGCCGGAGAGCTGCGCAGCGAGCTGGTGACGGCGATGCGGGACGGCGTCGGCTCCGTCGTCGTCATCGGGTTTCTCGGGGGATCGGAGCACGACGGCACGATCCGCGTACGCGCCGCCCGCGACGGCTCGAACGAGATCGAGGTCTGGATCGAGGCCTACCTCGGCGGCGCAGTGCTCGAGAGCAGCGAGCGACGTGACCTCCACGACGTGTCGCTGTCGCGAGGTGAAGGAGATGCCTCGCCGCTTCTCGAAGCGTGGGCTGCGGAATTTGGCTCGGCCGCCAGCGCGCGTACCTCAGCCCCGTACCAAGTCGGTTGGTGCTCCTGGTACCACTACTTCCACTCGGTCTCCGAGGCCGATCTCCGCGGCAACCTGGCCGAGGCGAGCAAGTGGCCCTTCGACGTGTTCCAGCTCGATGACGGCTTCCAGTCCGCCATCGGCGATTGGCTCACCACCAACGATCGCTTTCCGACACCTATCGATGGGATCGCGGCGGCCATCGCCGCCGAAGGCCGAACTCCCGGGGTCTGGCTGGCGCCGTTCCTCGCTGGACCCTTCTCACGCGTCTACGCCGAGCACCCGGAGTGGACGGCCACGCACGCCCCCTCCGGCAGACCGCTCGTCGGCATGGTCAACGACGGGTGGGGTGGTGCGGTGTACACGCTGGACACGACCAACCCTGAGGTGCTGCAGCGCATCGAAGATGTATCGCGGGCGTTGGTCGATGCGGGCTTCCCATACCTCAAGCTCGACTTCACCTACGCCCCGTCGCTCCCGGGTCACTATCTAGATCCCAGCCGAACCCCAGCGCAGCGTGTACGAGCAGGGTTCGAAGCTGTTCGACGCGGCGCAGGTGAGGCTGCGTTCCTGCTGGGATGTGGCGCCCCGTTGGGCTCGACGGCGGGTGTGGTCGACGGCATGCGCATCGGAGCCGACGTCGGGCCGTGGTGGCACGTACCGGAGGGCGCCTATCGACCCCCGGGCCACGCGGGTGGTGAGCCGGCGACAGTCAACGCGTGGCGCAACACGCTGAGCAGGTCGTTCCTGCATCGACGGCTTTGGCTCAACGACCCGGATTGCCTGATGCTGCGCACCGACAAGACGCAGCTCGATGCGGAACAGGTCCGGGCGTGGGCCCTCGCGGTAGGCGTGAGCGGTGGGATGGCCCTGGTGTCTGACGACCTCTCGATGTTGGGTGCTGACGCTCGCGCCCTGCTCGACGAGGTCGTTGCGTTGGGGCGGGAGGCTGATGCCGAGTCGATTCTGGCGAGTGGACATCCCCCCCGCTGTCGCGACCTGCTCGACAGCGATCCTCCGGCCCGACTGGCGACGTCAACAGTTGAACTCGTTGGGGATCCCGACGCGGGCTCGGCGCACGTGCAGGGGCTCCTTGCCTAGTCGGCACCCATTTGGTCGCTACCGAAGGATCGGCAGCGTGGATCGGAAGGCGTCTGCAAACGGGAAGTCAGTGCGGAACCCATAGGTCTCCATCCACCCGTTGTCGAGGAGCTGGAACAGATCCGACACGGGCGTGTCGTGTCCGGCGCACGGGACGTTGGCTGTACCCGGCGCCTCGTAGTGCGGTGTGTTGAGGAAGCGATCACGCGACGCACCGTTGTACCTGAACCGACCGAAGGCGTTGCCGATGTTCCGCCCTTCTGGATCCCGCGTCCCCGGGTCCCACTGCGACATCTTCTTCAGCCGCCAGTTGGTCTGGATGAACTTGAGGATCGAGGTGTGATCGTAGACACGGTGGTCGACGCGACCGCCAGACGCGAACGGGCTGATGAGCTGTGTCGGCACGCGGAAGCCGAGCTTGCCAAACTCGCCAGCCGGGTCGGCGCTGCGCGGGTCGGCCACCTCTGGCGGCGTGACGTGGTCCCAGAACCCACCCCACTCGTCATAGGTGACGAACAGGGCGCCGTCGTGCCAGTGCTTCGACTCCATGAACGAGCGCGTCACGTCGGACAGGAGCATCTGACCCAGTCGGATGTCGGCCCAAGGGTGATCGTCGTTGGCGAGGCCATCTGGTGCGACGAAGAACGGGTCGATGAACGCCACCTGCGGGAGGGTCCCGGCGGCGCAGTCGGCGTAGTACTCGGAGATGTGCCGGGCTCCCTTGGCGTGTCGGGCGCCCCAGAGGGCGATCACGGGGAGGTTGGAGTAGTAGTACTTCCAGGTCACGCCCCGGGCGTCGAGTGCGGTCCAGATGGTTGGCCAATCGAAGCCTGCTGCCCACTCAGGGTTCTCGGTCGCGCGCTGTGGGGGGAAGTCGTTGTTGGTGATGCCACCGGTCTGAGCCGAGTGCATGTACTCGCGGTTCGGGTAGGTCGACCCGAGCCATGAGCAGAAGTAGCGGTCGAACGTCGTGAACTGCTCCGTGAGGGCTGCGGTCACCGGAATGTCGTCGGGCTGGTAGTACGACACCGCGAACTCGTCATTCCCGGAGTTGGTGTTCAGGAAGCCGTCGGGCGCGGTGCCACCGACCATGTAGCTCGTCTCTGCCTTGCCGTTCCCGATCTGAGCGACGCCGGCGGAGTGTCCGTGACCCGGGTCCTCGAACCCGCAGCCGGAGAAGTCACTCCGGGCGCTGCCGGTGCCCCAGTGCTCAGTCGGCACGGATCCGCCAGTGGCATCGGAGTGGTACGAGCCGGTCTGCGTCGCGTCGAACTTGTCGCCAGCGAAGTCGTCGCTTCCGTACCAGCCGAGGTAGTGGTCGACGGAGCGGTTCTCCATCATCACCACCACGACGTGATCGATCGGGGTGGTCGGACTCACGTGGTGAAGGCCGAGGCTGGGGAGGGCCAGGTTCACCGGTCCGGCGTGGGCGGCGGGCTTCCCGGCGGCGAGCAGGCCAGCCCCGGCGGCGGCGGACTTGATGAACGAGCGGCGATCCAAAGGTGACATAAGGGTCAAGTTCGACGCTCAGCGGCCGCTTCCTGCGCCTCCAAAGCGGCGAGCGCTCGGCGGTCGACCTTTTGCATTGCCGTGAGCGGGACCTCCTCGACGATCCGAATCGCCTCCGGGAGCTTGTACCGGGCCAGGCGCGGCTCGAGAAAGGCCCGAACCTCGGACAGGCTCGGGGGCCGCTTCGGATCGCGGGGCACGAGGATGGCCACGCCGATCTCGCCCATCACCTCATCGGGTCGCGGGACCACGACTGCATCCACGACGTCAGGATGGTCGGTGAGTCCGGCTTCCACCTCGGCTGGGTACACGTTGTAGCCCCCGCGGATGAACATCTCCTTGAGCCGACCCGCCAGACGAAGGTTGCCGCGTTCGTCGATCCTTCCGAGGTCCCCCGTGCGTAGCCAGCCGCCGACGAGCGCAGACGCAGTGGCCTCCGGGTCGTGCCAGTACTCCGAGAGCGCGGTGGGGGTGCGCAGCCAGACCTCGCCCACCTCGCCGCCACCTGCCGGAGCGCCAGCATCATCGTGGATGGCGACCTCGATCCCACCACGCGGCTTGCCCACCGTGTGCAGCGCCTCGTCGTCGTCGGCGTCGAACGCGGTTCCCGTGCCACAGCCACCGGACTCGGTGGACGAGTAGCGGATCGAGTACCCGGGCGCCAGACGCGCTCGCGCCTCGCGGACCAGCGCTGGCGGCGACGCCGCGGCGCCGACGATGAGCGCCTTGAGTGCCGTGAGGTCGTACGAGTCGAGGTCCTCGCGAAGCAGGAGTGCCACCTGCGGGGCGACGGCGCCCAGTGTGGTGATCCCGTGCTCAGCGATGCAGGCGAGTGTGTCGGCGGCACGCCAGCGCCCCAGCACGTGGGTGGTGCTTCCCGTGCGCAGGTACCACGGGAGCTTGGTCATGAACCCGATGTGCGCGAACTGCGTGCTGGCCAGCATCGGGCTGGGCGGCGTGTCGGGGTCGCCCCAAGCGTCCGCCACGTCGATGCGGGTGATGGCGGCCAGCTGGCGTTCGCGGAAGAGCGCGCCTTTGGGTTGGCCAGTTGTCCCTGAGGTGAACACGAGGGCAATGGCGCGGTCGAGGTCGTCGGCGAGTACGCCGACATGTCCCGGACGGCGCAGACCATCTACGTCACCGGTGCTGTTTAGGGTGAGCGCAGGCTCGGCGATGGCAGCGATCGCCTCCTGCTCAGGCGGTGCGAGGCGCGGGTTCACACCAGCGGCGATGGCACCCACCTTGGCCGCGGCTGCGTACGCGATCACGTAGGCGCTGTCTGACGGCAGCCGCAGGAGCACAACGTCTCCGGCCCCGACGCCCGTGGCGAGCATCCCTGCCGCAACCTCGTCCGACCGTTGGTGGAGGTCGGCGTAGGACAGGCGTGAGAGGTCGGGGTCGACGAACGCCGTGCGGGGACCGAACCGCTCCGCCGCGAGGCGCACGGTGGTCGCGAGCGTCATCTGATGGTGGGGTCGATGCGTTGACCGGAGGAGAAGGTGGTCTGGCCCTCGGCCAAGGCTTCCTTGCTCATGGCCAGGTTCAAGAAGGTGTTGCCGACATCCAGCATCTGCGATCGGGTGAGCTCACGGGCGGTCCAGAGCGAGCGAAGGCTGGCCTGCACTGCCGTTGGCGGCTGTGAGGCGATGGCCGCGGCGATTCGATGAGCGGCGACGAGGAGGTCAGCGGCGGGCACGACCTCGGTGACCAAGCCGATCTCGAGTGCTCGCGCTGCGCTGATGCGTTCGTGGTTCCCGAGGAGCGTCATGCGCATCACCTCGCCGAAGGGCATCTTCTGCAGCATCAGGGCCGGCTCGAACACAGCGGGCATGCCGTAGGTGACATGCGGGTCGAAGAAGGTGGCGTGATCGGCGGCCACCAGGATGTCGGCCTCACCGAGGAGGTAGAAGGCGCCACCGCAGGCCATCCCGTTGATCGCCGCGACGACTGGCTTCCAGCACTCGTTGCTGCGCGGGCCGAGTCGCTGGCCGGGGTCCTCATAGGTGAGGGGATCGAAGGTGTACTCGACACCGCCGTCGGAAGGGACCTCGGAGCGGTCGATGCCCGTGCAGAATGCCTTGTCGCCCGCCGCGGTGACCACGACCGCCCGGACGTCGTCGGCTTCCCTCACGTGGGACCATGTGGCTGCCATCTCGTCGCACATGGTCGTGGTGAAGGCGTTGTAGCTGTCCTCGCGATCGAGCGTGATCATTGCGACGCCGTCGGCGGATTCGAAGCGGATCGTGGTGAGCGCGGCGGGGTCCATCGGCCTTGACGCTATTCGCGTGAGTCCACGCCCGGGGAACTGGCAGGCTCAGCCCATGACCGAGCTCCGGTGGGCGCCGCCCTCTCGTGACGACGATGTGCAGTGGCTGGGGCTCCTCGCTGCCATCGAGGCCGTTGATCGACGCGGCGAGACCCTTGAGCTCGACGATCTCGATGATGAGTGGACATCGGTGTGGTCGCACCCGGAGACCGACGCATTGTTCGGCTGGAACGGTCCGGAGCTGGTGGCGTTCGCCTGGCTCAAGGCCATGCCAGGGGAGCGTGCAGCACACAAGGTGATGTGCTGGGGCGGTGTTCGCCCGAGTCATCGTCGGAGAGGGATCGGCACCCAGGTGCTCGAGTGGTCGCTGCAGCAGGCCACCGAGATCAGCCGGGGGTTCGAAGGCTCACTGCCGGTGTCTGTGCAAGTCGACGCCACGGAACGGCAGCCCGATGTGGTCGCCCTGGCGACGGCTCATGGCTTCGAGCCGGTGCGCCACTTCATCGAGACTGCTCGGGCTACGGCCGACGCCGTCCCTGACCTGCCGGCGCCGCGCGGACTCCACCTCCTGCCGTGGAGCGACACCCTCGACGAGGAGACGAGGCTCGCCCACATGGAGGCCTTCGCCGACCACTGGGGGAGCGAGCCCCGCACCCCCGAGGCGTGGAAGCAGTGGTACACGGGCCACCGCGGGTTTCGCGTCGACCTCTCGCGACTCGCGGTCGATCGATCGTCCGAGCAGGTCGCGTCGCTTGTGCTCTGCGGTGCGTACCCCCAGGACTGGGCATCGGGCCCGGTGGAGGTGTGGGTGACCACCGTTGGCACACGCCCCGCGTGGCGCGGGCAAGGAGTGGGTCGCTGGGTGCTGGGCGACGTCCTGCGCCGGATCGCCGACGCTGATGACGGATTCGAGCGCGCCATCCTTGGCGTCGACGAAGAGAACCCGACGGGTGCGCTGCGCCTCTATCGGGCGCTCGGCTTCACCACTGACGTACGCCGCATGACATTGCTGGAGCGTTGTCCGCTCAGCTGACCGCGCCGCCCCCGCTTCGCCATGGTTACCTTCCTCTGCAGCGCAGTCGTGGATCGCATCGACGCACTCAGGGCTTAGGTCAGCCCCAGCATGCGGCGGGCGTTGCCGCGCATGATCTTCTCGACCGCATCCGTTGGCACGGTGCGCATCAGCTCGATGGCGACTGCTTTGGTGTTCGGCCACGTCGAGTCGGTGTGGGGGTAGTCGGTCTCGAAGGTGATGTTGTCGACACCCACCTTGTCGATGGCGTCGATCCCGTGCTGGTCGCGGAAGAAGCAGCCGTAGATCTGGCGGTAGTAGTAGGTCGACGGCGGCTCGGGCACCAGGTCGGCTACCTCACCCCAGGCACGATGCTCGCTCCACACCGTGTCGGCGCGCTCGAGGATGTAGGGGATCCATCCGATCTGGCCCTCGCTGTAGGCCAGCTTCACCTCCGGGAACTGCACGAGCTTGCCCGAGAAGAGCCAGTCGCTCATCGACGCCATCGCGTTGTTGAAGCTGAGCGTGGCGGCGACAGCGATGGGGGCGTCGCCGGAGGTGGCGGGCATGCGTGATGACGAGCCGATGTGCATGCAGATCACCGTTTGCGTGTCCTCACATGCGGCGATGAACGGGTCCCATTCGCCGGAGTGGATCGACGGTAGGCCGAGGTGGGGCGGGATCTCGCTGAAGCACACCGCACGGGCGCCGCGCTCAGCGTTGCGCACGACCTCCTTGGCGGCCAGTGTCGCGTCCCACAGCGGGATGATCGGAAGTGGCAGGAGCTGGCCATCGGAGTCACCACACCACTCCTCGACCATCCAGTCGTTGTAGGCGTAGACGCACGCTTCGCCGAGCTCGCGGTCCTTGGCTTCGGTGAAGGTCTGACCACAGAAGCGTGGAAACGACGGGAAGCACAGGGATGCCTCGACATGGTTCATCATCATGTCCTCGACACGGGCCTTGGGGTCGTAGCAACCCGGGCGCATCTCGTCGTAGGTGATGGGAGAGGCGGTCATGTCGTCGCGGTCGAAGCCCACTGCCGCGACGTGGCGCTTGTTGATGTAGACGAGGTCCTCGAACACCCAGCAGTCGGCCTGGGGGCCATCAGGATCGAAGGTCTGCTCGTACTGGCCGCCGCCCGTGTGGCGCATGTGGCCGATGCCGCGCCGCTCCACCTTCGGACCGCGATCACGGAGGCGCTCGGGCAGCCACGTGTCCCAGACGTGCGGCGGCTCGACGACGTGGTCATCGACGCTCACGATCGTCGGCAGCTCCCAGCCGTCGGGGCGCTCGGCGGCGGTGCCGGTGGCGGCGGGTGTCGGGGCTGAGGGCGCCGAGTCGGTGACGGTCATGGGCACGGTCTCCAGATCGGGATCTGACGGTGTGTCAGATTCTAGGCCAGGCCGGTAGTGTCAGCGCCATGCCGCTGGATCTCACCGCGCTGCTGGACCCTGCCCACACAGCGGTCGTCACCTCCGAGGTGCAGAACGGCGTGGTGGGCGTGCCGTCGGCGCTTCCGGAGCTGGCCGCCGAAGCGGGGCGCGAGATGCTCCCGAACCTGGGTCGGCTCCTGCCGGTCGCCCGCGCCGCGGGGGTGCAGGTGGTCCACTGCACCGCCTACCGCCGCGCCGATGGCAAAGGCGCCAACGCGAACGCCCGCCTGTTCCGCGGTGTCCAGAAGTCGCCGGTGCCGTTGCTGCCGGGCACGGCCGCCGTCGAGGTGGCCGCCGAGCTCGGGCCGGAGCCGGACGACCTGGTACTTGCGCGCACGCACGGCCTCGACCCGATGACCGGCACCGACCTCGACCCCGTGCTTCGCAACCTTGGCGTGAGCACGATCGTGGTCACCGGCGTCTCGGTGAACGTTGCCATCACCAATCTCGTGATGGATGCCGTGAACCGCGGCTACTCCGTGGTGCTGCCGCGTGATGCGGTCTGTGGCTTGCCGCGCGAGTACGCGGATGCCGTCATCGACAACACACTCGCGCTGCTCGCGGCGATCGTCACGACCGACGAGCTCATCGACATCTGGAAGGGCTGATCGCCATGGGGGCGATGGAGACCGGCATCCGCGGGGATCTCGAGTGGGGCACCACTCCCGCGCTCCTGCGTTCGGCTGCCGATCGCTTTGGCGACGCCGAAGCCGTGGTGGACGGTGACGTGCGGCTGACCTTCAGCGCCCTTGCCGTTGAAGTCGACGCGGCCGGCCGAGCCTTCGTGGCTGCGGGCGTGGAGGCTGGGGACCGGGTGGCGATCTGGTCGCCGAACGTGTGGGAGTGGATCGTGGCACTGCTTGGCCTGCAGTCGGCCGGCGCGGTGGTGGTGCCGATCAACACTCGGTACAAGGGCGAGGAAGCGGCGTACATCCTGCGCAAGAGCCGGGCCCGCATCCTGGTGACCGTCGATGGGTTCCTTGGCAACGACTACGTCGCCATGCTCGACCGCCACGACCTGCCTGACCTCGAGCTCACGGTTGTGCTTCGCGGCGATGCACCCGCAGGGATCCGTACCTGGGCCGACTTCCTGGCCGATGGCGCCTCCGTGGATCAGGCCGAGATCGATGCCCGGGTGGCTTCCCTCGGTCCGGACGACGTCTCGGACATCCTGTTCACCTCGGGCACGACCGGGAACCCGAAAGGTGTGGTGGCGACCCACGGCCAGACCGTGCGGGGCTTCGCCGACTGGGCCGCCATCGTCGGCTTGCGGGCCGACGATCGCTATCTCGTCGTGAACCCGTTCTTCCACTCGTTCGGCTACAAGGCCGGGATCATCGCATCACTCACCGTTGGGGCGACGATCGTGCCGCAGGCCGTGTTCGACATCCCTATGGCGATGGCCAACGTCGCCGAGCATCACATCACCGCACTGCCCGGGCCGCCGGCGATCTATCAGACGTTCCTCAACCATCCCGACCTCGACCGCGCCGCGATGCAGTCGCTCCGCCTCGCCGTCACTGGTGCTGCCCCCGTGCCGGTCGAGCTGATCAAGCGGATGGAGGACGAGCTCGGGTTCGAGACGGTCGTCACGGCCTACGGCCTCACGGAGACCTGCGGCATCGTGAGCGTGTGCTGGCCCGACGACCCCCCCGAGCTGATCTCGGGCAGCTCAGGGCGGGCGATCCCAGGAGTTGAGGTGCGCGTTGTCGACGACGACGGCAACGACGTGTCCACCGGCGAAGCGGGCGAGATCATGGTGCGCGGCTACAACGTCATGCGCGAGTACTTCGAGGACCCGGAGCAAACGGCCGCCACCATCGACGTGGACGGCTGGCTGCACACCGGCGACGTCGGGACGATGGACGCGGACGGCTACCTGACCATCACCGACCGCAAGAAGGACATGTTCATCACTGGCGGGTTCAACGTCTATCCGGCCGAGGTGGAGCGCTTGCTCCTCACGCATCCAGCGATCGCGCAGGCGGCGTTGATCGGTGTCGACGACGAGCGCATGGGTGAGGTGGGCTTGGCCTTTGTGGTGGCTGCTGTCGGGACGTCACTCGTTGCCGAGGATGTCATCGCCTGGGCGCGGGAGCACATGGCCAACTTCAAGATCCCGCGGCAGGTGCACTTGGTCGACGCGCTCCCGATGAATGCCAGCAACAAGGTGCTCAAGATCGAGCTGCGCGAGCTGGCTGCTCAGTACGATCGAACCCATGGCTGACGTCACCCCTCTCCGCCGCGTCACCGGCGAGCCGGTCGCTGAGGAGGACGACCTGCGGGCCGCCGACGGCCGAGTTCCGGGTCGCCGCGGACGAGCCACGCGTCAGCGACTGCTCGAGTGCACCGGCGAGATGCTCGCCGTCACGTCCTACCGCGACGTGAAGGTCATCGACATCGCCCGCGAGGCGGGCACGTCCCCGGCGACGTTCTACCAGTACTTCGCGGACGTCGAAGCGGCCATCTTGGTACTGGCCGAGGAGATGGCACAGCAAGGGGCCCATCTCACCGAGATCATCGCGGCGGGCTCGTGGGACGGCGATGATGCGGCCGCCACCGCACTTTCGCTCGTCGACGCGTTCCTGCGCTTCTGGGACGAGCACCGCGCGGTGCTGCGGGTGATGGACCTCGCCACCGACGAAGGAGACGGTCGCTTTCAGAAGATCCGTGTCGGTCTGCTCAACGGCATCACGCGTGCCCTCGCTGAGGTGACGCGGTCCTCCCAGGTCGCCGGTCGGCTTCCGAAGGGCATCGACTCAATGGCGACGGCCGGGATCCTGGTGTCGATGCTGGCCCACGTCGCAGCCCACCAGTACGGATTCGAGTTCTGGGGCATCCGTACCGCAGACCTGCGGGCATCCATGGCCCGACAGGTGTCCTGGGGGGTCACCGGGGTCGTGCCTCGCGACTGACCGGCGCCGAGTCCACCACAATGGTGGGATGACGGATGTCAACGAGACCAATCTGCCCGGCGTCGGACTGCGGCACGAGTTCGTGTGCGCCAGCGGTGATCGCATCGGTCTGATCACCCGACACTCAGGTCGTCGTGAGCTGCTGGTGCTGGACAAGGACGACCCTGACTACGTGAGCGAGTCGGTCGCCATGACGCCGGTCGAGGCGCGGGTGCTGGCCGATCTACTGGGAGGCTCGACGTTGGCCGAGCGCTTCGACGACCTTCGCCAGCACATCGCTGGGTTGTCGATCGACTGGTTGCCGGTGTCGCCTCGAAGTCGGTTCGTGGGGTCGGCGTTGGGAGCGACCGAGATGCGCACCAGGACCGGTGTGTCGGTGATCGCCATCTTGCGCGCTGGGTCGCCGATCCCGGCTCCGGGACCCGATGACGTTCTGCGCGCCGACGACACCGTGGTGGTGGTGGGCTTGGCCGAGGGCATTGACGCCGCTGCCCGCCTTCTGGCTGAGCCTGACGCGTGATCCTGGCGTCCACGCCGGGAACAGCCGCCCTGCTCATCGAGCTGGGTGGGATCCTGATCGGGTTGGCCGTGGTCGGCCGCCTCGCTGCTCGCGTCGGTCTGCCCGCCATTCCGCTGTACCTCATCGCGGGCCTCGCGGTTGGCGACGGCGGGGTGGTCGAGCTGCTGACGGCGCGCGGCTTCATCGAGGCCGGGGCGCAGATCGGGACGATACTTCTGCTGCTGCTCCTCGGTCTGGAGTACTCAGGTGCGGAGCTCGTCGGCGCGTTGCGACAGAACAGTCGAGCCGGACTACTGGACCTCGTCCTGAATCTCAGCCCTGGGCTCGCAGCAGGCCTGCTGCTCGGGTGGGGGTTCACCGGCGCCCTGCTGCTCGGCGGGATCACCTACATCTCGTCGTCAGGGATCATCGCCCGCGTCCTCGATGACCTTGGGAACACCGGTAACCGCGAGACGCCAGTGGTGCTGTCGATCCTCGTGACCGAGGACTTGGTGATGGCGTTCTACCTGCCTCTGATCGCCGGTCTGCTCATCGGTGGTGATCCGTTCGACATCGGCCTCGAGATCACCGCCGCTGTGCTTGCGGTGTTGGTCGCCCTTGCCGTCGCGGTGCGGTTCGGACCTCGTTTGAGCGAGATGATCTTCACTCGCTCGGAGGAGTTCCTCCTGCTCAGCCTCATGGGAGCGGCGCTGCTCGTGGCAGGAGTGGCAGAACAGCTCCGTGCCTCCGCTGCCGTGGGAGCGTTCCTGGTTGGCATCGCGCTCAGCGGCCCGGCGGAGAAGCAGGCCCGACAGCTCCTTGCGCCGCTGCGCGATCTGTTCGCGGCGATGTTCTTCGTCTTCTTTGGGCTGCAGATCGATCCGTCGAAGCTTCCGGCGGCGTTGGCGACGGCTGGAGCGCTGGCGTTGGTGACGGCAGCCACGAAGGTTGCTACTGGGTGGTGGAGCGCGCGGGCCGCTGGTGTCGGTAGGCCCGGCCGACTTCGCGCGGGCGCTCTGCTCGTTGCGCGCGGCGAGTTCTCGATCGTGATCGCAGGCATCGCCGTGGCTGAGGGCGCGGACTCGCGGATCGGCCCGGTCGCTGCTGCCTACGTGCTGATCCTCGCCGTGGCCGGCCCACTCTTCGCCAAGGTCGTTGATCCGATGGCGCGCCGACTCGGTCCCGCAGTCAGATAGCGAGAAGGATCGCGGCGGGGATCGCGATGAGGATCCCGATCTGCTGGAGCCGGGCGTAGCGCTCTCGGAGGATGAGGTGCGCGAGGACCACCGTGCTCACGGGGTACAGCGCGGCCAGCACCGACACCACGCTCAACAGCCCCTCGCGAATGGCGAGGAGGTAGAGCACGTTGGCGGCTACGTCGAGCGCACCTGCACCCGCGGTAAGCCGACGAGCGGGACCCCTCGGTACCGCGCCCTCGACTCGACCGAGCACCACGAGGAGCCCGACCAAGGAGACTGATGACAGGCGGGCCCCCACCAACGGCCACATGCCCGAGTCGTGATCCGTGTAGGAGAGCGCGACGAAGAACAGTCCGAACCCGAGGCCTGCTCCGAGTGCCAGCACGACTCCCCGGGGATCGGCGGGCCGGTAGCTCCCGCCCCCTTCGGCCGACACGAGCAGGATGGCGACGACAGCTGCTGCCATACCGACCAGCACGAGTGCGCCGGGCCGCTCACCCTTGGCGAACCCGGCTGTTACCGGCACCGCCGCCGCGAGCAGCGCCGTCACGGGCGCCACAGCGCTCATCGGTCCGATCGCCAGCGCCCGGTAGAGCAGACCCACGCCGGCGGCTCCCGCCAGCCCGCCAGCTGCGCCCAACCACAGCGCTCGCCCCGTCAGGTCTCCGGAGATGATGAAGGTGAGCGTGACCAGAAGCACCACGCCTACGACGTGCGACCACCAGAGCACAGCGGTGGCTGGTGCCCGCTTGGCGGCCAGCCCGCCGAAGAAGTCCCCCACGCCGTAGGTGGCCGCGGAGCAGAGCGCCAAGAGCACCGCCATGAGGGACGCAGACTACGCTAGAACGCGTTCTAGTTTTCGCGGAGGAGGGGAACGTGGACCAACCGGTGGTGTTCGGAATGCAGCTGCCGGTGCAGTCGCAGAGCACCATGTACGCGCGCCCCTGGGAGGCCAGCGCCGGGGTCGACGAGCTCATCGCTGTCGCGCAGGCCTGCGACGCAGCCGGCTTCGATTACATCGCGGTGTGCGATCACGTCGCGATCCCGCGCTCCAACGCGGAGGCGATGAGCACAGCGTGGTGGGACACAATCGCCACCCTGTCGTACCTCGCCGCTGTCACAGAGCGCGTGCGACTGCTCAGCCACGTCTACGTGCTGCCGTATCGGCATCCGCTCGTGGTGGCAAAGGCGTGGGCCACGTTGGACGCGCTGTCGCATGGCCGGGCGATCCTCGGCGTGGGAGCGGGTCATGTCGCCGACGAGTTCGCGGCCCTCGACGTGGTCTTCGAGAAGCGGGGGCGACTGCTCGACGAGGGGATCGACGCGGTTCGTGCCGCCCTCACCGACGAGTTCGCGTCTCACAAGGGAGAGCACTGGAGCTTCGACGACCTCGGCCAGCGGCCCCGACCGTCGCAGGCGCGGCTGCCGATCTGGGTAGGTGGCTCGTCGAAACCAGCGATGCGACGAGCCGCCGAGCGGGGAGACGGGTGGCTGCCCCAGGGGCCGCCCGAGGGTGGGATGGAAGCGGGCATCGCCTTCGTTCGTGCCCATCGGGCTGCAACCCGAGGTGACGAGCCCATCACTCTGGGCTCGCTGTCCGGCCAGCTCTTCATCGGCGAGCCCGGCTGGGATGTCGGTCGCTGCGTGCAGGGTACGGCGGAGAAGATCGCCGCTTACCTGCGCACTCACCGTGATCTCGGCATCGACCAGATCCAGATCGGCTTCGCCAGCCGCTCCGCCCAGGAGATGTGCGATCAGATCGCTCGCTTCGCCGCCGAGGTCGCACCCCTTGTCAATCAGTAGACATCGAACAACCCGGAGGACCCTCTGATGCTGCTCGACGGGAAGGTGGCCATCGTCTCGGGCATCGGGCCGGGCATGGGCCGTGACATCTCGCTCCTGTTTGCCGAGCACGGCGCCGACCTCGTCCTTGGGGCGCGGACCGTCGCCAACTGTGAAGCAGTTGCCCACGAGGTGCGTGCCGTGGGCCGCAAGGCTGAGGTAGTGCGCCTCGACATCACTGACGCCGACTCGTGTCGCGCCGCAGTCGCAGCCGGGGTCGCTGCGTTCGGGGGCATCGACATCCTCGTGAACAACGCCTTCGCCGACGGTAACCACAAGACATTTGAGCGCTCGTCCCTCGATGAGTGGAAGGCGACGATGGACGTAAACCTCTGGGGGACCCTCCAGATGACCGAAGCCGTGGTGCCCGCCATGACCGAGCGCGGCGGTGGCCACGTCGTGATGATCAACTCCATGTCGACGCACCGCATCGAGGCGACCTTCGGCGCCTACGCCACCTCCAAGGGCGCACTCGAGACGGCTACCAAGGTGCTCGCCACGGAGCTCGGCGTGCACGGCATTCGAGTCAACAGCGTGTTCCCTGGGTACATCTGGGGCGACAAGGTCGAGTGGTACTTCGAGCATCTCGCGGGCAAGGAGGGGATCACGCCCGAGGAGCACTACCGCCGCGTCGCCGACGAGACGGCGTTGAAGTACCTGCCGCACTCCAGCGAGATTGCGGGGACGGTTCTGTTCTTCGCGAGCGATCTCTCCAAGCCGGTCACCGGACAGGGCCTCGGCGTCAACGCGGGGCACTGGATCCCGTGATCAAGCTCACCGTTCTCGTGAAGCGGAATGCCGCTCTGTCCGTGGAGGACTTCCACGCCGAGTGGCGAGACCACGGCCGCATGATCGCGGCCGAGCCCGTCTTCGGTCGGTACATCAAGCGCTATGAGCAGCATCACCGGGTGGCCGCCGACTACCGCAACGGTCAGGATTACGACGGGATGGCAGTCCAGTGGTTCGACTCGTACCGTGAATTCATCGATCTGATCTCCACGCCCGAGTATCGGGCGAAGATGCAGCCTGACGAGGAGCGAATCCTCGACCCGGACGGCCTCGTGGTCCTCTTCACCGAGGAAGCAGAGGTCTACATCCAATGAGCGAGGTCGACATCTCGTGAGCGAGGATCTCGCGGGCAAGGACCTCGACGGCAAGGTGGCTCTCGTCACTGGTGGCGCTTCGGGCATCGGAGCGGCCACCGTTGCCCTGCTGCGCCACCGAGGGGCCACCGTGATCGCCGCCGACCTCCGCGCTTCGGACGACGTCGAGCCGCTCGATGTCGCTGACGAGGATGCGGTCGCCGACATCGTGGCCTCGATCGGATCGCGCTACGGACGTCTCGATCTCGCTGCCAACGTGGCCGGCACCCCCGGGGTCTACGCCAACATCGTTGACTCATCGACCGATGTGTGGCGGTCGACGATGGCGGTCAACCTCGACGGCGTGTACTTCTGTCTGAGGGCTGAGCTGCGGGCCATGCGAGCGCAGGGATCGGGGTCGATTGTGAACGTTGCGTCGTCCGCCGGACGGATGGGCGTGCCAGGACTCGCCGCGTACTCCGCGTCGAAGCACGGGGTGATCGGGCTGACCAAGTCGGCGGCGCTCGAGGTGGCGCGTGACGGCATCCGCGTGAACGCTGTGCTGCCCGGGAGCGTGCGCACGCCGATGCTCCGTGGGTTCGTGGGAGGGGATGAGGAGTTGCTCGAGAAGATGGGTCATCGTGCTCCGATGGGCCGGCTTGGCGAGCCCGACGAGATCGCCGAGGCCATCGTGTGGCTGCTCTCCGACGCCGCCCGCTTTGTCACCGGCAATGCCCTGGCGCCCGACGGCGGCGTCGCCGCGATCTGATGGCCTCCCCCAAGGCGATCGTGACCGGTTCCGATGGCGTGGCTCGGTGCTGGTGGCCCGGCGACGACCCGGACTACCTCGCCTACCACGACCAGGAGTGGGGTCGTCCGATCCACGACGAGCGCGTGCTCTTCGAGCTGCTGTGCCTCGAGGGGTTCCAGGCCGGCCTGGCCTGGATCACCATCTTGCGCAAGCGGCCTGCCTTTCGTGTGGCGTTTGCGGGCTTCGACATCGACGAGGTGGCCGGCTTCGGGGCGCGTGATGTGAAGCGCCTGCTCGGCGATGCGGGCATCGTGCGCCACCGCGGGAAGATCGAGGCAACCATCGCCAATGCGCGGGCGGTGCTTGCCATGCACAGGGACGGCTCGTCGCTCACGGAGGTGGTTTGGTCGTTCGCGCCGGCGCCACGTCCGAGGCGGCTGCGTACGATTGGGGAGGTTCCACCGCAGACCGCGGAGTCGAAGGCGCTGGCCAAGGAGCTGCGCCAACGGGGAATGAAGTTCGTCGGGCCGACGACGGTCTACGCGTTCATGCAGTCAGCGGGACTCGTCGACGACCACTTGACGGGTTGTCACTGCAACTCTGGTTGACGTCTCCTGGTCAGGAGCTTGGAGCCAGGTACAGCAGTCGGTTCGCTGTTGCCGGTCGGCAGAGCAGGACGAGCAGCTGGCAGCTCCGCTCCGTCTTGGTGATTCTGTTCTTGGCAGAAGCGTTGATCAGCGCCGTCGCCACGCCGCTCGGCGGGGTGCCGGGATGGGCGGCAAGATAGCGGGCCGCTGCGCCCGTAACGTGGGGGGCCGACATCGACGTGCCGCTGATGGTGTTGGTGCCGGTGTTGGAGTCATTCCACGCCGACGTGATGCCAGCACCAGGAGCCAGCAGGTCGACGCAGGTGCCGCCGTTGGAGAAGGATGTCATAGCATCGCTTGCGTCGGTGGCCGCGACTGTGATCGCCTCTGCGACGCGTGCCGGCGAGGACTTGCATGCGTCTGTTGACTCGTTGCCCGCCGCGAGCGCCACCGTGATGCCGTCCTTGATGAGGTTGCGCACTGCGGTATCGACGGCGCTGCTCGCCGAGCCCCCGAAACTGATGTTCGCGACGGCGCTCTTTCCGTTCTGGTGGTGCTCGATCACCCAGTTGATGCCTTTGATGACCTGTGCGTCGGTGCCGGACCCGTCGCAATCCAGCACGCGCACCGCGATCAGGCGCACCTTCTTCGCTACTCCATAGGTAGCGCCGCCCGTTGTGCCGGCGACATGGGTGCCGTGACCGTTGCAGTCGTCGGCGTTGTTGTCGTTGTCGATCGCATCCATCCCAGAGGTGGCCCGTGCCCCAAAATCGCTGTGGCTGACTCGGATGCCGGTATCGATGATGTACGCATCGACCCCGTCACCGGTCCTGGTGTAGGCATACGCCGTGTTCAGCGGCAGGTTCGCCTGATCGATTCGATCGAGCCCCCACGGTGGGTTGCTCTGGGTTTCGGAGATGCTCTTGGTGCCGTTGGGCTCGACCGACGTGATGCCGGGAACGGCGGCCAAGATCCCTGCCGCCACAACCGGAAGCGTCACCACTGCGCCGTTGATGGCATCGCTGAAGGTCTGATCGACCGTTCCCCCGAGGGGCGCCAGGGCGGCCTGGACCACCTGGCTGACAGCGCCCGCTGCAGGGTCGACCTGGACGATGTAGCTCGCGGTCGTCCCCCCCGAGGCGGATGATGCGAAGGGCCCCAACATGAGGACCGCGAGTGCTGTCAGAGCGCTCAATCTGAGGGTGCGATGCATCGTGGTTCCTCCCGCGCGGCGTTTCTCTCTGACCCGCCGCCCCGGGAGAGGGTACTTCAGGAGGGGTTACTTCGTCCCGCCTGGGTGTGTATGTCCCGTCTCTGTCGAAATCGTCTCCCGATATCGAGATCTCAGATCTCAGCCGCAACGCGCGCCGCCGCGGCCAGCGCCAACGCCAGGCCACTCGTGCCGGCCGCGTCGCCGATGACGTGGACGGCGGGCGATCCGTGCTGGACCAGAGGTGGCTGTCGGCCCGTGCATCCGATGCGGATCTCCGAGCCCGTGGATGGACTCGGGTTCGCAACCGGCTCGTCGGGGCGCATCGTCAGGTGGACTCCGGCTCGCTCTAGGTCGGCGACGAGTCGGAAGCGACCGGGCAGGCCGAGCTCGGGAGCGATGACCGGATCGTCGGTCGCGAGGGTCACCTGCATGCCATGACGTGCCGCTGACTCTGCGAGAGATGCGGCGGCCTTGCTGCTGCCGTGGATGGTTACGGACACAGCGAGGTCCGACCTGTCGCCGAGCCACGGCGCGATGTCGTCGATAGCCGGGTCCCCGCCCGACGCGGACCAATCACCACCGACCGCCCAGACCAGCGCATCGCAGGAGGAGGTCGCGACGGTGCGGTCGGTCGCCGGGGTCTCCAGCCTGACCTCGACTCCCGCATCAGTCGCCGCGCCGACCAGCCAGTCGCGCAGCCCGAGGAGGTCGGGATCCGCCTGCTCTGCGAGGCAGAGCAGGCCGCCAAGGCGATCGGTCGCCTCCCACAGCTCGACGTGATGGCCGCGTTCGGCCAACCGGCGCGCACACTCGAGTCCGGCCGGCCCACCACCTGCAACGACAACGTGCTTTGGTGGCGTCGACGAGGCTGGCGCGGGCTCGGCCTCGTGCCCCGCATCGGGGTTCACGCTGCACATGACGGGGTCATTGGTGAAGATGGCCCCGATGCAGCGGTATTGGTAGGCGCATGGACGTACCTTGTCCCTGCTGCCCCCCGCGAGCTTCCGCGGAAGCTCGGGATCCGCGATGAGCGGGCGGCCCATGGCGATGATGTCGGCGGCCTCGTTGACGAGAGCCTGCTCGGCCGACTCAGGGGTGAGGCGACCCATGGCGATCACTGTCGTGGAGAGGTCGCGCTTCACACGCGCGGCGTGCTCCAAGAGGGCGCCAGCGAGATGCGGCGTGTGGCCGTCAACGATGCCGGTGGCCACCATTGGATCGCCGTAGGCGGTGACGTGAATGGCATCGAGACCGGCGTCGAGGCCGAGGCCCATGGCCGTGATTGCATCGTCGATTCGCTGGCCAGGATCGCGGTGAGCTTCAAAGGCACCCACACGCGCCCACAGAGGATAGGTCGGCCCCACCGCGGAACGGACCGCCCGCACCACCGCGACGAACAGCTCGGCCCGCGCTTCGGGCGAGCCGCCCCACCGATCGGTGCGCTGGTTGGTGGCGGGGGAGAGGAAGGCGTGGAGCAAGTAGCCGTGGCCGGCGTGGAGCTCGATGCCATCGAACCCAGCTCGCTGGCAGCGCAGCGCACTGTCGACGAACCGATCGATGGCCCACATGAGGTCATCGTCGGTAGCGACCTGGATCTCGTACGAGGCCTTTGGCGACGCGAACGGCGCCATCATCGCGGTGGCCTCGTCAGTCGTGATCATGCGGGACAGCTCGTCTTGCGCTCCCATGCCCTTCTTCGACGGCACCAGCATCGGTCGACCCTCGGCGATGTCCAGGAGGCTGTTGGTGCCGTTGTGCACGAGCTGGGCGGCGATGGTGGCGCCGTGGGAATGCGCCTCGCTGGTCAGTCGGGTCAGGCCGGGGAGGTGTGCGTCCTCCGATGCGGCGACCTGGCGTCGGTCGGTCGAGGCATGCGGGTACGCCACTGATGCCGAGCCGACGATGACGAGTCCTGCCCCACCGCGGGCACGCGCCTCGAACCATGCCGCCAGCCGATCGCCCACGGTGCCGTCATCCTCACCGAGGTTCACGCCCATCGGCGCCATGGCGATTCGGTTTCGCATCCGCAAGGACCCGATTGCCCCGGGCGACAGGAGCAGTGGGAAGTCGCTCACCAGAGCTGGTCGGTGTACGTGTCGGTGCCCGGGATGGTGGGGATGAACGGGGCCGACCACAGAACCTCGCCGATGCGGTCGTCCGACAGGCGTTTCGCGAGGTCCCGGTGTGCGGCCCACTGCTCGGTGGGTGTCGTCTCGGAGAACGTCAGCGTCATCACACAGCCGTCGAGGCGATCGTGGCCCTTCTGGGTGACAGGGGCACTGGCGGGGAGTGGGATCGGTGAGAAGCCGAGGGCGAGCTCAGCGGTGGTGGTTGCTGCGCGCACCTCGTCGTGCGACACGCCCGCCGCGGGTCGCAGCAGCGTGGCGGTCAGGCCACCGAAGGGGTGGTCGAGCGCAAGCTCGGCTGGAACACCGTCGTCGTCTGGGCGGGCCATCCACTCGAAGTTGTAGAGCAGCGTGTGGATGTGATCACGCTCGGGAAACATTCGGCCGTTCTCGTGGAGCCACATCACCTGGCGGGTGGCCCACTCGAAATGGTCCTGGTGGCGGCCCTCGAGCACCCAGTAGATCGCCACGTAGGAGCCGAGCGGAGCGCCGCCGAAGATGTCTGCCTCGCTGCCAAAGCGCAGCTCCTTCAGCTGCTTGGTGGCGACGAACCGGCGACCCGCGAAGAGCCAAGGACCGACCATGCATCCGGCATAGAAGTGGTCACGCTCGTACCACCGGTTGTACGGAACCTCGTGGCCTCGGTGCGGTTCCACGAGGGTGAACAGCATCGAGCCGAGTCGTACTTCGCCGCCAAGATCGGTCGAGCTCGCGTCGGTCATGACTACTTGGTGATGCCGAGGCGGTCGAGGCCGAAGGCGCGGATGGCATTGCCGCGCATGAACTTCCACGTCTCCTCGGTGGAGAGCCCCGCTTTTGTGCAGATGCTGGTGGCTACTTCCTTGGAGTGCGGGAAGGTGCTGTCCGCGTGGGGGTAGTCGGTCTCGAAGCAGATCTGGTCCATGCCGATGAGATCGCGGTTCTGCAGGCCGATCTCGTCGTCGAACACGCAGCCGTAGATGCGGTGGTGGATGTAGCTCGACGGGGGGTTGGGCAGGCTCGTGCCGAAGGCGTTGTCACTGCGCTCGGCCCAGAGCTTGTCGGCCCGTTCGATCACGTAGGGCATCCAGCCGACCTGGCCTTCGCTGTAGGCGATCACGAGGTTGGGGAAGCGCTCCATCGTGCCGGAGAAGATGTAGTCGAGCATCGATCCCATGGCGTTGGAGAACGTCAGCGTCGAGCTCACGATGAAGGGTGCGTCGGGTGACGTGGCGGGCATCTTGGAGGATGACCCGATGTGCATGCACACGACCGTGCCGGTGTCCTCGCAGGCATGGAAGAACGGATCCCAGTAGCGGCTCTTGTCGTGGATCGATGGCATGCCCAGAGGATGCGGGTTCTCGGAGAAGGTGACGGCGAAGCAGCCACGAGCGGCGTTGCGGCGCACTTCCTCGGCCGCGAGCTGCGGATCCCAGAGCGGCACCATGCCGAGCGGGATGAGGCGACCCTTGCCATCGCCAGCGCACCACTCATCGATCATCCAGTCGTTGTAGGCCTGGACGCACAGCAGCGCGAGGTCCTTGTCCTCGCGCTCGTAGAACGCCTGCCCGCAGAAGCGGGGAAGCGTGTTGGGGAAGCAGATCGATGCCTCGACATGGTTGGCCGTCATGTCCTCGAGGCGGTCCTTCTGGATCCAGCAGCCGGGCCGGATCTCGTCAAACGTGACGGGGGTGACGTCGAGGTCGTCGAAGCCGAGTGCGGCGGAGAGCTTGGGGAATGGGTAGACGAGGTCGTCGTAGAGCCACCAATCGCACATCTCGCCATCGGGCGTGCCCTTCTCGTAGGAGAAGATGCCGCCCTCGAAGCTGAACGTGGCGGTGTCGCGGACCACCCGAGGGCCTCGGTCGAGGTACTTCTTCGGGAGCCGATCGCTCCACAGCGTTGGGGGTTCCACCACGTGATCGTCGACCGAGATGATGAGCGGGATCTCCGGCGCGGGGGCGGTGTCGGGCATGCGGCCGATACTAGAACGTGTTCTAGTTCGTGTCATGGTCGATGGAGTGACCTCGAGCAAGCAGGTCGCGAAGGTCGCTCGGGTGGCACATGACCAGACCTCCGGGCTCGGGTCGGGCGCGGGCGTTCCATCCGGCGAGGGCGAACGGCACCCCTGCGGCGGCCGCAGCGGCGCGGTCGCGCTCGAAGTCGAACGATGCCGTGCGCATTTGGGCACGGTACCGTCGCCCTAGTGGGGATCCTGGCTCGCCTCGATCATGATGCATCGGCTGACGACGTGGTGGGCGCGCTCGAACGCGACGGATGCGTGGTGGTGGAGCGCTTCATCGACGATGTGACGGTGTCGGCGCTAAAGGCGGAGCTGGCACCCTTCCGCGAGACCACACCCGAAGGGCGCAACCCGTTCGAGGGTTTCGCGACGCGTCGGATCTACGCGCTGTTCGCCAAGGTGCGTGGCTTCGATGAGCTTGCCGTCCACCCGTTGCTGCTCGACGTGCTCGACCGGGTGCTTGGTGACTCGCAGCTGAGCGGCCCGGTGGGCATCGACATCGGACCAGGGGAGTCGCCGCAGGGGCTGCACCGCGATGATCAGGTCTACCCGTTGCGGTGGCCGCATCAGCAGGTGGTGCTCAACACGATGTGGGCACTCGATGACTTCACGGTGGACAACGGCGCGACGCTCATCGTGCCCGGGAGCCACCACACCAGTCCGGAGGAACGCCCCGACGACGGCGATGCGATCGCCGCGACGATGCCCGCCGGGTCCGTGATGTTCTACTCCGGCACCGTCTGGCACGGCGGCGGCGCCAACCGCACCAGCGAGCGTCGGCTGGGCGTGATCCTCGAGTACGTCGGCTCGTGGCTGCGGGCCCAGGAGAACCACCTCGTCGCGGTGCCGCCGGAGGTGATGCGCACGCTTCCCCCGCGTCTGCAGGAGCTGCTCGGCTACAACATCTACCCGCCGTTTCTCGGCTATGTCGACGGCCGCCACCCCCGTCGGGCCCTCGGCGTCGACTGACGCCCCGGGGGGAGTTAGAGCAGCGACAGGGTGTCGTGGTGCAGGGCCATGCGGCAGGAGCGCTCGGCCATGGCAAGGAACATGAGGTCACCCCGGTCGGTGGGAGCGACGAGCATCGAGGCACCCACGGCCATGAGGTAACCCGCGAAAGCGAAGCGACGATAGTCATGCCAACAGCGATCCCAGTCGTAGCCGGTGACGCCCCGTGCGACGAGTGCGTCGTGGTACTCGCGCACGACAGCTCCCTCGTGGACCTCGCGCACGTCGGGAGTCGGCGACGTGCCAAGGAAGTACGACACGTCGGTGAGGGCCGGGCCCCGGGTGACGGTCTGCCAGTCCACTGCTACGACGCGTGACGCGCCGTCGAAGAGGAGGTTGTCGAGGCGGTAGTCACCGTGCACGACGGTGAGCGGATCAGGCCGATAGGAGATGTAGTCGGACAATCGCGCTACTACGGCGTCGCCCGCCGCTCGCAGCTCAGGGGCGAGTCGGGTGCCGTAGCGCTCGTTGAACCCGCCATGGAGCATCGGCAGCAGCTGCAGGTAGAAGGTCTCGTTGTCCGGCGTCCAACGATCGAGCCAGACCATCTCGCCCAGTGCCGAGTCCCCCCACAGCGGCGCGTGGAGCTTGGCCAGCTCGAGCACGCTCACGCGCGCCGCTTCGAGACCGCACCCCTCGATCTGATCGCCCGGTTGCGCAGGCGCGAGGTCCTCCATGATGAGCACGAACTCGTTGGCCTCGACATCGAGCAGCGAGAGGTGGGTGGCCGGAGTGGTGATGTCCACCCGGGCCTGGAGGTCCTGATAGAAGCGTGACTCCACCTCATAGGTGCGGGTGAGGGTGGTGGCATTGCGGGAGACCTCGTCCGCCGTGGGGAACTTCCCGACGATCGTCGCCGGACCGGTGCCACCCTCGTAGGTGAGATGGAAGCGAGCGTTGTCACCCACCATGCCGGCGCCGAAGAGCTCGTGGTCGACGGTCACGACCCGACCAGTCGAGAGCGCCCCACTCGCGCGCAGCACGTCGGTGAGCCACTCGGCGGTGACCGCGGCAGGGTCGGTCAGAAGAGGGATGGCGGACATCAGGCACTCCGGGTCGAGGCGGGTTGTTCAGCATGCACCACGGCGGGGGTGGAGGTGAGGGCTGGGGCGACAGGGAACTAGAACGCGTTCTAGTCTGAGGTCATGGCAGCGAAGGAGTTCCGGATGCTCATCGGCGGCGACCTCGTGGCAGGGGAGGGCGGGTCCTACGACATCGTCAACCCGGCCACGGAGGCCGTGGTGGGACAAGCCCCCGAGGCATCGACCGCGCAGGTCGAGGCTGCGGCTGCCGCGGCTGCCGAGGCGTTCGGCCCGTGGACCCGCACCAAGCCCGAGGAGCGCGCGGCGCTGCTCGACAAGGCGGCGGACCTCATGCGCGACCGAGTCGCGGAGCTCATCCCGCTGGTGCAGGCCGAGACCGGAGCCACCCTGCGGGTCACGGAGACCATGCAGGTCCCGACGTGCGTCGACCGACTCCGTCGTTATGCCCGCGGTGCAATGGAGGCCAACGTCATACCCCTGCCTCCGGGCGAGACCGCAACGACCGCTCTGGCTGCAGGCGGGCTGATGAGTGCGGTGGCGGTGCGGCAGCCCGTGGGAGCGGTGGCCTGCATCACGCCGTACAACTTCCCGATCGTGAACATGGCGGGCAAGATCGGCCCGGCGCTGGCCATGGGCAACACGGTGGTTGTGAAGCCGGCTCCCCAGGATCCGTTGGCCATCACGGTGTTCGGAGAGATCTTGCGCGACGCGGGGTTCCCTCCGGGCGTGGTGAACGTCGTGACGGGCTCAGGCGCCGAAGCGGGCCAGGCGCTCGTCGCCTCCAACCACATCGACATGGTGAGCTTCACGGGTTCCACGCCAGTCGGTCGGGCCATCGGCGAGGTGGCTGGTCGCGACATGAAGCGACTGCTGCTCGAGCTCGGTGGCAAGGGCGCCGGGATCGTGTTCGACGATGCCGACCTCAAGACCGCCATCTCCACGATCGTCTCCGCATGGGCGTTCCACAGCGGTCAGATCTGCACGGCGCCGACACGGGTCATAGCGCAGCGAGGCGTCTACGACGAGGTCGTTGGCGGACTCCAGCTGGCGGCGGGCTACCTGAAGGTCGGCGACCCGCTCGAGGCGGACACGATCGTCGGACCGCTCGTCTCAGCGCTCCAGCGAGATCGCGTCGAGGCGCTCATCCAGGCGGGCGTCAGCCAGGGAGGCGAGCTCGTCGCTGGCGGCCGGCGCCCGGAGATGGACAACGGCTTCTATGTGGCGCCGACGCTCATCGCAGGCTGCAAGCCTGACAACGCCGCGGTCCAGCAGGAGTTCTTCGGCCCAGTCGTGGTGGTTGTGCCCTTCGACGAGGACGACGAGGCCGTCAGCATCGCGAACAGCACCGAGTTCGGTCTCTACGACTACGTCTTCACTGCTGATACTGCACGAGCGATGCGCGTCGCCAAGCAGCTGCGCACTGGCAACGTCGGCATCAACACGGCGCAGCGCAACCAAGAGGCGCCCTTCGGCGGATTCAAGATGAGTGGCGTCGGGCGCGACGGTGGTTCCTTCGGGCTCCATGCGTACTCGGAGCTGCAGAGCATCGTCTGGCCCGGCTGAGGGATCTTCAGGCGACGATGTCGATCGGCGTGCCCAGGGGGATCACGTCGAGCCTCAGAAGATCCTCGATGTGCATGCGGATGCACCCGTTGGAGATCTTGGTCCCGGTGGTTCCGATGCGGGCATCCGAGCTGGCCGAGATAGGACCGTGGATCGCGGTTACGGCGTCGCCGCTTCCTTGCCAGCTCCAGATGTCCTCGGAGTGGCCGCTGGTGTCGAGCACGATCGGTCCGTAGCCGTGCGGGCCGGGCTTCGAGAGCACAGCGATGAAAAAGCTTCCTGTCGGGGTACGCGTGCTGTCCTTGCCGATGCCCACGGGAGCGCTGAAGAGCTCGTAGCCGTCCTTGTAGACGTAGAGCCTGGTCTCGCCGAGGCGGAGCACGATGCGGTATGCGGTGCTCGTGATCGCCACCTCCGAGCGGCGGACCCAACCGATCGACCCGTTGGGGCGCTCCGGTCGCATCACCAGCAACCACTCGCCGCTCTCCTGGAGGATGGGCATGGTCACCGGACGCTCATACCACCTACCTACCGTGCCGATGTCCTGTCCACCCGGTGTTGCATAGGCCCGGATCAGGCCGTCAGGGGTGGCGAGCTTCGTCGTGACTGGCACCTCAGGTGGCTGGGTCGTGGTGGTCGTCGGCGGGGGGACGGTCACGACTGGGATCGCGGCGGCTGGTTCGCCGCTGTCCTTGACGAAGAGCACGATCGAGCCGGCGACGAGGAGGACGGCCGAGGCCATGCTGAGGACCCACAGCATCTGCGGTGGTGTCGTGATCGCCTCTCGCCCGTGGTCCACCCCTTGATGGAACCACATCCGGATGCGTCAAGTGAGTGCGCCACACCCGTTTGGGTAGCCAGTAACGTAATAGTACGTTATGGTGCTCGGCGTGGGGACGAAGCTCGGAACTGAGGTGCTGCTCGCGCTGCTCGATGTCGGCGGCGGCGGTCTCGGTGGCACCGAGGTGCAGGATCGCCTGGCCGAGGTGGGCAAGAAGCCAGGCGCCGACGAGTTGCTCGTGGCCCTCTTGCGTCTTGAGGGCGCGGGCCAGGTGACGGTGCAGCGTGGCGATCGGATGACCTTTGCCCTCACCGCGGCCGGTCGAGACCGTGCCTACGAGCTCGGGGGTGGCCAGCCGGTGCACCTCCAGCTGCTCATGGCGGACCTCGTCGGCTACGTGTCGTTCACCTCCACCCATGGCGATGTCGCTGGGCGCGACGCCGCTGGTGCTTTGTACGAGTCGGCCTCCGATGCGGTGCGTCGCGGCGGCGGCGAGGTCGTGAAGGTCATGGGCGACGGATTTCTGGCCTGGCTGCCACCAGCCACCGACCCCGTACCTGTGGTGGCCGAGGTGGCCGCCGGCTGTGCGCATCCGTCGGGCGAGCCATGGCGACTGCGGGCGGGAAGCCACATCGGCTACCCGATCCGGCATCGCAACGACCTGTTCGGTAACGATGTGAACCTCGTGTCGCGCCTGTGCGCGGCGGCTGCGCCGGGGCAGCTCGTGCGATCATCCGGCGGTGATGGCGATCCCGAGCACCTTGACGTGCGCGGCCTCGACGCACCGGTACCAGTCTGGCGGGTGACAGTCCGGTGACCCGTCTCTTTGGACGTGGCGAGCTGAAGCAGGCGTTGCTGCATGTGGTCGTCGAGGAGGGTCCGACCAACGGCTACTCGATCATGCAGGCCCTCGCTGACCGCATCGGTGGCTCGTGGAAGCCCAGTCCCGGCGCGATCTATCCCGCTTTGCTCGCGCTGGAGGACGACGGCTTCGTCAAGGGCCAAGACCACGACGGGGCTCGTCGCTACGAAGCGACCGCGAAGGGTCGGACGGCGGTGGCACGTGAGCCGGATGTCCTCGCCGTGGTCGCCGGTCGCGCTGCCACCGCCCCCGCGCCCGCGATCACCGTGGCGTCCGTCCTCGATCGACTGGCGACCAGCGCCCCGCACCGCGACCTGCAGATCGACACCAACAAGACCAATCGACTCGAGCGGGCGTTCCGGCCCGTGCTCGACGAGATCAATCGACTGACTGCCGAGGAGGCACCCTGATGGACGACTTCGCGCTCGCCGCGTTCCGCGAACGAGAGGCCCGCCAGATCCTGAAACGCCGGGCGTTCTACGTGCACGCCGCGGTGTACGTGGCTGTGCAGATCGCTCTCGTGGTGATCTGGGCGCTCGCGGGTGGTGGCCATCCATGGTTCCTGTACGCACTCATCGGTTGGGGCATCGGTCTCGTCGCCCACGGCGCCACCGCGTTCTTGATGTCACACCCCGACGACATTGTCCTGCAGCGCGAGCAACGCCGCGCCGCACGATCGGGAAACCCGCCCACCTAGAACGTCCAGCGGGTAGGACTGCCTGTGAAGTCGTCCTCTGTCAGACCGAACACCACCTCCGGCGTGATCCGGATGGTGGCATTGACCTCGGGGTCGAGGAAGTTGGGCTCGTAGCTGGTGCCGTACTTTCCGTTCATCGCCTCCAGGAAGGTCGTGATCAGGTCGGGTTCCCGGATGATCTCGGCCTCGCCTTCCACCACCACCGGTTCGAGCGCGTCATCGGTTGTGATCGAGCAACGCCCGTCCTTCGCGATGTTGCGGGCCTTGCGCGAGCTCAGTGCACTGCTCGACCAGAGCGCGCCGTCCCGCCACACGGCCCACACGGGCATGATGTGGGGGCGTCCATCGCTGCAGGTCGTCGCCAGCCAGTAGTCGTGGCTGTGTTCGAGGCGCTCATTGGCCCAGGTCCAGGGCAGGAGGCCAGTGCCCTCGTCGAAGGGCAGGATCCCGTACCCAGGCATGTGCGGCCGGGAGGCCGTCGGTTGCCTCACCTCTCCATCCTGCACCCTCTCGCGTGCAGTGGCGAGGGTCGTGCTGCGATGGTGCGCTTGGTTGTCCAGAACTAGAACGTGTTCTAGTCTCGGGCGATGGCCACCTTCGATCTCGTGATCATCAACGGCATCGTCGTCGACGGCACGGGCCTGCCCCGTCGGCGCGCCGACATCGGTGTCCGGGATGGCCGGATCGCGGCAATCGGATTCATCGACGCCAGCGACGGCACGCGAGTGATCGATGCGAAGGGGATGGTGGTGGCCCCTGGCATCGTCGATCCGCACACCCACTACGACCCCCAGCTCACCTTCGAGCCGTACGGCACGTCGAGCTGCTACCACGGCGTCACCACGGTGGTCACCGGCAACTGCGGGTTCTCGGTGGCGCCCCTCAAGCCCGGTGACGCGCCGTGGCTGATCCAGCTCTTTGCCCGTGTGGAGGGCATGGACGCTTCCGCGCTCGAGGGCATCCCCGTTGACGGGTTCGAGACCTTTCCTGAGTTCCTCGCGTCGATGCGTGGCCAGATCGGCATCAACGCCGCCTTCTATGTGGGCCACTGCGCGCTGCGGCGATACGTCATGGGCGATGCGGCCCAGGAGCGTGAGGCGACGTCCGACGAGGTCGACCAGATGGTCGACCTCGTTCGTGATGCCATGGAGGCAGGCGCCGCTGGGTTCTCGTCGACGCACTCACCAACACACTTCGACTCTGCCGATCGTCCGGTGCCGTCGCGGCTCTCCAGCCTGGACGAGCTCAAGGCGCTCGCAGCGGCGGCGGGTCATGCCGGTGGTGGTTCGCTGGCCTACCTGCCCGGATCGGCGGTCGGGGGTATCACTCCCGACGACGAGGCGCTGCTCATCGAGATGTCCCTCCTGTCGCGCATGCCAGTGATCATCCAAGGTCTCGGCGCTCGCTCCAAGGTCGATGCCCCCACCGCGGGGTGGGACAACGCCAAACGCTTCGTCGACGAAGCCACCGAGCAAGGTGCAGCCGTGTACTCGATGGCGATGTCGAAGCCGTTCAACCGCACCTTCGATCTGGCGGCCGGTACGAAGCTGTATGAGGGAGCGCTGGCGCTGAACCGCCTCTTCACCGAGGCGGGCACCGTCGCGGAGCGGATGGCGCTCGTCGCTGACCCTGCCTTCCGTGACGCGGCGCGAGACTCGGTCGAGAACCCCAACCGCGATCCCTCCGCCGGTCCGACGTTGCCGCCCCCAGCCTGGACTGATCTGCAGGTCAACAAGGTGAGCAAGCCGGAGAACGAGAAGCTCATCGGCCGCTCGCTCGTAGACATCGCCGCCGAGCGCGGCGTGCATCCCACCGACGCGTTCCTCGACATCGCGGCGTCAGAGGATCTCACCGTCGAGTTCGTATGGCGCACCGAGAACCCTGAGTGGATCGACGGCACGCGCATCGCACAGGAGGACCCGCACATGATCGTGGGCACCTCTGACGGCGGCGCCCATCTGGACCGCGATGACGGCGCCGAAGCGCACTCCTGGTTCCTGCAGCACTGGGTGCGGGAGTGGAAGGGCTTCACGCTCGAAGAGGGCGTCCGCCAGATAACGGCGATTCCCGCCGCCCTCTGTGGCTTCACCGACCGAGGCGTGCTTCTCGTCGGCAACGCCGCCGACATCATGATCTTCGATCCCGACACCATCGGCCCCGACCAGAAGGTCCTGGCCCATGACTTCCCCAACGGCGCGCCGCGCTGGACGTCCAAACCCCGTGGCATGCGCGCCACCATCGTCAACGGAGTGCCGATCGTGATCGACGGAGAGCTGCAAGCCGACGCCGGCCTACCTGGTCAGGTGCTCAGCCCCCAGAGGGTGGTGTCCGCATGAGGGGTCTCGTCTTCACCGGTGAGCTCGAGGTACGTGATGACGTGGAGGTCCGCGGCCCGCAGCCCCACGAGGTGGTGGTGCGCATCGCCAACGCGGGTCTCTGCCACTCCGATGTGTCGGTGCTCGACGGCACCATCCCGTTTCCGCCGCCGGTCGTGCTCGGCCACGAGGGTGCCGGTGTTGTCGAGGAGGTCGGCTCGGCCGTGCGCAAGGTGCAGGTGGGCGACCACGTCGTACTCACCACGCTCGGCAACTGCGGCATGTGCGACGCCTGCGATCGCGGCGAGCCCACCCACTGCCGCGACACCATGGGCAAGCTCAACCAGCCCTTCACCGTGGGCGGCAAGCCCGCCTACCAATTCGCGAACGCTGGCGTGTTCACCGAGCGCACGGTCGTGTCTGAGACGCAAGCCATCGTGATTCCCAAGGAGGTGCCGCTCGCCACCGCCTGCCTCATTGGGTGTGCGGTCGTCACCGGCGTGGGCGCCGTGCTGAACCGGGCCAAGGTGAAGCCGGGGGAGACGGTGGTTGTGATCGGTGCCGGTGGCATCGGTCAGTCGGTCATCCAGGGGGCTCGCATCGCCGCCGCCGGTCGGATCGTGGTCGTCGACGCCAACCCCGGCAAGGAGGCTGTGGCTCGCCAGTTCGGCGCGACGGACTTCCTCGACGGCTCCGCCCTGAGTGGCGAGGGTGAGCTCGTCGCCGCAGTGAAGGCACTCGGTCTTCCCAACGGCGTCGACCATGTCTTCGAGTGCGTGGGCCATCCTGCCCTCATCCGCAACGCCATCGACCTGCTCGACTGGGGCGGACAGTGCATCTTGCTCGGCGTGCCCAAGTTCGGCACCGACGCCAGCTTCATGGTGGCCAGCATGTACAACGACAAGTCGATCCTCGGCTGCCGGTACGGCACCACCCGCGCCCATCACGACATCCCGCTCTACATCAACTTCTACCTCGACGGCCGACTGATGCTCGACGAGATGGTCAGCCAGGTCTACGACCTCGGTGACGTGCAGCAAGCCCTCGACGACCTGCACCACGGCAAGCTCAACCGCGGGGTCCTGGCGCTCTAGCTGCGGACTAGGTCTCGAAGCGCGTCCTGGTCGACGGTGAAGGGGTGGCCGGGCGTGAGCGCTTGAACGCACACGTGGTCGGCGCCAGCGTCGTGGTGCTCGCGAATTCGATCGGTGATCGAGTCGACGGATCCCCAGGCCACGACCGCGTCGAGGAAGCGCCGGTCGTGGCCGCTGATCTCCTCCTCGGTGAACCCGAGGCGCAACCAGTTGTTCCGATAGTTCGGCAGGTCGATGTACACGGAGAGTGCCCTGATGGCGGTGGCGTGAGCCACCTCGGCATCACTCGTCAGCACCACCTTCTGCTCCACGCAGAGGAGCTTGTCGGGGCCGAGGATCTTGCGAGCAACGGCGGTGTGGTCCGGCGTGGTCCAGTACGGGTGTGCGCCGTCGGCGTTGCTGGCCGCGAGCTCGAGCATCTTCGGACCTAGAGCTGCGAGCAGGCGTGGTGGCGGCGTGTCCGGTGCCGGGGCCAGGTAGGGCGAGGCATCCATCTTCTCGAGGTACGTGCGCATCGTGCTCACGGGCTTGTCGTACGGGAGACCCCGCATGCCGCTGACCATGGGCTGGTGGCTCACACCCAGGCCAAGTACGAACCGCCCGCTCGTCTGCTCGGACAGCGCGTTGGTGGCCTGCAGCATCGCGCCGGGATGGCGGTGATGGATGCTGGCGATGCCAGTGGCCAGTGTGAGGGCATGGGTGTTCGCGCCGAGGTGGGCGAGGTGTACGAAGGGGTCACGGCCCATCGTCTCGGGGACCCAGAGCGTGCCGTAGCCCAATTCCTCCAGGAGCTGCGCGAACGCGACCGCGTCGGGCACCGACATCATGTCCGTCGGGGCCCATACGCCGAGCCGTCCGATCTGCTCTCGCCACTGCGTCATCTGCTCGCTCCTGGTCGCTGAGGAGGGTACCTTCGGCCGGTGTCGTTCCCCGATCACCTGCGAGCCCTCGGCGCGGAGGTCTCCAACTGGGGTCGCTGGGGCGACGCTGACGAGCTCGGCACCCTCAACCTGATCGACGATGCCGCGGTGCAGCGTGGGATCGCCGCCGCCCGCACCGGCGCCCGCATCCCACTGGCGATACGACTCGACGCCAACGGCCCGCAGATGGGCACCATCCCTGGTCGCATCAACCCGTTGCACACCATGGTCGGCATCAACACCGCCTACACCGGCGACCCCGGCGACGTGTGCTTCAGTGACGACACGATCACGATGGGCCTCCAGGCCTGCACCCACTGGGATGCCCTCGCACACGTGAGCTACGACGGCCTGCTCTACAACGGCCATCGCGCGTCGTCGGTCACCGCCGAGCGCGGCGCGACGCGCTGCGGCATCCACAAGGTGACGAGCCTGGTGAGCCGGGCCGTCCTGCTCGATGTGGCGAGGGCGCTTGGGGTCGATCGACTCGCACCGGCGCACCCGATCTCCGCGGCGGACCTTGATGCGGCCCTCGAGCTCACCGGGCTGCGCCTCGACCCGGGCGATGTAGTGCTCGTCCGCACCGGACACATGTCGTTGTTCAAGGCCAACGACCGCGCTGGCTACGCCATCGGCGATCAGCCCGGGCTCACCGTTGGGACGGTGCCGTGGATGCGTCGGCACGATGTCGCCGCCGTCGCCACCGACACGTTGGCCATGGAGGTGTTCCCCTGCGAGGACCCCGCCGTACTGTTCCCAGTTCATCTCCTCCAGCTGCGCGACATGGGGCTCACGCAGGGTCAGAACTTCGACCTCGAGGCCCTCGCTGCCCACTGCGCGGCCGATGGCATCTACGAGATGCTTCTCGTCGCCAACCCCGAACCCGTCACCGGTGGTGTCGGCGCGCCGACGAACCCCGTCGCCATCAAGTAGAGAGATCTTCCATGTCCGCTGCTGCCGCGCCCGCGTCCTTCAACTTCGCCGACATCTGGGAGATGGTCGTCGACTCGGTCGGTGATCGCGAGGCGCTTGTGTGCGGTGACCAGCGGCGCAGCTACGCGCAGCTCGAGGACAACTCGAACCGTCTCGCCAACCACCTCCTTGCCCGCGGAGTCAGCCCTGGCGACCACGTCGGGCTCTACCTGGAGAACTGCCCCGAGTACCTCGAAGCGATGCTCGCCTGCTTCAAGATTCGCGCCGTTCCCGTGAACGTGAACTACCGCTACGTCGCCGGTGAGCTGCGCTACCTGCTCGACAACAGCGACTCGGTCGGCGTCCTGCACGGACCCAAGCACGCCGAGATCGTGGGTAACGTCATCGGCGATCTGCCCAAGCAGCCCTGGACGCTCGCCACAGGCGCCGACTACGACACGGCGCTCGCCGCCGCGTCCCCCGCGCGCCCACCACGAGGTGATCGCGGTGACGACGATCACTACGTGATCTACACCGGTGGCACGACTGGCATGCCCAAGGGGGTCGTGTGGCGCCAGGTCGATGCCTTCTACGCGTGTCTCGGCGGCGGCGACCCGATGCGTCTCTTCGGCGAGGTCGCAACGCCCGACGAGCTCGTCGAGCGAATCGGGGCTGGTGACCCGATCTACTTCACGATGGCCCCTCTCATGCACGTCGCTGCGCAGTGGACCGCGTTCATGTGGTTCTTCATCGGCGGAAAGGTCGTGCTGACGGAGGGTTCGCTTGACCCTGAGCGCGTGTGGGCGATGGCCGAAGCCGAGAAGGTGCAGCTGATCACTGTGATCGGCGATGCGGTGGCCAAGCCGCTGCTGGACGCGTGGGACGCGGCTGGGCCAGGACGGTGGGACGTGTCGTCTGTGTTTGCCATCTCCAACGGGGGCGCTCCGTTGTCGGCAGGATGCAAGGCCCGCATTCTCGATCGTTTCCCGAACGTGCTCGTGAACGACGGGTTTGGCTCGTCCGAGGCAGGGATCCAGGGCTCCTCGCGCCTTTCCGCAGCGGACGTGCCGTCCGCGGGTGGCACGGTGCCGTTCGACAAGGGCGCCAAGCCGCTCATGGTGATCGACGACGATGGCCTGCCGGTTGTGCCTGGTTCGGAGGTGACGGGCCGCATCGTCACTGGTGGTCGGCTCCCGCTTGGGTACTACAACGATCCCGAGAAGACGGCCGCTACGTTCCTCGAGATCGACGGCCAGCGCTGGCTGATCACCGGTGATCTCGCCACCGTCAGAGCGGATGGGATGCTTGATCTGCTTGGCCGCGGCTCCACGTCGATCAACACCGGCGGCGAGAAGGTCCACCCTGAGGAAGTCGAGGGCGTGCTCCACGCCCATCCGGGTGTCGCCGACGTGCTCGTCGTGGGGGTGCCCGATGAGCGGTGGGGCAGCGCTGTCACCGCGGTCGTCGAGCCCGCGTCGGACGCGACGCTCACGCTCGAGGACGTCGTCGCCCACTGCAAGTCCCACCTCGCCGGTTACAAGGTCCCCAAGCGACTTGTCCTGGTCGACAAGGTCGTGCGCAGCCCGGCCGGCAAGGCCGACTACCGCTGGGCGCTCGGCGCCGCGAACGCCAGCACCTGATCTTCCCACTCGTCAGCGCGTGTGCACCACGGCCTGCCAGGGGCGGTCGATTGGCAACGGGCATGCAACGACGGCCGCCCGAACGAGCCAGGCGAGCGTCTCTGCGGGCGGGGCGTCGTAGGTCCGCAGTACCAGGCCGCGGCGGGGGTGGTCGCTCACGACGTACCACTCCTCTGGCACGGGCACGCCCTTGTCGGCCAAGAAGCGCACGAATCGCTGGCCGGCCATGTGCTGGATGCCGATCTCACCGGGCGTCCATGTCGACAGCGGAACGACGGGACCGCGGTTGCCCAGAAGGTTTCCCAGCGGGCTCTGCGACGGCGCGCGTGGCGCGTCATCCGGATCCACCCCCGGATGCAGGTTCACGAACGTGGCATCAGCCAGGTGGGCAAGCAGCGGTGTGATGTCTCCATCGGGGAGCTCAACGATGTGTTCAGCCACGCCGGGACGCTATCGGGGGGCGCTCTCGTAGGCTGCGTCGATGGACCTTCCCGTCATGCTCCGAGAAGCGCTTGAGCTGCAGATCCTCGAGGAGTCACCCGAGGACGCGGCGTCGATGATCGGGACTGGCGTGGGAGAGCACGGGGCCACAGTGGTCGCTCAGGTGCTGTTGGAGGCGACGGCGGTGGCGCTGCGACGCATGGTGTCGATCACTGACGAAGCCTTTGATCTCGCCGATCTCCTCACTCAGCTGGCGCTCGACGGAGCCGTGCCCGAGCACCGACTCGAGCTGCTCACCGACATCCTGACGGCGGCCGCTGCCACCGCTGGTGGCATCCGGCCGTCGGTCGATGCCCTGCAGTCGCGCCTCGGTGATCAGGACCTGCTGTTCGGGGCGTGGCTGGGCACCCTCACCGGCCTGCGGGTCGTCTCGCTCGCCATCGAGGTCACCGAACCCGAGCTGCTCGAAGACGTGCTGCTCGCCTTCGAGCTGTTCAGCGAGGAGCAGACCGAGATCTGACCTCGCTCCCGAGACATCTTGGGCGACTGCCACCTAATGTGTCGGAATCAGACAGCGGGTAGGGGGAATCATGACGACCGTCCCGTTCGCTCCCGAGGCGATCACTGCGGCGTGGCTCAGCGAGTCCGTCGACGCCAAGGTCCGCAGCTTCGAGATGGAGCAGATCGGCATCGGCGTCGGGCTTCTCGGTCGGCTGTACCGGATCGTGCTCGATGCCGATGGCGGTCCCGAATCCGTCGTCGCCAAGTTTCCGACGCTGGACGCTGGGGCTAGGAGCAATGTCGTCGAACCCCTGAACTTCTACGAGAAGGAGGTGGCGTTCTATCGGGAGGCGAGCTCCAAGACGCCGATCCGCACGCCGGGTATGTACGCCGCCGAGTTCGACGAGGAGACCGGCGACTTCGTCCTGCTCATCGAGGACCTCAACGGCATGCGCGTCGAGGACCAGACCGCCGGTGCCAGTGTGGCCGCCGCCGAGTCCGTGGTGGACATGATCGCGGGTCATCATCTCGCCTTCTGGGGCGTCGACACGCTCGATCAGTTCCCGTGGCTCCCCGACGTCACCGAGCCGCCGTTTCCGCAGATCATCGCCGGGATGGTTGCTCAGTCGCTTCCGAGGTTCGCGGCAGCGTTCGACAGCACGCTCGACACCGACATCCGCGAGTTCATCCACGCGCTGCCGGACACGCTGCTCGCGTACTTCGAGCTCCCGGTCGAGAGCGAGCTGACCTACGCCCACGGCGACGTTCGGCTCGACAACGTGTTCTTCCCCGAGGTCGGCGAGCCCTACCTGATCGACTGGCAGATCGGTACCCGCACCACCGGCGCGTACGACTTGGCGTACTTCGTGAGCCAATCGCTCAGCACGGAGACCCGGCGGGCGAACGAGCAGCGGCTGCGCGACCGCTATCTCGCCAAGCTCGCGTCGGGAGGTGTCACGTATGACCAAGACGTGTTCGACCTTGCCTATCGCCAGACCGTCGCCTTCTGCATTGTGTACCCCGTGAGCTCGGCTGGTCAGATCGAGCTGGAGAACGACCGAGCCCGCGAGCTCGTCGCCGGCATGCTCGGCCGGTGCGTCGCCGCGATCCGCGACAACGACGCGCTCGCCGTCTGGCCGTCATAGTCGTCTGGCCGTCATAGTCGTCTGCCTCGCTACTATCTGACGGGTCGTCAGGTCTGGAGAGGGAGTCGATCGCATGCCGAACGTGGATGGTGGGAGCCTCTGGGAGCTCGTCGAGCGCCGCGCGGCGGCGACGCCCGATGCACTGGCCGCCGTCGATGAGGACGGACGCACGCTGACCTGGGCGGAGGCCAAGACGCAAGCAGAGCAAGCCGCCGCGGGACTGACTCGCCTCGGCATCGGTCCGGGCGACGTCGTGTCGTGGCAGCTGCCCACATGGCTCGAGTCGAAGCTGCTCGTGCTGGCGCTGGCCCGACTCGGCGCGATCCAGAACCCGATGCTTCACATCTACCGCGAGCGCGAGGTCGGCTTCGTCGTGCGGCAAGCCAAGAGCAAGCTCCTCGTGGTGCCGTCCACGTGGGGCGGGTTCGACTTCGAGGCCATGGCGCGGGGCATCGCGACCCAGGTCGAGGCCGAAGGCGGCAAGCTGCAGGTGCTCGTCGCAGACAAGACGCTGCCGCAGGGCGACCCCTCGACGCTGCCCCCGCCGCCGGATCCCAGTGAGGACATGATTCGCTGGTACTTCTACACGTCCGGCACGACTGCGGATCCCAAGGGTGCGCAGCACACCGACCGCACGATCCTGGCCAGCGCCCTCGGCATGAACGAGTGCCTCGCGGTCACTTCCGAAGACAAGAACGCTGTGGTGTTCCCCTTCACCCACATCGGCGGCATCGGTTGGCTGTTCTCCGCCCTCGCCGTCGGGTTCGCCACCGTGTACATCGAGCGCTTCGACCCGGCCCGCACCACTGCGCTCATCAAGGAGCACGACGTGACGATGGCGGGCGCGGGCACGCCGTTCCACATGGCATACCTCGCCGCGCAGCGCGCCCTTCCCGCTGGGGAGGTGCTGTTCCCGAACGTGCGGGTGTACTGCGGTGGTGGCGCACCGAAGCCGCCACAGCTCCACTACGACATCAAGGCCGAGATGGGCGGGGTCGGCGTGGTGTCGGGCTACGGCCTCACCGAGGCGCCGATCATCGCGATGGGCACGGTCCACGACACCGACGAACAGCTCGCCAACACCGAAGGCAAGGCCACCAGCGGCGTGCAGCTGCGGGCCGTCACGCTCGAGGGCAAGGAAGCTGGCATCGGCGAGGAAGGCGAGATCCGAGCCAAGGCCCCCCAGCTCATGAAGGGCTACCTCGACTCCTCGCTAGACGGCGAGGCCTTCGACGACGACGGCTGGTTCGGTACTGGCGACCTCGGTCGCATCGATGCCGAGGGCATGGTCACCATCACCGGTCGGGTGAAGGACATCATCATCCGCAACATGGAGAACGTCTCGGCCAAGGAGGTCGAGGACGTCCTCTTCCGCAGCCCCGACGTGGCCGACGCCGCGGTGATCGGTGTCCCCGATCCGAAGACCGGTGAGCGCGTGTGCGCGGTCGTCGTTCCCGCTGATTCGGCCAACCCGATCACGTTCGAGGCCATGGTCGCCTGGTGCAAGGCCGAAGGCTTGATGACCCAGAAGCTCCCCGAGCGCCTGGAGATCGTCGATGCGCTTCCCCGTAATCCCACCGGCAAGGTCCTCAAGTTCGAGCTGCGAGACCGCTTCGGCGGTTGACCCCTCCCCTCAACGAGAAAGACACTTCGACATGGCACTCCTCACTGACAAGGTCGCGATCGTCACGGGCGCTGGGCACGGCATCGGCCGCGCCCACGCCCTCGAGCTCGCCAAGCACGGCGCCAGCGTGGTGGTCAACGACCTCGGCACCTCGGTCACTGGCGACGGGTCCGACCAGAAGGCCGCTGATCTGACCGTCGCGCTGATCACCGAGCGCGGCGGCGCGGCCGTCGCCAACTACGACGATGTGTCCGACTACGAAGGCGCCGGTCGCATGGTCGCACTGGCGGTCGACACCTACGGCAAGCTCGATGTGCTCGTGAACAACGCTGGCATCGTGCGCGACACGGCCATCTGGAACATGTCGGAGGCCGACTTCGATTCGGTCATCAAGGTGCACCTGAAGGGTTCATGGGCGCCCGCCCACCACGCGGCGCGCCACTGGCGCGACCGAGCCAAGACGGGTGAGGTCTTCACTGGCCGCGTGATCAACACCACCTCGGGTGCAGGACTCGTCGGCAACTTCGGGCAGACCAACTACGCCACCGCCAAGGCCGGCATCGCCGGGTTCACCCAGACGCTGTCGCTCGAGCTGCACAAGCTGGGCGTCACCGTCAATGCCGTCGGTCCCGCGGCGGCCACCCGCATCACCGGCACCATGCCCGGCGCCCCCGCCGTCATCGAGGCCGACGAGGTGCCGGACGACGAGTGGAACCGGATGGATCCGGCGGTGTCGTCGCCGCTCGTGGCCTGGCTCGCCAGCGACGAGAGCCAGCACATCACCGGTCAGGTGATTCGCGCCGTCGCGGAGGACATCGTCTGGATGCAGGGTTGGAGCGAGGGAGCCAAGATCTCCAACGGCGCCAAGCGCTGGGATGCCACCAAGCTCGGTCAGCAGCTCGCCACCGACGTCTTCAAGACCCGCGCCCCCGGCCTCCGGTACTAGGGATACCCCCAGCAACCAACGTCTGTGAACACCCACGTCCGCATACCGGTGAAAACGCTTCACAGACGTTGGTTGGTATGGCTGGGTTAGGGGTCCTTGTGGGGCCTGGGGTGGTTCGTGACGGCTGCGTTGACGGGGTGCGGGCCTTTGCGGCGCGGGTCGGCTGCGGGGTGGTCAACACGTGGGGGGCCAAGGGGGTGTTCCGTTGGGATGACCCGTTGCACTTCGGCACTGCAGGTCTGCAGGCGCTCGACTTCGAGCTGGCCGGGTTGGGTGACGTCGACGTGCTGGTGACGAGTGGACTCGATCCGAACGAGGTGACGTCGCAGCCGTGGCTCGGCCGCGCCGCCGTGATCGACGTGGCGCCGGCCGACCTGGCCACGGTCGAGCTGGACCTGCCGCCCGGCACCATTGAGCGACCACGGCTCTACACCGATCTGGCCGCGGTGGTGGGCCCGATGTACGAGCAGGCGGGCTCGGCGGCGGGGCGGGCGGCAGCGCTGGCCGCGGCGCTCCCGAAGGACGGGGTGGTCGTGGCCGAACCTGGGTTGGTGGGCTTCTGGATCGCTCGGACCTTCCCGACGGCGGTTCCGGGCAGCGTGGTCGTGCCGGCCAGCGGTGGCGCTCCGGCGGCCCACCACGCGGCCAAGGAGCTGGCGGCGACGGGCCATGAGGTGGTGCTGGTCGCCGCGGCGCCGCCACCGATCGACTTGCACGGCGACCTGCACGGGATCCGCGTCGAGGTCTGGCGAGCGGACGCGGTCGACCTCGACCCGAGCCCGCTGGTGGCGATCGCCGGGGCGATCGTGGCGTGGGCCAGCTAGCGCCAGCCGAAGCAGCTAGCGCCAGCCGAAGGAGCGGGTGCAGGCGGGCCAGTGACGCCAGCCGCCCTGGGCGTGGAGGCGCTTGCCCATCTCGATCTGCGTCTCGCGGCTCGCCTCGTGCGGGTAGCCGGTGCCACCCACTCCCCGCCAGGAGCTCAGCGAGAACTGGATGCCGCCGTAGTAGCCGTTGCCGGTGTTGATGGCCCAGTTGCCGCCTGACTCGCACTGGGCGAGCCGGTCCCAGCTGGCTGGGTCGTTGGGGTCACCGGCACGGGCCTGGGCGGGGGCAGGGGCAGGGGTTGGCGGAGCCGGGGCGACGGGGGTGGGGGTAGCGGGAGCGACCGTTGTGGCGGGTGGGGGCACGGTGGTCGTGGTGGGAGCGACGGTCGTGGTGGCGTCGATGTCGGCGGGGGTCGCAACGGAGTCGGAGGCGGCGACGATTCGGTCGGAGCTGCGCTCGGCGCTGGCCTGTTGCGCAGGGGCCTCGTCGGCGGTGGCGTTGTTGGCGAACGCTGCGATGGCGACCACGAGGACGACGGGTAGGGCCACGGCCAGGACGGCTGCGGCGCTCGTCGTGACGGCCCGTCGTGCGATGCACGGCGAGCCGTTCGTACTCGGGGGGTTGCTCCCAGACATGTGGGGGGTGCTCCTTGGGGGGAGGGGCCGGGGCGCGCGTCGATTGGGAAGGGAAGATCGACGGATCACTGCGCCCCAGCGGCGGGCCGCGCATCGGGCGGCTGGTGAGTTACGAAATGGTAACCTGAACTCGACACGAGAATGCAACATTCAGTCGTGTGATTTACGCCACAGCCCCTGTTTCTGACTCAGCGTCAGCTATCGGGTGTCAAATTGGCGGCCGCAAATCCCCAAGATCTGGGGTCTCAGCCCCGTTGGGCCGCCCCCGACCACTCTTCGTGGTGTTCAGCGACTTCGGGGCAGACCCAGACCGCGGCCGGCAATGATCTCCCGTTGGACCTCACTCGACCCGCCGTAGATGGTTGTGACGACAGCGTGTCGGAAGGCGTGCTCCACCAGTCCGCCGAGCGGTTCGCCGGTCGTGCCCCCGCCGAGAAGGCCCGCGGTGCCGAGGAGATCGACGAGGTCGCTGGAGGCCTTCACGAAGGCCTCGGTGATGTGGAGCTTGGCCATCGACCCCTCCACCTGGGGCATCTGGCCCTGCGCGGACAGCCACGCGGAGCGGAGCAGCAGGAGACGACCAACTTCGAGCTCGGTGCTCCAACGGGCCAGCGTGGCCCGGACGATCGGGTCGTCGAACGGCCGGGCCCCATGGGCATCCGGCTGCACCGCCCACGCCGCCATCGCCTCCACCAGCGCGTCGGGCTCCCCCCAGTTGGCGGAGTTGCGCTCGTAGACCAGCGCCGCATGCATGACCGACCATCCGGCGTCGACCTCGCCGACGCGGCAGGAATCGTGCACCCGCACGTCGCCGTAGAAGGTGATGTTGGTGCGCTCGCCACCCATCGTGGCGACGGGGTTGACCTCGATGCCCGGTGTGTCCATCGGCACGAGGAACATGGTCAGGCCCTTGTGCTTGGGGGCATCGAGGTTGGTGCGGCACAGGAGGAAGACGTAGTGCGCCTCGTGCGCCATCGTCGTGAACATCTTCTGCCCGTTGATCACCCAGTCCTCGCCATCTCGCACGGCGCGGGTGGCCACGGCGGCGACATCTGACCCAGCATCGGGTTCGCTGTAGCCAAGGCAGCACATGACCTCGCCAGCGAGGATGCGTGGGAGCACATCCGCCTTCTGCGCGTCGGTCCCACACACCAGGAGGGTGGAGCCGACCATCGAGACGATGTTCAGACCGTCGATCGGCGCTCCCGACGCGTAGAGCTCCTGCATGAGCAGCGTCTGGTCGATGGCGTCACGCCCGAGGCCGCCGAACTCCCGGGGCCAGCCCGAGGCCAGGTAGCCGCGCTCGCAGAGCGCCCGGTGGAAGCCCCAATCGTGCATGGTGCCCGTCACATGCGCCCGCTCGACGATCTCGGGAGTGAGGTGCTCAACGATGAAGGCCCGCACCTCGGCGCGGAAGGCCTCCGTCTCGGCGTCGAACCGGAAGTCCATGCCCGGTCGGGTCGGGCGCGCCGTTCGCGCCGCCACGACCACCAACGGATCGGGGGCGGCGTCACCCCAGCGGCGGTCGGCGACGACATCGAGCTCACGACGGGGATCGCCGAGCAGCAGACGGGTGGCTTTCGCCCGACGGACGTGGAGCTGCACGTCGTACTCGACCATGAAGCCGTACCCGCCGTGCACGTGCAGGCTGAACGCGGCCGCTTCGTCGGCCACCATCCCGCAGTACCACGACGCTTGCGCGGCAAGCATCGGTGCGGTGGGCTCGCCCTCGTCGAGGGCCCAGATCGCCTCGTAGGCGAGGAGTCGGGCTCCCTCGACGCGTTCGTGCAGGTCGGCGAAGCGGTGCTGGATCGTCTGGAAGCTGGCGATCGGCACGCCGAACTGGTGGCGGTCGAGCGCGTACTGCACGCCGAGATCCAGGGTGGCTCGCGCCAGCCCCGCCTGGGCTACCGCCGTGAGGGCGCGCCACTCGTCGAGGGCGCGATCGAATCGGCTTATGGCCTCAGCTCCGATGGCGAGGGTGTCGCCGCCGTCGCGGCCAACTGGGGCGATGGCCAGTCCGGCCAGGGTCGATCGCAGCGGTCCCCGACGTTCGGTCATGCAGACGAGGTGATCGCCGTCCAGGGCAAGGATCCTGGTGGCAACGGCGGCGAACGCGGTGGGCGTGGTGGTGTCCCCGGTGGCGAGACGCAGGGTGGTCGGCTGTCCCGTGACGATGGAGGCAAGGGCCGACTCGGCCGGGACGCCGGGAAGGCGCGCGACGAGTCGGGCCGCCACCGCCGTCTCCACCAGGGGGACCAGCCCGCAGTGGGCACCGTGCACTTCGACCGCGACGGCGAGGTCGGTGAGCGAGGCGCCAGCGCCGCCGATGGCCTCGGGAAGCGCCATCGCCGGAAGGCCCATCTCCACCACTGCGACCCACAGCGCCGGATCGAAGCCTGCTGACTCGAGCTCCCGCACCCGTTCGCCATGGGATTCCTTGGCGTAGAGCCGGAGCGCCGCGTCTCGCAGCGCCTCTTGATCAGGGGTGAAGGAGAGGTCCATGCGGTCCTGTCGCGCTCATATCTGACGGGTCGTCAGATAGTGTGCCATCATCCCTCGCGCCATGGCAGATCAGCTCTTCCTGCATGAAGTCATCGACATCGTGGGTCGAGGTGGTCGGGCCTACATGGAGCACACCGTGGCGTTCGACGCGGGCGCAGCGGCGGGTCGCGGCCTCGTGCTGGTGGGAACCTGGGAGGTCGTTGGCACGACCGGGCGCTGGCCACAGGTGGTCAACGTGTGGGAGATCGACGGCTGGGATGGTTGGGCGCGCCTCGGCCAGCGCACCAACGTCGACAAGGCCGCCAACACCGAGCTGGCAGAGTGGTGGGACGAGGCCTACAAGCGGCGCACCGGTGGGTTCGATCGGCTCCTGCGGGGGGCACCGGGATGTCCCAGCCTCGCCTCGCTGAGCGCCGACGCCGTTCGCGGATCGTGGTTCGTCCACGAGCTGTCCGAGGTACGGCCCGGCGCCGGACCCGACTACCTGGCCGCCACGTTGGCAGAGCGCGTCCCGGCGATGGCTGAACGCGGCATCGCGCTCGTGGGCCTCTACGACAGCGTCTTGAACGACAGCGAGGTCTGCACGATCTGGTCCACCGACCTTGACGCCCACACGCAGCTCATGCGTGACGGCGACCCCTGGCCGGCGACCGCACGGCAGTGGTGCACCCGGTGGCGCGAAGAGCTCATGACCCCCGGACCTCGTTCCCCCCTGGCTCCTCTGGAGGACCCACAGTGACCACCCCCCTCGGCAGCGTCCGCATCATCGAGTGCTCGATGCTCGGCCCCGGCGCCATCACGACCACGCTCGCCGACCTCGGCGCGGACGTCATCAAGGTCGAGCCCCCGTCCGGCGACTACATCCGCGAGATGACCTGGCCGATCGTGGAAGGCACGTCGCTCATGCACCTCCACATCAGTCGTGGGAAGCGCTCGATCACGATCGACCTCCGCACCGAGGAGGGACGCGAGGTGTTCCTCGAGCTCGTCAAGGGCGCTGACGCTGTCATCGAGGCGATGCGGCCGGGCGGACTCGATCGGCGTGGCGTCGGCTACGAGGCCTGCAAGGCGGTCAACCCGAGCATCGTGTTCTGCACGATCTCGGGGTATGGCATGACCGGCCCGTACAAGGACATGCCCAGCCACGGCATTGCCTACGACGTGTGGGCCGGGCTGGTGCAGCCGGTCACCACCGACGAGGGCTTCTGCGCCATCCCGGAGCACCCATCGGTAGGCATCCATGCCGGGCCGCTCTTCGGAGCTCTCGGTGTGCTGGCCGGGATCACGCGGGCCAGAGCCACCGGTGAGCCGAGCCAGATGGAGATCGCTCAGTCCGATGCCGCGGCGGCCATGGACTGGCTTCGCAGCGAGACCTACAAGGCCTACGAACGACCCGAGTCGGAGGTCACAGGCAACAAGGCTGACGGCTACGAGCGTCGGGCTCCCGGTACGGCGGGCATGCGAGACGGGGTCCGCTACCAGTTCTATGAGACGTCCGACGGCCACATCCTCTTCATGTCCTCCGAGCGGGAGTTCTGGGAGAACTTCTGCAAGGGAATCGGTCGCGCTGACCTCTTCGAGCGCCACCCGGGCTCGAAGTATGCCGACCACGCTCGTGGCAACGAAGAGCTGCGCCGAGAGCTGGCTGAGATCTTCAAGGGCCGAACCACTGCCGAGTGGGTGATCTTCGGGGGCGAGGCCAACACCCCAATCGCTCCCGTCAACACGCCAAAGACCTTGGCCGATGACCCGCAGTTCCAGGACCGCCTGCCGTGGATTCCGCGCGAGGTGGTCGGGCACGACCAGGTGCCGTCACCGATCAAGGTCATCGGTGAGCCGTTGCCCTATCCGACGAAGGCACCCACCGCCGGTGAACACACGGACGTCGTGTTGCGAGAGGTGCTGGGCTACGACGACGCCCGCATCACCGCGCTGCGGGCCGGCGGCGCGCTCGGCTGACCGTCAGCGGAGGACGCCCGCTGCTGACGCGCGTACGCGTCCGCGTGGGCTTGGCGGCGAGGTTGTCGGCTGGAGGTGTCCGCCGGTTCTACCCATGCCTCGGCCCCGAGGTCCCAAGCGTCGGCGACGTCGTCAGGTGGCCCACCGGTGAGCACCGCGGCTGCCTGGATGCATGCACCTGCGGCGGCGAGCGAGGACTCCGCGGTCGGTCGCACGGCGCGGCTGGACAGATCCGCGAGCACTTGCGCCATGAGCTCGATGTGGGCCCGGGGTGCGCCGAGCCTCAAGGGCTCGTCGTCGGCCCAGGTTCCCCCAGCTCGCAGAGCGAGGTCTAGGCGATCGAGGGCTGCGCAGGCGATGCCATCGACGGTTGCCCGCACGACGTCGCGACGTGTCGTGCCCGCGGTCAGCCCGGCCACGACGGTGCCCGCAGCGCCCGTGGCCTCGGGCACTACGGCCAGGCCGGTCGCTGTGACGCTCCTGCCCGTGCCCGTGGCCGTGGCAGTGTCCGTGGACAGGGCGTGAAGCTCTCGAGCGTCGATGTCGAACAGCGCCTGGATGGTGTCGAGCAGGTCGATGCCGTCGCCAGCTGATGCCACCGCGAGGTGGCGGCCCGCCGCATCCGCGTGGCAGCGCACCACGTCACCGCGATCGCTGATCGGCTGAGCAAGTCCGACGAGTGCCGTCGTCGTGGAGTCCAGCGAGACTGCGACCCTGCCGGCCCGCAGTCCAAGCGCCAGCGCGATGGCCGTGGTCGCCGTGGTGCCCGGACCGACGATCGGCCGGCCCCGCAGCCCGAGCAGGTCGTACATCGGGGCGTCGAGCCAGTCGGCCCGCTCGGATGGTCCCAGAACAGTGGGCAGACGATCCCTCCACCAGTCGCGTGCTCCACGGGGGGCGAGGTCCCGCAGCACGTCGCGCCGCCAGTCCTCGGTGGTAGCTGCCCAGGCGCCGGTGAGCGAAGCGCTGGCGCGGTCGGTGACGGGTCGCCCCGTCAGCCGGTGCGTGAGCCAGTCGTGGGGGAGCAGCGCCATCCCGAGCCGGTCGAGGGTGGCCGGGTCGGATCGCTTCAGCCACGCGAGTCGGTGCACCGCTGCGTCCGGTGCGCCCCGTCCTGCGAGATCGGGCCACGGCTGTGTGGGTTGGAGCACCGCCCCGGCCCCGTCGAGCACCACCAAGCTCGGGTGGCTGCCGGTGACCGAGATCGCCGCGATCTCCCGTTCGCTGGTCTGGCCCACGGCGCTCACGAGGGAGCGCCACCACCGTGCGGGGTCGTCGTTGGGACCCCCCCGCTCGCTGTGGCGCGCGGCGCCGGTGGCGCGCAGCAGACCCGTTTCGGCGTCGCGCACCTCGACGTGGGTGACGTACGGCCCCAGCGCCGCGCCGAGCACGAGCGCCATGGTCAGCGGCCGAAGCTCTTGGGGAGGGGCACGGTTGCGAGCACGGCGGGAGCATACGAGGCGGTCGACCGCCATGGGCCGCCGAGGCGCGACGCGTGTCAGGCGGCGAGGCCCTCGAGCGCTTGCAGGAGGCGCTCGCTGACGCCATCGTCGAGCAGGCCCGCCAGGTCGCGGGCAAGCGTTGGGGCAGGTGGGAACGCACTGAGGGCCCACCGGGCGTAGAAGCCGTCGTCCATCCAGCTGGTGATCGAGGGGGGCAGTACCCCATCCGGGAGTGGGATCACCTCCGGTTCGGCGCGCAGACGAGCCCAGGGCCACGCGTCGGCGTGGGCTCGTCCGAGCACGGTCAGCTGGTCTGGGTGGTCGAGAGCTCGTCGGCGGTCCTGGCTGACCGCTGTGGCAGCGGGATGCAGCGCGGCGACATTCGCCCACGAGGTCGTCAGCGCCCGGCGTTGCGAAGGATCCCCCCAGCCATCCACGATCCGGTCGAGCCAGACAACGGTCCACAGCGCCGCTGTGGACGGCGGTGCAGGATCGGTGGGGAGGCCGAGCACGCGACGACAGAGGTCGGGCAAGGTGCCTGCGGCGCGGCCGGGAAGATGGGTGACCACGCCGGCGCAGCGGAGCAGGGAGCACTCGTCGCCAGTGCGGTTCATCACATAGGTGGTGACGCTGCGTTGTGACCCGCGCTCGTCGTCGAGGTGGTGGGCAGTGCCGGTCACCCGCATGCCGAGCATGACCCAGTCAGTCGGTGCTGTGAAACCAGCCAGCTCGTCGAACGGGTGCGATCCTAGGGGAAGGGGGCGCACGCCAAGGACGAGGTCGCCAGGTTCTTCGACGACATGGAAGAGGAGGTGTCCCGATTCGTGGCGGGTGCTGTCATCGATGACGCTGGCCAGTGCATGGAGCGCGGAAGGGGGTGGGCAGGATCGCATGGATACCTCGCGGACGACGAAGGGGCAGGCGGCGATCCGTTGATCGCGAGGGGCATCCAGGATGTGGACGCGCACGTGCACAGAGGTTGTCACCCGGGGCGTGACAACGAAAGGGTCAACCCCCTGGGCGGACGCCGTCGCTACGCGGAGAGGGCTGGGTGGTGGTGCATCGTCGGACCGACGTCCGGAGGATCGACCTGGTCGATGCCCCGTGATGCCGTCGGCCAGCGTCGTTCCGCGAGGATGCGCGCGAGTCGGGCATCGCTGGCTGCGTAGGCGTGCAGCGCCTCGTTGGACAGGTCATGGATCCTCGTGCGATCCACCTCGATGGGAGACAGCCCGACGAAGCGAGCGATCGACTTGAGCGAGCACGAGATGCGCAGGGCCGGGCCCACGTCGCCCCGGTAGATGCGGTAGGCGTCTAGGTGGGCATGGTCGTACCAGCTAGCCCGGTAGGCGCCGCGATGGTTGAGCTCGAGGTGCAGCCCGATCGGAAGGTCGTAGCGGGCGGCGCGGTCGGCGATGAAGGGAAGGTCGAAGGCGCCCCCGTTCCAGGTCGCGATCACCCCCGGCTCGAGCTCGTCGAGACGCTCGTCGAGCTCCGCGAGGAGCTGATCTTCGGGACCGGTGAAGACCTCTTCGAAGCCGGCGCCGGCCAGGGCCACGGTGACGACCGATGCGACAGCCGGATCGAGCCCGTTGACCGTCGTATCCGTTTCGATGTCGAGGCCGTAGACGGCCGGTCGTTGTCGCATCTCGCGGCCCCCGCGCACCTGTCGTAGGCCTGCAGCGTATGAACGAGGCGTGACGCGGTGGTGGATGCCGGCTTGAGTGAGGGTTGGCGCGATCAGCGCAGCCCTGGTATCGGGAGCCGAGTGAACGAGCGGAGCCGTCGCGCTATGTCCGGTGTGAGCGCTTCGTCCAGGTGCTCCAGCGCGAAGGTCACCGCCAGCTCGCCGTCGCCGGGCTGGACATCGGTGATGCGCGCCCCCTTGGGGAGCGGCGGCAGGGGCAGGTAGCCCTTGAAGAACCGCACGAGGGTCGTGGGAAGCCCCACGATCGTCATGCGCTTGGGCGCGAGACGCAGGAAGCGGCCGGAGACCTCGAGATCGGCGAGGGTCTCGCTCATCCGAATGCCGCGCAGACCGGTGGTGAGCATCACCCCGTCCGCGGTTAGCGAGAGGCGGATCGGGAGGCGCGCAGACCTGGTCCAACGATCCACATTGGCCTGGCTCACGTACGCCCGCATGGTGACCGGCCCGGCCTTCAACCTCGGGGGGATTCCCGGAGCGAGGCGCACGTGCTCGGCCCGCACGACCAGACGGTCGAGCACCAATCCCGCGGCCAACACTGCTGGAACATCCACCTTCACGACGTCGAGCTCGCCCTTGAGCATCCCGGCGGGCGTCATCTTCACTCGTGGCCGGACGGGGTGGTCGAGGATCCTCGACGCGGCGTCGTCGACCAGTGCGAACAGTGACGCGACGAGGGCCGGCTCCGCCCGGGCTTCATCAGTCGCTGTCGCGGCCGCGGCGACCACCTCAGGGTCGTCGATCAGCCCCCACGCCGCGCCCTCTGAGGCAGACGGGTCGAGCCCATCGTCCGGGGCTTCGCCGTCCGGGGCGTCGTCGTCGAGCGGTGAGTCGTCGGTGGGGGTAGCGATGCGCTCAGGCTATGGCGGTGGCCGGGAAAGCACCGGCATGGACCGCCATCGGGCATCCACTAGAGGCGCTGTGCCGCGAGCGATGCCACTTCGGAGCGCTCGCAGTGGGACAGCCGAACGTGGCCAAAGCAGCTCTCGCCGTCGAAGGCATCGATGAGCACCGACACGGCGTTGTTGTACTCGGAGAGATAGGGGGCATCGATCTGGCTCGTGTCCCCGGTGAAGACGACCTTGGTGCCTTCGCCGACGCGAGTCAGGATGGTCTTGAGCGTGGTCGGTTCGAGGTTCTGGGCCTCGTCAACGAGCACGAACGTCCCGTGCAACGTTCTGCCCCGCAGGTAGGTGACCGCCTCGAGCGACAGCTTGTCGCGCTCGGTGAGCTCCTCCAACACGGCGCGGGCATCGGCGTGACTGCGCCGCTCCGTGAGCGCGACGAGGGCATCGTGCACCGCCGTCATCCAAGGATTCAGCTTCTCGTCGAGCGTTCCCGGGAGGAATCCGAGCTCGGCCTTGCCCACCGGGACAACAGGTCGGTAGATCGACAGGCGGTCGTAGAGATTCGACTCGATCACCTGGTCGAGTCCCGCCGCGAGCGCGAGCAGGGTCTTGCCCGTGCCTGCCATGCCATCGAGGGCGACGATGCGGATCTCCGGATCGAGGAGCAGGTCGAGCGCGAACTGCTGCTCCTTCGAGCGCGGTCGCAGACCCCACGGCTCGGGCACCCGAAGCATTGCTTCGAGGTCGCCGTCGTCGTGGCGCACCAGCACCGACTGGCTGCCGGCTCGGAGCACGCCGTAGCGCTCGGTGAGCTCCTCGCGCACCCTGACCACATCCCCCCCATCGAGCTCGTGGATGCCGATGCCGGCGGGGCTGGCGTAGACGAGATCCACGGATCGCGAGCTCACCTCGATCGTGCGCCAACCCACAGGGCGCTCGAACAGGCTCCGGCCTCGCAGGCGATGGTGCTCGATCGCCTCCAGGCCGAGCTGGGCCGCCTTGATGCGGAGCGCCGCGTCGTTTGACACCACGATCGTGCGTCCGTGAACCGCCTGGCCGAGGGACGCAGCAAGGATTCGGTTGTCGTTCTTGGCGGGATCGAGGCCGTGCTCGCGGATCTCGTTGAGATGCAGCCCGTTCGTCTCGATCCGCAAGGTGCCACCGTTTGGGAGCGCGACGGGGGTGCGGATGTCGCCGCCGTTGGCCATGCGCAACTCCTCGATCGCCCTGATCACCGCTCGGGCGGCGCGACCGACGTCGTCCATCCGAGACTTGTGCTGATCGAGCTCCTCCACCACCACCAGTGGGATCACCGTGTCTGCCCCGGGAAAGGCGGTGATGGCATCTGGATCGGATATGAGCACCGACGTGTCGAGCACCATCCTCGTGGCAGCGATGGTCTCGGGCGCGCCGGAGCGCGCCTGGTCGGCGAGGAGATCGGTCAAGGAGCCCCCAAAGGGTTGGTGCGGGTGTGGGTTGTCTGGGCCCGATGGGCCAGGTGAGCGAACGGGGACGCCGCTGGGGTGGTCGGCCCGAGCCGACTGCAGCACGCCGCGGAGGTCTGGTTCGCCCGATGGGTCACCGCTGCTCAGTGAACCTCACGACGCTCGCTCAGTGGCGGATGGTGCGCGCGCTCAGCTCTGGCGGCTCTGCGCTGCGATGTCCTTCGGCGTGACTCCGGTGGCGTCGACGAGCTCGGCCAACGCCGCGTGCAGCCCGTCGGCCAGCCCCCACACGTCGTCAAGTACGTCCGGACACGCGAGCAGACCGAAGTCGAGCTGGTCGAGATAGCTCATGACGGTCATGTTGAGCCCGCTGCCGTCCATGATCGGCCCGATTGGATAGTTGGCGAGGAGCCTCGCCCCGGCTGAGTACAGAGCGAACGGGGGGCCTGGGACGTTGGAGATCGTGACGTTGAACAGTGGGCGGTGGTTATCCGCCCATCGCATGCGGGAGTACAGCCTTGCTGCCCGGCCGAGCAGGGCGGGAGCCGCGAACTCAGACCACTCCTGGAGCGTGTCGGCGCCGATCGCCTTCTGTTGATCCTTGGCGTTCACCATCGTCTCGTGCACGACCTTTAGCCGGTCGATCGGATCGTCGACGTCGGTGGCCAGGCTCGTGAAGATCGAGCTGACCTGGTTCCCCATCGCGTCCCGCTTGTCGTCGGTCCGCACCGATACCGGAACCATGGCGACGAGCGGCGCGTCCGGATGCTCGCCCCGGGCTAGGAGATAGTCGCGCAGCGCCGTGCCGCACAGACCGAGCACAAGGTCGTTGACGGTGCAGCCAACGGCGTTCTTCAGCGCCTTGACGGTGGGGAGGTCGAGCGAGGTGTAGGCGTAGCTCCGAGCCGGTGTGAGCGCAGCGTTGAAGGACGTGCGCGGCGCAGCGAACGGCGCGGGAGGCAGCGCGGACGAACCGGAGCTCTGGCCCATGCGTCGCACCTCAAGCGCAGCGGTCGCAGTGCGAGAAAGCGCCTTCGTGACGCGGACCGGCTGGCGGGCGAGCGACGATGCCGCATAGCTGAGGAGCTCGGCGCTCGTCGGGACTCTGTCCGGAACCCATTCGGCGTCGGGGACGTGCTCAGCCACCTCGGGGGTCAGGTCCAAGAGCGCGATGAGCAGCTCGTTTCCGGAGGCCCCGTCGATCGCCGAGTGATGCACCTTGCTGAGCAACCCGACGTTGCCACCTTCGAGGCCTTCGATCAGCCAGAGCTCCCAAAGCGGCCGCGTACGGTCGAGTGGCAGCGCCACGAGGCGCCCCACCAGGTTCGCGAGCTCCTGCGGCCCCCCTGGCGCGGGGATGGCCGTGTGTCGCACGTGGTGGTGAATGTCGAAGTCGGGATCCTCGATCCACAGCGGGTGGTGGAGTCCGAAGGGGACGTTCACGAGACGCTGCCGGAACGGCGGCGCGAGGTGCAAACGCCCGGTGTAGACCTCCGCCAAGCGGGCGAGGGTCAGTCCTCCGTCAACGGTGGAGGGGTCGTAGATCCCAAGGCTCGCCACATGCATGTGCGATGACGGGGTCTCGAGCGCGAGAAACGATGCGTCCAGGCCACTGAGTCGCTTCATGGGGTCCCCTTGTCGAGAGCGAATTCACCCCTTTCCTACTACTGATCGAGCGTCCCCGGCATGCCGAGCGCCTCGATGACGATGATGTCGTAGGAGTCATCGTCGACCATTGCTTCACCGTACGCGTGCCGCTGGGGCGGCGGCGCGAGACTCCTCAGGTGAGCTCCACCGCCGGTCGCCTGCTCCTCGCCGAGCCCATGTTGGGCGACCCGAACTTCGATCGAACCGTCGTGCTCATGGTCGAGCACCAGAGCGACGGTGCGATGGGCCTCGTGCTGAACCGCCCCACCGACTTGCCGGTGGCTGACGCCCTCCCACAGTGGGATCGGTTTGTGACGGTGCCCTCGGTCCTCCACGTCGGTGGACCGGTCGAGGAGCGCAGCGGTTGGTGCCTGGCTCGCGTGAGGCCAACCGTTGAACGAGCTGGGTTCGTGCCGGTGCTCGGCGAGGTGGGGCTGCTCGATCTCGACGTAGATCCCGCCGAGCTCGGGGACGACCTGATCGCAGCTCGCCTCTACGCCGGATACTCCGGGTGGGGCCCAGGCCAGCTCGACTACGAGCTGGCCGAGGATGCATGGATCGTGGTCGACGGTGCCAGTGAAGACCCGTTCCTGGCCGACTCGGAGGAGCTCTGGCAGCAGATCCTTCTGCGTCAGGGCGGGCACCTGGCACGGTTGTCGCTGTTCCCGCGTGACCCCAGCCTCAACTGAGCGTACCGCCGTGACTTCTGCCCCGACTGGGGGTCGTGGCGCGCCTACGGTCCACGAGATGGCAAGCCGGCCGCGCTCGAACCCCCGCATGATGGCGGTGCTCGGCGCGCTCTTGCTGATCACCGCCGCCTGCGCCAGCGACTCGACGGCACCTGCGGTCAGCGACGGCGACTCAACCGGAGGTGCGGTGAGCGCCACCGACGTCGGTGGCGGTGCCAGCGGCGGGTCTGGGGAAGCCACAGCGGGCAGCGCGACCGATGGGGGCTCAGGGTCCGCGAGCACTGAGGGGAGCGGCTCTGGCGGCACGACGGCCGACGGCGGCCCCGAGGCGATCGGCGTCGGGTCTCGTCCCGTTGGAGGGGTCGCGGCCGCACTCCTTCAGCCCGGCCGAGGTGATCGCGTGGTGGTCGAGGTCAGAGCCCAGGCCGGTGCGGCTCCCCGGCAAGCAACGGTCGACCACATCGTCCAGGTGCTGAAGGCTGCGTCCGGGAAGTCGGTGTCGGTCGACGGGATCGACTCGATCGGCGGCGGCGAGCGCGACTGGACCCAGCAGCAGGTCATCGCGGCAGCGGCCTCAGCCGCGCAGGTGGAGTCGGGCAGGTCGCAGGTGGTTCTGCGGCTGCTCTTTCTGCGGGGAACCTACGGCGGTGACGGCGCCGTCCTCGGTGTGGCCGTGGCCGGTGATGTCGCGGCGGTGTTCTCTGACAGGGTCGACAGCGCGGCCGGACTTCTCGTCGACCCCGCTGGGGTGGAGGACGCGGTCGCCATTCACGAGACCGGTCATCTTCTCGCTCTGGTCGACCTCATCGTCGGCTCCGGTCGCGCCGATCCCGACCACCCGGGCCACTCACGCAACAAGCGGTCGGTGATGTACTGGGCCGTGGAGTCCGATCTCATCTCGCAGCTCTTCGATGGTGGCATCCCAAGAGACTTCGACGCCGATGATCGCGCTGAGCTGGCGCAGATCAGGGCTGGCTAGCCGATGATGATTCGTGACGATCTGCGCGCCGCGCTCCCCGGCTGGGTGCTCGGTCGGTTGCTCACCGCGCTGGGCTGGCTCGTGGCGCTGGTCCTCGTCCGCATGAACGCGGGCGGCACCTGGACCGTGCAGATGCACCAAGGGCTCTTCGCCTGGGATGGCGCCTTCTACCGCGCTATCGCCGACGTGGGCTACGAGGCCGTTGGCGCGGACGCGACCCGGTTCCATCCGCTCCTGCCGATGCTGGGAGGACATGACCTCGGCCTGCTCATCGTCAGCAACCTCGTGGCACTGTGCGCGGCGGCCGCCATCCACCATCTCGTCCTCGAGGTGCTGCGCGATCCTGATCTCGCTCGTCGAGCCGCGACCCTGGTCGGGGTGGCGGCCCCGGCGTTCACGCTCGTGTGGGCATACGCGGAGAGCCTGTTCCTCTTCGCCACAGCCCTGCTCCTGCTCGCTCTGCACCGCAGGCAGTGGTGGTGGGTCGCCGTGTTCGGTGTCGTGGCCACACTCGCCCGTCCCACCGGCTTGCTCCTCGTGGTCGCGGTCGCGGTGGGGCTGTTCACGCATCGGTCACCCACCGACCCAGCGCTGCCCCGCGACGGGCATCATGTAGCGCAGGCGGCGGCGCTCGTCGGCCCCGGGCTCGTCATGGTGGGTTGGCTGTGGTGGGTAGAAGAGACGTTTGGGGATGCCTGGCTGCCCCTGCGGGTTCAGGGCGACCTCCGCGGCGGAACGCGGTTCCCCCCGTTCCGGCTCGTCGAGGGACTCGGTGAGGCGATGGCGGATCCGCTCGGCGACGGGCTGCACCTGCCGTTCGCACTCCTCGCGCTGTGGCTGGCCTGGATCGCTTGGCGTCGCCTCCCGCTGGCCTGGGCGCTCTATGCCGCCGTGACGGTGCTTGTCATGCTGTCCGCTTCGAACCTGAACTCGATCGAGCGCTACGCCTTCGGCAACGTTGTGCTCATCGTGGCAGGCGCCTCCGTGGCCGGCGGAAGGGCATGGCGCCCGACCGTCGGCGTCAGTGGCGCGGTCCTCGTCGGGATGACCGCACTGGCCTGGTACGGGCGCTATGTCCCCTGAACGGGCGATCGATGTGATTGGCCGCCGGACCCTGGCGGTGGTCTTTCTGTTGATCCTCGTCGTCCATGGCATCAGCCCGTCGGCCCAGGTCACCGACTCACGCCTTTCGGTGCTCACTGCCTACGACCTGCTCCACAACGCCTCGCTCGATCTCAGCGACCTTCCCGATCACGCCACGACCAAGTTCAGCCCTGCCGACTACGACCTGGTCCGGGTGAACGGACACGACCTGCCGTTCTTCCCGTACGCACCGATGGCGTTGCTGGTCCCCGTCGTTGGGATCGCAGAAGTCGTCGGTGTTGATCCTCTCGGATTGCGGGTCAACGACCCCAACGAGACGTGGAAGCTCGAGATCCCAGCGGCGTCGCTCGTCGTGGCCGGCACCGGGGTGGTCGTCGCACTCATCGCGTTCGCTGTTTCCGTTGGAACGCTTGCCACCCGGCGACGAACGGCGCTACTGGCCGCGCTGTTCTTTGCGTTCGGCACCGCCGCGTGGTCCACAGCGTCGCGCGCGTTCTGGCAGCACACCCCTGCCATGTTGTTCGTAGCGCTGGCGATCCTGCAGCTGGCGCGCGGTCGACAGGCACCGCGCTCCTACGCGCTCATGGGTGGATTCGTGGCCATCGGCTTCACGATGCGACCATCGGTGGCGGCCCTCGCCGCCGTCCTCGGGATCTGGCTCCTCGTCTCAGATCGTCGACGGTTCGCCACGTTCGCGTTCGGATCGGGTGCGGTGCTGGTGCCGTTCGCGGCGATCAACCTCCTCACCTACGGCGGGTTCCTCCCCCCGTACTTCGAGCCCGATCGCCTCGGGACCGAGGTCACCCTTTCGTTCTTCGACGCGCTTGCGGCCCACGCTGTCTCGCCGTCGCGCGGGGTGCTCGTGTACACGCCGTTGCTGCTCTTGATCCCGGTGTCGCTCCGACTGGCGCGGCGCGCCGACGCAGACATGACGATCTACAACCTGGCGACGGCCGCGGTGGCGGTCCACTGGGTCGTCGTCGCGTCGTACGGCTCGACCGGAGGGTCTTCCTACGGCTCGCGGTTCTTCACGGAGACGACCCCGCTCCTGGTCCTGTTGCTCGTGCCTTTGCTGAACGAGCTGGTCGCGGGTCGCCTGCAGCGGGGTCTGCAGGTCGCCGTCGTCGCGCTTGCCGCCGTCAGCATCGTTGTCGCCGGCATCGGTGCCACCTTGCGGGCTGGCTTCTGCTGGAGCGCCACCCCCGAGTTCATCGAGGACAACCCGCATCGCGTCTGGGACCTCGCCGACCCCCAGTTCCTGCGCCCGATGCGCGATCTCGTCGACGGCGAGAGCGCACGGTCGATCGTGATCGGCGCATGTCGCCCTGCGGCAGACGAATCGTCGGCCCCTAGAGGTTCGTGATCAGCTTGAAGGCCTCGCCCTCGGCGATGCGCTGGAGGGCTCCCTCGGAAGCGAGCTTGGCCCGCGTCCCGTCGTCGAAGGCCTGGCGCTGATGCTCGATCTCGTCCGCGGAAGCCGACTCGTCGATGTGCATGGTGGAGCGAAGCTGGCTCGTGTGGCTGTGCAGCGCGGCCAGCTTCACATCGGCGAAGCCGCTGACATCCTCGACGTGGTCGGGCTCGTCGGCCTCGAAGAGCAGAAGCGCGTCGGGTCGATGATGGGGGAGGGCTTGCTCAGGGAAGAAGTGAGGATCGCGCGCCGCCACGATGCCCTCGCACGCCAGCAGTCCCGCGTGACGATGATCGGGGTGGAGCCGGTAACGCTTCCACGGGTCGTGACCGAGGACGATCGAAGGCTGCAGCCGTCGGATCCAATAGGCCACCTCCCAGCGTTGACGCAGGCCCGACTCGAGCTCGCCGTCAGGCCACCCGAGAAACACGCACTGACCGGTGGCACCCAGCGCTGCCGCGGCGGCACGCTGCTCCGCCTGACGGGTGACGACGAGGTCCGCACCGTCGGTCGTGGGATCCCAGCTGCCCTTGGACCCGTCGGTGCAGATGAGGTGGTGCACGACGCAACCGGCCTTGGCCCACTTGGCGAGTGTTGCCCCGCAGCCGAACTCGACGTCATCCGGGTGGGCGCCGATGGCGAGTGTGACGTCCGGTGTCGGCAGGTTCGAGCTCATCGCCGGTCTGCAACCGTGATCGGAGCCGCGCCGCGGTCGCGCAACAGGTCGGCCAGCTCGGGCGGAAGGTCGAGGTCGGGCGGTAGATGAAGGTCGGTGGGCACGTCGACATCCCAGCCGAGACGGTCATCAGGTACCACTCGCGTCGGCAGGTCGAGCGCTTTCGCCACGCCTTGGTGACGGGCACTGCTGGCCGCGCCGTAGGAGAACTGGAACCCCACCGTGGTCGGCACGCAGATCACGTTGGTGCCGTCGCCGTGTCGATCGGGCACCAGCGTGACCCCGTCGAAGTCGGCCACCCATTCCAGCGTGCGAGCGAACGGCAGGTCTGCGTGGGCCACGATGGCACGATCGATCGCACGCGTCGCAAGGTGGGCAACGCCCGCCTCGACGGCCCCGTTGAGGCCCACGCCGGGTGTCCACAGCGCCTCTGCTCCAACGGTGGCAGCCCAGTTCCGTACCTCCTCGTCGTCACACACCACGATGAGCGGCAGTGGACTAGCGGCCTGAGCCACCACGGTTGCCATCGCGCGGGCAAGTGCCGCGCGAGCGGACGGGTCGAGGCTGGGCGCAAGGCGGAGCTTGCCGTGCGTGAATGCCTTCACGGGCATGACGACCGCTGCGCTCGCAGTTGCTGACTGTCCCCGCTGCATCTGCCCACCCTACGGGGACAGGGCGCAGGTCGTAACGTGCCGGGCATGCCGATTCAGGTCGCCGTCATCGGTGGAGGCTCATGGGGCACCACCGTGGCCCACCTCTGTGCCAAGAACACTCCCACCACGCTGTGGGCGCGACGGGACGAGGTCGCCGTGGAGGTGCGTGACGAGCACACCAACAGCCGCTACCTGTCTGGATACGCCCTTACGCCGTCGCTGCACGCCACCTCGTCGATGGAAGAGGCCGTGTGCGCCGCTGATCTCCTGGTGATGGGCGTGCCCAGCCATGGGATGCGGGAGACGGCCCGAGAGCTGGCTGGCTGCCTGCGACCGTGGGTCCCGGTGATCAGTCTGTCGAAGGGTCTCGAGCAGGGGTCCCGGCTTCGCATGACCCAAGTGCTCGGCGAGGAGCTCCCCGGTCACCCATGCGGCGTGCTGACTGGCCCCAACCTCGCCAAAGAGATCCTGGCGGGTGGCGCGGCAGCGTCGGTGATCGCGATGGAGGACGACAACATCGCGGACGCGCTGCAGGAGATCTTCTCCAGTGACCTGTTCCGCGTGTACACGAACTCAGATGTCATCGGATGCGAGGTGGCTGGGGCACTCAAGAACGTCGTGGCCATCGCCTCGGGCATGGCTGATGGGCTCGGTACGGGTGACAACACCCGATCTGCTGTGATCACCCGCGGCCTCGCCGAGCTGACCCGCCTCGGGTGCGCGATGGGCGGGCAGCCGATGACCTTCTCGGGACTGGCAGGAATGGGGGACCTCATCGCGACGTGCATCTCGCCCCAGAGCCGCAATCGCTACGTCGGCGAGCAGCTCGGCAAGGGTCGCACCATCGAGGAGATCATCGACGAGATGAACATGGTCGCCGAAGGGGTCAAGACCTCCCGTGTCGTCATGGAGCTCGCCCAGCACTACGGAGTGGACCTGCCGATCGCCGAGTCGGTGTTCTCGGTGGTGCACGAGGGCGCGCCCGCCACCGAGGCCTACCGGGGATTGCTGAGCCGCACGATCCGCTCGGAGATGCACGGGATGCCCTCCAACTGATCTGATGGCGCGCATGCGTCTTCGCTCCCGGTCGTCTCGAACCCTCGGCGACGGCTGGCTCCGGCCACGAGCGTCGGGCCGATGGACCACGATCGGCAACCTCGATTCGCAAGCACGCGCCGTGGTCGACCCTGCCGGACTTGTCACCGTTCAGGGCGAGACGTGGTCGCTCGACTGGTGGATCGGAGCCGAAGACCGCTGGCACATTCCGTGCCAAGAGACAGCGGTCCGTCAGTCGCTCCTCTCTGGTAGCCCGGTCGTGGAGACCCGGTTGCGGGTCCCGAGTGGCGACGCGGTCCACCGCGTGTACGCCGCCCGATCGATTGACGGGGCAGAGGCCGTCGTAGTTGAGATCGAGAATGCCTCGACCATCCCGTTTGCGGTGGCGCTGGCGGTTCGGCCGCACGGGCAATCCGACGTGGGCCGGATCGAGTCGATCGAGCTCGATGGAAACGTGCTCCGCATCGATGGCCACCGCGCCCTCGTGCTCCCGAAGTCGCCCGGGCGCTTTGCGCTGTCCGACGCCGAGACCGGCGACTCAGCGGCACTCGTGTTCTCCGGCGACGCCGATTCCGTGAGAGCGGGCTCCGTGTCGTGCCGCGACGGTCTGGCGCAGGGAGCGTTGCTCTTTCCGCTCGCTCACACCGCTGTGTTGCGCGTCGTGGTGCCGCTGGGAGACGCCGCCGTCGAGGTGGAACCGTCGGCGTATCCATCGGCCTCGCAGGTGGCTTCCGGATGGAGCACCCACGCGGGCTTCGGGACCCGAATCGAGCTGCCTGACCGCCGTCTGCGCGATGCCACTGTGGCGAGTGTCCGGCATCTGTTGCTCGGCCAGGGTGGCCCTGAGGTCGTCGCCGCCATGGACCTGATGGGGTTTCCCCGTGAGGCGGCCCGGCTGCTGACGGCCGACGTGATCGCGCTGGCTCACTCCGATGCTCCCGGCACGACCCTGCACGCAGTCGTGCGCCACTGGGAGCTCACGCGGGACCGCGCGTATGGCGAATCGGTGGTCGACCTGATCAGCGCGTTGATCTCGAAGCTTGGCGGCACCGTTCGTGGCGGCACGGCTCACGACGACGCTGCCCGGGGCCGCGCCGCTCTGCCCGGCGCGGCGAGGCTCCTTGATGCACTCGGTGAGCACCGCGCCACCGCTGATGTGCGTCGTATCGATGTCCCACCCATCCCGTCGTCGTCCCCCGAGCACCTGGGCGAGCTGTTGGGTGCGGCGGGCAGCACCTGGACCTGGGCTGGCGACGGAACCGGCCACGAACTCACGATGAACGCCGCGCTGGTGACCCTCGTCCGAGACCTCCTGGTGCGGGAGGAGGACGATGCGCTCGTGCTGTGCCCGACCGTCGACGACTCGTGGCTCGGGCAAGGGTGGGAGCTCCACGACGCGCCCACGCGGCATGGTCAGTTCTCCTTCGCCGTCCGTTGGCACGGCGATCGACCGGCCCTGCTGTGGGAGCTCCTGGCGCACGCGGATGATCCGCCGACAACACTGCGCATCCCAGGCCTCGACCCGGCGTGGTCGACCACGGACACCGCGGGAGAGGCGCTTCTCGCGCCGGTCGCTCTTCCGGACAAGGGCCCGAGACGCGGCCTCACGATTCCAGTCACCATCGAGTCGATGCCACCGCAGCGGCCATGAGTGGCTCGGGGGGCCCAGACGAGCAGCTGGTGGCGATCCTCGAAGCGATGGGGGTCGCGCCCGAGGAGATCCGTCGTGCGCAGGCCGAAGATCTGCTGGTGCTCCTGGTCATGGAGCGCCTCGTTCTCGGACAGGAGCTGCGTCACGACCTGGAGGCGGCATGCGATGCCACCGGCCTTCCCCGAGAGGAGATTCGTCACATCTGGCGCTCGCTCGGCTTCCCGGATCCCATGCCCGGCGAGTCGACCTTCTCCGATGTCGACCTCGTCAACCTGGCTGGCGTCGCCGAGCTGATGCACAGTGGTGTCGTCAGCCCTGAGGTCACCTACGGCATGACACGGGTAATCGGCTCCTCGATGGCCCGCATCGCCTCGGCGCTGGTGGACGCTGTCGGTGCCGCGGGCGATCGGCCTGGGCAGACGGACATCGCCGCCGAGGGCGTCATGGACGGAACCGGCACGTTCCTCCCGATGTTTCCGGCCGTGCTCGAGCAGGTGTGGCGACGCCACGTCCAGGTCGCGGCCCGGCGCCGCCTTCTGCGGGACGAGAGCGAGGACGCCCGCGGTGTCGTGGTCGGCTTCGCAGACCTGGTGGGGTTCACCGCGCTTGCCCAGCAGGTGAGCGGCGAGGAGCTCGCTGCGGTGGTCGACGAGTTCGAGCGCCTTGCCTATGACATCGTCGTGGCCGGAGGTGGGCGGGTCGTGAAGATGATCGGCGACGAGGTGATGTTCGTGGTGGAGGACCCCGCGATGGCAGCGGAGATCGCTGTCGGACTGGCGGATGCCTCACGAGACGCTGCGACGCTGAGCGACGTGCGCGTCGGGATGGCCATCGGCCCCGTCGTCGAACGAGAGGGTGACGTGTTCGGCACGACCGTCAACCTCGCGAGCCGGGCCACCTCGATCGCCTATCCCGGAACGGTGGTGGTGTCTCCCGAGCTGCGCGAAGCGTTAGCCGACGATCCAGCGTTCGCCTTCCGAGCCATGCGGCCCCGCTTTCTCAAGAATCTCGGCCGCGTCACGCTGTCGGTTCTGCGTCGGTCAGATGAGGCGCCGAGCACGATCCGTGAGGCGATCGACGAGCGGCGTCGCCAGATGCGGGCGACGGTCAGGGAGCGGCTCGCCTCCCGTGGCGTCGACGATGACGGATTGCCCCTCTAGCCCTCGAGCTGCTGCTTGACGGCCTTGACCGAGCCCTCGTAGATCGGCCCGATCATGGGCGCCATCTCGTCCGGGCGCACCTCGTAGGCCCACTCGAGTCGCGAGCCCGCGCCGTCGGCAGTGACGGTGATGGTGGCGAGGTGGTGCTCGAGCGACATCGGCGAAAGCACGATGGAGTACGAGATCCGTCGGGCCGCATCGTCGTGATCCTTCAGCTGTTCGTGGATCTCCATGCCCATGGTCATCAGCTTGCGGACATCGCCGTCCATCTCGCACGAGTCGATGCCGGGCATCCACTCGTCGAGACCATCGAAGCGCCCTACGAGGGCCCACACCTCGTCGGGGGTGCGATTGATCGTGATCTCTGCTTTGCCGTCTGCCATGTGAGGTACCCCCGGGTCGTGTGGAACGGGCAGTTTGGCGCGCCGCCGCTGCTCAGGCCAACGCAGCGTTGGCGATCTGCCACGGATCGAGGTCGAAGGACTCCTCGAACGAGCGCAGTGGACGACCCCGGAGGTCGAGAAGCCACCCGCGTCGCCCGTGAACGTGGACTCGGGTGGGAGCGCTCGAGGGGTTGAAGACTCGGACGTGGATGGAGCCAGCCTCGCGGACGATGGCGGACACCTTTGCGCCGGTGACCGACAGCATCTGCCCGTCGGCGGGCTGGAAGCCGTTGTTCGCTCGCGTCACCTGTAGGGGGAGGTACACCTCATCGACGAGCGCGAACGGATCTCGGGGCCCGACGTGGACGGCGAACGACGCTGTCACCCGGGTCTGCTGCTGTGGTCCCTCCATGGGTGTGAACGGGCCGGCGGGCAGCGGCCGAGTGGCCATCGGGCCCTGGGAGAGCATGCCCGTGCAGCGCAGCAGCGTCAGGGCCATTGATCTGGCAGATGCACCCACGTCGTCCAGGTCCACCAGCTCGTACTCGAGCAGGCCCTCGTGGACGATGGTTAGCCCTCCCGCCGACACGAACCGGCGTGATGGATAGGTGGCGAGCGCCATCTCCGTCGGACCGCCCTCTGCGGTCAGGCCCCGCTCCACGACGGCGAAGGCGCACTCGGCCTGTGAGGATGCGGCCGGTTGGGGAAGCGGGAAGTGCACGCGGAGGCGGTGGTCCCGGAGCCCATGGTTGTCGAACGCGACTTCGACGCGCACGGTGTCTTCCTCAGCACGCAACTCGAGCACGCTCGTGACCTCGACGCTCGCATGTCCCGCGCGGTCGGGTCCGGCCACGTGGGTCGGTAGGTCATACCTGCGCACGATTGCGACGCGCGCGCGGAGCGGACCGGCTTCGCGCACCTCGGTGGTGACTGATGCGGGATGCCCGATCAGCATCTCATTGTCGGGAGGACACCAGTTGTACGTGTCGCCGACGTCGCCTCCGTCGACGAGCGCACCCAGCCCGCCGTGGCCGTCAATGGCGAAGGTGCCATCGGTCGGATCGATCACGATGGCGATCCGACCGTTGGCGAGCCCGAGCTCGTTTGCCGTGACGGGTTCGGCCGGGGCGCTGGCCCCTGTCCAGGATTGCCACCCGTAGCCAGCGATGTCAGCGACGCGAGCGAGCACAGTGATCGCTGGCTTGGTGGTGACGCGCACCCGCACCTTGTCATCCGCGTGCTGCTCGCGAATCGCGGTTACGGCCTGGCGGACCGGCGGAGTGATGAGCGAACCGGCCTGGTCGCGCTCGACGTGGAGCAGCTCCTCGCCGTCGTCCCTCTCGATCGTGAGCGACAAGATGGACCGGATGTACTCGAGCTCGTTCACCATGACCGTCGCCGTTGCCACGGGCGAGTCGGATGCGAGGATCCGCTCCGCGGGTCGTTCCGACACGAGCTGACACCCCGGTGGCACCTCGTTTCCCGGCAGGCGCAGCTCGACGATCCCGCCTCGTGTGTGGGCCGACGGGTTCACGACGACCGGACTGGTTCCGGTGATGGTGGCGCCGAGGGCATCGACGGCGCGGGTCGTGAGTCCGTCAGCGATCTGCGTGGCCTCGGCGAAGCGATGCAGCACCGCATCGCACACCTCGTCGACCGAGCAGGCGCAGATGGAGTCGTGGGCACTGTTGCGGATCACCTCGAGCCAGGCGGCATCGAGCAGCGCGGTGGGCCAGTGCTCGGGGGGTAGGAAGAGGGCCGACAGGGGTTCGGCGAGGCGCTCCAACACTCGCTCCGCTCGCGCCGCCGCCTGCTTCACGTCGACCCGGTTGGACGCCACGCCCATCAGCAGGTTGGCACGGGCCCCGGAGCGCAGCTCACCGCGCCACGTCGGCAAGCCCTCGGCGGGCGCGCCGCGCACGTGCTCGGCCAGCGAGCAGATGTGGAGCTCGTAGCCGGCCTCATCGGAGTCGGCGGTCAGCGAGTTGGCTTCTGCCACGACGCGGCCCAGCCATGGTTGGGGCATGAGGTGGTCGGTGCCGTTCATCCACAGGATGGGTCCAACGAGCAGGTCGCCTTGCTCGTCTTCGAACTCGCCGATGCGGCGCAGCAGCGCCTTGGCGTCGTCGGGGACCAGGGCGCCGTTCCCATAGCCGACCGGAAGGTACTCCGCTCGCACGGTGGATCCATCTGGGCTCGACCACAGGAACCCGGTGCGGTCGACCGCGCTGGGGACACCCCGCCACACGACGGCGTGCTCGAACCCGAACAGCTGCAACAGCTGCGGCATCTGCGCCACGTGTCCGAACATGTCCGGCAGGTAACCGACGTCCATGGCGCCCCCGAAGCGGGCGGCGACGCGAAGTCCCCGCTGGAGGTTGCGAACGAGGGTCTCGCCGGACACGAGGAACTCATCGGGGAGCGCGTACCAGGGGCCCATGGCGACTCGCCCGGTCACGGCGAGCGCCCGCAGCCGTTCCTCGGCTGCGGGCCGCACGGCGAGGTAGTCCTCGACCACCGCCATCTGTCCGTCGAGCAAGAAGTGCGCGTACGAAGGATCAGCTTCGAGCTGAGGGAGCAGGCCGTCGAGGAGGTCGACGAGCTTCAATCGGAAGCTCTGGTACGGCAGGTACCACTCCCGATCCCAGTGCGTGTGCGGCACGATGTTGACCCGACGCTTGCCCATGGGCTGCACCGTATTCGCTTCCCTTGGGCCAATGGGTCTGCGATGCTCGGGGCACACCCGGTGTTCGATCGGGCCTGAGCCGAAGGGGGACCGACGAGATGACTGCCACCGTTGTGTCCCTCGACGGCTCCGCGCGCTGACCTTCGTCGTCTGGCGCGCACTGTGAGCCGTCGGGGCCTCACCAGGACCCTGACCGCTCACCACCTCTGGAGGACCTGTGCACCAGCACGATTCCGAGCGCGCCGCACCGGCGTGGCTCCATGACGACCGCATCCAAGTCGTCGACGAAGTGCTTGGCCTGTTGAAGACCGGCAAAGAGGCTGAGGTCTTCATCGTCGAGCGTCGCAATGCCCGGGGCGAGGAGCGCGTGCTGCTCGCCCACAAGCGCTACCGCCCTACCAAGGTCACCACCAAGGGGGAGCTCGAAGCGCTCGGCTTCACGAAGGCCCGTGGGTTCACCAACGACCTCATCTACCACGAGGGCCGCCGCTTTCGTCGCAGTCGGGAGCAGCGAGCCGTCGAACGCATGACCGACTACGGCAAGCGGGTACTCGCCGAGCGCTGGCCGGGGCAGGAGCTCGACGTGCTGACTCGCGCCCATTCCGCTGGGGTCACCGTTCCCTATCCGGTGGAGTTCACCGGCGATGGCATGCTCATGCAGCTCATCGGGGACGATCAGGGCGCCGCGCCGCGGCTCGTGAACGCGCGACTCAGCCGGGCCCAGCTCCAGCGCGCGTATGAGCAGCTCCTCGACGAGCTCTCGGCGCTCACGCGCTCGGGCCTTGTGCACGCTGACCTATCGCCGTTCAACGTCCTGTGGTGGGAGGACCGCATGTGGCTGATCGACTTCCCGCAATCCGTCGATCTGGCCACCAACCCGCACGGCTTCGGTCTGCTCCACCATGACGTCACCACCATGTGCGCGTGGTTCAACCGCCATGGCGTGGACACGGATGCCGAGGAGGTCTTCGCTGAGCTGCTCGCGGAGGCTTGGTGACCACCGGGCAGCAGCCGTAGGAGACTCCGAGCGTGTGTGATCTGCTGTGTGCGCTTCCCCACGCCGCTGAGGGTGTCACCCTGTTCGCCAAGAACAGTGACCGCCCGCCCCAAGAGGCGCAGCTGCTCGAGTGGCTTCCAGCACGCGTCGATGAGGGGATGACCCGCGCGACCTACGTCGCCCTACCTGCGCTGGCCGAGCCGACCTTCGGGGTCCTCGGCTCTCGGCCGG
>JBBDWQ010000026.1:84080-113087 GCA_040902805.1 Acidimicrobiales bacterium
GTCGCCCTACCTGCGCTGGCCGAGCCGACCTTCGGGGTCCTCGGCTCTCGGCCGGTTACCGGCATGGATCTCGTGCGCCTGGTTCTCGAACGAGCCCCGGACGCCGAACAGGCAGTGTCGTTGCTCGCCGAGCTGCTCACCTCAGATCCCATGCTGAGGGGGAGGGTGGTTGGACCGTGTGCATGCACGTCGACCAACCGGACCATCAGGAGGCAACCACCGCATCGATGGTGGCCGAGCTCCCGGCCGTAGGACCGCCGGTCGTCCACGCGCTCGTCGGTTCGCCCTGTCAGCGGACCTACCGGCGGCTGGTGGTGGGGATCGATACCGATGTGTGATCTGGTGTAGCGCGGGCACCGGCCGCGGGAAGGTCGAGCACCAGCCGGGCGCCGCCAAGTGGGGCAGTGTCGACCCGTGCGTCCCCGCCGTGACGGCGCACGATGCCGCGCACCAAGGACAACCCGAGTCCGCTCCCGCCTCCACTTCCGCTTCGGCTTCCGTTGCGTGAACGGTGGTCATCGAGGCGGGTGAACCGCTCGAACACCCGCTCGCGGTCCGCTCCTGAGATGCCGGGTCCGTCGTCATCGATCACCAAGCAGGCGCGGCCCTCGCGTTCGTGCACCGCAAGGCGCACGGTCGTTCGAGCGTGGTGGTCTGCGTTGTCGAGCATGTTTGCCAATGCCCGACGGAGCTGGGTGCGGCTGCCGCGCACCAGCACGGGCACGGGTGCGTCGACCTCCACGCCCACGCCGCGGCCTGTCGGCACCCGACGCCGCGCCTCCTCCCGGGCGAGCTCTGAAAGGTCGATCAGCACCGCGTCGGGCCCAACGCCCGGCTCGTCGAGCGACGCCAGCAGGAGCAGGTCGACGATCACGGCTTCGAGTCGGGCCTCCTCGCTGAGCAGTCGCTCGGCGATGCTTGGCCAGTCCTGGGCGTGAGCGGCGAGCAAGGCGACCTCGAGCTCGGTCCGCATCGCCGTCACCGGACTCCGGAGCTCGTGCGACGCGTCGGCCACGAACCGCTGTTGACGATTCGACGCGTCTTCGAGGCGATCCAGCATGAGGTTCATCGTGGTGGCCAGCCGGGCGACCTCGTCGCCGGTCTGGGGGACCGGCACCCGCCGATCGAGGGTCGACGCGGTGATCTCCTCCACCTCGGTGCGGATCGCCTCTACCGGCCGCAGCGCCCGACCGGCGAGCAACCAGGCGGTGGCCCCGGCGGCGGAGACCAGTACGGGGAAGGCGACGTAGAGGCTTCGTCGCACGCCCGACACGCTGTGCTCCACGATGGCCCGTCCGTCGATCACGACCTCCACGAACCCTTGTCGGTTGGGGATGCGGAGTCCGCCCGTCACGGATCGATCGACCGAACGCAGGAGCCACCAGCCAGCGAGCAGGACTCCCGCTGCTGTCACCCCCATGGCCAGGATCGTGATGCGGGCGCGCACGCCGCGCAGGTGCGGGGGCAGGCGGTTGGTCATGCCCGGTCGTCCACGACTCGGTAGCCGGCGCCGCGGACCGTGCGAATCGAGCGGCGGTCGAACGGGTCATCGACCTTCCTGCGCAGGTAGCCCACGTAGACCTCCACGACGTTCGGGTCGCTGTCGCTCTCCTGATCCCACACGTGCTCGAGGATCTCGCCCTTGGCCACGACTTCGTCGGGACGTCGCATGAGGTGTTCGAGGACGGCGAACTCGCGGGCCGTGAGCTCGATGGCGTCGCCACCTCGGGCGCATTGGCGAGTCGCCGGATCGAGCTGCAGGTCCCCGACGGTCAGCACCGCGGGGCGCGGTCGTGCACCACGCCGCGAGATGGCACGCAGCCGGGCGACCAGCACGACGAAGGAGAATGGCTTGGACAGGAAGTCATCCGCACCCGTGTCGAGCGCCTCGGCCTCGTCCCATTCGCCGTCCTTGGCCGTGAGCATGAGGATCGGTGTCCAGATCTCCTCGGCCCGGAGGGTCCTACAGATCTGATAGCCGTTCATGCCCGGCAGCATGATGTCGAGGATCACTGCGTCGTAGCGCCCATCGCGAGCCCGCTCGAGCCCGTCGGTCCCGTTGTGGACGGCATCGACCTCGAAGCCCTCCGGCGCCAGTCCTCGGGTGATGGCGCCGGCCAGCCCGATCTCGTCTTCCACGAGCAGCACGCGCATCCCCCCAGTGTCGCCGGGTGTCGCCCGTTTCGCCCGTCGCGCCTGTGAGCGCTCTCAGGTGCAATACCCTCACAGGTGATGTCGAACGCCGGAGCCGCCACCCGGGCGCCACGCACGGCACCTGTGTTGCGGAAGGCTCTCAAACGGTCGGCCCCTTCACTGGACGTGGAACGGGGACTCTGGGCCGAGGGATACCGGATCGTCGTCGGCATGGACGAGGTCGGGCGGGGTGCATGGGCAGGCCCGCTGACCCTCGGGGCCGCCGTGGTGCCGCAGGATCGGCGCGTCAACAAGATCCGGGACTCGAAGATGCTCACCGAGCGCGAGCGGGAGGCACTGTTCGACCGTGTGGCCGACTGGTGCGAGGCATGGTCCGTGGGACACGCCAGCGAGGAGGAGTGCGACGAGCTCGGTATGTCCGAGGCGCAACGACTCGCGGCACGGCGGGCCCTCGATGGCCTCGGCGTCGTCTCGGATCGGGTGTTGCTCGATGGGAAGTGGGACTTCGTGGGTGAGGGCACCAGTCAGATGCTCGTGAAGGGCGACACCCACTGCCTGTCGATAGCGGCTGCGTCGATCCTCGCCAAGGTGACGCGCGACCGCATCATGCGCGCCGAGGCCGAGCACCATCCCTATTGGGCGTTCGAGCTCAACAAGGGGTACCCGTGTCCGAAGCACAAGACGGCGCTACAGGGTCTCGGACCGTCCGCCATTCACCGCCGGAGCTGGGTCTTCATGGACCATCTGCCATGGGGGGGCGTGCCCCGGTTCGTGCCGCCGCCGCCCGTCGAGCCGTCGCTGCGCTATCAGCAGCACCTCTTTTGAGCGCACCGCTGCCGAAGGACGTTGAGCGAGAGGCTCGGCAGATCCTGGGCGATCTGCGGATCGCACACCTTGCCGCGACGGCCTGGCCGGTCGTGGCCGGCGACCTGGCTCGGCTTGCGAGCGCGTTCGATCATGGTGATGTCGATGCGGTGCGCGCTGCCCTCGTGCCGATCTCGCAGGCCACCTTCGAGGGCAAGGTCAGAGGTCGCCTGGCGGGCGCCAATCGGGCGGCTGCCTATGTGACCGCCACCAAGCAGACCAGCGCGCTGCCTGCGGTGGGTGCGGCCAGCGCGGCGTTGCTGATGCTGGTGGGCTACATGCTCGGCGGGTGGCCGGTTGCGGCCGTGACGGCGGTGTTCTCCCTGTTCATCTTCTCAGTGGCCTACGCGGGGAGCCACGGCAACCGAGAACGTCTCGAGCGTCGCCACGCGCAGGCGTTCTCTCCGACGAAGGAGCGCACGGAGCCAGCCCCGAGCGTTGTCGCGGAGGCAATCGAGAACATCAATCAACGTCTGTGAAGCAATACGTCCGGTATGCGGACGTGGGGGTTCACAGACGTTGATTGGTTAGTTCCGCAGGAGGTCCTTGAAGGGGGACTGCGAGTCGATGCCGGTGTCCTTGGGGAGACCGAGCACCCGTTCGCCGACGATGTTTCGGAGCACCTCGTCGGAACCGCCGGCGATGCGCATGCCCGGTGTCCCACAGATGAACTGCGACCACGCGAACGTGCCCCACTCGCCAGTGTTGGCAGCGATGCGCGGGCCGAGCACCTTGGCCACGAACGCGCCCGTGCGGTTCAGGTTGTCCGTCAGCGCCATCTTGGCGATCGACATCTCGGGGCCTGGCAGCTGGCCCGCCTTGATCTTGTCGAGGGCGCGCTGGTTGGTGAACTTGGCCACCTGGTACCGGGTGTAGATGTTCATCAGCTCGTCGCGGTGCACGGCACTGTCACCGAGGCCGAAGTGCTTGAGCATCTCCGCGAGGCGGGTGACGTTGGCCACGCCCATGCCACCGCCACCGCCGCCCGCTCCGATGGAGGAGCGCTCGTTCATGAGCGTCGTCAACGCCACCGACCAGCCCTGGTTCACGTCGCCCAGGCGATGGTCGTCCGGGACGCGCACCTCGTTGAAGAAGACCTCGTTGAACGATGCCCCGCCGGTCATCTGGCGCAACGGTCGGACCTCGACGCCCGGAGCGTGCATGTCGACGATGAAGCCGGTGAGTCCCTTGTGCTTCGGGAGATCGGGGTCGGTGCGGCAGATGATCTCGCCGATGTCGCTGTACTGGGCGCCCGACGTCCACACCTTCTGACCGGTGATGACCCACTCGTCGCCGTCTCGCTCGGCCTTGCTCGTGAGCCCCGCCAAATCGGATCCGGCGCCGGGCTCGCTGAAGAGCTGGCAGCCGACGAGGTCGGCGCGGTACATCGCCGGGAGGTACTTGGCCCGGATGTGGTCCTGCGCGTGATCCTTGATCGTTGGGGCCACCATGCCGAGACCGATGCCGAAGAAGCTCTGGCCGGGGATGTCGTACTTGGCCTCGAGGCTCGCATACAGGCGGTCGTAGGTGCCGGGCAGCTCTCGGCCGCCGTACTCTTTGGCGCCGGTGATGTAGCCGAGCCCGGCGTCGTAGCGCTTGGCTCGCCAGGCCTTGGCATCGGCAAGGTCGCGCTGCTCTTGCGCGGGGTCGACCTCCTCGAACATGGCTACGTCATCGTCGCCCTCGCCCCACACGAACTTCTTGTCCTCGGTGATGCGGACCTTGGCGTTGGCGTCAAGGAAGGCGGTGCACTCGTCGCGGAAGTCGTCGAGCGTGGGCTGGTCGGCCATGGTGCGGGATCCCCCTGGGATGAGAACTTGACTGTCCGGTCAAGGTAGCCGGTCAGTACCGTCGGGGCCATGCGGAGGAGCGCGGTGCTGTTGGTGGTGTGGACGTTCCTCGTGTGGACCACCCGCATCCGGAACATCTGGGGCGACGACGCTCTCACCGATGGCGAGAAGTGGGGTCGCACCGCCCTCGCGCTGAGCTTCACCGTGCTCGCCGTGGCAGTGGCCTGGGCGCTCTACCGTCGGGCCGATTGGGTGGCGTTGGCGGTGAAGGTGCTCGCCGGCTGGACGATCGGCGTTTGGATCACGAGGACGATCGGCATCGCCACCGGCGACCACGAGGCGTCGTTCATCGCCGTCCACCTTGTGTTGGCCGTCATCTCCTGCGCGCTCGCGGGGCTGGCGGTGCGTGCGGCCGCGCCCGCCGGGAGCGTTGCGTAACCACGGCGGCGCGAGCCGCGTCGGCGGCGGACACGTCCTCGGGTGGTGTGAACGCGCACTTCCCGTCTTCGTCCGGCGGCGAGACCTCCCAGCCCTTTGATTTCAGGCGGTGGCAGCCTCGGCAGAAGCGCCTCGCCGCGCTGACCGTCGTGGTGTGCGTGTGGGCCCAGTCCTCGAAGTGGTCGTATTCCAGCCCCAGCCGGTTGGTGCAGCCCTTTCGAGCGCAGACCGGGTCCATCCACTGGAGCGCGGTGCGCTGTGCAGCGGTGAAGCGCCGGCCCAGGTGCACGACGCGCTGCACGTCCTCGCCCTTGGTGATCACCGCGGCAAGGAACGCGTCGGACATCCACTCGCGCACCGTTCCAACGGCGACGGGGCCCACCCCGGCGATCTCACAGGTCTCGCCGTTGGTGGCGTGGCCGCGCATCAGCGCGCCGTGGTCGATACGGACGATGATCTTCGCATCGGCACCAGCCGGCACGGGCATGGCATCGCCCTCGCTGGTCAGGAGCTCGGCTGCGGCGTCGAAGGCGTAGGAGTCCGCCGGCTCGCGTCGACCCTCACATCGCCCAGCGCGGAAGATCTTGTCAGCACGATGTCGCACCCCGTTGTCGATCCGGGCGATCGTGGCGACGGGACCCGAGAGGTGGAGATGCCCGATAGCTCCATCGACGTCGGTCCAGGCGCGGTAGCTGCGCTTAGCGTGCACTCGTCGAGCGGTGGCATCGGGGTCGGGATCGGCGTTGGCTCGCGTACGGCGGCACTCGTCCTGCAGCTCGCGCAGGCTCGTGTCGCGCGCTCGATCCAGCAGGCGTCGCTCCGCGGACGGATCGATGGACGCCGCGTCGGTGATTGCCTCGGCCTGCTTGGCCGACAGCTCTCCGCGACGCACAGCGTCGGCGGTGGCCGGTAGGCGCTCGAGCTTGCGACCCGTGTCCAACAGGCGCGCGGCCTCGGCAGCAGAGGTGCCGGCCTGGCGGGCCAGCCACGCTTCGGGGGAGCGGTCGCCCTCGGATCGCCACAGCTCTGTCCTCGCGATCCGGGCTGCAGCGTGGGTCTTCAGGCCGGTGCCTACTCGCTCGATGTGTTCGCCCAGGGCCACCAGATCCGTGAGCGAGGCGGGGAGGAGCAGCGCGATGTCGAGCTCGGCCACGACACCATCGAGGTGCTCCACGACTCTCCTGACCGGCTGCAGATCTTCCGTGAACGACATCGATGTAATTCTAGCCGACTGATATGGAGATGCAATAGAAGATATTAAAAACATCGGAAGCACCATCAACGCCATCGACACCAGCCGCACCAGCCACACCAGCCAACTCGCGCAGACCGCCGCCGACGGGGGTCTAGCCTCCTCCGCTACTCCGAGTGTGACAGCACGACATCGAGCGCCAGCGTGAGACAGCGGCATCCGCCGCCGGCCTTCAGGAACTCGTCGACGCGGCTCTCGACCAGACTGAACCCCCATGCCTCCAGCTGCCGACCCACCCGTGGCGGCACCGTCGGCATCACGATCGTGGAGCCCACCACCACGGAGTTGGCGCAGAAGGCCAGGGCCTCGTCGTCTTCCAGCCACAGCGGCTCAGGTACGAGCGCCTCGATCACCTTGCGCCCGTAGCGGTCCCAGCCCATCGGCGCGCAGATCGCCCGACGCTCATCGAGAGGACAGAACGTGAGGTCGACGTGGTACAGCCGCGGGTCGATCAGCTGGACCGCCTTGATCGGGCAGCCGACCAGCGTCCCCAGCGCGGCCACAGCCGCCGCATCGCTCCGGAAGGAGTAGCCGGAGACCAGCACCGTCTCGTGGCCCGATGGTGTGAACGGCAGCGCATCGCCAGCGCCCTCGTGGTCGAGCTCCCGCGGAAGCCGGTCCACCTGGAAGCCGGCGGTGGCAAACCATGCCGCGTCGATGTCGGTCTCGCCCTGGCGTTCGGGGTGGCGGAAGTGGCTCGGAACGAACTGCCGCCCGTTGACGATTCCCGCGTTGGCGGTGAAGACGAGATCGGGAACCTCGGGCTGTGGCTCCATCGTCACCACCTCGGCGCCGGCCGCTCGCAGGTTTGCGACGAGCCCCTCCCATTGAGCGACAGCTGCGTCGTGGGTGACGGCCACCTCCTCGTGCATCCACGGGTTGATCTCGTAGAGCACGCCGAAGTGATGCGGTGGGCACATCAGATACCGACGTCCCCAGGACAGCTCTGCCATCAGGCAGGGCCGCAGAGCGCGTCGGCCAGACGGGCGATGAACGGACCTACGTCGGTCACGATGCCCATCGCCTGATGGCTGCCACGATCAGCGAGCTTTGTGACGACGGCCTGATTGATGTCGACGCAGAATGTTTCAACCGTCGCGGGAAGGCAGTTGCCGACGGCTATCGCGTGCAGCGTTGTTGCGAGCATCAGTGCCACGGTCACCCCGGGAATTGCGTCGCGCATCGCGTCGGCGGCGACGGCGGTGTCGGTGTGCACGTCGGGCAGAGGTCCGTCGTCGCGAATGGAGCCACCGAGGACGAAGGGCACCGCTCGCCGGACGCACGTCGCCATCACTCCGCCGGTGATGTATCCCGCCTCGACGGCAGCGGAGATCGAACCGTGGCGGCGGACCTCGTTGATCACCCGCAGGTGGTTGGAGTGGCCGCCCTCGGTGGGCGTTCCCTCCGAGACCGACACCCCGAGCGACGTACCGAGGACATACGACTCGATGTCGTGCGTGGCGAAGCCGTTCCCTGCGAACAGCAGATCGATCCAGCCTGCCTCGACCAGGCGGGCGATGTCGGGTGCGCCTCCCGTGTGGACCACGGCGGGACCGCAGACAGCAAGGATCCGCCCGCCCGTCTCATGGGCAGCTCGCATCCGGGCAGCCACCTCCTGCACGATCAGCGCCTTGGGCTTCTCGCTCGACACCTCGCTGTTCATGAACTCAAACGCCGACGCCCCCCGCTGCTTCGACGGAGCATGCACTCGAACGCCACCGCTCCCGACCACGATCTGATCACCGGACCGCACCTGGTGCATTGGGATCGTGCGCACGCGACCGTTGGTCACGACGATGCCGCAGTCCATCTCAGGGTTCTCGACCGGTTCCCAGTGGCCGTCGACGAGCACGTCGGTGGCAAGGTTCGTCGTTGAGTAGAAGCCCGCGGGCAGCACGCCGTCCTGGTCGGCTGGGACCAGATTGGTCGTGCCGGACGCGACGCGGTTGACCCCGTGCACCTGCAGGTCGTCGACGAGTCGATTGAGGGTCACTTCGTCCCCCTCGAGCTCGATGCGGGCCGAGCTCACGTCGGCGTTCGTGCGCCCGATCTCCACGTCAGCGAGCTCGTAGGCCACCCCCGCGTCGACGATCACGTCCAGCACCTTGGCGAGCAGAAGCGAGTCGACGATGTGACCTCGCAGCTCGATCGTCTCGGTGGCCATGGGCACTCCTCGCAGGGTAGGTCGCCGTTGGGTGATGTCGCGGGTGATGTGGCGGTGCTGTCCGCCCAATGGGTACCATGCCGCCGCCTATGGGACAGCCGATCACCGTCGTCGAGAAGCACTCGAGCAATCCAGCCGTGCTGCGGTTCGAGACCAACCGGCCGCTGTCAGGCATGGGTCATGAGCGCTACGAGGAGGCGCCCACCGAGATGCTGGTGCGCCCGGTCGACGAGCTCGCCCGTCGTCTCTTCGCCGCCGGCGGCGTCGAGTACGTGCACATCAACGGCTCCGTCGTGACGGTGCGCCTGAGCGGCGGCCAGACTGGCGCGGGCCTGGGCGACATCGTTCGAAATCTCTTCCTGTACTACGGCGATCCCGCCGCCTGAGGCGTGGGGTCGCTGTCCAGTCTGCGGCAACGCAAGGAGTGGGCGTTCTTTGGTGTGCTCACCACCGCGGGCCGAGGCCTGGCGGTCGGGTGGTGGGTGGTGCTGGTCCTGCGCGGCGTGCTTCCCGCCGGATTCGCGATCGGGATGGGTGTGCTCGTCGGCGCGGTGCAGGACGGGACGTCGCTCACTGGACCGCTGATCGCCGTCGGGTCGGTGTTCGTTCTGCTGCAGGTGCTGAACCCCATCCACCTTGCGCTGGGCTACAACCTCGGCGACCGGACCGCAGCCTGGCTCTACGACCTTCTCACCGAGGCCTGTGTCGATCCGGCCGGCATCGGCCATCTCGAGGACCCAGAGCTGAGCAGTGATCTCACCGTCGCCCGCGAGTTCGACACCGGGATGACCGGCCCCCCACTGTCGATGTCGATGGACTTCATCGCCGGTGGTCTGGTGGAGATGGTGGCCGGGTTGGTGTCGGCAGCGGTGCTGTTCGCCTACGCGTGGTGGGCACCCCTCGTGCTCGGTGGAGCGTGGCTGTCCACGCATTGGCTGCTCAAGGAGAGCGCCATCTGGCGCGATCGCAACACCGACGAGGTGCGCAGCGCCCAGCGCGACGCGGAGTATGCCTATCGGATGGCGGTGGATCCGCCCGCAGCCAAGGAGCTCCGCCTCTTCGGCGTCGCGGGTTGGACGATCGACCGCTTCATCGCGCGCCGCTCCCGTCTCCACGAGCTGCAGTACCAGGCGACCCGACTTCGTGAGCGCTCGGTCATCTCGAGCCTGGCGCTCGTAGTGGCTGCGAACGGACTCGTGTTCTGGTCGCTCGCGTCGGATGCCTTGAACGGCAGCATCGACCTGGCTCGGGCCGTCGTCTTCGCGCAGACGGCGATGGGCACATCAATGATCGCGTTCGGTGGACTGAACTGGGCGCTGGATGGTGCGTCCTCCCCGGTTGCCGCGGCACTGCGCCTGAAAGATGCCATGGCACCCGCCGGGGCGCTGCCGCGCGGCTTTCGCCCCGCTCGAGGCCTCCCGGCGGCGGAGATACGTCTGCGGGACGTGTCCTTCGCGTATCCGGCTGCCGGATCGGCTCTCGTGCTCGATCACTTCGACCTCACGATTCCGGCCGGATCATCGCTGGCGATCGTGGGACAGAACGGGGCGGGCAAGACGACGCTGGCCAAGTTGCTCTGCCGGCTCTATGACCCGCAGTCGGGAGCGATCGAGGTTGATGGCGTTGACCTCCGCGACCTTGACATCGAAGCTTGGCGGCAGCGCGTCACCGCGGTGTTCCAGGACTTCATCCGGTTCGAGCTGCCACTGCGAGACAACGTCGCCCCAGGCGGCGCTCCTGACGACCTGATCCTCGAAGCGCTGGCCAGTGCCGGTGCGGCGGACCTCACGTCGCTCGACACCCCGCTGGCCAAGGGCTACGCGGGAGGAACGGACCTCTCCGGAGGTCAGTGGCAGCGCGTGGCGCTGGCACGCGCTCTGTGTGCCGTCGAGCAAGGTGCCGGCGTGGTGCTGCTCGACGAGCCCACCGCGCAGCTCGACGTCCGAGGGGAGGCCGAGATCTTCGGCCGCATCCTCGAAGCCACGCGTGGGTGCACGACGATCCTCATCTCGCATCGGTTCTCCACGGTGCGTCGGGCCGACAAGATCTGCGTGGTCGAACATGGTGCGGTCGTCGAGATCGGTACCCATGACGAGCTCATGGCCAAGCGCGGTCGGTATCGCACCATGTTCGACCTGCAGGCCGAGCGGTTCGCCGCTGGTCAGCCGGTCGCTCTCGAAGATGAGGGGGTGGAGCTTGAAGCCCTCAGCTGAGCGCACGGTGGACGACGATCTGCCGCCCGCACTGTCGTCGATGTGGCGGCTGTGTCGCCTCGGGTATCGCCACGAGCCTCGCCTGATGTTCGTGGCGCTCGGGCTCTCCCTGCTGGCGGCACTTCCCGACGCGCTCATGGCGCTCTGGCTCAAGCTGCTCGGTGAGGGGATCCTGCAATCAGACCGTGCGCTCGTACGCGGGGCGGCAATCGGTCTCGGTGCGTCGGCTGCCGCGACCTGGTTCCTCAAGGTCATCTCCACCCGTGTGCAGCGTCGCTTTCGGGATCGGGTGACGATCGCCCTCGAGGCGCATGTAGCGCGGCTCCAGGCCACGGTGGTGACCATCGCTCATCAGGAGCGCCCTGAGCTCCTTGACCGGCTCTCGGTCCTGCGGGACCAGGTGTTCGTCCTCGACCACATGTACATGTCGGTGTTCTCGACCCTGGGCTGGATCCTGCGTCTCGTGGTCACCGCCGGACTGCTGGCATCGATCCATCCGGCGCTGCTGCTCCTGGCGGTGTTCGCGCTGCCCACCGTGCTCACCTCTGGCTGGCGACCCGGCATCGAACGTGCGGCGGAGGAGCGGGGGGCGCCGGCGAAGCGTCTCGCCGCTCACCTGTTCAGCACGGCCACCACCGCGCCGCCCGGCAAGGAGGTCCGCGTAACGGGCATCGGGCCGCGCCTCGTGGAGCAGCGGCGAGCTGAGTGGGAGCGGTGGTACCGACTGGTAGCGAGTGCCCGCTCGAGCTCCGCGGCTTGGCACGGCGTTGCTTGGGCCGTGTTCGGCCTCGCCTATGTCGGCGGCATCGTGTTCGTCGCATCAGGCATCGACGCACCCCCGAGCGATGTTCTGCTCGTCCTGGCAGCCGGTTCCCGGCTCTCCGCGTACATCGGTGCCACGGTGGGGGAGATCGGGTTCCTGCGCGGGGTCTGGATGGATGGGTCTCGTCGGCTGGCCTGGCTCGAGGACTACGCGGCGTCGGTGGACGCGAGCGCTGATCTGTCGGTGCCCGATCGCTTGATCGAGGGCATCACCTTCGACGATGTGTCGTTCGTGTATCCGGGGACCGACAGGCTGGTCTTGGAGCACGTGTCACTGACGCTGCCAGCGGGTGCAGTGGTGGCGATCGTCGGCGAGAACGGTGCCGGCAAGACCACGATGGTCAAGCTGCTGGCCAAGCTCTACGAGCCCACCGCGGGAAGGATCCTCGTCGATGGCACCGACCTCAGCCGCGTTTCGGCGGCGGCCTGGCGGTCGAAGCTGGCGGGGGCGTTCCAGGACTTCTTCCGCTTCGAGCTCCGTGCGCAACAGAGCGTGGGGCTCGGCGACGTCCCCAGGGTCGACGATCGGCCCACGGTGCGATCGGCCGTGGAGCGGGCGGGAGCGGAAGCCGTCATCGAGCACCTCAACGCCGGCCTCGATACGCAGCTCGGCCCGACCTGGCCGGAGGGGGTCGAGGTGAGCTTCGGGCAGTGGCAGAAGCTCGCGCTTGCGCGCGGCTTCATGCGCGAGGACCCGATGGTCCTGGTGCTCGACGAGCCCACAGCAGCGCTCGACGCCGAGACCGAGCACGCCCTTTTCGAGCGCTATGCCGCCGGGGCACGGGACATCGGTGACGCCGGCCGCGTCACGATTCTCGTCTCGCATCGGTTCTCCACTGTGCGCATGGCCGACCTCATCGTCGTTCTGGATGGTGCACACGTGGCTGAGGTCGGCAGCCACGAGAACCTCATGGCCAATGGCGGGCAGTATGCGGAGCTCTACGAGATACAGGCTGCCGCGTACCGCTGACGCGGCCGCTACACGAACTCGGGCATCACCTTGGTGGCGAACTCCTCCACACGGGCGGCGCCTTCCTCGGGCCATCCGCACACGAGGTAGCCCCAGCCCCCGTCCCTCCACTTGCCGAGATACTTGCGGACGGTGTCCCACGGATCGGACAGCGACAGCGAGGCGGCTCGGAGGATCGACGACGGGTCGCGCCCTGCAGCGGTGGCCAGTTCGTCGACGCGCGCTGAGGGTTCCTGCAAGGAGCCAGGCGTGCCGAAGGCGTGCCACACATCCGCATAGCGGGCCACGAGGGGCAGGGTGCGCTTCGGTCCGTTGCCGCCGATCCAGAGGGGTGGGTGGGGTCGTTGCACGGGCAACGGCAGCTGCTGCGCGTCGCGCAGCGAGATGCGCTTGCCCTCATACGACACCTGATCGCCGCTGAACAGCCGCTGCACGATCTCGAGCGAGTCCTCCAGCAGGTCGAAGCGGTCGCTGGTCCCGGGGAAGGGGATCCCGAGCGCGTCGTGCTCAGGGTCGAACCATGCGGCGCCGAGCGAGAGCTCGAGGCGACCGTGGGACGCGTGATCGATCGTAAGGGCCTGCGCCGCGAAAACCGATGGGTGGCGGTAGGTCATCCCACTGACGAGGAGCCCTAGCCGGATGCGCGAGGTCTGGCCCGCCAACGCGGCGAGGGTGGTCATGCCCTCGAAGCATTCGCCTGGTCCTTCGCCGTACATTGGCTGGAAGTGGTCGAACCCCCATGCACCGTCGAAGCCGACGGTCTCGGCAAGCTGGGTGCGGCGCACCACCTCGTCGAATGGCATCCGTTGTTGGGCTACATCGATTCCGAATCGCATGCCAGGCAACCTACTGGTGATAGAGGGAACTACGGTCAGCGCCGATGGGGGAGCCAGCCAGCCAGCGCACCGTGCTGTTGCCGCTACAGGTCGGTGGGACGACGGCCCTTCGCAATCGCCTGTATCGGGCTCCGGTGCTCGAGGGGGCTGGCGACGGTGATGAAGCGGCGGAGATCTATGCCAAGCAGTTTGTCGCCAACGCCGAGGCCGGAGTTGGTCTCATCATCCAGGGCAACTCGTGTCTCTACGACGAGGGTCGTACGTCGCCGGGGATGACCATCGTGAGCACGCGGGAGCGCATGCTGCGGCTCGCTCCCATGGTGGAGGCGGTGCACAAGGCGGGCGCGGCGATCTGGATCCAGGTCGGGCTGGGAGGGCTGTTCGCCATGGAGGCGTGGCATGAGCCGTACGCCTCGCAGCGCACGCGCCCGCTGTTGGCCGCCGCGAAGCCGCCACTTCCGCTGCGCCCGATCTTCCGACGAGCGCCCATCCAGGTGATGTCTGCGGATGACATCCGTGCCATGGCCGCGCAGTACGGCGAGGTAGCAATGTGGGCCAGAGAAGCTGGCTATGACGGCCTGCAGCTCGCGTCGAGCAACGCCAAGCTCCTAGACCAGCTGCTGTCGCCGTTCTGGAACCGACGCGATGATGAGTTCGGCGGTTCGCTCGAGAGGCGGGCCTCGGTGCTGCGGCTCATCCGGGAGCGGATCGCGGAGCGAGCCGGCGCCGACTTCACCGTGACGGTGAAGGTGCCGGTGGGGGAGAAGGCGCCGCCGTTCACAGCTCACACCACCTGGGACGAGGGCATAGCGCTGTGCAAGCTGGTCGAGGAGTTCGGGTACGACTCCGTGACGCCGGTTGAGGTCTCGGTCTTCCCCGACACCACGCTTTCGCGCGGCGGCGTACCGACCTCGCTCTGGAAGAACAAGGCCATGCAGTCCCGCTTCCGAGCGGCCTCACCGCGACGCAGCGAGCGGGCCGTGCTCACGGCCGGCTACGTGGTCGGCGGTGTCACGGCTCGCTTCGCCCCGGTGTGGAATCGAAGCCGCTTCATCGCGACAAAGGCGGTCGTGTCGATCCCGGTGCTCGCCGTCGGCGGCATTCGAGACAGTCGTGAGGTCGACGAGATCCTCGACAACCACCAGGCCGACCTCGTCGGGAGCGGCCGCCCGTTCTACGCCGAGCCGGATCTTCCGAGGCGCATTCTCGGCGGTTCGGTCGAGGCCGGACTGTGCCAGTACTCGAACCTGTGCGTGCCCGCCCAGATGCTCGGCATGAAGGGCGCCTGCTACAACCCTGCGGTCGTCAAGATCCGCCGACAACGCAGTGACTGATGCGGGGTAACCGACCGCCGGCGAGGCTGGTCGGGTAGAACGGTCACGAGCGCGAGCCGGATGAACCGACAGGCTCGCGTGTGGAAGGCAGCACCCATGTCCGCTGATGCTTGGCGCACCGTCCTCGATCGACTCGACGACGCCGCCAAGCTGGCCGGCATCGATCCGGACATCCACCGCATCCTGCGTACGCCCGAGCGCATCCTCGAGGTCGCGGTGCCTGTCCGGATGGATGACCACAGCGTCGAGGTGTTCACCGGGTGGCGTGTGCATCACGACACGACCCGCGGGCCGGGAAAGGGTGGGATCCGCTTCCATCCCGAGGTCGACGTCGACGAGGTGAAAGCCCTTGCCGCAGCGATGACCTTCAAGACGGCGGTGCTCGATCTGCCCTTCGGCGGGGCGAAGGGCGGTGTGCGCTGCGATCCGACGGTCCTCTCGCTCGGCGAGCTCGAGCGTCTCACGCGCCGGTACACGTACGAGATCAGCCCCCTGCTGGGTCCGGACCGAGACATCCCCGCTCCCGACGTGAACACGGACGGTCGCGTGATGGCGTGGCTCATGGACACGTTGTCGATGACGGCGGGCAGCGCCATGCCAACGTCGGTCACCGGCAAGCCACTCTCGCTTGGCGGCACCACGGTGCACTCTGGTGCGACCTCATCGGGCTGTGTTGTGTGCGCTCGTGCCGCGTTCAACGAGCTCGACATCCCGATGGCGGGAAGCCGAGCGGTCATTCAGGGCTTCGGCAAGGTGGGGGGCCCGCTTGCGTTCCTGCTCCACTCCGCTGGCATGCGTGTCGTGGCGGTGGCCGATGTTGGTGGTGCAGTGGTCAACCCTGGCGGCCTCGACGCCTTTGCGCTGTCGGACCATGTCGCCGCCACCGGTTCCGTCGCAGGGTTCTCGGGGGGCGATGTGGTCGCTGCGGATGCGATCTGGGACATCGAATGCGAGCTCGTCGTCCCTGCCGCCCTCGGCGGCGTGATCGACGAGGGCGTAGCCCGACGTCTGCAGACCTCCGTGGTGGTCGAGGCGGCCAACGGGCCCACCACGATGGAGGCCCAAGTGGTGCTGGAAGAGCGCGGCATCGTCGTGGTCCCCGACATCCTGGCCAACGCTGGCGGTGTGACGGCGTCCTACTTCGAATGGGCCCAGAGCCGACAAGGGTTCCCTTGGGAAGAGGACGTCGTGGCCCAGCGCCTACGTCAGCGCATGGACGATGCCTTCGTCACCGTGTGGGCGCGGGCTCAGATGCTCGGCGTGGATCTTCGCCGGGCGGCGCTGGTGGTTGCCCTCGAGCGCATCTCGGCGGCCATCGAGGCGCGGGGCCTGTTTCCCTGAACCTAGGGCACGAGCGCCCGCAGCTGAGGAGCCAGCCACGGGAGCATCCACGCACAGCCGGCGGCGCTGTAGTGCACCCCGTCGCGGCGGAGCCGGACGCCGTCAATCGATTCGGTGTAGCGACCACCCACGCTGGTGTGCGCTCCGAGCTCGATGACGGTTACGCCAGGGTGTCGGCTGGCTGTGGCCCGCAGCAAGTCATTGACTCGGTTGGCCCGGGCCGGGTCGTTTTCGGGCCATTGATCGCCACCGGCTTGTTCTGGTCGCCGGTAGTAGGGGGCCGTGAGCAGCACGACCGGCGCCCCGGTGGAGCCGGCGATGCTGAGAGCCTGATCGAGCTCCCCCGCCACGTAGGTGTCGTAGGCGGGATCACCCACGTGGGTGAAGCTCCCTTGGAACTCCCGGTCGAGCACCTCGTGGCGGCCGACTTGCACGACGACGAGATGGGGGCGATCACGGGCGAGGCGAGCTCGCCAGATGTCTGACCAGGAGGCACACTCCTCGGCGAGCCCATAGGTCGTACCTGACAGCGTGTAGGCCCCACTCCGAGCAACCCCGCAACCGAGGATGGCGTCGTTGATCACCGCGAGTCCAACCGGGCCACCGATCGGGGCTAGTCCTTCGGCGAGGCTCTGGGCGACCGAGTCGCCCATGAAGGCGACCCTTCGTGTGGGCGGGGGTTGGAGGGTTGTCGGTGGGGGCGGGCGCAGCGCGGCGGCCGGGGTGGTCACGATCGACTGGGTCGTCGTCGATGCTTCCGTCGATGTGGTGACCGGGGCGGCCGCGACAGGCTGCGGTGATTCGAACGGTGGCGCGCACACCAGCGCCACGATCGCGGCGGCCGTGGTCAGCAGCGACGCGAAGCCCACGGCGGTGTGTCTCGATGGTCGCACTCGACGGTTGACGGGCAGCTCGACCACAGCAAAGGACACAGCGGCCAGCGCGATCGACGCCCCCATGCGGCCGACGACGAGCGCGGTGCCGTGCAGGCCCGTCACCTCGCTCGTCAGGCTGATGCGCAAGGGCCAATGCCACAGGTACACGCCATACGAGATGAGGCCGAGCCAGCGCAGCGGAGCGAGGCTGAGTAGGCGCGCCGGGATGCACTCCGGTGATGCGGATACCGCGGCGATGACGGCGACGGCGCTGATCGCGGCGAGAGTGAACCCTCCCTGGTAGAGCCACCGATCCGATCCCGACAGCTGGTTGATGAGGACTGCGACGGCCGCGAGCCCGAGTGCCGCGATGACGTTGCTGGCGCGGCGAGTTGCCTGAGTAGTGCGGATCGGCCTGTCGTAGAGCACGACGGCGAGACCAGCGCCGAGGAGCAGCCCCTGCGCTCGGGTGTCGGTGCCGAAGTAGATCCGGGCGGTGCTCGTGTCGGTGTGCGCCAAGGTTGCCATCAGCAGGGCAGAGGCGGCTGCACCGCCGAGCGTCGCGACAAGCAGTATCCAACGTCGGTGGAGCCCTCCGAGGGCGATGACACCAAGCAGCATGAACGGCCAGAGCAGGTAGAACTGCTCCTCGATCCCGAGCGACCAGAGGTGCTCGAGGGCCGCGGGGACGTGGTGCGCCGCGAAGTAGCTGTTCCCTGCGGCGGCGAAGCGCCAGTTCGCGACCAAACCGAGTCCGGCGACGGCGTCGAGCCGGAAGCCCTCCGGTGGGCCGTCGGGGGATTGCACCCAGGCGATGGTCACGACCCCGATCACGAGCAGGAGGGCGGGGAGCAGGCGTCGGAGTCGTCTCGACCAGAAGCGAACGATGTCGATGCGCCCGGTCATTGCCCGTTCGGTCAGGAGCAACCCTGTGATGAGGTAGCCGCTCAGGGCGAAGAACACATCCACACCCAGGAACCCGCCGGGCGCCCAGGACACCTCCTCGTGGAAAAGGAGCACAGCGATCACCGCGAGCCCGCGGATGCCGTCAAGCGCTGGATGTCTCGTACGTGGCTCCATGTCCCCCCCGACAGAACGCCCGAGATGATGACAGATCAGGCACTCAGGACTCCGCTTGACGAGATCGAACAAGTGTTCGATCATGAGGAGATGCGGAGCGAGGCGGCCCTGGGTGCCCTGGCGGAGATCGCCGAGCGGGTGCAGCCGACCACCCTGGCCCGAGACCAGCAGCGACTGCCGGTGCTCCCACCGCTCGAAGGCTTGCTGCCGGGGGCGGGCCTGCGTCGGGGAGCAACGGTTGCCGTGGGGGCCGCAGCCGGGGTGAGCGGGGCCACCACCTTGGCCCTCGCCCTCCTGGCCCAGGCCTCGACGGCCGGCTCCTGGGCGGCCGCGGTGGGCCTCCCGTCGCTGGGTCTCGTGGCGGCCGACGAGCTCGGAGTGGCATTGGAGCGCCTCGTGCTGGTGGCGGCCCCGGATCGGAATGCCTGGGGCGGTGTGGTGGCCGCGCTTGTCGACGGCTTCGATGTCGTGGTCCTCCAGGCTGGTCGCGGCGGGGTGCGTCCCGCTGATGCCCGCCGGCTCGTGGCCAGAGCTCGCGAACGGGGCACAGTCCTCCTGCAGCTCGGTGCCGGATGGCCAGATGGCGCCGACCTCTCGTTGCAGATCACTCGGGCGCGCTGGGAGGGGCTGGGTGAGGGAGCGGGCCATCTGAAGGCGCGCAAGGTCCGTGTCACTCGGACGGGTCGTGGCGAGGCCGCGCAACCTTGCCACCTCGACCTCTGGTTGCCGGGGTCGACTGGTGTGGTCGAGGAGGTGCTGCAGCCGGTGGTGCACTTGGCGGCTGCTCGGTGACCGGGACGCGCACGCTGGTGGTGCGCTGCGCGGACTGGCCCGTCGTCGCGTCACGAGTGCCGCTGGAGGTGCCAGCGGCGGTCTTCCATGCGAACCGTGTTGTGGCCTCCTCGCCGGCGGCCCGTGCTGAGGGCGTGGTGCATCAGCAGCGTCGACGCGAGGCGCAGTCGCGCTGTCCATCGCTCGTCGTGCTCGACCACGATCCAGCGCGCGACGCCCGCGCCTTCGAGCCGGTGGTGGCGGTGCTCGACGCCATCACGCCTCGGGTCGAGCTCACCAGTCCAGGTCTGGTGGCCTTCCCGACCCGCGGCCCGTCGAGGTTCTTTGGCGGTGACGAGGCTCTGGCGGCGCGCGTCGTTGCCGCCATCAGCGAGGCCCTGCCCGGCGGCTCTTGCCAGGTGGGCATCGCAGACGGGCCGTTCGCCGCCACCCTGGCCGCCACCCTGGCCCCCGAGGTTGCTGCGCCGATCCGTGCGATCCCCCTCGGCACCACGCGGGCCTTCCTGGCCCCACTGCCAGTCGCGACCCTCGACCGGCCTGACCTCGTCGACGTGCTTGGGCGTCTCGGTCTGCGCACGCTGGGCGCGCTGGCCGCTCTGCCAGCGCGTGATGTGCTGGCTCGCTTCGGCACCGATGGTCTGCTGGCCTGGCGGCTGGCCAGCGGGCTCGACGATCGACCGCCGGCGACGACTCCGCCGCCGGCGGATCTCACGGTGCGCGCTGAGCTCGACCCTCCGGCGGACACCGTTGCCCCTGCGGCCTTCCTGGCTCGTGGGTTGGCCGAGGAGCTGCACCGGCGCCTGTGGGCCATAGGCTCAGCCTGCACGCGGGTGGTGATCGGCGCCGAGACCGAGCACGGTGAGCGCATCGAGCGCGTGTGGCGGGCGGAGGGAGCGCTCACCGCGGGGGCCATCGCCGACCGGCTCCGCTGGCAGCTCGATGGCTGGTTGCAGGGCTCGGCCCGACACCGACCCACGTCGGGTATCAGTCGGCTCTGGATCGCACCCGACGAGGTGGTGCCAGTGGGTGGTCGCCAGCTCGGCTTCTGGGGCAGCGACGCCACCACCGCTGACCGGGCCAGTCGAGCGGTGGCCCGCGTGCAGGGCCTTCTCGGTGTGGGGTCGGTGGTTGTGCCCGAGTGGCAGGGGAGTCGCGACCCAGCTACGCAGATCGCGCTGGTGGAGGCAGAGGCTGTCGACCTCACTCTGGAGCGCCCCGGCGCCGGTCGAAGCCGGGTGGCGGGCCCGTGGCCGGGACGGCTGCCGCTTCCTTCTCCCGCCTGGATCCACCCCACACCGACGATGGCGGAGGTGGTCGATGTGTCAGGTCTGGCCGTGATGGTCAGCGGGCGCGGTGAACTGTCATCGGCCCCCGATCGCATGTCGGTCGGGGGCGGCCCGTGGGCGGAGGTCGTGGCGTGGGCGGGTCCCTGGCCACTGGAGGAGCGCTGGTGGGACAGGGCCACCGTCCGTCGCCGAGCCCGCCTTCAGCTTGTTACCACTGACGGCCAGGCTCGCCTCGTGGTGCTCGAGCAAGGCCGCTGGCACGTCGACGCCACCTACGACTGACGCCAGCTAGCTGGCGGTGGCGAGTGGGACGCGGTCGATCGCGCTGCCCATGAGCTCCACGAAGTTGTCGCAGTAGAAGGCCTGACGCACCGATTCGGACGCGTCGCCGAGGCTGGCCTCGAAGCGCTCGAAGGGCCGCCGACCGCCCTCCACGTGTGGGAAGTCGGTGGAGAACAGCACGACGTCGGCCCCGGCCTGCTCCACGATCCAGCCCACATCCTCGGTCGGGTACGGCGTGGCCTTCACTTGCCGGTGCACGTACTCGCTCGGGCGCAGCGACAGGTCCTGCAAGCGCTGCTCGTGCTTCAGGAAGGCGTCGAAGGCCGACTCCATCTGGCGCATCCAGCTCGGCAGCCAGATGGCACCCTGCTCGATCACGCCGATCTTGAGCGCGGGGTGTCGCTCGAGCACGCCGTCGAAGATCATCGTGGCGAGGGTCTGCGCGGGTGGGCCCGGGATGGCCATGTAGTCGACCGAGCGGAAGTTCTCGTCGCCGCCGTGGAAGTCGGGCACATACGCGCCGCCGTTCACGAAGTAGCTCGGGTGCAGCAGCTTCCCGCCGCCACCGACGTGGAGGACGATCGGGATGCCCGCCTCCTCGGCCTGTCGCCACACGGGGTCGAGCGCGATGTGGCTCGGGGAGTGGTCGTTCGGACAACCCGACGGCACGAGCAGCGCGGCCGCACCCGTGCCGATGGCCTCACCGGCCATAGCGGCCGATCGCTCGAAGTCGGCCAGCGGCACGTAGCAGGTCGGGAGAAGGCGCGGATCAGCGGAGCAGAACTCGACCATGCCGCGGTTGTGGGCGCGGGCCGCGCCGTAGGCGAGGTCGAGGTCGCCGCTGCGCTCGAGGATGAGCAGGTTTCCGTTGTTGAACGTGTTGAACACGAGCTGGCTGGCCACACCCAGCAGGTCGAGGGCCAGGGACCGATCGGCGGCGATCGTGGCGCCGGTGGCCTTGAAGTTCTTGCGGGCCATGATCTCGGCTTCGTCACGTGATCGGAACTCGGGATCGGCGTGGCGGCCGATCATCTGGTCGATGGCCTCGGCCTCACCTGGAGACAGCCCCAGCTCGACGTTGGGTCGCAGCTTGTCGCGCACGTCGGGGTCGGCGTGGTCCACCAGCCAGGTGGGCACCTCCATGATGTGGGCGTCGGCGTCGTGCACGACGCGGCCCTCGATGTACGGCATGTCGTCCCCCTGCGGTCGCGGCCGTCGCGAAGGTTAGGGCTGTTGCGCCCACTGTGTGTTGCGGCTACGCGGCGAGCAGGTCCTGGTAATCCGGGTTGGCGTCGAGGAAGTCCCGCACGTACCAGCAGATCGGCACCACCAGCCTTCCCGTAGCCCGCACGTCGTCCATCGCCGAGCGCACCAGCACGGCGCCGAGGCCCTGGCCGCGATGGGCGAAGCCGATCTCTGTGTGGGGGAACACGAGATCGTCGCCGTTCAGGTAGTACTCGGCGACTCCGATGACCTCGCCATCGAGCAGCAGCTCGTAGCGAGATCGCTCCTTGTCGTGTCGGACCCGCGTCTCCATGCCTCTGGTCTACCCGCTTGACGAGAGCGAACAAGTGTTCGATCCTAGGCCGGTGGGGTTCAACAACCCGGATGTGTCGTGGAAGGAGCTGGAGCGGACGCTCTCGGACCGCGCCCGTCGACCCTCCCACGTGCCACCCGGGGCCAACGGCGGTGACAGCCCGGCTTGGTCGCCAGCCCGCTCTGCCTACGAGCCACCCCCGGTGCTCCAGCGACGTACCAACGCCACGCCCTATGCCGAGCTGCACTGCCACTCCACATTCAGCTTTCTCGACGGGTCCAGCCCCCCCGAGGAGCTGGCCGAGGAGGCGGCCCGACTCGGCCTCGAGGCGCTGGCCCTGACCGACCATGACGGCTTCTACGGCGTGGTGCGCTTCGCCGAAGCGGCCCGAGCGGTGGGCGTGCCGACAGTGTTCGGCTCAGAGCTGTCGCTCGGGCTCACCAAGCCTCAGAACGGCATGCCAGACCCGGAGGGCACGCACCTCCTCGTACTGGCTCGCGACCCGGAGGGTTACGCCCGGCTCGGCGCGGCGATCAGCGCCGCGCAGCTGGCGGGGGCCGAGAAGGGCAAGCCGATCTATGAGGGCATCGCCTGGGAGAAGGTGCACGGCGACCACTGGCTGATCCTCACCGGGTGCCGTAAGGGCACGGTTCCGGCGGCCTTGGAGCGACACGGCCCGGCCACCGCTGCTCGTGAGCTCGACGCGCTGGTGGCCACCTTCGGTCGTCACAACGTGGCCGTCGAGCTCTGCGACCACGGCGACCCGCTCGACTCGCACCGCAACGACGCGCTGGCGCAGCTCGCGATTTGTACCGGTGTCGACGTCGTTGCCACCACCAACGCGCACTACGCGATGCCGTCACGTCGACGCCTCGCCACCGCCATGGCCGCGGTGCGTGCGCGTCGCAGCCTCGACGAGCTCGACGGCTGGCTGCCCGCCTGTGCGGGCGCACACTTGCGCTCGGGTGACGAGCAGGCCCGTCGCTTCGCTCGTTGGCCGGGCGCGGTGGAGCGGGCGGCTGAGCTCGGTCGGGCCTGCGCGTTCGACCTGCAGCTCGTGGCGCCGAAGCTGCCGCCGTTCCCGTGCCCCGACGGTCTCACCGAGATGGGCTACCTGCGTCGTCTCACCGCCGAGGGCGCGCAGCGTCGCTATGGCCCCTGGGGTGAGGAGCGGGTGTCGGGCGCTTATCGCCAGATCACCCACGAGCTGGCCCTCATCGAGCAGCTCGGCTTTCCCGGCTACTTCCTCGTGGTGTGGGACATCGTCGACTTCTGTCGTCGCGTCGACATCTACTGCCAGGGTCGGGGCAGCGCCGCCAACAGCGCGGTCTGCTACGCCCTCGGCATCACCAACGCCGATGCGGTCAGCCTCGGCCTGCTCTTCGAGCGGTTCCTGTCGCCGGAGCGCGACGGCCCGCCCGACATCGACATCGACATCGAGTCGGGTCGCCGAGAGGAGGTGATCCAGTACGTCTACGCCAAGCACGGTCGCCGCCACGCCGCGCAGGTGGCCAACGTGATCACCTACCGGGCCAAGTCCTCGATCCGGGACATCGCCAAGGCACTCGGCTACGCGCCAGGTCAGCAGGACGCGTGGTCGAAGCAGGCCGACGCGTGGGGCGGGGTGGCCGTCACCGCCGCGCAGCAGGAGCAGGACAAGGAGATCCCCGCCGACGTGCTGGCGTTGGCGGCGGAGCTCGAGCACGCGCCGCGGCACCTCGGCATCCACTCCGGCGGCATGGTGATCTGCGATCGACCCATCGTGGAGGTGTGCCCCGTGGAGTGGGCCCGCATGGAGAGCCGTTCGGTGCTCCAGTGGGACAAGGATGACTGCGCGGCCATCGGTCTCGTGAAGTTCGACCTGCTCGGTCTCGGGATGCTCGAGGTGCTCCACGGCTGCATCGATCTCGTGGCTGAGGTGCACGGCGTCGACGTCGATCTGGCCACCATCCCCCAGGACGATGAGGTCTACGACATGCTCTGCCGAGCCGACTCGGTCGGCGTGTTCCAGGTGGAGAGCCGGGCCCAGATGGCGACACTGCCCCGCTTGCGGCCGCGGCACTTCTACGACCTTGTGGTGGAGGTGGCCCTCATCCGTCCCGGGCCCATCCAGGGCGGGTCGGTGCATCCGTACATCCGTCGTCGCAACGGCAAGGAAGACGTCACTTACCTCCACCCCCTGCTGGAGAAGAGCCTCAAGAAGACGCTCGGCATTCCGCTGTTCCAGGAGCAGCTCATGCAGATGGCCATCGACGTCGGCGGCTTCAGCCCGGGCGAGGCTGACCAGCTCCGTCAGGCCATGGGCTCCAAGCGCAGCCGCGAGCGCATGGAGCGATTGCACCAGCGCTTCGCCGATGGGGCGACGGAGCGTGGCGTCACGCCGGAAGTCATCGAGCTGATCTGGGAGAAGCTGGCCGCCTTCGCCAGCTATGGCTTCCCGGAGAGCCACTCGGTGAGCTTCGCCTACCTCGTCTACGCGTCGGCGTGGCTGAAGCGCTGGTACCCCGCTGCGTTCTGCGCGGCGCTGCTCGATGCGCAGCCGATGGGCTTCTACTCACCGCACACGCTCGTGCAAGACGCCCGTCGCCACGGCGTCGAGGTCCGCACCCCCGACCTCAACGCGTCCGCCGCCACCGCCACTCTCGAGGGTGATGGTGAGGGGTCGGCGGGCGAGGACCCGGAAGACTGGGGGCGGGGTGGGCCGGCGGTGCGGTTGGGGATCTCGTACGTGCGGGGGATCGGCGACGACCTGGCCACCGAGATCGCGTCCGGCCGTCCGTACAGCGATCCGGAGGACCTGGCCCGACGGCTGTCGCTCTCGCTTCCGCAGCTCGAGGCGCTGGCCACCAGTGGTGCGTTCGGGTGCTTCGGGATGCCGCGACGTGAGGCGATCTGGGCCGCAGGAGCCGTGGCGCAGGTGAGTGCCGGCAAGGGAGGGGCCCAGCGCCTGCCTGGCATCCTCACCGGGGTCGACGCACCGCCGCTGCCGGCCATGACCGGAGGCGAGACGGCCCGAGCAGACCTGTGGGCCACCGGGGTCAGCCCCGAGGGTCACCCCACCCGGTTCGTGCGAGCCCACCTCGACCGCCTCGGCGTGGTGACAGCCACCGGCCTGGCTGAGGTGGAGGCGGGGAGCCGGGTGCTGGTCGGTGGAGTGGTGACGCACCGTCAGCGTCCGGCCACGGCGGGCGGCACGCTGTTCGTGAACCTGGAGGACGAGACCGGCCTCATCAACGTGGTGGTGTCGAAGGGTTGCTGGGCGGCCCACCGAAAGGTGGCCGGCAGCGCCCCGGCCATGCTGGTCCGCGGCCGTCTGGAGCGCTCGGAGGGGGTCACCAACGTGATCGCAGACCGCATCGAGCCGCTCCCGCTCGCTGCCCCCACCAACAGTCGCGACTTCCGCTGAGCCGGGGACGCGTCTTAGCGTGGCAACCATGTCTCCCAAGCAACCGTCCAAGCAGAAGCGGGCGGCTCAGAACCGCAACGAGCGGGCCGCCCGAGCCGCGAGGGCTACCAACGCGAACGCACCCCAGCAGATGTCGAAGTCGACGACGACGGCGTCGTCTTCCGGTGGGGGATCGCTCCTCTCCCGGTTGCGGGGCGGGGGGTCACGTCAGCCGGCTGCCAGCGCAGTCGGCTCGGCGCGAGCCCGCGGCGCCGCCATGCGTCCCGGTCAGCCGGTCGGCTACCGCGCCGCGCTGTCGGCCGTGCTCGCCGCGGCCGCCGCCTTGGTCCTCTGCGTGGTCGCGCTGCGCTACCCCGTCGACGCGCGAGGCGACGTGTACACCCGCGAGACGCTGACCGCGGATTGGTCGATGACGGCGCTGCGATCCGTCGCCGAGCACCCCGACGAGAGCGCCGAGGAAGTAGCGGCGACGATCAAGGAGTGGGCCCCAGGCCGATCGAGGGACACCGTCGCCAAGGCACTGTGGCCGTTCTCGCTTGCGCTGGTGCTTCCGCTGATCGGGTCCGGGCTGGGCTTCCACGCCGTCCGTAAGCGTTCCACGAGCAAGGTGGTCAACCGAGCCCTGTACGCGACCCTCTTCGGTGCGGTCCTTACGCAGGGCTTGCTGTTGCTGTTCCTGCCTGTGGTGCTGGCAATGGGCGTGGCCATGTTCCAGGTGCGCAAGGCCGAGACCATTGCGGCCTCCAGGGGGACGCCCGGGGTGATCGACGTCGATGGAGACGAAGTAGTTGACGTCGTCGAGTCGGAGTGAGCCGCTTCGCGCGCGACACCGCGGTCGAGTCACTGGGTGACGGTCGCTACAGCGCGCAGATCGATCGTGGTTGGTGGATCGAGCGAGGCCCCAACGGTGGGTACCTAGCGGCGATCGTGCTGCGGGCTGTCCTCGCTGAGGTGAACGACCCGGAGCGTCGCCCGCGCTCGCTCACGTTGCACTACCTGCGTCCACCCGTCGAGGGCCGATGCGAGGTCGAGGTTGCAGTGGAGCGGGCTGGTCGAGGCATGACGACCGTCTCCGCTCGGCTGCAGCAGGACGGCACGGATTGCATCGTCGCCCTGGCAGCGCTTGGGGTGGACCGCGCTGGACCGACGCTGGACGACCAGCAGGCGCCGGACGTGCCGGGCCCCGACTCCCTGGTGTCGCCGATGGATCGGGAGGTGCGGGTCCCGATCCATGAGCGCTATGAGGTACGGCCAGCGCTTGGCGCTGCCCCCTTCACCGACTCCGAGGAGGCCGTGACCGGCGGATGGATCCGCACCGCTGACGATGATCCGGTGGACGAGATCCTCGTCGCGGCGCTCGTCGATGCCTGGATCCCTGCGGTGTTCTCACGGCTGGCGTCTCCCGTCGGAGTGCCGACGATCGACCTCACGGTCCACTTCCGCCAGAAGCCCCCGGACGCGCCAGGCTGGTCCCTCGTGCGCTTCCGCACGCAGGTCGCCGCGGAGGGCTACCTGGAAGAGGACGGTGAGGTGTGGTCGGCCGACGGCCGGTTGCTCGCCCAGAGCCGTCAGCTTGCCGTCCTGCTCGCTCCGGGCTGAGGCGCCTCAGCGGGTGAACGTGCCGGTCAAGACCGCCTGGTCCGTGGACGCGGCTTCGACGGCAGCCGCCGCTCGCTCGGCCGGCTCGTCTGCATCTAGATCCAATGGGTCTGGCACCGCGTGGAGCACGAACTGGTAGAGGTGCTCACCCCCGCCCGCGGGCGGACAGGGAGCAAACCAGCCGATTGAGCCGTCGCTGTTTTGAAGCTCCTGTGCACCTTCGGGCAATGCACCGGCGGCGAAGCTCTGCGCGGCCGGGTCGATTCCGGTGATGACCCAGTGCACGAAGCCGTCGGCGTTGAGATCGCGCACCACCAAGGCGAGCTCGGCCGCCTGCGGGGCGGAGGCCCAGGCCATGTCCGGTGAGATGCTGGTGCCGGCACAGGTGTAGAGCGCGGGGATCGCGCCTCCCTCGGAGAACGCCACACTGGAAAGCGAGAACACTTCCAATGCCGGTGGCTGGGTGACCGGAGCAATCGTCGGGTCAGGATCGAGCGGCGCCAGCGAACGGCCATCTCCCGAGTCGCAGGCAGCCAGGCAGGCTGTCGCGACGAGGGCGGCCAGCAGCGGGACGGCGCGAAGACGCATGGTCACAGTGTGGACCACGGCGACCTGCGCCTGTGCCACCTGAGGTCGGTTGCCGCCTATCCTGCAGGCACTCACATGGATGCCAAACCCCGCAACCTCCGGGCCATGCTCGCCGAGTCCAAGGACCTCTCGGAGCTGATGGTCGACCTCGCCTACGCGGCGCTGTACTTCGGCGATCCAGACATGGCCGAGGAGGTCGGTGAGCTCGAAGATCGCATGTCCGACCTCGTGCACGAGATGCGGGCGGTCTCTGTGCTGGCGGCGCGCCATCCCAAGGAGGCCGAGGCGATGTCGTCGGTTCTCCAGGTGATCAGCTCCATCGAGCGCATCGGCAACGCGGCGGTCGACATCGCTCGCATCGTGACCCACCGGTTGGGGATCCCTCGAGAGCTCGTGGCCGATCTCTCCAACGCGGAGGAGGTATCGCATCGCGTGCGGATTCGTGAAGGCAGTCACCTCGCACGTCGCCCGCTGGCTGCGCTCGAGCTTCCCGTGCAGACCGGCATGCGGGTGGTGGCCATTCGCCGCGAACGCGACTGGATCACCGACGTTGACGGCGACGTCATCTGCCTGCCATCCGACGTGATCTTCTTGCGCGGCTCACCGGCGGGCATCCCTCGACTGCGCGAGCTCGCCGCTGCGCCGTACTGGGAGCCTGCCGTTCCACCCGAGGACGGGACCCTGTCTGACCTGGATCGTGCGGTCGACGTGCTCGTCGAGATGAAGAACATCTCGGAGGTGGCCGTCGGCCTTGCTTACTCGGCGCTGGTCCTGCGCGATCAAGGTCTCGCGGCTGAGGTCCGCCATCTCGAAGACCGTCTCGACGAGATGAAGGACCGCCTCGAGCTGTGGGTGCTGCGGGCGAGCAACGATCGCATCGACCCCGCCCCTCTTCGCGGACTGCTGCATCTCTCGCAGGCCGCGGAGGACCTCGGCGACGCCGCCCAGCAGATGGTGTGGCTCATCGAGGAGAAGGAGGAGCTGCACCCCATCCTGTCGGTCGCACTCGGCGATTCGGATGAGGTCGTCGTGCGGGTTCCCGTTGCCGCGGGCTCAGATGCCGACGGATCGACTCTTTCCGCATTACAGCTCGACATCGAGCCTGGGTTCCACGTCCTCGCCGTGCAGCGCGGTGGCCGCTACATCTATCGCCCGCGCGGGCACGTGCAGCTCGAAGTCGGCGATGAGATCATCGCGTCCGGCCCTGACGAGGGTCACCCGATGCTCGCCCAACGGTGCGGCTGGCACCTCACCGAGGACGACGACACTGGCGAGCACACGCTGGCGCCCTTGCGTCGGGCGGGGGCATCGAGCTCCTAGGTCGGCTACCTAGATGTAACCGCGGAGCTTGACGGCGTCTGCCACCCGGCTGATTCCGATGGCG
>JBBDWQ010000027.1:0-22559 GCA_040902805.1 Acidimicrobiales bacterium
CTCTGCTACGTCCTCGGTGGTCACGTTTCGCGCATCGTTGTCGCCGAGACTCGAGCGCACGTAGGTCAGGATCGCCGCGATCTGAGCGTCGCTGAGCTCGTCACCCCAGCGGGGCATGCCGGCGCGCCCGTTGAGGACGGTGGCGATGGCGCCCGTCGGATCGGCGACGGTGACGAACTGGTTGTTCGCGAGGGCAGGAAAGGCGCCGTCGATGCCAGAGCCGTTCACTTGATGGCACGACGCGCAGTAGCGACTGTACAGGTCGCCCCCGTCGAGGTCTGCGGCATCGGTCACCTCACAGGACGAATCATCCCCGCCGGCTGCCGCCTGCGCGTGGTCGCACCGATCCTCGGAACTCGGAGCGGCGTCGTCTCTCTCGCTGTTGCTGCAGGCGGTCCAAGTGATGACCGCGACGACACAGAGGAGTAGCGGCCAACGAGATGATCGTGCGGTCATTGCTGATTCTCCTGCTGTGCGCGCTCATGGAGTCGCTCCATCGTGAACCATGCTGACTCGATCGCTCCCGCCATCCATGCCGGTAGGTGACTCAGGTGCTCACCGGCGAAGTACACGCGGCCGTCCGGCTCCAGCAGATGGGTGTAGGCACCTTCGCGACTCTCTCGTGTGTGCTCCGCCCAGCCGCCGAGGCTGTAGCGCTCGAGGTGCCAGAAGAACGATGCGGCGGACTTCACGTGGTCGCCGAAATCCGAGTGGATCGAAGAGGCGCTCGCTACCGCTCGCTGCGAGCGTTCTTCCTGGGAGAGCGCAGAGATCTGGCTCGCCTGCCCACCGAAGATGTAGAAGCCCTGCAGGATCCCCTTTGGTGAGAGGTACTCGTCGCTCGGGTAGGTGATCGTTCCCATCTCCGCGTTCGTGAAGGAGTGGCCGCCGAAGATCTGCTCGTCGGTCTCCCAGAACCGGTCCGCCATCTGGAACCCAAGCTTCCCAACGGGGAAGTAGGGGATGTCTGCGAAGGCGCGCCGGGTCTCGCGGCTCCAGTCACCCTCGATCTGGTTGAGCACTGATGTCGGGATCGTGGCGATCGCGTAGTCGGCGGTGATCTCGCGATCGGCTCCCGTCCCCAGGTCGCGGGCGATGACCCTTACACCAACGGCGTCTTGGCGGACCGAGCGGACCTCGTGACGGAACAGGATCCGTTCCGGTAGCTGCGCCTCGAACGCAGCGGAGATGCGATCCATGCCGCCTACTGGGTGGAACATCGGCTGCTGGAAGTAGCGGCTGGGCAGCGAGAGGAGCGCCGCGCCCGGGACGTCGCCGGCCCAATCGAGGACATTCGAGAGTGACAGCGGATCCCCGACGACGCCGGATCGGGAACCCGCGCCAGGGAACGTCTTGTAGCCGCGGGCGTCGGTGCCTGTGTAGGCCAGCTCCTTTGACCCGAGGCCCATCTCGTTGCGGAGGAACTCGGTGAGCCGCTCGGTGTCGCCGTCGTCGAGATCGCTGTCGAGGTCGCCGGCGGACTTGGCCAGCAGCTCGGCGACGTTGCCTCGGAGATCGGTGCGCAACGTGTGCAAGCGGATCCGTTCCCCGTCTTTCGTGGCAACCCATCCGTTCTCGTTGTCGTTGATGAAGACCTCGAGGGGAACACTGAACCGGCGGCAGTAGTGCAATGTGGACTCGTGGCTGTGCGGGATCCGCCAGGGTCCGGGGTTGAACCACTGGCCCTCGTCGTACGGGACCACCGAGTCAGGGTGGCCGAGCTGGCTCAGCGTGGTCCCGCCACGCATGGTGAACACACGGCCGCCAGCTCGGTCGCGCGCCTCGAGGATGGTGCAGTCGTAGCCCAGCGCCGTGAGCTCGATCGCCGCAGTCATCCCCGCGAGGCCAGCGCCGAGGATGAGGATCCGCCGGCCGTCTCCGGACCCCTCGAGCCTCGGCGGCTCCGCGGCCGCGCTGGCGGGGAGCATCCCCCACCCCGAGAGCGCACCCGCAACGGCTGCGCTACCTCCGCTCGCTCCGAGCAGAGCCAGGAAGTGGCGTCGTGTCAGTGGGGCCACTACTCGACCGTGAGCTCGCCGTGCATGCCCGCATCCTCATGGCCGGGGATGTCGCAGAAGAAGTAGAGCACGCCTGCTTCCAGCTCGACCTCCCCGCTTCTTTCCTCGCCGGCCGCGGCGACGAGGCGGAGCGCAGTGCCCTCGAACACGAGCGAGTGCTCTGTCTCACCCTCGTTGCGCAGAACGACTGCGGTGGTGCCTGAGGGCAGCGACGTTGGCGAGTCTCCCCAATCGATGTCGACGGCGACGAAGGTCGGCTCCTCCGTGGCGTCGTCTGACTCAGCTGAGCTCGAGCTCGATGTCGATGATGCCGACGGACGATCTGCCAGATCGGCTTGGTCGTCAACGCTGCCACAGGCCGCGCCTACGGTCACCAGCGCCACCAGCGCCACCAGCGCCACCAGCGTGACGACGAGCGAAGCGCGGTGGGTCAGATGCAGTTTCCACATGAGCCGACTCTTACCCCGACAGCACCAGGCCTAACCCCTTCACAGCATCCGCCCCACCACGGTCATCGGTCCGCAAACCGTCGTCGCGGACGACCTCCGGGGTGTCGTGCCCACATACCTCGAACCGTGTGCCGAGCGCGCTGACGCCGGTCAGGCCGCCGCCCTGCGCACTGCAGGGACCAGATCGCTGAAGTTGGCCTTGTCGACGCACTCTCTGATGCCCAGGGAGCGGGCCTCGGACCGCAGGCGCTCGTCAAGGAACGCGGAGAACAGGATGATCCGCTGGTCCGGATCACGGGTGAGGATCGCCTGCGCGGTCTCGGTGCCGGTCATGCCAGGCATCATCTGATCGAGCACGATCACCGTCACGGTGCCCTCGTCGAGACAGGAGAGGGCCTCCTCCCCACTGGCGGCCTCCAACCGACATTCGAGGCCATCGTTGGCAGCGAAGATGAGGGTGCGCATCAGGAGGCGGAGATCGGCCTGGTCGTCGACCACGAGGACGGAGATCGGGGACATCCTTCAGTGAACCACGCTCGGGGTGACCGCTGGGTCGCGGACGACGCCGGTGGTCGCCTCGTTCCAGTCACGCACGGTTCCCGCGTGCAAGCCCCGCACGACCCAGAGGAAGTACGCGGCGGCGGGCACCGCGAGCCAGTCGATCACCACCGAGTGGACGTCTGCTTGGTAGCGACCTGCGACCTGGTACGCCATCCATGCACCGTGCATGAGGGCGCACGTGGGGAACACGACGGTCAAGGTGAGCCCCGACATTGACCAGTGGCCGATTGCGCGATGGTTGGCGAGCTGCGACCGCAGCAGGTACCAGCCGATCATCCCGTACAGCCCGACGAGGAGCACGTTCGCGGCCACCATCGGCGGGAACTGCACGGCCGTTGTCAGCACCGCCGCGGCCGCAACGACGAACGCGACCCCGTAGAGCACCGCTCCATAGGGCAGCGCTCGCACGAACCGCGAGCTCCCCGACACGATCCGGTCACCCCGTCCACCGGCGGTGGCTTCGACGCGAAGCAGGAACCAGATGACACCGGCTGGGAAGCCGGCGATGACCGCAACGAGCTCGAGGCCGCCTGGCGTGCGGCCATCCGCGAGCAGGTGCAAGCCGTGCTCGAGGTGGTGGGGGCCGCACGTGAATGCCATCGCCACCCACGCCAGCCCGAAGTGCGAGAGCCCGTGGCGACGCCAGCCCCGCGTGAGGTCCGCGATGGTGAGCAGCCCGTAGCTCGTGTACACAGCGCCGAGGATGACGCTGAGGATGGCGAGCAGGTTGGTCATGGCGCAATCTCCTGGGTGTCGACGCCGATCTGGCGCATGAACTCGCGCACGATCGACGGCTCGGGCACGAGACGGTCGGCCCCCGTGCCCGGAGATGCCGGCTCGGGCACGTCGTAGCGACGCAGGCGGACCGTGAAGGCCGAGCCTTCGCCCGGCGTTGACGCAACGGAGACCGACCCGCGCATCGACTCCACCAGTGATCGCACGATGTAGAGACCGATGCCCGTGCCGCCAACCTTGCGTCGAGACGTCGCGTCGGCCTGCCAGAAGCGATCGAAGCAGTGCTCGGCCTGTTCTGATGTCATGCCGTCGCCGCTGTCGCTCACGGCAAGAACGACCGCGGAGTCATCGACGTCGATTGACACAGCAACCTCGCTCTCTCGAGGCGAGTACTTGTTCGCGTTGTCGAGGAGATGATCGAGCACGGTGGACAACGCCGCCTCGTCACCGAGGAGCGACGGCAGGTCGTCCTCGACCGACAGCGTGATCGTCCGGGCGGTCGCGCTCGCCAGCGCGGTGGTGCGCTCCCGGGCGACGGCCACGGCGTCGACGGGCACGAGGTCCAGCTCGAGTCCACCCGACTCGATCTGGCTCGCCAGCAGGACCCGTTGGATGATGCCGCTGAGCTCGTCGGCGCGGCGCTGCATGATCTCGATCGCGGTCGACCGCAGCTCGTCAGCGACCCCAGGCTCGGCAATGGCATGGAGGAACCCGGCGATGACCGTCACAGGCGTCTTGAGCTCATGGGTGGCGGTCGCGAGGAACAGGGTCTTGGCCTCGTCGGCCAGCTTGAGCTTCGTGATGTCCCGCAGCGTGTGCAAGAACTCGACGGTTTCACCGGAGGCGTCAGGGATCTCCGCGACACTGACCATCACCGGGACAGGATGAGCGCCATCAGCGCATGCGGATGCCTCAACGCCACCGGAATCTCGACTGGCCTCGACGGCCTGAAGGCCACAGCCTGCGGAGCAGTCGAGGGGGCGGCCTTCGATGCGGAGCCCGAGCACCGCTTCGCACGTTGCCGCCCCGGGCGGGATGGACAGGAGGCTGGCCGCGGCGGCGTTGTACTGGGTGACCTTTGCGTTGCGGTCAGTGACCACGATCGATTCGGCGAGGTGCTCGACGATGAGCGACGCGCGCGCTTCGTGGAACTGGGCCCGGCTCGTGGAGCGAAGGAGCAGCGCATCAGCACGACCGACGACCGCCAGTGAGACCACCACCGCGATCGTCAGCAGAAGCAGCGTCTCGGTCGAGGGGCCGACACGACCCCACACGTCGGCCACTCCGATGGTAGCGATGCCGGCCGCTCCCACGGCCGCCCCCAAGACGCGACCCCCGGTGTAGGACGAGAGCAGCACCGGCACGAGGAATGCGGCGCCGATCGCCCCCGCTGCATCTGGGAACGCCAGAACCGTGGCGGCCAGCACAGCAACGTCGATCGCCGCGCCCAGCGCCGCCGCAAGCGGCACGGCCAGGCGGTCGGCCGCGAGGGCGAGCGCGACTGCCGCAGGCACCGCGAACCAGGCCAGCGCGTACTGCAGACCACGATGGCCGTCCTCCCCGAAGGCCAGGGCTGCGCCAAGCGCGGCAAAGGTGAGCACAACCGCCCGGAGGCGCGCCACGAGGAGCGCAGCCGGATCGTCGGTCTCGCCACGCCGAGGCGGGCCCGTAGCGGCCATGCCCAATTCTTCCTCCGACGCCGCAGCCATGTCGATGGCCCGATCGGGCCAGTTGTCAATGCTCCGCGTGCACGAAAGGACCTTGCGTCGACGAGCACATACATGGCAATCCATGTGGATCATGGTTGATGTAGAGACCTCGGTCGTCGCTCCGACCGAGGTCTTGCGAGCGCTGGCGTCCCTGCGCCCCCACCGGTCTACGGCATGGGCTGATGATCAGGGGTCGTCGTCCTCGAAGGCCAGCAACGGCAGGTAGAACCAGCTCCACAGGCACACCGCGGCGATCACACCGGTGACGGCACCAGCTGCTCCGGTTCCGAGAACCACGGACGACACCAGGAACGACACGGACACGATGGCCACCGCGAAGGCCACCGTGCCGACGACGGTGATCCGGACCGCCACGTCGAGGTGGTGCTGCGACCGACGGCCGATTCCGTGGTCGGCGCGGAGCCGCTGGTGGGCCGACGGCGCCATGAACAAGAGCGACGCCAGCAGTGAGCACACGAAGGCCACGTAGTAGGCCACCCGCTCTCCCCGGGCCAGCTCGGCGAACTTGTCGTACAGCGGCAGGGTGAGCAGGAACGCGGTGGTGAGCTGGACTCCCGGCAAGGTGGTGCGAAGCCCGTCGAGGAGAGCGCTGAACTGCTCCTGCACATCGTCGTTGCGTCCGCGCGGATCGTTCGTCATCGGCGGGGGTGTACCCCGAGCGACCCGTGCCCAACCTGCCGTGCTTTCGGACGCTGGCGCGCCGAGGTGTCGATCGTACCGGCGGCTCCTCAGCGGAGCTGGTCGAGCAGACGGGCGGTGTGTGGCCCGCCGACGTGCGGGCTCATGATCGCGACCTTGGCGATCAGCCGGAGCAAGGCGACCGCAGGGTCGTCCGTGCTGAGGCGCCAGGGGATGTCGGCTTCGAAGGTCATCTCCGCGGCGGCCGCCGCCAGGAAGGGAAGGAGGTGCGCCTCGATGTCGGTGACCTTCAGGAGCGCAAGCCTCCGGGTCACCTGCGCGGCGGAGGCGAATGTCGCGCCAGCGGTGAGGTCGGGCGAGTCGGAGGTCCAATAGCTCGAGATTGGCGCTGTCGTGGTGGTGGTCACGGAGATAGTATCCAGGTCCATGACCCCGATTTCGAGCGCCAATTCCACCAAAGTGGAGGCAAATCGCGTGGTCCAATTGTTGGGCCACTGGTCCAAAGGTGGCGGGCCGCTCTACCAGCAGCTCGTCAAGCAGCTCACGGGACTGATCGACGATGGCAGCCTCCGCACCGGCCAGCAGCTCCCGCCCGAGCGCGTCCTCGCGGCCGCTCTGTCGGTCTCGCGGGGAACGATCGTGCGGGCGTTCGACCAGCTCGCCTCGGACGGGGCCGTGTTCCGGGTGCAAGGTAGCGGCACCACCGTCGCCGGGCGCGCAGTGGCGGCAGGGAACCGGTCGGAGGAGTTCGTCGGCGAACGCCTGTGGATGAGCGAGGGCGAGGCGGTCGATCTGCTCAAGGCGATTCCGACGATGCTGCCCGAGATCGCCGAGCTAGTGGCCGGCATCGACCTGACGCCCCACGCTGCCGACCTCGACGCGTCCGAACCGCTTGGGTGGGCCAGCCTGCGATCGGCCATTGCCGCCCTGCACACGCGACAGGGCCTGCCCACCGCACCGCACCAGATCCTCGTGACCTCCGGGGCGCAGCAGGCGATCTCCCTCGTCGCGGGGGCGATGGCACGTCCGGGGGACGTCGTGCTGGGTGAGGAGGACACTTGGCCGGGCCTGATCGACGGGATCCGACACCTCGGCGCGCGCTACGAGCCGGTGCGCCTCGATCGTGACGGCCTCATCATCGATGACCTCGAGGCGAAGATCGATCGCTTCCGACCGAGCTTGATGGTGTTCAACCCTCAGCACCAGAACCCGACCGGTTCCCGACTCCCACCGGATCGCGTGGAGGCGGTGGCGGCATTGGCCCGTCGCCACCGGATCCCGACGCTCGAGGATCGGGTCGCGGCAGACCTCGGCTTCGATCGACGGCACCTCCCGGCGATCGACGAGTTCGACACGGGTGGCTACGGCCTGATCGCCGGCTCCGTCTGCAAGGTCGTCTGGCCCGGTCTGCGGCTCGGCTGGATCCGTGCTGATGCCCAGGTGATCAACCGCCTCCGCCCTCACAAGGCGGTGGCCGACATGTTCACGCCGGCACTCAGCCAGCTGCTCGGACTGGCGGTCGTCGACCGCTACGAGGAGCTGGTCGGCGCTCGCCTGGACCAGCTCCGCCCGGCTGCAGACCTGGTGGTAGCGACGCTCCGTCGCGATCTCGGCGAGTGGACCTTCGCCCCGCCGAGGGGCGGACTGTCGGTCTGGGCGACCATGCCGGACGGTGCGTCAGCGACGGCATTCGTTCAGCACGCCAGCCGTCAGGGCGTGCTGCTGGCGTCCGGACGTCAGTTCTGTGCCGAGGATGCCGACTGCCCCAACATCCGCATTCCCTTCACCGCGCCGCAGGACCAGCTCGCGGACGGGTTGCATCGACTCGTCGAGGCATGGCGGTCATTCGACGGGACCCGGGTCGGGGATCGGGTGGTCTGAGCCATCGCAGGCCCTGCGGACCGTTCAGGTGACCTGAAGTTCGCCTCGCATGCCGAGCACGAAGTGCGGCGGTGTATCGCCCTCAAGCGGTCCCTCGGCGTTCGCAACGTCTTCTGGGGTGGTCCCCTGCGGGAAGGTGCAGAGGTACAGGTACCGTCCAGGCTCCGTAAGGGTACCGTCACCGACCACCGGCCCGGGCTGATCGGTGGTGCCCGGCATGGCGATCGTCACGAGGGCAGGCTCCGCCGCGAAGAGGGCTCCCAGCTCCTCCTCCGACAAGGCTGTCAGCTCATCGGCAGTGCGGGTCTCGTCCTCGGGCAACAGCACGGCCACGAACTCGTGGGGCTCCCCGCCTTCCTCGGTGGTCAAAGAGATGGTTGATCCTGCTTCCACGGTATCGGGCACACCAACGAACTCGTAGTTCTTCGCGGTCACCTCAATCGTCGTGACCTCAGGAGCCGTGGTGGTCGTCGTCTCGCTGGAGCTGCTGTCATCGTCACTCGAGCACGCTCCTGCCAACAGCGCAACGCTCAGCAGCGATACTGCCGCGATCGTCCGAACTCCGTGCCGCTTCGCCATGGTTCCCCCACGTGGTTCTGTGCTCGTGCATCGAGCAATTCCAGCGGTGGGAGTGAACCACGCCCAGCGGGAGTGGTCAACAACCGCGCTCGCTCCATTTCACTGACGGAGCCGACGGTTGGGCGGCGAGTGCGGCGGGATCGCAACGGGCGCTCCGCGAAGCGCCAGGTGTCACCGACCCGGCGGTGATGGCGTGGCTGGCGTCGATGATGAAGGCGTCAGTCACTGGTGCTCCTGGATCGTGAGATGTTGAGTGATGGTCAGACGGGCAGCAGCCGCTTGATGAGTCGGTCCATCGCCGACTGCGGCAGCAATCGCGTGAGCATGCCGATGGCCTTGGCGTCCTTGCCCACCAGGTACTGGGCGCGGGGACGAGAGCTGAACAACGCATGCTCGAACGCCTTCGCGACCTTGAGCGGTGGCGCCGCGTTCTTGTCCTGGAACTCGATGCCCTTGCGCAGGAAGCTGATGCCCTCTGCATACTGGGCTGCTGCTTCCGGGCCGATGCGGTCGACGAGCTCGTCAGCCGTGCTCCGACCCTTGCCCCAGATCGGTGTCTTGATGGCCCCCGGCTCGACCACCGAGACGTGGATGCCCCATGGCGACAGCTCGCCGCGAAGCGATTGGCTGACCGCCTCGATGGCGTGCTTAGAGGCCGAGTAGGGCCCGAGCATCGGGTTGGCGCCGCGGCCGGCGATCGAACCCGTGAAGCTCACGCGACCCTGGCCCTGGCGGATGAGGTCGAGAAACGACTTGGTCACCGCTATCTGACCGATCACGTTCACCTCGAACTGCTCGCGCCACTCGTCGAGCTCGAGGTGCTCGAGGGGACCGCCGAAGCCGACTCCCGCGTTGTTGATGAGCCCTTGGAGCCCGGCATCGCCGACGGCGTCACCGACCACCTTGCGGGCCGCCGCGATCTGGGCGCCATCGGTCACGTCGCAGAGAAGCGGGACGAGTCTGTTCGATGCTTGCCCGGCGAGTCGCTCGCCGTCGGCATCCTTGCGGACCCCCGCGAACACGCGGTGTCCGAGCCGATCGAAGTGCAGTGCCGTTGTCTCGCCGATGCCGGTCGAGGCACCGGTGATGAACACGTTGGCCATGGTCTCCCCCTTGGTCGTCGCAGGGAACCTACTGGTGGCGGCACCTAGCCGCCCCTCGCAGGTGGTGTCTACGTCGATACCTAGCGGTTCGACGATGCCATGGATGCAGCGGAGTGCTGGCCCGCTACCTCGGTCCTGAAGACGACCGGATCGTACGGCCGCTCACCCTGGCGTAAGCGTGATCGACCGAGTGGGGCATCCCGCGGCCGCCTTGCGGACCAGGGTCTCCTCGTCCCCTTCGGGGTCGACCACGAAGGCGATGTTGTCATCACCAATGTCGAAGGTGGTGGGCGCCCAGAACCCGCAGTTACCGGATCCGATGCAGGTCTCCGGGTCGATCTCGATCCGCAACCCGGAGGTCATCAGAACAGGACGGGCAGCGAGGTGGGGGAGCGGAACCGCTCGCCGTGGATGTGCGGATCGTTCCCATCAGGATCGAGGCGCAGATCCGGCAACCGGTCGAGCAGCCGGTTGACCGCCACGCGCAGCTCGAGCCGGGCCAGGTGCATTCCCAGACACATGTGGGGACCTGCGCCGAACGCGATCTGCGGCTTCGGTTCCCGCTGGATGTCAAAGGACTCGGCGTCGTCCCAATGGGCCTCGTCGTGATTGGCGGAGCCGAGGTGGGCGATGACGTTGGCTCCCTCGGGGACGGCCACACCGCCGATCTCGGTGTCGGCCATGCACCGTCGGGTGGTGATGAGCAGTGGCGACTCCCAGCGGATCGCCTCCTCCACGGCCTGCACCATCAGCGACCGGTCCGCGGCGAGAGCCTCCATCTGGTCCGGGTGGGTGAGCAGGCCATAGATGAAGTTGCCGGCCGCGCGGTAGGTCGTCTCGGCGCCGGCGGGCAGCAGCAGGCGGAGGAACGAGTAGATCTCCTCATCGTCGAGCATCTCGCCGTCGAACTCGTTGGTCACGAGGTCGCTGATGAGGTCGGGGCCCGGGTCTCGTCGGCGAGCTTCGACGTGTTCGGAGAGGTACTCACGCAGCGAGTTCGAGGCCCTTATGCCGGCATCGGGATCGGCGGCCACGTTGATGATCGCTACGGCGTAGTCATGAAACTTGTCGTGGTCCTGGTGGGGGAGGCCCAGCACCTCGGCGATGATCTGGACGGGGAAGTGGAACGTGAGCTGCCGGACGAGCTCGGCGCGACCACCTGCGACGAAGCCATCGATGAGCTGGTCGATCACGTCGGTGATGAGATCGTCCTCCCAGTGCGCCAGCGCCTTGGATCGAAAGGCATGGGACACAAGGTGGCGGTGGCGCTTGTGCTCCTCGCCGTCCATGCCGACGAGCACGAACGGTCCCATCACCACCGCCATCAGATCCCGGATCGCCCCCGACGAGAAGGTGATGTTGTCGCGCAGCACCTCCGAGACATCGTCATGGCGGTACACGGTCGCGGTGAGGCGATCCTCGAGGTCGAAGCCCATCTGCATGGCCAGCTCGACGGGCGACTCACGCCGCTTGCGGGCCAGGTCGGGGTACGGGTCCCGCACATCACCAGCGACCGTGTCGGTGAACTGCCCCATCTCGTCGAACGCCTCGGTCACGACATGCCTCCTTCGATTCGATCCTGCAAGCGGTAGAAGTCCACGGGTGTCGACCACAGCACCGCGTCGATGTCTCGCTCCGATGAGCCAGCGCCCTCGCAGCGATCGACGAACTTCCGGGCCGACTCGGGGAACACGGCGTCGGGGTGTGGGAAGTCGCTGGCCCACATCACGTGGTCGGCACCCACCGCGTTCATCACGGTGGTCGCCAGGGCGTCGTCGGCCTCGCTGCTGATCACGCACTGGCGGTCGAAGTATTCGGACGCGGACAGCGAGAGATCGGCGCACTCCGAGTTGCGGAGCCACTCGCGGTGCTCGTCGAGTCGGTGGAGCCAGTACGGAAGCCACCCCGTGCCTGACTCGAGGAACGCGACCCGTAGGGTCGGATGGCGCTCGAGGGCTCCGTCGAGCACGAGGCTCGCCATCGCGGCCATCTGCTCCATCGGGTGGCTCAGTGCATGGCGAGCGGCGAAGCCCGAGAACCGATCGGCACCGATTGTCTTGCCCCACAGGCCGAGGCCCTCATGCACCGCCAGTACGAGCTCGACACCAGCGAGGACGTCGTGCAGGCCATCGTAGGCAGCGTCCCCGAGGTTGCGGCCGTGGAGGTGGTTCGGTCGGGCCATCATGGCCACGAGGTCGAGGTCAGCGCAGCGATGCGCTTCCTTCTCGGCCTCCGCGGGGTCGATCAGGGGGAGGATGCCAACGCCGAACAAGCGAGCGGGCTGGGTGTGGCAGTAGGCCGCGATCCAGTCGTTGTAGGAACGACAGGCCGCCACCGACTCGGCCGGCTCGAGGTCGGGCAGGTAGGGGACGAAGAGCCCAATGGACGGATAGAGCACGGCGGCATCGATGCCTTGGGCATCCATGGCCCGCAGATACGACGGTGCGTCGAAGCCGTGCTCGAACTGATCCGCGAGCAGGTCGAAGTCCCCGCACGGCACCATCGGTGTCGTGCGGGGCAGATCCATCGGCAGGCGGCTGTCAACCCAGCGATCGAACACGTGGACCGGTTCGATCACGTGCCCGTCGGCATCGACCACTCGGCGACCGTCGCTCAGCATCACATCCTCCGGGCCGCGAGGCCACCGTCGAGGGGAAGCACCGTGCCGCTCGTGTAGGACGAGGCATCGGATGCGAAGAACGAGACTGCGTCGCACACCTCGCGCGCCGTTCCGAGCCGCCCCATCGGGACGTTCGAGGTGACCATCTTGTGGATCGCCTCCGGGTCGCCAGTGGACTCGGCCATGCGCACGAACAGGCCCGTGTCGCATGCCGAGGGAGCGACGACGTTCACACGGATGGCGTCCCGGGCATGCTCGATGGCCACCTGCTTGCACAGGTTGGTGAGGGCGAACTTGCTGGCGCAATAGGCCGGGTAGCCCGGCGCGGCGATCGTGCCAAGCGTCGAGCCGAGCGCCACGATCGACCCGCCACCCGCCTCGGCCATCCTGGGCACTACGGCGCGCATGCACAGGAACGGGGCCTTGAGGTTCGTGTCCAGGACAGCGCGCCAGTCCTCGTTGGTGGTGGCGACGATGCTGGCGCGCGTCTCGACAGCGGCGGACAGCACGAGCACCTTGATCGGCCCGAGCTCGGCTGCCTCCGCGGCCATCGCTTCCACCTCAGCGGTGATCCGCACGTCGACGGCCACGGCGTGCCCACCGATCTCACCGGCCACCTTCCTCGCACCGTCACCGTCGATGTCCGCCACCACGACGAGGTGGCCATCGTCGGCCAGGCGATGGCACACCGCGTCGCCGAGACCTGAGGCTCCACCCGTGACGATGGCGACCGGTTGCGCGCTGGTCATCGCAGCGCCGCCAGTCCACCATCGGCGGGGATGACCGCGCCGGTCGTATACGCGGAGGCGTCGGAGGCAAGAAACAGCGCGATTCCCGCCACGTCCTCCGCTGTTCCGAGTCGGTGGAGCGGGATGTTCTTGTGCAGCATCCCCAGGAACGACTCACGGTCCAGACCCATCTCGTCGGCCACCTTGCGGAACCGTGGCGTGTCGATCGACCCCGGCGCGATCACGTTGGCTCGCACCTCAGGACCATGCTCGACGGCGATCTGCCGGGTGAGCGCCACGAGGCCCGCCTTCGCCGCGCCGTAGGCGCAGTAGCCCTCGGAGCCGATCAGCCCGAGCACCGATGAGGTGTTGATGATCGAACCGCTCCCACCCGCCACCATGTGGGGGATCGCGGCGCGGCACGCCCAGAAGATGGCGTCGAGGTTGGTGGCCATCGTGAGGTCCCACTCATCATCGGTGCAGTCGAGCAGCCGGCCCGACATCTGCACGGCTGCGTTGTTGTACAGCACGTCGAGCCGCCCCCAGCGGGCGACGGCGGTGTCGATCATGGTCACGTTGTCGGCTTCGCTCGACACGTCGGCGTGTACCGCGGACGCCTCGCCGCCCTGGGCCTCCAGCAGCGCCACGGTCTCGGCAGCCCCGGCGTCGGCCAGATCCACGACGAGCACCCGGCAGCCCTCAGCGGCAAAGCGCAGAGCCGCGGCGCGGCCCTGGCCAGATGCCGCGCCGGTGATGACGGCCACCTTCCCCTCGAGGAGCCCAGAACCTGACATGTCCGTTAGACCCTATCCGGCCCCGACGGGGCGTCGGGCGGCTGAGAGCCGCCGTGCTGACGTGTCAACCCACATCGAGAGACCCAGCAGGGCAATCGCGACCAGACCGTCGAGCCACCAGTGGTTGCCGCTCGCGGATACGACGATGGTCGTGATGATCAAGTGCAGCAGAAACACCCATCGCCACCGGCTCGGGCTCGTCGCGATGATGCCGAACGACACCACGGCTGCCCATCCCACGTGAATGGACGGCATGGCGGCGAACTGATCGGACACGCCCGTGCCGACCGGTCCATAGATGGATGGTCCGAACCTCTCCGAGATGTCGATGTACCCGAGATCGGTGAGGAACCGCGGCGGTGCGACCCGCACGAAGCGGATCACCAGGCAGAAGGCGGTGAGCCACGCGAGTCCATTGCGCCAGTGTGGGTACTCGTCACGGTGGCGCACGTACAGCCAGATCAGAAACGCGACGAGGGTGGGCACGTGCATTCCTGCGTAGTAGAGGCTCGTGAACCACGCCAGCCAGTCGTGGCGCAGCACCAGGTGCTGCAAGGACAGCTCGGTCGGAAGGTGGAGGTCGCGCTGCAACGTAACGATCTGGCGCGCCCGCTCGATCGCCCCATCGTCCTGCGCCAGCGGGAGCTCCCTCGCGATGCGCCACAGTGCGTAGAGAGACGCGATCAGGGCCAGCTCGCGGGCAGCGGGTGCTAGCGCGGCGCGGAGTCTCGTGGATCGAGCGCGCCGCAAGGCTGACGCGACCAGTGCACTCACGACAGCGACAAGGATCGCTTGCCACCACGCCGGCCACGTCATGGGCGGGCTACGGGCCGACCACTGCTTCGCAGAGCCCGAGCCGTGGTGCGGCCTCGGCAACATTCATCCCGTCCAGCGACGGGTCGAAGCCTGGCTTCGGCGGTGCTCCCGGTTTGATGCGGACGACGGCGTCATCTCCGCAGTAGCGGATCGAGAGGGCGCGTCGTGGGAGCATCGTCGAGTTTCCGCTCGCCCCATGCAGCGTGCGGGCATGGTGGATCGTGACGTCGCCAGCTGTGAGGTCGAACCCGATCACGTCAGGGCCATCGAACTCGAGGTCGGGCGGGAGCTCCCCTTGGGTTCCGGGGATCGCATCGTCGGTGACGAACAGCGTCGGTCGGTAGCGGGTCGACCGCAGGTGGGACCCGATCCCGGGCAGCGAAGCGGGGTTGTTCGGTCGAGCCGGCGCCCGCGGGTCGGCAATTCGGACCTCGTTCAAGCGCGTCACCCTATGCGTGGTCGCAGCGGCCGGTAGGTTCGGCGGCCGGTCGGGACGTGCCCGACGTTGCCAAGCGGGGAAGCCAATGAGCGATCGCGAGGACCGAGCACTGCGCCTGGGGATCCTGACTCCTGTCCTCACACTCATCGAGAGCAGCCACGCGGCTTGGGAGCGCGACGGTACGATCGACGATGTCGCCCGCATCGCGAGGGCAGGTGAGGCGCTCGGATACGATCACCTCACCTGCAGCGAGCACGTGGCGGTGCCGGAGGCGGCCGTACCACTGCGCGGCGGTCGCTACTGGGACCCGCTCGCCACCTTTGGCTATCTCGCAGCGAGCACGAGCAGCATCCGACTGCTCACGAATGTGCTGGTGCTCGGCTACCACCACCCACTCGAGATCGCGAAGCGCTACGGCACCTTGGATCGGATCTCGGGTGGACGCCTCGTGTTGGGGCTGGGCGTCGGATCGCTCGAGGAGGAGTTCGACCTGCTCGACGTGCCCTTCGAGGACCGCGGCGTTCGAGCCGATGATCACCTCCGAGCCCTGCGGGCGTCGATGTCACATCGCATTCCCTCCTACGACGGTACCCACTACCGGTTCTCTGGCATGGTGGTCGACCCGTGCGCTGTCCAGGAGCGAGTTCCGTTCTGGATCGGTGGGCGGACCGCTCGGTCGCTACGCCGAGCGGTGGAGCTTGGTGACGGCTGGTGCCCGTTTGGGCTCGCGCCCGACGCCATCCAACGGATGCTGGTGTTGGCCCGCGGGGGCGAGGCTTGGACCCGGCGCAGCACCGACTTCGACATCGTGTTGCAGACCGCTCGACCGCTCGACCCCGGCGATGATCCGAACTCTGCAGCCGCTGCCGCGAGGGCGCTGCGCGACGCCGGCGCAACGATGCTCAGCCTGCGGCTCGTCCATCGCAGCGTGGACCACTACATCGAACAGCTTCACGCCATGGCCGACGTCGTCGCGACGCTCTGACCATCAGTGCGAGGGGAGCGCCGCGGCCCACGCCCACGGTACGACGGTAACGAACGGCGCGGCAAGCAGAGCGGAAGTTGTCCCTGCATCCCAGCGAGCCTCGAGATGGTGGCTCAGAGCTCGCGCCACGCTCGGCGGGTCGTCATCAAGGTAGATGAGCGACAGGTGCAACCCGTTCGTCGAGGTGAGGCGAGGGTGCAGCGCCCCCGTTCCCGCGTACGACCAGACGCCTGCCACGCCGGGCACGTCGAGGAGCGGCTCAGTGGGCTGAGCGGCGCCGTCCTCGATGAGTACGAAGACCCCGCGTGCAGGTCGCCAGGGCAGAACGTCGGCTCCCACAAGCACCCGCGGCGCCGCTGCCAAAGAGATGAGCTCGTAACCCGCCAGCTCGACCATCGGCAGGCGGAGTGGCATTCGGCCAGCACCACGCAGGTCGGCGCCGAGGTGGAAGAACGTGTCGAGGCCCGCGTCCAGCGGGTCGGCGAAGAGGTAGGCCACCAGATGGTCGACAGCGTCGAAGCGGGTTGTGCCTGCAGGCCGCGCGGCGCGACAGGCACGTGTCGAGACCCAGCGAGCGCCTGAGCGGATTGCACCGATCCGGTACTGCTCCGGGAGATGGTCGAGAGCATGCCACTCGACGTACTCGGCGTCCTGGCCTTCCTCGGACCGCGCCGACATGGACAGGATCGCGGCCCGCACATCTGTCTCTCCATGGCGCGCCACGCCGGGCGCGAGATCGGAGGGCGTGCCCATGGCAGGAGCGTAGAGCGACGCTCAGCTCATCGAGGGCGGTTCGTCCAGTGGTCCTCCCACACCAAGACCGTCTGTGCCATCGGGACGGGTTCACTCCGCCACCCGCAGATGCATCGGACTCGAAAGAGCAGGGTGCCGTCGGGTTGGCGCTCGAGGTCGGATCCATCCCGCTGGTGGCGAGGGCCCGGATCGGCTGCAGAGGTGGGGGTCAGTTCGTGCTCCGGCGTGGTGTGGGTGGGACGGGGCGATTCATCGTGTCCGTGCCGCTTCGAGGGCTGCGGCTTCGAGGCTGTCGAAGGCCTCGTGGAGAAGGGCGATGATGTCGGCATCGCTCTCTGCCGCGAGCCACACGCGGCCCACGGCCTGGAGCGCGGCCATCGCCGTGCCTGCCAGCAATCGCGGCCGGAGATCGGTGTCGGCGCTCACCGCCAGACGGTGTGCGACCACCTCGGTGAGGGCATCTTCCCACTGCGGCACCACCTCGGACCGCTGGTAGGCGGCGACCTCCGCGCCGGACTCAGCCATCCTGGCGCGCCGTACATGCCGGTCTCGGTGCTCTGCGTAGTGGTCCGTGATCTCCGCGAGCGCGTGGCGCAGCGCCACCAGTGGGGGCTCTGCAGCAGGGCGTGCCCTGATCGACGCGCGTACCAGCGTGAGCACCTCGTCTTGGTCTGCGAACAGCACCGCTTCCTTGGAACTGAAGTAGCGGAAGAAGGTTCGTTGGGACACCTCTGCCTGCTCGACGATCTCGTCGATGGTCACGGCGCCGAACCCGCGGGCGTCGAACAGTGACAGCGCGACCTCGACGAGCGTGTCGCGCACCTGCTGCTTCTTGCGCTCCCGCAGCCCGGTCGTGGACATGGCCGTCATGGTACTGAGAAAGTGGCAGGACTGCCAAACGACAGTTCTGCCATGATCTCTTACATATTCAGAACCTGCCGGATGCCTTGGTGACCTCGTAGGTGACTCCAAGGCCAAACGAACGCTGGCCGTTGAAGTACAGCCTTGTTCCGTCCGGGCTCAGAGCAAGGCCGGTGATCTCCGAAGCTGTCGGGACCGGAGAGGGGGTGACGATGCCATGCTGCGGCCCGGTGGCGCGGACCAACGGGGCTGCGGTCCAGTCCCCGTTGATCCGCTCGATCACGACGACCTCCATGTTGCCCCCGTCCTCTGCCACATAGATGTTGCCTGTGTCAGGCGACACGATGATGTTGTCGACACCGGTCAGGACGCTGCCCTCTTCCTGCCCGTCGTAAAGGACGCTCAGCGTGTCGTGGTCCAAGCCGAGGTCCCAGACTCTGTTGTCGCCCTTCGTGGTGAACAGCACCCGGCGGTTGGCCTTGTCGTAGTAGCAGCCTTCGCCGCTGTTGAAGATCGTGGCGCCAAGGAGCGCGGCCTGCACTCGTGTCCGCTCCGAGCTAGCGGTGGGGTCGATCGGACCGACCCATGTGACCGTCTCGTCGCCGTTGTCTCGCAGCGCGTCCATCACGCCGTTGGTGAGGCTCGCGGGTCCGCTGGTGCTCGCGCTCGGTGTGAACCGGTAGAAGCAGCCATCGGTCATGTCCTCGGTGAGGTAGACCCGGCCATCGTCATCGAAGGTGGCAGCCTCGTGCTTGAAGTGCCCGAGCTGAGGGAGCACCCTCGCGTTCTTGCCACCCTTGTCGGTCGGGAAGCACTCCCAGACCCGACCGGCGTCGGACGGTGCCGCACCGGGGGTCCGAACTGTGAAGTCGAACTCCTCGCACGACAACCATGTGCCCCAAGGGGTCACCCCGCCGGCACAGTTCGTTTGCGTGTTGCGGAGCACCCAGTAGGAGTCCTTGATCTTGCCGGAGCCGTCGAAGACGATCGCGCTCGCGCCTCCCACCAAGTTCTGGACTGGCGGCAGCAGGTTGAGATCGGCCGCGGGTGGGTTCTCACTGTTGACCACCAGGATCCACCCCGGCTTGCCGCCGGGGCGCTCGAAGCAGGCGGCGCCGTCGGGGAATGCCGGCCACAGATGCGGGGTCAGCCCGACCGGCAGTCCGGACCGGGCGATCAGTCGTCCGCTGAACCCGAGCGGGTACTCCAGTCCGTTGGCATCGGCAGCCTGGAGGGACCCGTAGGAGGGGTGGTCGGCGTTTCCGGCCGCGGTCGCCGTGGCGGCGACACGCAAGGCATCACCTAGGGCGATGGCGCCGGCGCCAGCCAACGCGGAGCGGAGAAAGGTGCGTCGATCCATGCAGGGGGATTCGCCTGCGGGGACCGAGGTACCTGCACAATCCGGACAGCTCCCCCGCCGGAGTCAGGTGCTCGGGGCAGTGATGCTCGCCATGTCGGCGTCGATGCCGGCGGTGACGCGCTCGATGAGGGCACCTCGTAACGCCAGCTTCGTGTGGCTGTACGCCCCGGTCCGGAACTCACCCAGGCGGCGGGCCTCTGCAATGGCGAGCATCTCGCAGTCGTCCGAGGCAACCACCCGGTCCAGGTAGCCGGCCGACACGGCGCCAGCGGGGTCGTAGATCTCCGCCTGGATCGCGCCCCGGGTGAGGTGGGCCACGGAGAGGCGAGCGGCGGCGAGCTCGGTGGCATAGATCGGGAGGCCCATGCCGATGGCGGTTTCATTGAGCCCGATCTTCGACGGCCCGTCGGCGCCGATTCGCGTGTCACATGCGAGCGTGAGCAGCGCCCCGGCGGCGAGTGCGTGACCGGTTACGGCCAGGACGACTGGTTGCGGGTGACCGAAGATGCGCATGAGCAGCTTGCCGCCCGCGCCGACGAGTGCTCGGGTGCGCTCGATGCCGGCAGTCATCTCTGTGAGGTCGAACCCCGCCGAAAGCTTTCCGGGACGACCAACGATGGCCACGGCACGCGCTTCGCCTTCGGCGTTGTCGAGGAACTTGTGCAGGAGGTCGATCACACGATGGCTGATCACGTTGACCTTGCCGTCGTCGATGCGCAGGACCGCGACGCCGTCTTCGAGTGCATAGGTGACGGGGGTGGTTGTGGGATCGTCCGACATGGCCCGGACACTAGGTCCTCGTCAGTCAGTGGTGACGAAGTCGATCAGCTGCTCGACCGCACCCACCAGCGCAGGGTCGAGGTCTCGGTAGGTCTGCACCTGTCCGAGGAGGCCCCGCCAGAACTCACCGGGGTGGGTCGTGACGCCAAGGACCGCGAGCACCCCCTCTTTCCACGGGATCCCACGCGGAACCTCGGGCCAAGCCTCGATGCCAGCAGCGCTGGGCCGCACCGCCGCCCATATGTCGACGAACGGGGTCCCGGTCACGAGCACATGCGGATGACGAACCTGCTCTGCGGTGCGTGACTCCTTGGACCCGCTCACCAGGTGGTCCAGCAAGATCCCGAGCCGGTGTCCTGGCCCGGGATCGAACGACGCCACGACCGCCGCGAGGTCGTCCATGCCGTCGAGTCGCTCCACGACCACGCCGACATCGCGCAGATCATCGCCCCACACCTTCTCGACCAGCTCTGCGTCGTGGATGCCCTCGACGAGGATGCGGCTGGCTCGAGCCACGCGCGCCGGTCGCGGTGACGCAGCAACTGAGCCCGATGCGGTGACGGTCGTGGCAGGTCTCCGAGCCGACGGTGCCGCTGCGATCAGGGTGCACGGTCGCCCCTCGAACAGGAATCCGCCAGGAAGCGGTCGCACCGGTAGGTGGACATCGTGGCGGTCGCGCAGCACCACCCGGACGTCGTTGAACGACACGATGGAGCCGACGACGCCACTGGAGCGATGCTCAACCACGCGGCCTCGCTTGGCCTCCACCGGTGGGTACGTCGAGCGGGCGGCCTGAGGGCCATCCATGTCGATCGGGTCGGAGAGGATGCCGTCGCTCGCCACGTTCTGACGGTACTGACAGGCTTGGGAGCGGGTGGGGACCCGGTGGGAGGATGCACGGATGATCCTCGTCGATGCCACTGACCTCAGGGCCAGTCGGCCCGGCAAGCCACTCTTCGCGGGGCTATCGGTCACCGTCGCGAGTGGTGATCGCCTTGGTGTGGTGGGCATCAACGGCTGTGGGAAGTCAACGCTCCTCCAGGTGCTCGCGGGGTCTCGGGAGGCTGAGGGTGGCTCCGTGCGTCGTGGGCGTGGCGCTCGTGTCTCTGCGCTCGACCAGGACGCGCCCCTTCCAGCCGGCATCGTCGAGGCCGTCGTGGGGGAGGGATGGGAGGGAGCCGCGATCCTCGATCGCCTCGGGATGGGCGCGGCCCTTTCCGCAGACGTGGCCACGCTCTCCGGGGGGCAGGTGAAGCGGGTTGCGCTGGCGCGTGCGCTCGTCGCGGTGGGCGGATCGGGTGGCCACGCCGACGGCAGTGACCTTCTCATCCTCGACGAGCCCACCAACCACCTCGACCTCGATGGCATCGCCTGGCTGGAGGACTGGTTAGCCCGCTTCCCCGGCGGCCTGATCCTCGTCACCCACGATCGTCACGTCCTCGATCGAGTGACCACCTCCGTGCTGGAGCTTGATCGGGGCGTGGGGTACGTCCACGTCGGTGGCTACCAGAGCTGGCTCGACGCGAAGGCTCAACGTGAGGAGCAGGCCGCGGGAGCCGAGTCGAAGCGGCGAAACCTGGCCCGTGCGGAGCTTGCCTGGCTGCGCCGCGGGGCCCCCGCTCGCACGAGCAAGCCCCAGGCGCGCATCCAGTCGGCAACAGCGCTCGTAAACGAGCGACCGCAGGCGGCAGCGCGCTCTGGCGACCTACCACTGCACGTTGAGATCCCCCGGCTGGGTGATCAGGTCGTCGAGCTGCAGGGCGTGGGCGATGGGTACGGCGACGGCTGGCTGTTCCGCGGCGTGGACCTCTCGCTCGACCCCCGTGAGCGGCTCGGCATCGTCGGCCCAAACGGCGTCGGCAAGTCCACGTTGCTCGAAGTGATTGCTGGTCGGCGCATGCCGCGCGAGGGCCGTGTCGTCACTGGATCGACGGTGGAGCTCGCGGTGTACGACCAGCGTGGCGCGTCACTCGATCCGACCAAGCGCGTCCGCGAGGCAATCGCGGGGCCGAACCGCCAGCCTGATTGGTCGGATGCCCGGCTGCTCGAGTCGTTCTGGTTTGACGACGACGCGCAGTGGGCCCCGATCAGCCTGCTCTCAGGAGGCGAGCGGCGACGGGTCCAGCTGCTCCTCACCCTGGCGCAAAAGCCCAATGTGCTGTTGCTCGACGAGCCCACCAACGACCTCGATCTCGACACGCTGCGCGCCCTCGAGGACTTCCTCGACGAGTGGCCCGGTGCGCTCCTTGTGGTCAGCCACGACCGCGCCTTCCTCGAGCGCACCGTGGCCGATGTGCTCGTCCTCGATGGGCAGGGGTTCGCGGGGCGTCGACCAGGGGGCTATGCGGCGTGGGAGAAGGACCGTCAGGCGCGGGCTGGCACCGCTGGGCGCAGTGCGCCGTCGGTCACTCAGGTGGCCGCGTCGCCTGCGGGGAAGCAGGCAAGCCGCGGGCTGTCGGGCCGCTCCGAGGCTGATGTTGCGAAGAGTCGCTCGCCAAGCACGCTGCGTCATCTGTTGAAGGCGGCGGACAAGGACCTGGCCCGCCTGGAGCGCGAACGCGCGAACCTGGAGGCGAAGGTGACGGCCGCGGCAAGCGCGGGAGATCATCAGGAGCTGGCAAGGCTAGGGACGGCCCTGAGCGACCTGCAGATGCGCAGCACTCAGACCGAGGAGCACTGGCTCGCGCTCAGCACCGAACTCGATTCCGGCTGAGCAACTCGCCATGGA
>JBBDWQ010000028.1:0-3226 GCA_040902805.1 Acidimicrobiales bacterium
GCGACTTCTCCGGCGTGTCCTTCGTGATCTCCTTGAAGTCGGAGACCGTCTGGAAACGTCGGCCGGGGCTGGTGGGCTTGCGCTTGCGAAGTGCCATGTCGTGTCTGACCTATCCCTGGAAGAGGTCGATCGTCTGACCCTCGACAAGGGTGACGATGGCCCGCTTGGTGTCGGGTCGCTTGCCGAAGGTTCCGGTTCGACGGTCGCGCTTGCGCTTGCCGTTCCGGTTGAGTGTGTTCACCTTGAGGACCTTCACGCTGAAGATGGCCTCGATGGCGTCGTGGATCTCGGGCTTGGACGCGTCGGGGTGCACCTTGAAGGTGTACGCGGCGCGGGCCTGATCGGCGAGGGCGTAGGACTTCTCGCTCACGACGGGGGCGATGATGATGTCGCGGGGGTTCTTCACGATGTCTCCTCGGCATCCGCCGCCGGCGTCGCATGTGAGCCACGGGAGATGGGTTTGTCGACGGGGAGCGTGTCGGGGGTGAACACGACCCAGTCGGACACCAGCACGTCGTAGGCATTGAGCTCGCCAAGGCCGCAGATGTGGACGTTGTCGAGGTTGCGCAGGCTCTTCCACACCGCGTGGTCCTCGGGACGCAGCACGGCGAGCACACGACCCTCGACGCCGTTGGCGGCCAGTGCGGCAATCGCACCCTTGGTGCTCGGTACGTCGAGGCCCCAGTCGAGCACGAGAACGCGGTCCGAGCTGGCCCGGTCGGACAGGGCCGATCGCAGGGCCAGGCGGATCATCTTCTTGGGGGTGCGCTGGGCGTAGTCACGCGGTTTCGGTGCGTGCGTGACGCCACCGCCGGTCCAGTGCGGGGAGCGGCTGGAGCCGGCACGAGCGCGGCCGGTGCCCTTCTGCTTCCAGGGCTTGGCGCCGCCACCGCGGACCTCACTTCGGGTCTTGGTGGATTGCGTGCCGCTGCGCTTTCCGGCCAGCTGCGCCGTGACGACCTGGTGCATCACGGGGACGTTCGGTTCGATACCGAACATGGCGTCATCGAGCTCGACCGAACCGGCCTTGGTGCCCGTGGCGCTCTTGGTGTCGACGGTCGGCATCAGGCACCTGCCTTCACGGCGTTGCGGATGAGGACGAGTGCGCCCTTGGCGCCGGGAACAGAACCCCGCACGAGCACGAGGTCGCGCTCCGCGTCGGCCTGAACGACCAGAAGGTTCTGGGTGGTGACCTTCTCGGCACCCATCCGGCCCGCCATGCGCTGACCGCGGAACACCCGAGACGGGGTGGCGCAGGCGCCGATGGAGCCGGGGGCACGGTGGGTGCGGTGGGCGCCATGGGAGGCGGGCATGCCGCCGAAGCCGTGGCGCTTCATCGTGCCCGCAAAGCCCTTGCCCTTGCTGACCGCAGTGACGTCGACCTTGTCGCCGCCGGTGAGCAGGTCAGCCCTGAGCTCCTGGCCCACGACGTACTCGGAGACGTCATCGAGGCGGAGCTCGACGAGTCGAGGGCCGGGCTCGACGCCCGCCTTCTCGAACTGACCGAGCTTGGGCTTGGTGATCTTGGAGGCCTTCTTCGTGCCGAAGGTGACTTGGAGAGCGGTGTAGCCGTCGCGCTCGTCCGTCTTGACCTGCACGACGCGGCAGGGCTTGACCCGAAGGACGGTCACGGGCACGACGCGGTTGTCGTCGTCCCAGACCTGGGTCATACCTACCTTTTCGCCAACGATTGCCTTGGTCGCCATGACGACTGTGTCTCTCTTTGCTGCGGAGGAACCAGGATCAGGCCCCGGTTCACGCGAACGCTCCGCGCGGACAGGAGCCGGCGGAGCGTGGTTGGGTTGTGCCAGGTGGTTCCTGCGAGTGCGGGCCTGCCCGGACTTCAGTTTCAGTGCCTCTGGTGCCAAGCGCGAGGCCTGGAAGCACGGAGTGTGCACGATAGCGGGGCGTGCGCCCCCCGTCCAAGCCCGAAGCCCCGATGTTCGGGGCATGGGGGTACCGAATCGGTGCTCCCATGCCCCCAACCTGCTGTGGTGGTACTGGTTAGCCGACCGCGGCCCGCAGAACCTCTACGGTTCGGGTGACGGCCTCGGGATCGTGGCCGTTGGCCGGGAGGTTGGCGGTGATCCCGTCGAGGCCGAGCGCCATGAGGCTCTGCACCTGCTCCCCCACGGAGTCGGCGTCGCCCATGACGATGCGTGCCCCCACGAGCGCCTGGGTGGCTTCGTCGAGGCTGTCCCAGATCAGGCCGCGCTCCGCGAGGAAGCCGTTGCGGGCTTGGGCGGCGGCTTCCATCGTGTCGGCGACGACGACTGACGCGAGGCAGGTCTTGTTGACGGTGTCGATGTCCCGGCCGACGTCGGCGCAGTGCCCGGCGAGCACCTCGATCTTGCGGGGAAGCTCGTCTCGACCAGACGTGAAGTTCGCCATCTCTGCGTACTGCGCCATGAGGCGGAGCGTCTTCCTCTCACCCTGCCCGCCGATCATGATCGGCGGTCCGCCGACCGTCAGGGGTGCGGGGCTGTTGATCGCATCGCGCACGGCATAGTGCTTGCCTTCGATGGTGGGGCGCTCACCGCGGAACATGGCCCGACAGATCACGAGCGCCTCCTCCAGCATCTCGAAGCGGTCCTTGACAGGCGGGAACTCGACGCCGAGCGCTTGGTGCTCGGCGTCATGCCAGGCCGCTCCGATGCCGAGGAAGGCTCGCCCGCGGGAGATGACGTCGAGCGACGTGACGATCTTGGCCAGGACAGCAGGGTTGCGGTAGGTGACCCCAGTGACCAACGTGCCGAGCTTCACCTTCGACGTGCGTGCCGCGATGGCGCCGAGCAGCGTGTACGCCTCGAACATCTCGTTGTCGGGCGGTCCCAAGAGAGGCAGCTGGTAGAAGTGGTCCATCACCATCACGGTGTCAGCGCCGGCGCTCTCCGCGGCCACCGCGACCGAGCTGATCCGCTCGAAGAGCTCGTCGGGCTTGGTGTCCGGGTAGGTGAAGTTGGGGATCTGGATGCCGACCTTGATCATGTGTGCAGCCTCGATCATGTGTGCAGCCTCGCAGCCCTCCCAGTGCGCATGCTCGGCCTCAGCATCTGTGCCCGAGATCCGACCCGGCACCCCGCGGCGTCGTCTCAGGCCTGCTGGATCTTGATCTCGATGTCGACGCCTGCCGGGAGCTCGATGCGCTGCAGCGAGTCGACCGTCTTGGGCGACGGCTCGAGGATGTCGATGAGGCGCTTGTGGATGCGCATCTCGAAGTGCTCCC
>JBBDWQ010000029.1:0-22054 GCA_040902805.1 Acidimicrobiales bacterium
CCTCGCAACTATGGTCCGAGGTCATGGGTGAGATCATCGAGTATCGGTCCAACGGCGGCACGGCATCGGGGTACCTCGCCAAGCCGACCGGCGGGCACGGGATCCCCCTCGTCGTCATCCAGGAGTGGTGGGGACTCGTCCCCCACATAACCGATGTGTGCGAGCGCTTCGCCGCGGAGGGCTTCATCGCTCTGGCCCCGGACCTGTACCACGGGGAGTCGACCACCGAGCCCGACGAGGCCGGCAAGCTCATGATGGCGCTCAACATGAGCCAGGCTGCCAAGGACATGGCCGGTGCGATCGACGAGGTGTCGGAGCAGGCCGACAGCGACCGCGTCGGGATCACCGGGTTCTGCATGGGCGGGGGTCTGGCCCTTGTCGCGGCGACTCAGCGACCAGACAAGGTCAAGGCCTGTGTGCCGTGGTACGGCCTCATCCCGTGGCCCGATGCGCAGCCTCAATGGGATCGGCTCGACGCACCAGTGCTCGGGCACTACGCAGAGAACGACGGCTTCTTCACCCCCGAAGCAGCGACTGCACTGGGCGACCAACTTCGTAGCATGAACAACGAGGTGGACATCGTGATCCACGCAGGCGTGGAACACGCCTTCTTCAACGACACTCGGCCCGAGGTCTACAACGCGGCCGCTTCACTAGCGGCCTGGCAGCAGACCATCGGGTTTCTACGGACGCATCTGGAGTAGCGAGGCGCGTCAGTACGCGCCGTCAAGCTTCTTGTGGTCCCAGCTCACGATGCGATCCGCGTTGACGCGCACGCCAAAGCGCTTGGCTCCCGTGAGCTCGACGAACGGCCGCACCTCCTCGGTCACCTCCCCGAAGTAGCGCGCGTACACGGCCTCGCCAATCTCCATGATCTGGTCGTGATCCGTGATCACCGTGCCGGTGCCGACCATCTCAACGCCGATGAGCTCACCGTACTCCTCGCCGGCCTCCACCAAGAGCGTGATGCGTGGATCGCGCTGAAGGTTGAGGATCTTCTGGCTCTTGCCAAACGTCCAGAACACCGGATCGCCGTCGATCACGGCGTACCACATGGCCACGAGGTGGATCGTGCCGTCGTGGTTGAACGAAGCGACGTTCATGGTGTGGCGACCGGCGAGGAACTCATCGATCTCTGCGGTGGACATGCGGATCTGATCGCGGCGGGACATGGACTGACGGTCTAGTGCCTGTAAGTGCCCGGGGCATTGCCAGCATCGAAGAGCTCAGGAGCGACCGGGCAGTCCGTGCGACGCAGAGCTGCCGCAGGTTCCTCGAGACCCCACGGTCCGCACACCTGGTCGACCAGCGAAAGCGACACGATCTCCTCGCCGCTGTCCCAGGGATCAACCAGATGTGTCGCGAGTCGGCCCGCCAGCGCGTCCCACATTCGTGGAGGCAGGAGGCGGCCGACACCTGCCACCACCCAGACCGGCACCTCGACTTGCCGGGCGACGGCGGCGGCCGCCAGCGAGCCGCTCACACCGATGAAGCCGGTGGGTCCAAGCGCTACCGCCTCCAGCAGGAGCACATCGCAGGCGGAGACCGCGGCGCCCAGCCCCGACGGAGGCACATCGATAGCGTCCATCCCGGCGTGCAGCAGTCTGCGGACGAGTCCGCTGCCTTCACCGAGGGAGTCGACCGCCAGCACCTCCACGTCACCTCGCCTAGGCAGCGCTTCTCCTACCAGCTCGGGCCAGCCGATCACGCAGGCCGTGGAGCTGTCCGGGAGGGCGAAGCCGAGCTCCGACGGTGTCTTGTCTTGTTCGATGTCCTCGACCGCGGCCCAGGCCTCATGTTGCCCATCAGGCGCCGTCAGCACCCGCGCACAGAGCCACCACAGTGGGGCGGAGGTCGGATGACGATCGACAATCCGACGACAGGCCGCCACCAGGCCAGGAGGATCGTCGTGAAAGGTAGCCAGCGCATGCGCTGTCTCACGTACGAGCACAGCCTGATCGGCTCCGGACGCTCGTGCGACGTAGCGGAGTCGCTCGATCGGATGCACACCGCGACGGTAGCCCTCATGACTGTAGGGACGGCTGGCGCGCAGATCTGCTCGCGCCGAACCGGCCGCGCTACCGTCTGCGACCGTGGCGACCGACCCCCCTGCCGATCTCCAGCTGGCCCCGATCAACGGCGATCCCCGTCCGATCTCGGGCTGGCTCACCACCTTCCAGCTCGCGCTGGTCGTGCTGGATCCCTTCACCAATGAGAGCTCGTGGCTGCTCGAGACCTCCGGCCGGATCCTCAACCACTTCAATGGCGGCGACTGCTACGCGGGGTTCTTGGTCACAGGAACCGCGGACGAGGCTCGCCAGTTCCTCGGTCCCTGGGCTGACAAGCAGCTGACCTTCGCCGACCCCGACCGCACGGCGGTCAAGGCCCTCGGGCTCAACGAGCTCCCGGCCTTCATGCACATCCGCGGCGACCTCCACGTGGCTGCCGTTGCGGAGGGCTGGGATCCGATGGAGTGGCGGATGGTGGCGAACGCGCTCGCCACGAACCTCAGCTGGTCGGCACCGCTCATCCCGACGGCGGGTGACCCGTCGCCCTACGCCGGGTCCGCGGCCGCCGGCTGAGAAGCTACTGCTGAGCGGCGCCGCCCTCGGTGAGCTTCAACAGGTCGAGCACACCGTCGATCTCTGACTCCGCTACCAGCCCGTGCTCGATCACCAGTGTGCGGATGCTCTTGCCAGTACTGGCCGACTCCTTTACCAGCTCGGCCACTCGCTCGTAGCCCAGGATCGGGTTGAGCGCGGTGGCAACCTGAGGAGTGGCCTCGGCATAGGCCCGCATCCGCTCGACATCGACCTCGAGTCCGGCAATGCAGCGATCCGCGAAGAGCCAGCTCACGTTGGTGAGTAGACGGATCGACTCCAGCAGATTGCGGGCGATCACGGGCAAGTAGACGTTGAGCTCGAAGTTGCCCTGACTCCCGGCGAAGGCGACCGCCGCGTCGTTGCCGTACACCTGGGCCACGACCTGGCTCACTGCCTCGGGGACGACTGGGTTCACCTTGCCCGGCATGATCGAGGAACCCGGTTGCAGGTCAGGGAGCCGGATCTCAGCCAGGCCCGTCTTGGGTCCAGAAGCCATCCAACGAAGATCGTTGGCGATCTTGAGCAGTCCGGCGCCAAGCGCCCGAAGCTCGCCGGAGAAGCTGACGAGCTCGTCGCGCGCGCCTTGGGCGGCAAAGTGATTGGGCGCTTCGGATAGCGGCAGGCCCAAGCCAGCCCCGAGCGCCGCGGCTACCGCCGCCGCGAATCCAACAGGGGCGTTGAGGCCGGTTCCGACCGCCGTGCCGCCCAACGGCAGCTGACCCACCCGTGGCAGCGCCGCCTGCAAGCGAGCCGAGGCGGCGGTGATCTGCGCCGCGTACCCTCCGAGCTCCTGCCCGAGCGTCACAGGCGTGGCGTCCATGAGGTGTGTCCGGCCGGCCTTCACCACCGACACATGGCGCTGGGCCTGTTCGTCCAACGTGGCCGATAGATGTTCGAGCGAGGGGAGCAGTGAGAGCGCCGTCTCCTGAACCGCTGCGAGGTGGATGGCGGAAGGAAAGACGTCGTTCGAGGACTGCGAGGCGTTGACCTCGTCGTTGGGATGGACCGCCCGGCCCAACCGTTCGCTGGCCAGGTTGGCGAGCACCTCGTTCATGTTCATGTTGCTCGACGTTCCCGAGCCCGTCTGGAACACGTCGACCGGGAAGTGGTCATCCCAGGTGCCCTCCACGACCTCGACTGCCGCATCACGGATGGCGAGCGAGACATCTTCGGGGAGAACACCCAGGTCATGGTTGACCAGCGCGGCGCGCCCCTTGATGAACGCCAGCGCGCGGATCATCGCCCGATCGAGCCGCAGGCCCGAAACGGGGAAGTTCTCCACCGCCCGCTGCGTCTGGGCACCCCAGCGGGCCTCGGCGGGCACTTGCACCTCGCCCATTGTGTCGTGCTCGACTCGGAACTCATCTCCGGACATGACCCCACGGTACGGCGGCCCCTAGCGTCTTGGGGGTGACCGATGCCGCCTTCACCGAGCTCCTCCCGATCGGACCCGACGACACGCCGTATCGCCTGCTCACCACGGAGGGCGTCAGCACCTTCGACACTCGCGGCCGTTCGTTCCTCGAGGTCCAACCCGAGGCGCTCACGCTTCTGACCAGTACAGCGTTCCGTGACATCGCCCACTGGCTGCGACCCGCTCACCTGGGTCAGCTCCGAACGATCCTCGACGACCCGGAGGCATCCCCCAACGACAAGTTCGTTGCCCTCGACCTGCTCAAGAACGCCAACGTCGCTGCGGGCGGTGTGCTGCCGATGTGCCAGGACACTGGCACTGCCATCGTGATGGGGAAGCGAGGTGAGCGCGTCCTCACCGGCGGCGATGACGAGCGCTCGATCAGCCGAGGCATACAGCAGACCTACGAGACGTCCAACCTGCGCTTCTCCCAGATGGCACCTCTGACGATGTGGGACGAGCAGAACACCGGCACCAACCTGCCCGCCCAGATCGAGCTCTACGCCACGGCCGGAGATGCGTACAAGCTGCTGTTCATGGCCAAGGGAGGTGGCTCGGCCAACAAGAGCTACCTGTACCAAGAGACGAAGGCTGTCTTGAACCGCACCTCCATGCTGCGCTTCCTCGATGACAAGCTGCGCACCCTCGGCACCTCGGCGTGCCCGCCCTACCACCTCGCTGTTGTGATCGGTGGTACGTCAGCGGAGTTCGCTCTGAAGACGGCAAAGTACGCCTCCGCCCACTACCTCGACTCCCTCCCCCGCGAGGGCTCGGCCCTCGGACACGGATTCCGCGACGTGGAGCTCGAGGCCGACATCCTCGCCCTCACCCAAGGCTTCGGCATCGGCGCCCAGTTCGGTGGCAAGTACTTCTGTCACGACGTACGGGTCGTTCGTCTTCCGCGGCACGGTGCATCGTGTCCGGTGGCGATCGCGGTGTCCTGCTCGGCCGATCGACAGGCCCTTGGCAAGATCACCCGTCACGGCGTGTTCCTTGAACAGCTCGAGGAGGACCCCGCCGGCTACCTGCCCGAGGTCACCCACGATGACCTTGCCGACGACGCGGTGGTCCACGTCGACCTCAACCGCCCAATGGACGAGATTCGAAACGAGCTTTCTCGCCACCCTGTGAAGACACGCCTGTCACTCTCCGGGCCGATGGTGGTGGCCCGCGACATCGCCCACGCCAAGATCAAGGAACGCCTCGACGGCGGCGAGCCGATGCCCCAGTACCTGCGCGACCATTGCGTGTACTACGCCGGGCCGGCCAAGACTCCTGAGGGCATGGCGTCAGGCTCCTTCGGCCCCACCACCGCGGGACGGATGGATTCCTACGTCGAGGAGTTCCAGTCCGCCGGCGGCTCGCTCGTGATGCTCGCCAAGGGCAACCGCAGCCGTCAGGTCACCGACGCCTGCGCGTCCCACGGTGGCTTCTATCTCGGCTCCATCGGCGGGCCGGCTGCCCGTCTCGCGCAGGACTGCATCCGCAAGGTCGAGGTGGTCGAGTACGAGGAGCTGGGGATGGAGGCGGTGTGGAGGATCGAGGTGGAGAACTTCCCGGCCTTCATCGTCGTCGACGACAAGGGCAACGACTTCTTCGACCTCGTCAGCACCCCCGTAGCCATCACCAACCAACGTCTGTGAACGTCTACGTCCGCTATGCGGACGTGAGCGTTCACAGACGTTGGTTGCTAGGCCAGCTCTACGAGGTCGAGGTAGCTGTCGGCCCAGTGGTCGAGGGTGCCGTCGGGCATGAGGAGCACCTTGTCGGGTTCGAGGTCACACACGAACTGCGCGTCGTGGCTGACGAGCACGATCGAACCGGGCCAGCCCCGCAGCCCCTCCGCCACGGCTTCGCGTGAACCGGGGTCGAGGTTGTTGGTGGGCTCATCGAGCAGAAGCAGGTTGTGACGACCGGCCACAAGGATGCCAAGCGCCAGCTTGGTCTTCTCGCCGCCGGAGAGCGTGCCGGCGTCCTGGTGCACCTTGTCACCGGTGAGACCCATCGCTCCCACGATCGAGCGCAGCAACGGATCCGGGGCGTGGGGCACCTGCTCGCGCAGGTGCTCGAGGATCGTGCGTCCGGCATGGATCCCCTCGTGCTCCTGCGCGTAATACCCTGCAACGACGTGGTGGCCGAGCTCATAGCGCCCTTCGCTCGGGGCGAGCTCACCGGCCAGCACCCGCAGCAGGCTGGTCTTGCCGGCGCCGTTGAGCCCCATGATCAGCAGGCGCTCGCCGCGCTCGACTGCAAAGTCGACGCCATCGAACACACCTAGGTTCCCGTAGCGCACACCGAGGTCGAACCCCTCGAGCGCGACACGTCCCGACTGAGGCGGCGGCGGGAACCGCACGTGCACAGATCGGTTGCCCTTGGACACCTCCACTGCGCTGGACTCGAGGCGGACGATGCGCTTCTCGATGCTGTGCGCCATAGATGCCTTGGAAGCTTTGGCGCCGAACCGATCGACCAACGTTTGGAGCCGGTCGATCTCCTTGGCCTGACGTTGCGCCACCTTGGCGAGACGGATCTCGTCCTTCTCCCGGGCGACGAGATACTGGCTGTAGGTGCCCTTGTACTCCTCCATCGTCCCGAGGCTGGCGTCGTCGTAGCGATCGAGGTGCAGCACGCGGGTGATGGCCTCATCGAGCAGATCGAGATCGTGGCTGATCACCAGGAGAGCACCGCGATACGCGCGCATGAAGCCGAGGAGCCATCCCTTCGCATCGCTGTCGAGGTGGTTGGTGGGCTCATCTAGGAGCAGCACATCGCTCCCCGCGAAGAGGATGCGAGCAATCTCCACTCGGCGACGCTGACCGCCAGACAAGGCGCTGATGGGCAGGCCCAGCCGATCTGCCTCCAGACCGAGGCCAGCCGCGATCCGATGGACCTCGGCCTCCGCCGCATAGCCCCCGTCGTTGTTGAACGACTCCTCAGCGCGCGTGAAGCGATCCACTGCCCGCTCAGAGGGATCCTCCTCCATTTGCAGGCGGAGCTTCTCCAGGCGGGTCATGGCGTCGTCGAATCCGCGCCCCGAGAGGATGTGCCGGACGGCGGACGTGCTGTCGTCCACGCCTTCGATCTTGGGGTCCTGCGGGAGGTAGCCGAGGCCACCGGTCCTGTGCACAACTCCGGCAAAGGGATCGGCCCCACCGCCCAGCACCTTCAAGAGGCTGGTCTTGCCGGCTCCGTTGCGGCCGACCAGGCCCACCTTGTCGCGGGCGCGGATCGAGAAGCTGACGCCGTCCATGATGACGGAGCCACCAACCTCCACTGCGAGCTCGCGGACCTGTAGCACCCGTACATGGTCACAGGGTCGAGGGTGATCCAGCGAACTCGTTCCTCTAGCGCTCGGTAGGGTCGACCCATGCGCATCGGGATCTTTGGAGGGGCTGCTTCCGGATCCGGCAACGTCGACAAGGTGGTGAACTCGGCCCACCTCGCTGCCACAGAGGGCTTCGGCTCGTTCTGGCTCCCTCAGATCTTCTCCACCGGTCTCACCGACCTCCTCGTTGTGGAGCTCGGATCTGCCGACGAGCTCCACCGCACCCGCGAGTTCCTGCGCGGACTGCTGTAGCCACGGTCGATCTCCCCCAATCCGCGCCGGTCAGCGTCACCCGGGCACGGCTGCTCGTCATCGCCGCGTCGGTGTGCTGGGGCACAACCGGCACGGCACAGGCGCTTGGCCCCGACGACGCGAGCGCGATCGCGTTCGGGTCGGCACGCAACGTCATCGGCGCCCTGGTGCTGCTCGCCATCGCCGCAGCGCGCGGTCGGCTCGTTGCCGGAGTCCGCGAGATCGAACGCCAGCCCCTCCTCGGCGCCGCGCTGACGGCAGCCGCGTTCCAGCTCTGCTTCTTCGGCGGCGTGCGCCTCGCTGGCGTGGCGATCGGCACCGTGGTCGGTATCGGGTCCGGGCCGATCTGGGGCGGGGCGCTTGGCTGGCTCGTGCGCGGCGAGCGCCCTGGCCGGCGTTGGGCGGTCGCCACCACCCTGGCGCTGGCGGGCGTGTCGCTGCTCGCTACCACCGACAGTGGTGGCGACCCCGTCGACGCACGGGGGATCCTCCTCGCCCTCGGCGCCGGCCTCGGGTACGCGAGCTTCGCGCTGTGGTCGAAGCACCTGACCGAGCGGCACGACCCTGATCTCGTGATGACCTGGGTGTTTGCGCTGAGCGCCACCTTGCTACTCCCATTGGGCATCATCGCTGGCATCGGACCGCTGCTGACCGCGAGCGGTATCGCAACCGTGCTGTGGCTGGGAGTGGTGAGCCTCGCCCTCGCCTACCTGTTGTTCGGCCGCGGCATCATCGGCGTGCGTGTGGCCACGGCCACGACTCTGTCGCTGGCCGAACCGCTCACGGCGGCAATGCTCGCCATCGTGCTCCTCGACGAGGAGCTCACCCCGGCAGCTGTGGCGGGCATCGGCCTGGTGCTCGCAGGGCTCGTGGCCATCGCCATGGCCACGCCCCGGCAGCTCAGCGCGCTACCCACCCGCCGTCGACGGTGAGGGTCTGTCCGGTCATGTAGCTGCTGGCATCGCTTGCCAGGAACAACAGCGCTCCATCGAGCTCATGCGCGTCACCGGCGCGGCCCATTGGGCAATTCCTCGTCATGAAGTCGTTCGCGCCCTGATCCTCGAACATGAGCTCTGTCATCTCGGATCGGAACCAACCTGGTGCCAGTGCGTTCACGCGAATGCCCTTGCGAGCCCACTGTGCGCCGAGCTCGCGGGTGAGGTTCACCACCGCGCCCTTGGTTGCGCAATACGACGCCTGCTTGATCGGCGTCGACGCAACCAGACCCAGTACCGAGGCCAGGTTGATGATCGTGCCGCTGCGGCGCTCGATCATGTGCCGTCCCGTGAGCTGACTGAGGAGGAAGAGGGCGTTGAGGTTGACATCGACCACGCCGCGAAAGTCCTCAATGGGCTCGTGCTCGGCCGGTACGGGTCCGCCCACCCCGGCGTTGTTCACCAGGATGTCGAGGTGACCGTCCAGACCGATCGCCGTCTCGACGAGCCGCTCGCAGTCGGCATCAACGGACACATCACAGGTCACGGGCACGAGCCGCTCGCCGAGGTCCGCGGCGAGGGCATCGAGGCGGTCGGTCCGGCGGGCGGAGGCGATCACCGTCGCGCCCGCCGCATGGAGGACGCGAGCGAACCTGTCACCCAGCCCACTCGAAGCCCCGGTGACAACGGCCACTCTCCCGTCGAGTCGGAACGGCGTTGCGAGGTCGATTGTGGTCATGGCGAGAACCTACGCGGCCCAACGCACCGTGGCAGGCTGCGAGGATGAAGGTGCGGATCGGCTTCGGACTTGGAACGCGAGCGTCCACGGACCACGAGCGCTTCGCCGAGATGGTCACCACCCTCGAGGCGCTGCGATTCGACTCGCTGTGGCTCTCTGAACGGGTGACAGGTGACTGCCCCGATCCGATCGTCGCCCTGGGGGTGGCGGCCGGGCTCACCACGCGGATCAAGTTTGGGTTCTCCGTACTTGTGGTGCCCGGCCGCAACCCGATGTTGCTCGCCAAGGAGCTGGCGACACTCGACCGCCTATCTGGGGGGCGACTCCTGCCCGCCTTTGGCCTGGGCGCCGTCGACCCTGCCGAGCAACAGGCTTTCGGGGTGCAGCGCGCCGAGCGGGCCGCACGCTTCAACGAAGCGGTGCCTCTGCTCCGTCGCTTCTGGGCCGGAGAGACGGTCGACCACTCGGGGCCGTTCCACCAGTACAGCGGCGCAGTGGTGCACCCGCTCCCAGCGCAGTCACCGCTCGAGATCTGGCTCGGTGGTGTCGCCCCGTCAGAGCTGAAGCGCTGTGGTCGGCTCGGTGACGGGTGGCTCCCGTCCTTCTGCACCCCCGACGACGTTCGGGCAGGCATCCCGATCGTCCAGAAGCACGCGGCGGAAGCCGGGCGCATGATCGACACCGAACACTTCGGCGCCCTACTTCCCTACAGCGACGGTCCCCTCGCCGAGCCGGTGCTGGCGGCCATCTCGGCGCGCCGCCCGGGCGTCGACCCTGGACAGGTCGTCGCAGCGGGTTTGGACGAGCTCCGGGCCATGATCGAGCGGCATCTGGAGGCCGGGGGCTCAAAGTTCGTGGTCGTACCGGTCGTCGAACCGCCCCACTGGGGCGACCACCTGGCCGAAGTCGCCGACGCCCTCCTGCCGCTGCAGAGCTGACCAACCCGAGTAGCGCCAAGGCCGCGAACCGGCCGTCTTGACCGTTGGGTCGGAATTGTGCAGGAATCAGCCAATTCCACCCCGAACCTCACCCTGTTGACAGATGGGGGTCGCCGAGGGGCCGGATCGGCTGACCCGACGAACTACATGGGGGGTTTCCAGGTGCGCAAGTCGTGGCTCCAGCTCTACGCGCCGTTCATTGCGCTCGCTGCGCTCCAGGCAGTGATCATCGTCGGTGCACCGTCGAAGTCGAGCGACGGCTCGCAGGTGACCTCGCTGGCCCCGCTCGAGGGGAGTGACGGCACGTACTCCCCCACCGGGGACGGTGGGCTCCCGATCGACCCCGTAACGGGTCTTCCCACCGACGGGTCCGTCGACGGCCTTGGTGGCGGGGGCGGAACCGACGGCGGGTCGGGCGGGGCCTCGGCGGGATCCGACACCGGCGGCAACGCATCGGGACTCCCGGCGGGAGATACGAGCCACTGCAAGAACGGTCGCCAGACGAACGTGATCTACAACTCGCCACCCTGTCGCCCGAAGTTCGTCGGCGACAACGGAGGGGCCACGTACCGCGGGGTCACGGCCAAAGAGATCCTCGTCGTCAACTTCCAATGCGAGCCCAACGAGCAGGTCAATGCCATCCTCGCCACTCAGGGCCTCGCCGCCTCAGAGGAAGAGGCCGCGGCCATGGACACCGCTGCAGTCAAGTTCCTCAACCAGAACTACGAGCTCTACGGCCGCAAGATCGTGTTCAAGCGGGTGATCGGTGACTGCCCGCTCACCCCGCCGGACCCGGCCAAGAGCCGTCAGGCCGCGGCCGAGGTCGTGAAGATGAATCCGTTCATGGTCATTCACTATGCAGCGGGGCCGGAGACCCACGACGTGTGGTCGCGCGCCGGAATCCTCAGCCTCGGAGGGCCGAGCATGGAGGTCAGCTTCTACAGCGGCCGCCGGCCCTATCGCTGGGACGTCTTCCCGAGCGGTACCGAGTCCGCCGACGAGATCTCCGAGTACTACTGCAAGAAGATGGCCAAGGGAACCGCCACGAACGCAGGGGTGCTCATCCATCGGGACATCGGCGGCCGCAACACCCCGCGCAAGCTCGGGGTGATCATCCCCGACAACGGCAACGGTGCCTCGACACCGAACGCTGCCCGCGTGAAAGCCCTCGTCGAGAAGTGCAGCGGCAAGGACGTGCCGGTCTTCACCTATCAATCGGACATCAACCGCGCCCAGGAACAGACACGAGTCACCATCGCTGGGCTCGTGAGCGCGAAGGTCACCACCGTCGCGTTCATGGGGGACGCGATCGCACCGGTGTTCCTCACGGGCGGAGCGACACAGAACAACTACTTCCCGGAGTGGCTGCTGCCAGGCCAGAACTTGCTCGACTACGACGTGCTCGGTCGGCTCTACGACCAGGCCCAGTGGGCGCATGCCTTCGGGCCGAGCCAGCTGGTCAAGCCCGTTCCCTTCGAGCAGAGCGACGCCCAGAAGATCTGGAAGGCCTCCGGGAACTCCGGCTCAGCATGTGGGGGCTGCAACCTATCGACGGGTTACTGGACCCTGATCGGTTCCCTCATCCAGGAGGCGGGGCCCTCCTTGTCACCGCTCACCGTGGAACGAGGAATGGTGGGCGCTCGCTCCCGTACCGGCGGCTGGGCCGAGACCAAGGGAAACCCCAGCGTGTATCTGATCAAGTTCGGACCCGGCGACTACAACGCCATCTCCGATTTCCGTGAGGTGTACTGGGATGCGGCGGCCACCTCCACGATCGACGGGAAGAAGGGCGCCTACGTCGACATGAACGGTGGACGCAGGTACGAACCCGGACAGAACCAACTTCCGTCGCAGTTCACCGTCCCGGCGAAGGCGCAATGAGAGCTGCCGCAGTCGCGCGGCCGGCTCAGATCGCGCTCAGTGCGTGGCGCGACACGAAGATCGGCCCGCCACTCAAGCTGGTGGTCTGCTACATCGTGCTGGTCGAGGTCTCCGTGCAGATCGTCTTCGGGCGGTTGCACCTCGGTCCGCTCGAGCTCGGGTTGCGATCCGACGCGGTTCCGAGGGCCATCTTCCTGAACGGGGCGACGATCGGACTGCTCTACGGGCTGCTCGGTATGGGGCTCATCCTCGTCTACCGCGCCAACCGCATCATCAACTTTGCCCAGGCGCAGCTTGGCTCGGTGCCGGCGGTGATCGCGCTGCTTCTGATCCTCCGCAAAGACGTCAACTACTTCGTCGTCGTGCCGATCGTGGTGATCGGCGGCGCCCTCCTTGGTGCCTTCGTCGAGGTCGTGTTCATCCGGCGCTTCAGGGACGCTCCACGGCTGATCGTCACCGTCGCCACGATCGGCGTATCGCTGCTCCTGCTCGTCCTTGAGTTCCAGGCCCAGACCTCCATCACCGGCGAGCTCGTGACGAGCAGCGCCTTCAAGACCCCCTGGACACGATTCGGCTTCGACGTGTCACCCCTCCGCTTCACGGGTGACTTCGTTGTCGCGGCAGTCGTGACGGGGATCGCCTGCCTGGCTCTGGGAGCGTTCTTCCGGTTCACCGACATGGGGATTGCGGTGCGTGCATCGGCAGAGAACGGGGAGCGAGCCGCGCTGCTCGGAATCCCGGTGCGCCGAGTGTCGACCGTGGTCTGGATCATCGCCGCAGTGCTGTCTGCTACTGCCGTCTTCCTGCGGGCACCGATGGTGGGGCTCACACTGGGAAGCTCCGTGGGACCGTCGGTGCTCCTCTACGGACTCGCCGCCGCGGTGGTGGCCCGGATGGACAGCCTGCCGCTGTGCGTCGTCGCCGGCATGGGCATCGGCATCATCGATCAGTCCGCGCTCTACGGAACCCGCAAGGCGTCGCTGTCTGTCGCCATCATGCTCGTGGTGATCCTCGTTGCGCTGCTGGCGCAGCGCGCACGGCTGGCCCGGGCGTTCGACACCGCGATCGGGACCTGGCAGTCGGCCAAGGAGTACCGGCCGATCCCTACGGAGCTACGAGACACGACCGAGGTGGGGTACGCGAAGAGCGTTGTGGCGGCCCTTGTGCTCTTCCTGACTGTGACCCTCCCGATCCTGCTTCCGGATCGCTTTGCCGGCCGCTTCACCCTGGTTGTGATCATCGCCATCGTCGGCGTGTCGCTCGTGATCCTCACCGGTTGGTCCGGACAGATCAGCCTCGGACAGTTCGGCTTTGCCGGCATCGGCGCCGGCGTCGCCGGAGGGCTCACCACCCATGCCCACGCCGACTTCTTCACATGTCTCATTGCCGCAGGAGTCGCTGGCGCCATCGCCGCAGTCCTCATCGGATTGCCGGCGCTACGCATCCAAGGTCTGTTCCTCGCAGTCACCACCCTCGCCTTCGCGTTCACGGTGCAGTACTTCTTCCTGAACCGCGACTACTTCCAATGGGCGCTTCCCGAGCAGGGAGATGTCGTAGGGCGACCGCGCCTCTACGGCCGGTTCGACGTCGCGTCGGACACCCGCTACTACTTCGTCTGCTTGTTCTTCTTGGGGCTTTCGCTGCTCGCGGCGAGATCGTTACGTCGCAACCGGTCTGGTCGTGTCATGATCGGCGTGCGGGACAACGGTCGGGGCGTCCAGGCCTATGGCGTGAACCTCGCCCGCACTCGCCTGGCGGCCTTCGCCATCTCCGGGTTCATCGCCGCCCTTGCTGGCGCCTTGCTCGCGTTCAAGACCGGCAGCGTCGACGCCACCACCTTCTCGCCGGAGCGTTCGATCTCGGTGTTCACGATCGCGGTGATCGGCGGCCTCACATCGCTGCCCGGAGCCATGCTGGGCGCAATCTGGGTCGAAGGGGTCCCCTTCCTGTTCAGCGGCAGCGATTTCGTGCGCCTCCTGACGAGCGGCGTCGGGTTGCTGCTGCTGCTGCTGCTCGTCCCGGGTGGACTGTCGGAGCTCATGTACCGAGCCCGAGACACGTTCCTGCGATGGGTGGCCGCCCGGAACGACATCCACGTCCCCAGCCTCATCTCGGACAGCCTCGTGCGCGACGCGGGCAACGAGCTGGCGCTGGCGGTCGAGGGAGCCCCGGCCGACGAGGGACCAGCATTGTGAAGGGTCCCCGCCGGCTCATGCAGGAGGCTGTGGGCGACGAGGCTTCGCTCCCGCTGCTCGTCCTGTTCCTGCTCAACATGGTCGACGAGCTCGACCAGGTGACCTACGGCGTCGTCGCCCCGAACATCCGCGACACCTTTCATGTAGCTGAGTCGACGATCGTGACCGTCGGCTCGCTGTCGGCAGCCCTCGTGATCATGCTGGTGGTCCCGGTGGGCTTCCACGCCGATCGGCGCAACCGGGTGCACATGGTGTCACTGGCCGCCCTGGCCTGGGGGACGATGACGGTGCTCACGGGCCTATCGGGCTTCGTCGGGGCGTTCGGTCTGCTCGTCCTCGCCCGCTTCGGTGCGGGCCTCGGCCGCGTGATGAACGAGCCGGTCCACGTCAGCCTCCTCGCTGACTACTACCCCCCGATGCAGCACGGCCGCATCTACAGCCTGCACCGATCCGCCAACGCGGTCGGCGGCGGGTTGGTGCTGCTCTGTGCGCTGCTCGCCGACCTGGTGGGCTGGCGGCTCGGCTTCATGCTCCTCGCTGTCCCGACCTTCATCGCGTGGACGTTGCTCTCGCGCCTCCGCGAGCCGGTCCGCGGCGCGTCGATCGACCAGGCCTTGGCCATGCGGGCCGACGCGACGGCCGACAAGGTCCCCTTCACCGAAGCGTGGCGGCGGCTCAAGGGCATCCCAAGCCTGAAGCGGTCGTGGTGGGCGGCGTTGTTCATCGGCGCCAGCGTGGTCCCGATCGCGATCTTCCTGAACTTCTTCTTCGAGAAGGTCTACAACGTCGAAAGCATCACGGCGCGAGGCGCGATCACGATGCTCTATTCGCTCGGATCGCTCGTCGGGCTACAGCTCGGCTCCCGCCACTCCACCAGAGCGCTCATGAACGGCGACCTCCCCCGCCTGTCGGTTCTGGGGGGCATCACGCTCATCGGTGCCGCGGCCGGACTGCTCTTCCTCGCGACAGCCCCGTGGATCGGCCTGTCGATCGTGTTCGTCTTCGTGATCGGCATGGGCACGAGCTTCAACTCGTTCGGCCTTCCGCTGTTGGCAGCCATCGCGCCACCCCGACTGCGATCGCAGGCCCTCGGCTACTTCGTCTTCTTCATCGGCCTCGGCGCGTTGCTCCTCAGCCCGATCGTGGCGTCCATCGGTGAGGACAAGGGGTACCGCTACGGCATCGCGATTCTGTCGGCGCTCCTAGCCGTAGCGGGTCTCATCTACATGAGCATGCGGCCCTTCGTCCGTCGCGACGCAGAGCAGGCGTACAACACGCTCATGTTTGAGGCGGGCATCCGCTCGAAGCAGGAATCGGGCGTTCCCGGTGCGCTGCTCACCTGCCGGAACGTGGAGGTTGCCTACGGCCAGGTGCAGGTTCTGTTTGGCGTCGATCTCGACGTCATGCCGGGCGAGATCGTGGCATTGCTCGGCACGAACGGGGCGGGCAAGTCGACGCTGCTGCGCGCCATCAGCGGCACCACCGATCCGATGGGTGGAGCGATCTTCTTCGAAGGGCGCGACATCACCCACTCGGATCCGGGGCAGACGGCGGAGCTGGGCATCGTGCAGGTCCCAGGCGGCAAGGCGGTCTTCCCGACCTTGACGGTTGCGGAGCACCTCCGCGCCGCGGGGTGGCTGTACCGAGACGACCCGTCGCACCTCGCGGCGGCCACGGCTGAGGTCTATGACCTGTTCCCACGATTGCGCGATCGCATCGACCAGATGGCCGGCAACCTGTCCGGCGGCGAGCAGCAGATGCTCGCCCTCGGCATGGCCTTCATTGCCAAGCCAAAGCTGCTCATCATCGATGAGCTGTCACTCGGGCTCGCTCCAACCATCGTCGAGCAGCTGCTCGTCGTCGTGCGGCAGATCCAGCAGAGCGGCACCGCAGTTCTGCTCGTCGAGCAGTCGATCAACGTGGCCCTTACGCTGGCGGAACGGGCCTACTTCATGGAGAAGGGCGAGGTTCGTTTCGAGGGACCCACCGCCGAGCTCGTGCAGCGCGACGACATCGTGCGCTCTGTGTTCCTCGAAGGCACCTCTGTGGCAACGGGCAAGGGCGCAGCGAGCAAGAAGCCTGCTGACGCAAAGGGAGCGAAGGCGCTCGCCGCCGCTCAGGTCGTCCATGCGGCATCGCTGGCTGAGCGTCCTGTCGTGCTCGCGGCAGAGGGGCTCACCAAGCGCTTTGGCGGCATCCAGGCGGTGGACGACACGAGCTTCGAGCTCCGAGAAGGCGAGATCCTCGGCCTCATCGGTCCTAACGGTGCCGGGAAGACCACGATCTTCGATCTCATCTCCGGGTTCACGAAGCTCGACGGCGGTCACGTCGTGCTCGACGGGGTGGACGTCACAGATCTCTCTCCGGACCGGAGAGCGTCGCAGGGCCTTGGCCGCTCGTTCCAGGACGCCCGCCTGGTGCCGTCGCTGACCGTCACCGAGAACCTGGCTCTGGGCCTCGAGCGCCACCTCGAGGTGCGCGATCACCTGGCCTCGCTGCTGTCGCTTCCCGGAGTGGTCCGGCTCGAAGAGGACGTCGCCTGGACCGTCGCAGACCTGGTGGAGCTGATGCACCTGGGCGCGTATCGCGACAAGTTCGTTCGCGAGCTCTCGACGGGATCGCGACGTATCGTCGACCTGGCCATGTGCATCGCTCACGATCCCAAGGTGCTCTTGCTCGATGAACCGTCCTCGGGGATCGCGCAGAAGGAGACCGAGGCGCTTGGACCGTTGCTCGAGCGGATTCAGTCCGAGACCGGCTGCGCGCTGCTCGTCATCGAGCATGACATGCCGCTGATCACGAGCATCTCAGATCGCATGATCGCTCTCGAGCTCGGCCACCCCATCGCCCAAGGGACGCCCCAGGAAGTCATCTCGGATCCGCACGTGATCTCGTCGTACCTCGGAGGGGACCTGGCCGCCATCAACCGATCCGGGGGTCCGGCACAGGCAAGAGCCCCGAGGCGGGCGAAGCCACGGGCGCGGGCCAATCCTGCGACCGACGGCGCCCTCGTAGGGGCCCGGGACGACGAGCGATGAGCACGGTGGCCGTCCCGCGCCGCCTTCGCATTGGCGCGGGCATCGCGCTGTTGATCGCCGGTGTGGTGCTGGCGCTGGTTCCGCTCGATGCTCATGCCGCAGAGCTCGCCAAGTCGGGGTGGTGGTGGCGGGTGAACGACGGCACCGTACCGGTGCTTCTCCCGACACCGAACGTGCCGGACGGTGGACTCATGGTCGCCGGGGCACCCGATGGAGCTACGGCGCTCGCGGCTCTGCACTTCGAGCTCAGCGACATGGAGACGTCGCCCGTTCTCGTGCTCACTGTGGCTGAGGGGGGTGACGTCGGAGGCGACACCGCCGTGCTCGCTGCGTGCGTCACGGGGTCGGCGTGGGACACCGCCTCTGGCGGCAACTGGAACTTCAAGCCGTTCCCCGCCTGCGAGCAGGGCTCGGTCAACGGGATTCGGTCTGACGATGGCGCGTCGTGGACGTTCGCTCTCGAGCCGCTCGTGTCTGACGGAATCGTGGACGTCACCCTTGTGCCGGGTGTGGAGCCTGACCAACCGGCGGGGGCCAACGGATCCACCTTCCAGCTCGTCTTCGAGGCGCCGACGCATGCTTCGCTGGTGACCACGCCGGGCGTAGCCCCGGACACGAACTTCGTGCTCCCTGACTTTGGCTCGACCGACACCGACGTCTCTGCGATCGGCGGCGTCGACCTGCCCCCAATTGCGTCCGATGCTGGGTTCATCCCCGCCCTCCCACCGAGTGACCGAGGCCTCACGGCAACAGCACCGATCGTGCAGGGCGGCAACCCTCCGCTAGGGGCTTCACCGATCGCCGCGGTGGTCGAACACCGGGGCCTGGCGGCTCTCGTGCTCCTGCTGTGCGGAGCTGCCGCGCTCTGGTCGGCCCGACTACCGGTCCCCGCTCCGCAACGGCTCGGAACCTTTGGCACCAGGGGCGGGCAGCCGACGGCGGCCACGGTGCACGCAACCGACCCTGCTCTTGGCGCCGCGACTGGTCCGGGTCGCTTCTCCCGCCCCAGATCGGGTCGGACACCGCAGCTGTGATCGGCCCCGACCACTAGGTTCCGAAGACAGACGAGGGTGACGAGAGGATCGGCAATGAAGTTCGGAGTGGCGTTCGCGAATGTCGGCCCGATGGCCTACGCAGAGGGCGCGGTGGCCCTGGCCCAAGCGGCAGAAGCCAACGGCATCGAGTCCTTGTGGACGGTTGAGCACACGATCGTGCCCGCGGGATATGCGTCGACGTATCCGTACAGCCCCACCGGCAGGATGCCGGGGCCCGAGGATTCCGACATCCCTGATCCCCTCATCTGGCTCACCTACGTGGCCGCGTCGACGTCGACGATTCGCCTGGGCACGGGCATCCTGATCCTGCCCCAACGGAATCCCATCGTGCTCGCCAAGGAGGTCGCCACGCTCGACCGTCTTTCGGGCGGCCGAGTGGAGCTGGGCATCGGTGTCGGCTGGCTCGAGGAGGAGTTCGACGCCCTCGGCATCTCATTCGCGGATCGAGGCGCACGCACCGACGACTACGTGGCTGCGCTACGGGCGCTCTGGACGCAAGACGAGGCAACGCACCAGGGCACCCACTCGTCCTTCGCTGGTGCCATATCCCGTCCTCGTCCGACGCAGGGGTCGGTTCCCATCGTGGTGGGAGGCCACAGCAAGGTGGCCGCGAGGCGAGCCGGACGGTTGGGTGACGGGTTCTTCCCAGGACGCGGTAGCCATGAGGACCTCGCCGAGCTCATCTCGGTGATGCGCACCGCCGCCGTGGAGCACGGCCGCGACCCGGACACCATCGAGGTCACCGCGGGCGGCAATGGCGCGCTTGGGAGCAAGGCGCTCGATGAGGTCAAGGCGCTGGCAGATCTCGGCGTGACACGGGTGGTCATCCCGCCGCTTGCTTTTGACCCTGAGGGCCAGCGCACCGCGTTCGCCAAGTACGGCGACGAGGTCATCGCTCGCACCTAGATCCCCGACGGCGCCGGGAACCAGGTTCGCCCGGCGATCGTCAGATGACCCGGTGACTGCGTGATAGGTGCCGTGGAGGACAACCGCCAGCGTTTTGAAACGATCGTGGACCTCGTCTACGAGCCGCTGCAGCGCTTCGCGCGCCGTCGCGCCCCGTCGGACGTGGCCGACGATGTCGTGGCCGACACACTCCTGGTCATCTGGCGCCGGCTCGATGAGGTGCCGACCGATGCTCCGCTGCCGTGGACCTACCGCGTCGCCGCCAACTGCCTGGCCAACCTGCGCCGCGGGGAGCGGCGACGGGCACGGCTCATCGACAAGGTGGGCCGGTGGGAGCGCCGGCGAGACGACGGGGTCGAGGAGCCGCCCGACCCCGGACTGCACCAGGCTCTCCTCACCCTCGCACCATCGGACCAGGAGGTGCTGCGCCTCTGGGCATGGGAAGACCTGACCCCTGCGGAGATCGCGACCGTGCTCGACACCTCGGCCAATGCCGTGTCCATTCGGCTGCATCGTGCGAAGCGCCGCCTAGGTGTCGCGCTCGGAAAGGTTCCGGCCGCAGCCGGACACATAGGGCATGACAACAGCGAGGAGGTGACATGACCGACGACCTCGAGCTCCGGCTACGGGCCGCCGATCCGTCGCCAGCCACGCAAGACGTCGATGACGCCCGCAACCCGCGGGCCCGAGCCCTCATGGAGCACGTGATGACCGACCCAGGAATGACAACTCCCATCCCTCTCGACGACAAGCGATCGACCGGACCTGCGCGACGGGGGCTGGCCATCGGTGCCGCAGCCGCCGTCGTCCTCGCGATTGCTATCGGCGCCGTCGCACTGCGCGATGACGACAGCCGCAGCGCAACCACGATTGCGGCCCCGGCACCGACCGGGGGGCCCTCCATGGGCATGTGCATGCAGCTCACTCCCGAGGTGCTCGCCCCGGTCGACCTGGCCTTCGACGGCACGGTCACCCAGATCGACGGTGAGCAGGTGACCCTCGCCGTGTCGACCTGGTTCAAGGGCGGCGAGAGCGACGACGTGGTGGTCACACAGGACAAGGAGGCCACTGAGGCGCAGATGATCGAGCTCGATGGCATCCAGCTCGAGGAGGGTCACCGCTACCTCGTCACCGCCACGGGCGGTCTCGTCAACGGCTGTGGGTTCAGCGGCGAGTACAGCGAGGAGCTGCACGACATCTTCAGCGAAGCGTTCGCCGGCTGATCAAGCCAGCACGACATTCCGTCTAGTGGTGCTTGACGAAACCAGGACTCGTCAAGTACCACTAGACGGATGAGGTTGGATCCGGATCTACTGGCCGTGGCCCTGCAGCGGCGAGAGACCTTCGAACAGCTCCAGGACGATGCCGAGCGGGCCCGGTCCGGCTTTCATCGGGCCGTGCGCCACCTCTACGTCGACGGCACCCCACTGCGGGAGATCGCGGACGCCCTCGGGCTATCCCATCAGAGGGTCCATCAGATCGTGGGCGCCGCCGACCCCGTCACCGCCGACGAAGTCGACGACCTTCCGGTGACGCTCATCTGCTCGTTCTGCGGACGCACCAGCAAGGAGTGCGCCAAGCTCATCGCTGGTCCACACGTGTACATCTGTGATCGTTGTGCCGTCACAGTCCGCCAGGTCGGTGATGGCGCGACCGACGACGAGATCGGCCTGGCCGACGATCCGGCAACGAGATGCAGCTTCTGCGGGAAGCAGGCCCGCAAGGTCGAATGGATGGCCCACACCGCTCATGGGAAGGGCGCACAGGTCTGCAACGAGTGCCTCCACCTCGTCGAGGAGATCCTGCGTCAAGAACAGCAGAAGGACTCGGCACCACACCCGGGCCGCTAGCTACGCAGTGCTCAGTCGTCGGCGCTGCTCGCCGCGAGCCTGTCACGTCCTGACGAGCCACTCCCGGTAGCCGACTCGATCCCAGCATTGCTATGTCTACGGCTATGTCTACGCTGCATTTGGGACGAGGCGTCCGTCCACCGCCATCCAGCGATGTGACTACGCGATCTGCCCAACGAGATCGTCAAAGGTCTCGATCCCGACGTGGTCGGGCTCAAGCGTGAAGATCCGCCCGACTTCGCCGCGCGTCGAGGGACCCGAACGTCGCCCGAACAGGCCGGTGATGGGTGCCCCAGAATCGGCGCCTGCGGGGGAGCCTGTGGGCGAGTGATCCCGCTGGCACTCTTGTGACGCACGCTGAGCTCGACTACGCGAACTCGACCGGCACATCCCCCGGGAGCATCAAGCACCCGGCCGGAAGACCATGTCGGCCACCGCGAGGATGAGAATGGCGAGGTCGATCCGGGCAACGAGGAACCTGCGCCGCGCGCGCAATCGGACCTCGACCGGATCGTGGCCCTGCTGGTTCGCCAATGCTGCGATCCGTCGACCTTCAGGAATGAGGAACCCGCCACCAACGGCACCCGCAACGAGCAGCGCACCAATGCCCAGCACAATCCACAGCTCTCCCCATGAGACGTCCTGACGGACAACGAGTGCGACGCCGGTGAGCGTCAAGACGAGGGCAGCGGGCCCGAAGAGAGTCTTCCCAACAGCCTCGGCATCGCGAGCGAACTGATCGACAACGGCGTCGGCGGTCGAGGGACCCATGCGCCGCGCAATCACCTGTTCCGCCAGCGCGGCACCGATCCACGTGGCCGCCGCCAAGAGGTGGAGCGTCAGCAGCAGTTGGTCAAGTCGCATCTCAACGGACGTTAGCCCGCGGTGGAACCGCCGCCTTGCTGCCCCTGATGTCGGCTCGC